>DASYEC010000013.1:0-62204 GCA_036499225.1 Conexibacter sp.
CGGCTTCTTCTTCTCGCTCGGCCACTCGACGATCGTCTTCCTGCTGGCGCTGGTGTTCACGGTCGGCATCAAGGGGCTGAGCGGCGCCGTCAGCAGCGACAGCTCATGGCTGCACAGCGCGACCGGCCTCATCGGGCCGACCGTCTCCGGGACCTTCCTGTGGGTCTTGGGGATCCTCAACCTCGTGATCCTGCTGGGGATCGTCAGGGTCTTCCGGCAGATGCGCCACGGCGCCTACGACGAGGCCGCGCTCGAAGCCCAGCTCGACAACCGAGGCCTCTTGACCCGCGTCTACAAGCGCGCGACGAACGCGGTCACGAAGCCGTGGCAGATGTACCCCGTCGGCCTGCTGTTCGGCCTCGGCTTCGACACCGCGACCGAGATCGCGCTGCTCGCCACAGCGGGCGCCGCGGCGGCCGGCGGGCTGCCCGTCTACGCGATCCTCTGCCTGCCGATCCTGTTCGCCGCCGGCATGTCGCTGCTGGACGCGATCGACGGCGCGTTCATGAACTTCGCCTACGGCTGGGCGTTCGCCAAGCCGGTCCGCAAGATCTACTACAACATGACGATCACGTGGCTGTCGGTCGTCGTGGCGCTGGTGATCGGGACAATCGAGCTGATGGCCGTGCTCACCGACAAGCTCAGCCTCACCGGCCAGCCATGGCAGTTCGTCGCGGGCCTCGATCTCAATTACGTCGGCTACGCGATCGTCGCGCTGTTCGTGCTGACGTGGGTTGCCGCGCTGACGGTCTGGCACGTCGGCAGGATTGAGGAGAAGTGGTCCGTCGGAGCGTCGCCGTCGCAACCACCGCCCACGCCGTCGTCCGAGCGCACGTAGCGAAACACTGGGAGCGCAGCCGGAGATGACCGACTCACCCCACCGCCCGCCCATCCCGTTCGAGGGCATCGACGACGTCTTGGCGGTGCTGCGGACCGGCGGGCACCGCGTCTCGACGGCCTGCCGCGTCGTGCTCGAGTCGCTCTTCGCGGCCGACGGGCCGGTTTCCGCACAATCGATCGCCGACGGCTCCCACGGCGGCGGCCAGGCGCTCGAGCTCTCCTCCGTCTACCGCAACCTCGAGCGCCTGGAAGCGCACGGGATCGTCAAGCACGTCCACCTCGGCCACAGCCCCGGCCTCTACCTGCTCGTCGGCTCGGGCCAGCGCGAGTTCCTCGCCTGCGAGCGCTGCGGCCGGGTCACCAGCCTCGACCCGGCCGAGCTCGACCCTGTCCGCGCGGAGGTGCAAGCGCGGTTCGGCTTCCGCGCGCGCTTCGACCACTTCCCGATCACTGGCCTCTGCGCCGGCTGCGCCGCGTCCGGCGCGTGAGGGCTCTGCGGCGGCTCTGCGCCGGCTGCGCCGCGCGCGCCGCGTCCGGCGCGTGAGGGCTCCGTCGCGCTACCGCCGTATCAGCAGCCTGCGCGTCACGGGTCTCGACGCGTTGCGATCGGGGTCGGTCGCGCGCACGACGACCTCATACGTCCCTGCCGCTGGGTGAGCGCCGAGCTTGACGGCGACGCTTCGCGGCCCGGCGGCTAGCCGTCTCGTCTGACGTTTGACAACTCGGTCGATTATGCAGCGCAGCGATCGCATCACGTGCTTCGTGGTCGGCTTGCACGCCTTTCCGGCGCGCTGGCCCAGCGCCGTTCGAGTGACAGTCACGGAGACGTCCGCGCGCTCGCTCACCGTGAACCGCACCTGGAGCCGTCTGGCCGCTGGCCATGCTCTTCGCGACGCGCCGGCCGGGAGGAGGCGCACGCTCGAGAGCACGGGCCGTGCGTTCGACGGCCGGGCGTCGTGCCCGGGCGGCGTCCCCACGCCGGGCGGCGTCTCCCCGCCGGGCGTCTGGCCACTCGGCGGCAGCTGCCCGCCCGAGGGCGGCGTCTCCCCACCCTCATCGCCGGGCGGCGCGGCCGCCTGCACGGTGAACGCGCGCGTCGCCTCCGCGCCGACGTTGCCCGCCGCATCGGTCGCACGGACCGCGAACGTGTGCGGGCCGGCCGCGAGCGGTGCGGCCGGACGGTCCTGCCCGTTGCCCGAACAGCGCGCGAACGGGGCGTCGTCGATCCGGCACGCGAACGCCGCGCCGGGCTCGTCGGCGGAGAAGCCGAACGTCGGCTGCGGATCGAAGGTGCTCCCGTCAGGCCCGCTGAGGATCGTGGTCGTCGGCGCCGTCGTATCGACCCGGAACGTGCTCGACGCCGGGGTCGGATCGATGTTCCCCATCGCGTTGACCGCGCGGGCCTCAAGCGTGTGGGGCCCCTCGTCGAGCCGCGGCGTCTCGTAGTCCGCGTCGCACGGTCTCCACACGCTGTCGTCGTCGGAGTCGAGCCGGCACTCGAGCGTCGCTCCGCCCTCGGTCGCGCTGAGCGTGAACGACGCCTGCGCCGTCGCGATCGGGCCGCTCGGGCCGCTGAGTCCGGTGCCGGGGATCGTGTAGCTCAGCTCGATCGACGGCGTGCCGCTGGCTTGCGAGACGAGCGTGACGGTCCCGTCGGCAGAAGGGACGAGCGAGGATCCCCCGCCACCGCCACCACCGCCGGTGGTCGTGGAGGTGAAGGCGCCAGCGCCCCCGCCGCCACCGCCGAAGAGGCCACCGCCCCCGCCGCCGCCGCCACCGGGCGGCGCGTTGCCGGGCGGCGGCCCGCCGTCGCCGCCATGACCCGCGCTGCCATTTCCGCCTTCGGCGCCGCCCGATGCAGCGGCGCCGCCGGCACCGCCCATGGTCGCGGTCCCCGGCGCTCCGCCCTCACCGCCTGAGTCAAGAGCATCCCCGCCGACGACCGCGGCGTCGCCGCCGTTGGCGCCAAAGGTCCCGCCGTTGCCGCTCTTCCCGGCGCCGCCTCCCCCGCCGGCGACGAGCAGACGCGTTGCGAGGCTGTCCTCAAAGGAGGCGTCTCTGGTCCGAACGTCGGAGGCGCCGCCTCCGCCCCCGCCGCCGTTCTGTCCGAACTGCGGCTCGCCCGGGCCTCGGCCGCCGCCGTTGGCACCGGCGCTGCCCTCCGCCCCGCCCGCGCCCCCGTTCCCGCCGACGACGGCGAAAAGCGACGTCTCCGGGGTCACGTCGACGTCGTCCTCGACCCGGTCAGGACGACCGCCGGAAAACCCGCTGACCGACCCGCCCCACCCACCGACCGCGATCACATGAACCGCATGGACCCCGGCCGGGATCGTGACGATTCGTTCCAGCGGCAGTGGCGGCGCCGACGGCGTATAGGCCTGGTCGAACGTCGTTGTGGTGTCCATCGTGTCCGCTGCGGCTTCGGCAGCGCCGCACGCGGACGCTAGCGCGCCTGCGACGAGCGCGAACGCAGCGCCGCGCGCAATGCGCCGACGCCTTGACGGCTGCTCCATCTTGTCCCGGCCCTTCGCTCCCGACGCCGACGGCGCCATCCATGCGCCGCGCAACGAGGAGCTCGTCGATCTGATCAGCGATCGTACGGCCTGCGTGCCAACGCGCCAGCGCTCAGGCGGCGCGCGTGTCTGTGCACGGACATGCGGGTCAGGCTCCGCTGTCGCGCGACAGCGGCCCGCGCTACGGCCAGTACTTCTCGACTATGTCCGCGGCGCGCCCGGTCGCCTCTTCGGGGTCACGGCCGGCGTCGCGCAGGGCGACGCGCTGGCGGTGGAACTCCCAGAGGCGCTCCAGCTCGATGCTGATCTCTGCGATCCGGCGACGGTCGGCGTCGAGCGTCTGGTCCGCGCTGCCTTCGCGCTCGCGCAGTCTGAGGCGCTCGTCCTCCAAGCGCTCGATCTGGTCCTGAATCTGCTCGTCGGTGGGCATGGCGACCACTCTAGCCACGAGCCCACCGGCCGCTCAGAGCGTCAGCGCAGCTGCTTGACGACCTCGGCGAACGCGGCCACGCGGCTGCGGTCTGTCGGGCTCCGCGGCGAAGATCCCGGGTACGGCCGTCGGCCGGCAGGCGCTATCTCGTCTCGTCGGCGACCAGGACGACCGTCTTGCCGGGCACGCGCGGGATGCTCGCGCCGAACCCGTTGGCCGCTTCTGCGAGCGTCAGCATCGCCCCGAGGTGCGGGATCAGGGATCTGTCACAGATCCGGCGGGCCAGCTCGGCGAGCTGCGAGCGGTCGGGCTCGACGACAAAGAAGACCGCCCGCCCATCCGGCGGCCGGACGGTCGGCGGCTCGGCGACGCTCACGAGCGTCCCGCCAGCGCGCACGAGGCCGGCCGAGCGCTCGAGCACGTCGCCGCCGATCACATCGAGCACGACGTCGACCTGCCCGACGTCCTCCAAGCGCTCGGCGTCAAGGTCGAGGAACGCGTGCGCACCGTCCGCGCGAGCGATCTCCCGGTCGCGCGCGCGACCGGTGCCGATCACCCGAGCGCCGGCCTCGCGGGCCAGCTGGACGGCGAGCGAGCCGACCCCGCCGGCGGCGCCATGGATAAGGACCGTCTGGCCTGCCGAAACGTGCGCATGGTCGAACAGCGCCTGATACGCCGTCAGCCCGGAGACCACGACGGCGGCGGCGACGGGATGGTCGATCTGAGCGGGAAGCGGCGCGAGGTTGCGCGCTTCGACCGCCACAAACTCGGCCAGCGTGCCGTTGCGCGCCCAGTCCGCCAGCCCGAACACCCGCTGCCCCACGCCCAGGCCGGTGGTGCCGTACCCGTGCCCCACGACGACGCCTGAGAGCTCGTGCCCAGGCACGGTCGGCGCCCGGTCGCGACCGGAGCGATCGACCCACGTCGCCGGCCAGTCGAGCTCTCCGCGGGTGTAGCCCGCGGCGTGCACCTGGACGACAACGTCGTTCTCGGCGGCATGCGGATACGGGATCTCCGCCAGCGACATGCCGGCGAGGCCTGCGTCTTGGTCCTTCACGACGACGGCTTTCATCGCGCCAACGCTAGCGCGCGAGATGGGCGACGACGCGCCACGGCTGCCCGCGGCCCGGGTACGGGCCCGCGCTGTCGCGCGCTCAACCCGATGAGGCGACGCACGCGTTCGCTCATCGCGCGAACGGGCAGCCTGACCGAATGCGAATTCACGTTCCATCGCGCCGGTGCCGCGCTGGGCTGGCGGTTATCGCTGCGGCGGCCCTCGCGTCCGCGTCGCTTGCCGCTGCCGTCGTCGCCGCCGCGCCCGCGAGCGCCGCCAGCGCCGCGACGCCACGCTGCACCGTGCCGAGCCTCAAGGGGTCGTTCACGCATCCCTCCGCCACCAGCGCGCAGCGCTTCATCACGCTCGCGTTGACGAACGCGTCCAGACGCGCGTGCAGCCTGTCCGGCTTTCCGGCCGCGCAGCTGCTGAGCGCAAGCGGCAGAAGAATCCCGACGCACGTCGTCCAAGCCCGTGGCAGCAAGCCCAAGACGATCGTGCTGAGACCGGGCCAGAGCGGCCGCTCGGCGTGGCGCTACTCCGTGCTCGCCGCCCAAGGCGAGCCGACGGTCGGCACGTGCGCGGCGACCCCGTCGAAGATCGATGTCACCCCACCGCACGCCACCGACCACCTCGTCCTCCGCTGGCGCGGCAGCCAGGTCTGCAACCGCGGCAGCATCACGGTGAGAGCCATGACGAGGTAACGCCCACACGCGCACGAAGCGAGTCGCTGACGAGTAACGCCCACACGCGCACGAGGCGAGTCGCTAGCCAGCCTGCTGCGCGATCTGGATCAGGTTGCCGCAGGTGTCGTCGAGCACTGCTGTGGTCACCGGCCCCATGTCGGTGGGCTCTTGGGTGAATTGCACCCCGAGGCCGCGCAGCCGTTCGTATTCCGCGCGGACGTCGTCGACGGCGAAGGAGGTGAACGGGATGCCGTCGGCGACCAGCGCGCGCTTGAACGGCTTGGCCGCCGGGTGCGCGTCGGGCTCGAGCAGGAGCTCGGTGCCGTCCGGGTCCTCTGGCGAGGCCACGGTGATCCACCGATAGTCGCCCACCGGGACGTTCGCCCTCTCCTTGAAGCCGAGCGTCTCGGTGTAGAAGCGCAGCGCCTTCTCCTGGTCGTCGACGAGCACGCTGGCCAGCTTGATCCTCATCTCGTTCCCCCTGTGGTTCAGGTTGTCGGAGCGAACGGCTGCGGTTGCAGCTCGCCGCCGTGCTCGAGCATAACTGCGCTGTTGGCCGGAATCTCGTGCCAGATGCCGGGCAGGTCGGAGAACGGCTCGGAGACGATCAGGCGGTCGCCGGGCAGCAGGCGCGCGAGGCGGCTGTCGTCGGGGTAGAGATGCTGCACGGTCGCGGCCTCGGCTGAGGCGAAGAGCGAGCGCGGTGGGCCGTCGGTGGCGTACCTGACGGCCCACAGGCTCTTTCCGTCGCAGGCGCCGAAGGTCCCTTGCACGTGACAGCGGACGCCACGCCGGCGCGCGGTCTGCTCAACGAGCCCGACGGTGCGCTCCAGCGCCGCGATCGGGTCGTCCTGGAGGCCGTGAGCGAGGGCGAGCTGGAACAGCACCTCGGTGTCGGTTGAGCCGTGGACCTCGGCGAACTGGTCGGCGTCGAGCGTGAGCATCAGGTCGCGTCGCACGTGTGCGAAGTCGGCGACGTAGCCGTTGTGGACGAACAGCCATCTGCCGTGGCGGAAGGGATGGCAGTTGGTCTGCTGCACCGGTGAGCCGATCGCCGCGCGCACGTGCGCGAGGAAGGCGTGCGAGGTGACGTTCGCGGCAAGCTCGCGGAGGTTCGCGTCCGACCAGGCCGGCGCGACGCTGCGATACACGGCCGGGGGCGACGTCTCGTCAGTCCCGTACCAGCCGAGCCCGAAGCCGTCGCCGTTGGTGGGCTCGGCGCCCATGCGGGCGTGCAGGCTCTGGTCGACGATTCCGTGCTTGGTCTCGAACAGCAGCTCGGCGATCAGGGCAGGCTGCCCGAACCACGCCATCCAGCGGCACATCGAAGCGTCACCTCCACGTCGAATCGCCCTCGCCCTGCTGGGGCTTTCCAATTCTGTGCGCGGTCATCGTTCACCAGTTCAGCTCTATCTCCAGCTCGCTCCCGTCGGTCTCCACCTCGAGCTCGACCTTCAACTCGACCTCGTCGGGCACGTGGACCTTGAAGCGCATGCCGCCACGGTCGAACTCGACGTCGTTGTGGCGGGCGAGCATGTCGGCGAGCGAGTGCAGCCGCGCGGCGACCTCCTCGCGGCTCAGGCGCTCCTTCTGCTCCACCTCGAAGATGTCCATCGGCGCTCCTTCGTCGTGAGTCATCGGGCAGGCATCGGTCATCACACTCTCGCCGGGTGCCTCCGCGCCTCATCCAAAACGGCTGATTGCCAACGCGCCGCGCTGCGGAAGAAGCCGAGCTGCTCAAGCCGGTCGACCGCCGCGGAGCGCGTCTGCACGTCGAGCTTGCGGTAGACCGACAGCGTGTGCGTCTTGACGGTCGCGCGCGAGAGGTAGACGCGGTCGCTGATCTCCTGCAAGGAGAGGTGGCTGGGCAGGAACGGGACGAGCCGCAGCTCGGAGGGCGTCAGGCCCAGCTGCGCCCCGCCCTGGGAGCGCTGTTCGAGCGAGCGCAGCCGTTGCGGCAGCAGCCCCGCGTCGGGGTAGTGGCGGATCGCGGAGCGCGCGAGGTCGGCCAGCTCGAGCGTGCGGTCGAGGTCGCCGAGGCCGAGCTGGACCTCCGCGCAGCGGATCGCGATGTCGGCCTCCCACCAGCGCACCGCATGGACCATCGGCAGCAGGCGCAGCGCGTTGTGCAGCGCCGCCTCGCTCTGGGGCAGCAACCCGTCGTGCTCCAGCACCGTCGCATGCGCTGTGTACGGCGCGACGCTCTGGACGACATGGTCGAGGTGGCGCTCGACCGCGGTCGCGTGCGCCTCGCGGGCCCACTTGCGCGCCCGCTGCCAGTCGTCGGCGTCGGCCGCGGCGAGCGCCGAGTAGCCGAGGCAGTTGATCGTGATGTAGTCGAGCTCGGGCTGGTCGCGCGTCAGCCGCAGCACCTCGGCGAAGGCAGCGATCGCCTCGTCGGTGCGCCCGGCGAGCAGGTGCGCGGTCCCGACCGTCCGCCAGCCGTCGAGCGCCCAACGCGTGCCGGCCGGCCCCTCGGCGGCGCAGACCTCCAGGCCGTCTTCGAGCATCTGCCCGACGCCGTCGGGCGCGAGCGTGCCGCGGAAGTTCGCGACCGCCGAGCGGAACGAGGTCGCGCCGTCGGGCGAGCTGCCGTTCTCGGGCGGGCTGCTCCCGTTCGCGCCGCCGTTCTCGACTCCCGTCGCCGCGACCGCGCCGAACTGCTGTGCCGCGCCGGCGTCGCCGGTCAGCAGCGCGCCCCACGCGGCGGCGAGCGCGAGCTGCGGGTCGGACGCCAGCTCCTGCGCAGAGCAGCGGCCAAGCCAGGTCGCGACCGTCGCGACGCGCCCGCTGGCGACGAGCGAGTCGCCGTGGCGCAGGATGATCCGGCCGGCGCTCGCGAGGTCGCCGGCGGCATGGGCGTACTCGAACGCCTCCTCGGGGTCGCCGTTGCGCTCGTGCCAGGCGGCGGCGCGGAGGAGCATGTCAGTTCGGCCGTCGGGATCGCGGCGACGGGACTCGGCCTGCAGCAGCTCGCGGAAGAGGTTGTGATAGCGGTACCAGCGGCCGTTGCGGTCGAGCGGGACGAGGAAGAGGCTCTCCCGCTCGAGCCGTTTGAGGATCGCCGCCGAGCCGTCGATGCCGAGCGCGCAGTCGCACAGCTCCGGGCTCATCCGCCGCATGCACGACGACGCGAGCAGGAACTGCTGCACGCGCTCGGGCTGCTGCTCCAAGCCCTCTTCGAGCAGGTAGCCGGCGATCTCCGCGGAGGGGCCGACCGAGACGGCGTCGAACGGGTCCGGAGCCTCGTCGCTCGCGCGCGAGAACATCGCCAGCGCGATCCCGGCGGGCCAGCCCTCGAAGCGGTCGCGCACGTCCGCGGCCTCGTCGAGGCCGAGCTCGACTCCGCTGGTCGCAAGCAGCGCCCGCGTCTCCTCGACGTCGAGCGCGAGGTCCCCCGCGCGCAGCTCGACGACGTCGTCGGCGGCGCGCAGCCGGCCGAGCTGGACGTGGGGCTCGGTGCGGGTCGCGAGCACGACCTGGGATCCCGGCGGCAGCGATTCGACGAGGAACGAGAGGATCGCGAGCGCGCCGGGCGCGGTGACGAGCTCGACGTCGTCGAGCACGAGCAGGAACGGCTCGCGCCGCGCGAGGTCGTCGGCGAGCAGCGGCAGGATCTCCTGCTCGACGCGCGGGGCGCGGCGGTCGAGCAGCGCCCGCACCTCGGCGTCGACAGGCTCGAGGCGGTCGAGCGCGAGCACGAGGTCGTCGAGCAGCGCGACGGGGTCGGCGTCGCTCTCGTCAAGCGTCAGCCAGCCGCTCGGCCGCGGGTCGGCCGCGGTCAGCTCCAGCGCGACAAGCGTCTTGCCGAAGCCGGCGGCGGCGCACAGCACGACGACCGGGCGCGCGCGGGTCTGAGCCAGTCGCGCCAGCAGGCGGGAGCGCTCGACAACCGCGAGGTGGAAGAGCGGCGGGCGCAGCTTCGCGCTGCGCAGAAAACGAAGGCCGCCGCGCTTCTCGGCGATGGCCCCACCATCGGGTTGCAAGCTCACTGCTTGTCCTCGCTCCCCGGCGCCTCTTTGAACCGTTTTCCACCATAACGGATGAGGCTGGCGCGCTGCACGACACGTAGCGTGGTTGGCGCGGTAGGTCCGGCTCCAATCGAGGTGGCGAGGTGTGTGCTGCGCGCAGAGGCGAGGGGCAGGCGCGGAGACCCGCGGCGCTCACGGCCGCGGAGCGCCGCGTCCTCCCGCTGCTCGCGACGCACCTGACGCTGGCCGCGATCGCACAGCAGCTCGACGTCAGCCGCAGCACGGTCAAGACGCACGTCGCGAACATGTACCGCAAGCTCGGGGCCTGCTCGCGCGCGGAGGCGATCGAGCAGGCGCGCGCCGCCGGCCTCCTCCCCCGCGCCGCCACCGACCTGCTGCCGCCCGCGTTGGTCGACGGCGGCGGTTCAGCCAGATCGGCTGAGGACGCCCTGGACGGGTAGGACGTTGAATGGGAGTTCGATATAGAGGAGCAGAGGCGATGTTTCGAAGCGAGAGACGCGTCAGGCGGCGCCTGGCGGCAGCCGTGGCGGACGGGCGCAACCGGTGATGAGCCGCCCGCGCCTCGCCGCGATGGCCTCGTTGCTGCTGCTGACGGTGGCGGTCGCAGGTGCGGTGGCGATCGCCGTCGCGGCGTTCCCGCGCGGGCTGTTCGTCGTCGGGTTCGTCGCGCTCGGGGCGCCGCTGGCGTGGTGGGGCGCCGTGCGCCAGGGCATCGCGCGCTGGGTGGCGCTGGCGCTGGCGGTCGCGTTGCTCGTCGCCGCCGTGGCGCTCGTGCTGCTCGTGCGGCCGGTGCTGCCGGAGCTCGGCGTGGTCGTCGCGCTGGCGCTTGCGGTCTCGTGCGGGCGTGCGGCGTTTGCGGTCCACGCCGACCTGCCGACGGCGCCGCGGCCGCAGCGCCCGGTCGTCTTCTGGAACCCGAAGTCTGGCGGCGGCAAGGCGACGAAGGCCAACCTCGCTGAGGAGGCGCGCAAGCGCGGAATCGAGCCGATCGAGCTGCAGCGCGACGACGACCTCGGCGAGCTCGTGCGGCGAGCGGTCGCGGGCGGCGCCGACGCCGTCGGCGCGGCCGGCGGCGACGGCACGCAGGCGATCATCGCCGCCGCGGCTGCCGAGCACGGCCTCCCCTACGCCTGCATTCCCGCCGGGACCCGCAACCACTTCGCGCTCGACCTCGGCGTCGACCGCGACGACGTCGTCGGCGCGCTCGACGCCTTTGTCAACGGGCGCGAGCGGCGTGTCGACCTCGCCGAGGTCAACGGCCAGGTCTTCGTCAACAACGTCTCGCTCGGCGTCTACGCCGAGGCGGTCCAGCGCGAGGGCTATCGCGAGGCGAAGCTGCGCACGATCTCCAGAACGGTGCCCGACACGGTCGGCCCCGGCGGCGCGCCGCTCGACCTGCGCTGGAACGGCCCCGACGGCCGCGAGCGCGCGACCGGCGCCGTGATCCTCGTCTCCAACAACTGCTACCGGCTGCGCCCGGTCGGCTCGGGCACGCGGCCGCGGATGGACGGCGGCGAGCTCGGCATCGCGGTCTTCGGCGGCGGCAGTGCAGGCAACGGCGGCGTTGACGGACCGCTGCTGCAATGGGCCCAGCCGCAGTTCGAGATCCGCTCCGACGCCCCGGTCCCGACCGGCATCGACGGCGAGGCCGTCGTCTTGCAAGCGCCGGTCCGCTTCACGACGCGCCCGGGCGCGCTCGCCGTCCGCATCGCCCCGCACCACCCCGGCGCCTCCCCCTCGGCCGGCCTGCCCGACTCGCCATGGCTTGCCGTCACGGCGCTCATGCGGGTCGCCTCGGGGCACGGCGGGCCCGGCGCAAGCGCTCCGGCGGCTCGGGCCGCTCCGCCCGCTCCGGCCGCCGCCGACTGAGCGCCCCCACCCGACGTGAGGACGTGAGACGAGATGGAATGGGCCCTCGCGATCATCTCGGCGACGCTGCTGCTCGTCGCGCTCGGCTCGAGCAAGCTTGTCGGGACGCCGTTCACGCCCGCGATGGTCTTCGTCGCCGTCGGGGTCGTCGTCGGCCCGTTGGTGCTCGACGAGGTCCACCTGTCCAGCAGCGGCGAGACCGCCCGCACGCTCGCGGAGGCGACGCTTGCGCTCGTGCTGTTCGCCGACGCGTCCAGCGTCGACCTGCGCAAGCTGCGCAGAGACCCGCAGGTCCCTGTCCGCCTTCTCGCGATCGGGCTGCCGCTGACGATCGTCGCTGGCGCGCTGGCGGCGATCCTGCTGTTCGGGCAGCTGACGGTGACCGAGGCGCTCGTGCTCGCGGTCCTGCTCGCGCCGACCGACGCCGCGCTCGGCCAGGCGGTCGTCACGAACGAGAAGGTGCCGGCGCGGATCCGCCGTGCGCTCAACGTCGAGAGCGGTCTCAACGACGGCATCTGCGTCCCGCTGCTGCTGATCGTGCTCGCGACCGCCGAGACCGAGTCGCACGTCGAGAGCGGCGGCGACGCGCTGCGGATCGTCTTCGAGGAGATCGGCTACGGCGTCGCGGCGGGGGTTGCGGTCGGCGGGCTCGCCGCGCTGGTGCTCGTGCAGGCGAGCCGCCGCGGCCTGGTCTCCCCCGCCTGGCGCCAGGCGGTCCCGCTCGCCAGCGCCTTCCTCGCGTACGGGATCGCGGCGCCGCTGGGCGGCTCGGGCTTCATCGCCGCGTTCGTCGCCGGGATGGCGTTCGGCCACCTCGTCCGCCGCGAGGCCGCCGCACTGACCGTGCTGAGCGAGGAGGTCGGCCAGCTGCTCAACGGCGTGACGTTCACCGTCTTCGGCGCGACGCTGCTGGGGCCGGCGCTCGAGCACGTCTCGTGGCAGGTGCTCGCGTACGCCGTCCTCAGCCTGACGCTCGTGCGGATGATCCCGGTCGCCCTCAGCCTGGTCGGCACCGCTCACGCCAGCGCCCCGACCGTCGGCTTCCTCGGCTGGTTCGGCCCCCGCGGGCTGGCGTCGATCGTCTTCGCCGTGATCGTCGTCGAGGAGTCCAACCTCCCCCACGTCGCGACGATCCTCGTGACGACCTACGTCACGATCGGGCTGTCGGTGCTGCTGCACGGCCTCACAGCCGCACCGCTTGCTGACCGCTACGCGGCGTGGTCCGCGGCGCGCGGGCAAGCGCCGGCGGGACGAACCGCTCGTCCGCGGTGAGGGTCCTCCTACATCACGATGACGATGTGTTCGATCTTCTCGATCCCAGCCGCCTACTTCCCTGCGCGCCGCCTCGACGGTCTCCGCGCTCTGTGGGATCTTGGCTTCGAGGCGGCGGTCACGGTGCGGTGGGTGGACGCCGGCTTGGTGGCCGCGTTGCCGGTGTAGGTCGCGGTGATCGTCGGCTTCAGCGGATAGCGTCTCGCGAGCGCTCTCGACAGGCGCAGCGTCGCGACGAACCTGCCCTTGACGATTCTCGCTGTCGCCTTTGCGGTCAGCGTTCTGCGGCCCGCCTTCTGGCGGTAGACGAGCGTCACTCTGCCGCTGGCGTGGGCGGTGATCGTGCCTCTCACCGTCGCCTTTGAGCCGCTGCGAACGGCGCTTGTCAGTCTCAGCGCAGCCGCGGTTCTCACCGTGCCGCTTATCGCTCTGCTGGAACCGGTGCCGTCTCCGCCGCCAGGCGTGGAGCCGCCGCCGCCCGGCGTGCCGCCACCGCCGCCACCAGGAATCGGCGTCGGCATCACGTCGATCGACCGCTTGACCGTCGTCACGTTGCCGGCGCCGTCGGTCGCGGTGAGGGTGACGTCGTAGTCGCCGACGAGCGCGTAGCGATGGTGGACGCTCACGCCGCTCGTGCCGCTCGCGCCGCTGCCGTCGCCGAAGTCCCAGCTCATCGATCTGATGCCGGAGCGGTCAGTGGCGGTCGCGGAGAGGTCGGCCGGCTCGGCGACGACCACCGAGTCGGGCGAGGAGACGGTCACGTGCGGCGGGGCTGGGTCGAGCACCGCGGTCGAGATCGTCGGCGTGGTGATCGGGACGATCGGCACGCCGGCAATGGCGATGATCGCTCCGCCGTCGTCGGTCGGCGTCAGCGGCAGGACGTGCGCGAGGTCGGCCCCTCCCAGCTGCGGCTGGGCGACCGGGAGGTCGATCGCGAGCGGGTCGCTGAGCGTGCCGTCGGCAGCGATCGTGCGCGACTCCATCGTCGCGCCGGCTTGGGAGTCCAGCACCAGCCATGACGCGAGCGTCGCGCCGTCTGCCTCAGGCACGACCGGCCCCACAGCGACCGCGGACGAGCCCGGCGCGCTCGCGAGCACGTGCGGCTCGGCGCTCGATTCCCCCGGCGCGAAGCTCTCGTAGTAGGCGGTCGTAAGCGTCGACCCCGATGTGACCGTGGTCGTCCCGTCCGCACCGATCGCCGGGCTGCCGAAGATCGCCCCGCTGTCGATCGGGAGCGGCACCGCGAACTGGGTGCCAAGCACATCGCCCGTGAGCGGCAGCCGCCACCCGCGGATGCCGTCCAGTCGGATGAAGCCCGTCACGGCGGCGCCGCCCGCGGTGGCAACGAGGGAGGGCGACTCGAGCCCGGCGCCCGGGCCGACGGACGCGACGGAGCTGCCGCTCAGACCAGTGTCACCGGGGAGGATCCGAGCGACCTTCTGCTTCCCGTCCGAGCCAACCCAGGAGGCCCATCCCGTCCCGCCAGGAGCGACCGCGACGAGCGGGGGCACGCCCGACGGGATCGCCCCAAGCGCCACGACCGAGCCTTGCGCCCCGGCGGCAGAAACGCGCTCGGCGTGTGCGACGAGCGTGCCGTCGGACACCCCGTTGGTCCAGACCGCGAGCGCGTTTCCCGCGTCGTCGACCGCGACGGCCGGGGACTTGACTCCGGCGTTGGCCGAGAACGACCTGTCGAGCGTGACGGTCGTGCGCAGTGTGCCGTCGGGAGCGAAAAGCGTCAGTTCCAGCTCGTCGCCGACGGCGCCGACAGCACCCTTGTCGGCGACCCACAAGACGGCGCCGCCGCCGCGGCCGTCCGCGAGAGACGGCGCCACGCTGTCCTCGGCGTTGAGGCTCTGCTGCTGGACGGGGCCGAGCGTGTTGTCAGAGGCAGCGTGCTGGAAAACGAGCACGGCGGGCCCGGTGGGGTCGTCCACCGGCTCAAGCCAGGCCGTCGCGGAGGAGCCGTCCGGCGCCGCGGCGAACTGGACGTCGGTCGACTCGAGGTCGACCGCGAAGTCGGGTCCCGGGATCCATCTCGGCTGCGCGTGCGCGGCGGCCGGCGCGACCGCGAGCAGGGCGGTCGCCGCGCCCGCCGCGAGCAGGTTGCGGCGCAGCGAGCCACGCCGCAGCGGATGGGCGCGCAGCGGACGACGGCGTACGACGAGCTTCGACATGCGCGACCCTTGCGTTTGATGGCGACCAAAGCGCGCGCGTGCGCGCGCCGACGCCGGATCCTAGCCGCGGCGTTCGCGGCGCGGAAGCGTGGCTAGACGACTTACGGGCCCGGTTGACGGCCGACGCCGCGGCGGTCATCGCTCACCCGAGCCCCCGCGCGAAGCCTTGCCGCCAGCTCGGATAGCGCAGCTGCCAGCCGAGCTCGCGCTTCGCCTTCTCGTTCGAGGCTCCCTTCGCCTCGGTCATCATCGCGGTCGCGGCGTCGCCGGCGATGAGCCGCGCGAGCCAGCGCGGGATACGCCTTGGCGGCTTGGCGCCGAGCGCGCTCGCGAGGACTGGCAGCCACTCCCGCACAGGCGCGGGCTCGTCGTCGACGACGTTGTAGACGCCGGGCTGGCCGTGGTCGAGCGCGGCGACGGTTGCTGCCGCGGCGTCCTCGACGTGGACGTGCGACGAGATGCCGCCGCCGTCGCCGACGATCGGGAAGCGGCGCTTGCGGATCGGCGCGGCCATCTGCGCATCCGGGGCCAGGCTGATCGCGGTGCCCGGACCGTAGAAGCCGCCGTAGCGCAGCACGAGACCGTCGCCCCAGTCGATCGTCGTGACCGCGCGCTCCAGGTAGAGGTAGCCCTCCTGCACCGGCTTCAGCCCCGCTGGCGGGTTGGGATCGAGGGGCTCGGCCTCGGTCTGCGCCGGCCCCCCGGCGCGCGCGAAGCGGAAGCCCGCGAAGCTCTGCGCGACGAACCGCCGCGCCCCCACAGCGCGGCCCGCGGCGATGAGGTAGTCGGTGCCCTCCCGGCGCAGCCGGTTCGTCGCCTGGAAGGCCCGGTCGATGTGGCGCATGTCGGACTCGCCTGACAGCGCCGTGAGCTGATCCACGATCGCCTCGGGCTCGGCGGACGCGACCGCCCGGGCGACCGCGTCGCGGTCGAGCGCATCGGCCACGACCGGACGCGCTCCGAGGCTTCGCACGAGGTCCTGCTTCGACGCGCTCCTTGTCATCCCGACCACCTCGTGGCCTTGCGCCACGAGCTGCGGGACGAGCGTCCTGCCAAGCGCGCCCGTGGCGCCGGCTACGAACACCTTCATGACCACTCCTTTCTGTCTCGTCTTCCCTCTCGGACGAATGACCGGTCGAAGATGTGACGGGAGCCGGCTCGGCGTCGAGCCGGCTCCTCGCCCCTGGCGTCAGCGCCGCCCCTGCCGCTCACAGGGCGTGGTTGGCGTGCAGCGTCCGCTGCGGGTCCCATTGGGAGCGCAGCTCGCGCAGGCGCGCGGTGCGCGGCTCGCCGTAGAAGCGCTCGACCTCGGTCGGCGACTCGGCGAAGTTGAGGTAGCGGCCGACCTCGTAGATCGCGAGCGAGCGGTGGACCTGGTCGATCCGCTCGCGCACCGCCGTGCCCGTCTGCGCGTCGGGGGCGGCGCCGACGAGGAACGAGACGTAGCTGCCGATGATCGCCGAGTTGGAGCCGTGGTTGTCATGCGAGCGCTCCAGCGCGCCGCCGGTCAGCCGCAGCTCGGCCGACACCAGCGGCGAGCCGGAGCCCGGGCCGGCCTCGGCGAGGAAGCGGTCGAAGCCGTCGGTCGGCATATCGCCGTAGACGCGCCCGTCGCCGTCGTAGGGAAGCGGCTCCTCAGGGTCCATCGCGAGGTAGCTGAGGCCGGCCGGCTCGAGCATTTGGAAGGTGTCGATCGTCGGCTCCAGCGCTCGCAGCGGCGCCATCATCGCGCGCCCGAACGTCTCGCTGCCCAGCGCGGCCGCCTGGACGACGGCGAAAGAGTTGCCGCGCAGCGGCTCAGGGATCGTCGGCAGCGGCGGGAGCTGCAGCAGCCGCACCGTCGTCGAGACCTCGTCGGGCAGCCGCTGCGTCCAGTCGTGCCACCAGTGGACGACCTCGCCGGCGCGCTCGAACGGGTAGAACAGCGCGCCGCCGTAGACCAGCTCGAGCGGGAAGAGGTCGAACTCGATCGCGGTCACGACGCCGAAGTTCCCGCCGCCGCCGCGCAGCGCCCAGAACAGCTCGGGCTCGTTCTCTTGGTCGACGCGCAGGTACCGGCCCTCGGCGGTGACCAGCTCGATCGCCGTGACGGCGTTGCACTGCAGGCCGTGCTTACGCCCGAGCCACCCCATCCCCCCGCCGAGCGAGTAGCCGACGACGCCGACGTCGCGGGCGCTGCCCGACAGCGGCGCGAGCCCGTGGGCGGAGGCGGCGTCGCAGACAGGCCCCCACTTCACGCCGGCTTGGACGCGGGCGGTGCGGGTGACCGGGTCGACCGTGAAGCCCCTCATCGCCGCGGTCTTCAACAGGAGCGTTGACGACAGGTCGCCGAGCGGGCCGGCGTTGTGGCCGGTCGCCTGCGGCGCGACCCGCAGGCCGTGCTCGGCGGCGAAGCGGACGGCCGCGACGACGTCCCGCGCGTGGCGGGCGACGGCGATCAGCGCGGGCCGCTGGTCAACCGTCATGTTGAACGCCTGGCGGGCGCCGTCCCAGCCGGGATCGCTTGGCGCGATCACTGGGCCGGCGAAGGTGCTGCGCAGGGTGCGGGCGTAGGCTGGCGTGTCGATCTTCATGGCGTTTGCGTCCTCCGAAGTCGGTGTGTGCAGACACCGTCCCGGAGGCCCGTTAGCCGGCTGTTAGCGGCGCCCTCGCCCCGGAGTCACCGGTTCGCGACACCGCTTCCAAGGAAGCGCGCCGCGTCGTGACGTGACCGTCGCGGGCGACGGCGGCGCCGCCCGCGACAGTCGATACGAGAGATAGCGCCCTAGCGTGTGCTGATCGTGCCGAGGAGGCCGTGGCTCTCGTCGTTGATGCCCGCGCTGAAGACGAGGTCCTGGCTGGTGCCGAAGGTGCCGTTGCCGAAGCGCAGCCCCCACAGGCCGTCGACCTGGAAGGCCTTGCCGTCCGCCGTCCTGAGCTGGCCTTGGAAGGCGCCCGTCCGTGGGTTGTACGCGTTGACCGTGCCGTCGCCGAAGTTGCCGACGAGCAGGTCGCCGCCGAAGCGGCCGAAGCCGCTGGGCGCAACCACGAGTCCCCACGGGGCGTTGAGGTTGCCGCGCGAGACGAGCCGCTTCATCAAGTGGCCGTTCGGGCTGTAGACGTCGACGAAGCCGAAGCCCGCGCCCGCGACGTCGTCCTCAGCATTCGCGTCCTGCTTTGCGTACGTGACGTACAGCGAGCCGCCGAGCGCCTGGATGTTGAACGGCGCATAGCCGGCTGGCAGCGACCTGTCAGTGAACGAGCCCGACAGCCGCACCGGGTTGAACCGCCCGTTGTAGACGTCGATCCGGTTGTTGTGGAAGTCGGTCGCGTAGAGCAGTGGGCCGTGTCGCGGCACGCTGGCCATCGCCAGGCCCTTGAAGATCGCTCCGTGCGCGTTCACCACGGTCCGCGCCGACGTGCTCGGCGGCACGCCAGCGCTCCAGGCCGTCACCCTTCCAGCCTCGGAGTCGAAGATGAACGTCGCGGGGGCGCTCTTCTTCGCACCATGGACGACGAACGCTCTCGTCGGGTTGAAGACGACGCCGGTCGGCGCGCCGCCGGGGATTCTCACAACGAGCGGCGCGATGCTCGGTCTGCTGCCGTTGACCGCACCGGTATAGACCGTCGAGACGTCAGCGCCGTTGTCCGCTACCCACAACGGCGAGGTCGGGCCGGCGGCGAGGCCCCACGGGTTGACGAGGTTGGGATCGGTGATGCTCGCCATGCCGGGGATGTCCGAGATCAGATTGCGCTGGACGAACTGGTCGCCACCGCCGGAGCCGCTGCCGCCGCCCGCCGCAAGCGCCGGCCCGGCGCCGACGATGCCGAGCAGCGCGGCGCCCGCAAGCACCGCGCCAGTGCGCGCCGACCACCTCCTCGACGGGGCGTGATGGGCGATCCGAGGAACATTCGTGAGCATCACGAACCTCCTTGCGCGCCTGACTGGCGCGCGTTCACTGGCCAGTCAGGCCGGCCGGCCATTCACGCTTGCAGACCCCGCCTGGGCGCGATCCTTCCCCGGCCGCGGATGAGCTGACCGGGGAAGCCGAGCGCCTCGCTCCTGCTCACCCGGGGCATCGACGCGCGCCCCTAGCTCCGCGTGGCGCGGACGGTCTGACACCGTCCGTTGTCCGCACCGGGCCTTATCGACGATACTCAACGTAATATCGACAAGGACCGAAGGGTAGGGAGTGACCGTTGACCGAGAGCCCGACGTTGTATGAGTTCGCTGGCGGCCGCGAGGCGATGCTACGGGTTGCCGACGCCCACTACAGCCGCTGCTTGACCGACCCCGTGTTGAGCGCGGTGTTCGGCACGACCGGCTCGCCGACGCATGTCGAGAGCCTCGCCGACTGGCTCACCGAGGTGCTCGGCGGGCCCAAGCTGTACACGGAGCGCCATGGCGGTCACGAGGCGCTGTTGCGCCATCACGCCGGGCGCGAGATCGCCGAGCCGCAGCGGGCGCGCTTCGTGGAAGCGTTTATCGAGGCCGGCGACGAGGTCGGTCTGCCCGACGACCCGCGATTCCGAAGACGGCTGCGCGACTACCTCGAGTGGGGCACCGCGATCGCGGTCGACGTGTCGCGGCAGCAGCTGTCGGAGGTCACGAGCGACGAGCCGGTCCCCGTCTGGGACTGGGGCCCGGACGGGCCGCCGCGGGCGTAAGCCTGGGCACGTGCGGGGCGGCGCCTCACCCCAGCCGGTCGACGACCGCCGGCGCGAGCTGTTCGATCGAGGGCAGCACGACGGCGGCGACGTCGAGGCTGTGCGGGGCGGGCGGATGGGCGGGGTTGGGGATCGCGATGACGCGCAGGCCGGCCGCGGCGCCTGAGAGCAGGCCGTTGGTCGAGTCCTCGATCGCGACGGCGTGGGCTGGCTCGACGCCGAGCCGGCGCGCCGCTTCGAGGTAGACGTCGGGCGCGGGCTTGCCAGCCGCGACCTCCTCGGAGGAGACGGTCACCGCGATCGTCTTGGCCCAACCAGCCTGCTGCACGACGAGGTCGACGATCTCGCGGTTGGAGGAGGTCGCCAGCGCCAGCGGCCAGCGTGCGGCCATCCGCGCGACAGCCTCGCGCGCGCCGTCGATCCACGGCACCGCCTGCCGATATCTCGCCATCACCCACGCGAGGACGACCGCGTTGACCTCTTCCGGCGGGAGCGGGACGCCGATCGTCTCGTGCACGTAGCGCGACCACTCGCGCGAGCTCATCCCCATCATCGCCGCCGTCGCCCCCTCCGGCCACGGGACGCCAGCGTCCGCGGCGACCTGCCGCCGCGCCGCGTCCCACAGCTCCTCGGACTGAACGAGCACTCCGTCGAGGTCGAAGACGACGGCGTCGGTCATCTCGTGACCTTAGCCACCGCGCTCGGCGCGGCAGCCACGCCTGCCCGCGGCGATCGCCCCTTGAGCCGCCGCGCCCGCCCCCTCGCCCTCACGGCCCAAAGCGTCGCAATCACTGTGGACTGCTGCGACGATTACGCCGGCCGACCCCGGCGACGACGCCGGCCAGGAGCAGCCGCTCCCGCTCGATGACCGCGCGCCGACCCGCCGAGGCGCGCGGTACTGGCGTGTCCACCCCGGCGTCGACGTTGGCTGCGCGCGGGCCGGGCGTACGATCGGAATGAGTGACGAAGGAAAGGGTGGAAACACCGGAGGATCACCTGCGCCGCGCCGACCAAACGATCGGCGCGGTGATCGACGAGGTCCTCAGCGAGCGTGGCGGGGAGCCGCTCACGTTTGAGTCACGCCACAGCGGGCCGCCCGATCCGAACATGCCGACCGACCGCTACGGCGTCCTCGTCCGCGCGATCGTGAGCCAGAACCTCTCCGTGATGGCCTCGCGCTCGATCTACCGGAGACTGACGGAGCGCTTCGGCAGCGACCGCGCGCCGGCGCCGGAGCAGGTCCTCGACGACGATCCCGACACCCTGTGCGCCGCCGTCGGGCTGTCACGCGCGAAGGCCGCCTCGCTGCAGTCGCTCGCCGGGCTCATCGTCTCCGGCAAGCTCGACCTCGACGGGCTGACCGACCTGCCCGACGAGGAGGTCGTCGCGCAGCTCACGACCGTCAAGGGCATCGGCGTCTGGAGCGCCGACATGTTCCTGATGTTCCACCTCTTCCGCCCGGACGTGCTGCCCGTCGGCGACCTCAGCCTGCGTCGCACGATCGAGAGAAGGTACGGCCTCGCGGGCCTGCCCGGGCCATCCGAGATGGAGCAGCTTGCGGAGCCGTGGCGCCCCTACCGCTCGCTCGCGTGCGTCTACCTGTGGGAGACCACCCACACGACGCCGCAGGTCTAGTGGCGCGATCACACCCGCAAGAGAGCGAGACGACCCCGACGGACTACCTGCGCCGCGCCGACCCGGTCCTCGGCACGGTCATCGACGCGTTCGTCAACGAGCACGGCAGACCGCTGAAGCTGCCGCCCGACATCCCGAGCGCCGACCCCAACCTGCCGAGCGACCGCTACGGGATCGTCGTGCGCGGGATCGTCAGCCAGAACATCTCCGAGATCGCCTCGACCGCGATCTACGCGCGGCTGATCGCTCGCTACGGCGGCCGGCCGCCGACGCCGCAGGAGATCCTCGACGACGACCCCGACGAGATGCGCGTCGCCGCCGGGCTCTCGCGCGCGAAGACTGCATCGCTGCGGTCGCTCGCCGAGCACATCCTCTCCGGCGAGCTCGCGCTCGAGCGGCTGGAGGAGCTCTCCGACGAGGACATCGTCGCGCAGCTGAGCGCGGTCCGCGGCATCGGCACGTGGACGGCCGACATGTTCCTGATGTTCCATCTCTACCGGCCTGACGTGCTGCCGGTCGGCGACGTCAACCTCCGTCGCGCCGTCAAGCAGGCGTACGGCCTCGACGCCGCACCGGGCCCGACCGACCTCGTGCGGATCGCCGAGCCGTGGCGCCCCCACCGCTCGCTCGCGTGTATCTACTTGTGGCGGACGACTGAGTCGATACCGATGGTGTGAGCGGGGCGGGCTACCGCACGCCCTGGAACGCCGCCCGCAGCTCGCTGGCGAACAGCTCCGGCTCCTCCCAGGCAGCGAAGTGGCCGCCCTTGTCGACCTCGTTGAAGTACGCGAGGGTGGGGTACGTCCGCTCAACCCAGCTGCGCGGCGCCCGGAAGATCTCGCCAGGGAAGGAGGTGAAGCCGACCGGGACTGAGACGTCCGGCGGGGCCTGGCCACCGGCCGCCACCTGCTCCTGGATTATCTCCCAGTAGGAGCGGGCCGACGCGGCGCCGGTGCCCGTCAGCCAGTACAGCGTGACGTTGTCGACGATCTGGTCGCGCGTGAGGCTGCCCGACGGCTGCCCGTCGACGAAGGCGCGGGCTATTTTGTAGTAGCTGTCCGTGTCGTGGTCGAGCATCCAAGCCGCCAGCGCGACCGGCGAGTCGAGCAGGGCGTAGCCGATCGTCTGCGGACGCGTCGCCTGCTCCAGGTAGTAGGCGAAGCCGCTCGTCCTGAACGTGCCGATCGCTTCGGCGGCGGCCCGCTCCTGCTCCGATTGCTTGGGCAAGGAGTCGTCGCCGAGCGCACCCGCGAGCAGATTGATGTGGATCGCGAGCAGCCCCTCGGGTGCCTGGCGGCCCATCGCGTCGGTGACGGAGGAGCCGACGTCGCCGCCCTGCGCGACGTACCGGTCGTAGCCGAGGCGGTGCATCAGCTCCGCCCAGGCTCTCCCTATGCGGCCGGGCCCCCAGCCGAGCTCGGTCGGCTCGCTGGAGAAGCCGTAGCCGGGCAGCGACGGCACCACGACGTCGAACGCGTCCTCAGCGCGGCCGCCGTGCGCGATCGGGTCGGTCAGCGGCCCGATGGCGCCGAGCAGCTCGATGACCGAGCCCGGCCAGCCATGCGTCACGATCAGCGGCAGGGCGTTCTCATGCTGCGACTTGACATGGATGAAGTGGATGTCGACGCCGTCGATCTCGGTCGTGAACTGCGGCAGCGCGTTCAATCTCGCCGCGCATGCGTGCCAGTCGTAGTTGCGCATCCAGTGGGTGGCGAGCGCCTGCATCGTCGCCAGCTGCACGCCCTGCGAGCGGTCTGAGACCAACTCTCTCGTCGGCCAGCGGGTCGCGGCGAGGCGGCGCTGCAGGTCATCAAGCTGCTGCTGGGGCACCTCGAGCTGGAACGGGCGGATGGCTGCCGATGCGACGGACATGACGGCGCTCCTTCTTTCGCAGAGGGCGTGCCCGCAAGAGTCTTGCGATCCCCACGGGCGCGTCCAGCCCTGCACGCACCCCGACCCGGTGCGTGCCTGCACCCCGCGCCGCGGTGCCGCCCCCCGTTGCCCCTGGGCGCCGCGCGCGCGATCGCGGTGGTGGAGGCCTCGGGGTAGACCGCAGGCAGCACGGAAACTTCGCTCCCCGTCGAGCGCGTGCTCAGGTCTCCGGCGGTCCGCCCTCCGCGTCGAGCTGGGCGAGCTCCGCGTCGGTGAGCGTGAGGTCGGCGGCTGCGACGTTCTCTTCAAGGTGAGCGACGGTGCTCGTGCCGGGGATCGGGAGCATCGACGGGCTCTGCTGCAGCAGCCAGGCGAGCGCGACCTGAGCCGGCGTCGCGTCGTGCGCCGCGGCGACCGCGGCCGTCACCCCGTCCGGCTTGGCGAGGTTGCCGTCGTTGAGCGGGAACCACGGGACGTACGCGATTCCTTCGCGCTCGCAGTGGTCGAACACCTCCTGGTCGCGCCGCTCGACGTTGTAGATGTTCTGGACGGTCGCGACGTTGAAGACCTCGCTCGCCGCCTTGATGTGGTCAACAGTGACGTTGGAAAGTCCGAGGTGCCGCACGACCCCCTCGTCTTGCAGCTCCTTCAGCGCGCCGAACTGCTCCTCCATCGGCACCTTCGTGTCGACCCGGTGGAGCTGCAGCAGGTCGATCGCGTCGCCGCCGAGGCGGCGCAGGCACATCCGCGCGGCCGATCTGAGGTATTCGGGCCGCCCGACGGCCGGCCACGGGATCGGGTCGTCCTCGGCCCAGCGCAGATGCCCGACCTTCGTCGCGACGACGATCCCATCGTACGGATAGAGCGCTTCGTGAATTAAGTCCTCGGTGATGAACGGCCCATACGCGTCGGCGGTGTCGATGAAGTCAACGCCGAGCTCGGGCAGACGGCGCAGCGTGCGCAGCGCCTCGTCACGGTCGGCGGGCTCTCCCCAGACCGCGTTGCCGGCCAGCTGCATCGTCCCGAAGCCGAGGCGCGTCACCTGCAGCTCTCCCCCGATCGCGTACTGCCCCGATGCGGATGCCGAGCCGGTCATGCACCCGAAACTAGCGCGGTGTCGGAGCCCTGGGGCGCCGGGTCGGTCGTCGCGCGTGCTCGCGCCATAGGGGCGGGCGAGCCCTCGCGTGGCGTGCTCGACACGCATCGTCACACGATGTATCGTCCCGCTGACTATGGAACTGCGACCCGCCAGCTACTTCGTGCTCGCCTCGCTGCTCGACGGCCCGCTCCACGGCTACGCGATCTCCACGCGTGCCGCCGAGCTCTCGGCCGGCGATGTCAAGCTGACTGCCGGCACCCTCTACGGCGCGCTCGACCGGATGGAGAGCCGCGGCCTCGTCGAGATCGACCATGAGGAGACGGTTGACGGCCGCCTCCGCCGCTACTACCGCATCACAGCGAGCGGTCGCGAAGCCGTCGAGCGCGAGGCCGACCGCCTGGCCGCCGCAGCGCGGGTGGTGCAGAGCCGGGGTGTTGGCCGCCTGGCCGCGGCCCCCCGCGTGGTGCAGAGCCGGGGTGTTGACCGCCTGGCCGCCGCAGCCCGCGTGGTGCAGAGCCGGGGTGTTGGGCGACACCCAGCCGGGGGCGTGGCCGCCCGCGTGGCGCCGACCCGTGCCAGGGGTGTTGCAACCGCGCGCGTAACGCCGAGCCGCGGCGCGGCGCCGAAGCCGGCTGGCGGTTTCGCATGACCGGGCGGTTTGCGGACGCGCTGACGGACGTCGCGGCGCGGGCGTATCCGCGCTCGCGCCGGACCGATGCGCGCGTCGTGCGCGACTGCGCGCGGGAGGCGATCGCGGCTGACGGGCTGTGGGCGCTGGCGCGCGAGTCGGCGTCGCTGGTGACCGCCGGCCTGCGCGCGCGGACGGGTGTGGCCGCGCTTGAGCTGCGCGGCGCTCCCTGGCGGGCGGCGCTCGGCGCGCTGACCTTTCCGCTCGCCACCGTGCTGCTGCTGATGTGGACCTTCGGCTTCGTCCCCCACTACGACCATTGGCCGCTCGGCTACGGCTGGATCCTGCTGCTCGGCGGCTCGCTGTGCGCGGTCGTCGGCGCGGCGTTGCGCTCGCGCTGGCTCACGGCCGGCGGCGCGGCTGCCGTCTTCGTCGCGGCGGCTACCCCCTACCTTGGGCACGGCACTGAGTCGGGGCTGGGAACAGCGACCTTCTTCGACGGCTGGCACGTCGACCTGGGCGCAGCGTCCATCCTCCCCACGCTGTTGCTGGCAGCGGGCGGGCTGTCGCTGCCGCGCGGGCGGCGCCTGTCGCACCGCCGAGCGCTCGACGGTGGCGCGACGCGGCCTTCCAGGACCCTTGCGGACGGCAGCGGCCTGCCGCTGCCGCGCGGCCCGTGGCCTTCGACCGCCAAAGCGCTCATCCGGCTCGCCGCTGGCCTGATCCCGTCCGTGATCGCCGCGGTGGCGCTGATCCCGTACGCGACGCCGAAGCCGACCTACGGCCTCTTGTTCGCGGCCCCGCTCGGCAGCCCGCCGGTCAGAGTCGTCGGCGCTCCCTACGCCTGGCCTTGGATCGAGCCGTCGAGAGCGTTCATCGCGATCTTCGGGATCCTGCTGGCGGTCGCTGTGATCGCGACGTGGTGGCGGGCCCGCGCGCGGCCGGGGCTGGCGCTGGCGACCGCGCTCGTGCTCGCCAGCATCGCCTATCCGCTCACGTGGGTCATCACCCGCTCCGAGACGCTCAAGTCTCCCTACTGGCGCCTCAACGGCCACCTTCCGCTGGTCCTCACCGTGGTGCCCGTGCTGCTCGCGCTCGCCCTCGTGCGGCGGGCGAGCCGCAAACACGCCGCAGCCCCGTCGGGCGAAGCAACGCTCCGCGGGTAGTTGGCGCGCGGGCGGCTGGTTACTGGCAGGATGACGGTCAGGAAAGCCGACCCGCGCGCGTGGGACAAGCGCCGCGCGGGGTCCCGGTAGATGACGCCACTGTCCTCAAAGCCCGGAGCGTTCGTCGATGTCGAGAAGCCTGACTCGTCCCTTCCTCGCGCGCGGTCGCGCCTCGGCGGCGATCGCGTCGGCTGCGGTCCTCGCGGCCCTGCCGGCGGCCGCGCACGCGGAAGGATGGATTGACGGACCCTCGTTCGAGGTGCCGGCG
Organism: Conexibacter sp.; assembly: GCA_036499225.1. Classification (GTDB taxonomy): domain Bacteria; phylum Actinomycetota; class Thermoleophilia; order Solirubrobacterales; family Solirubrobacteraceae; genus Conexibacter. The sequence goes on from DASYEC010000013.1 coordinate 26,149, forward strand.
CACGTCCTCGCGTCCGACGTCGCGAGCGCTCCGGACGGGTCCGCCCTCGCGGTTTGGTGCGGCATGTCGAGCCCCGCAGGCCAGCCGCAGCTGGCGGTTCAGCACGCGCGCACGGACGGCACCGTCGACCCGGCGCAGACGCTCGGCAACTGCGACAGGGGCGCTCCGAGCGTGGCCACAACGCCGAGCGGAGCCGCGGCAGTCGCTTGGCGCAAGGTCGACACAGCCAACGGCGCCTACTCGGTCGTCGTGACGCGTTTCGATGCCGACGGGCAGCAGCTCGGCGACGACACGACTGTTGCGAGCGGCAGCGCTGGTACCTCGTTCGGCCCAAGCGTCAACGTCGGCGTTGACCGTGCTGGCGATGCCACGGTCGCCTGGGCCAGCGACATCAACGACGGAAGCGGCAACACGGCGCGCGTCGCCCACGTCAACGCTGACGGCACGCCGGCCACGCAGACGCCGAGGCCGCTCGGGGCGGGCACCGACATCGACCCGCTTGTCGCGGTCGCGCCCGGCGGCGTCGCGTTCGTCGCCTGGCTCGACGCATCCCATGACAGGGTCGCGGCCGCTCGCCTCGATGCCGACGGCACGACCGCCGGCGCCGGAACGGTCGCGACCTTCGGCCCCGCCGTCATCCTCGCCAGACACCTGCGGCTGGTTGCCGGTGCGGCCGGAGCCGTCGCGACCTGGGGCGAGTCGCGCATGGACTCCAGCCATCCGATCGTTGGAAAGCGGCTTCCGACCACGGGCCCGATCGGCAACGGCCCGGCGGTCGACACGGGCGGCGCGGAAGACGACTCGTTCGGCTACAGCACGGCGATCGCGGACGACGGAACGGTCTCGATCGGCTGGACGGACTGGCCGCCGCCGTCGAGCGATCCGGCGGAAGCGGAGCTGACGCGTTCCCCGCTCGACGAGTCGGCTTCGACACAGCTGCTCAGCGTCCCGGGCGGGTCGCTCTCCGACGGGTACCCGCTGCTCGCCAGCGCGCCGGACGGCTCGCTGGCGGCGGCGTGGTTCACGCTCGACGCAAGCTGGTCCAGCGCGACGTTCGCGATCCGCCACGTCGCCGCCGACGGCACGCTCGGCTCGATCGTCGAGAACGGCAGCGCCGCGATTTCGCCGGACCCCGGCATCATCACCGGCCTGCCGATCAAGCTCGGCCGACTCAGCGGCGGAGGCGCGCTCCTCTCCCTTGACCGAGTCGGCGACGACCCGTTGGCGACCACCTACGTGCTGGACGCCCGCGGCCCCGACGTCACCGTCGATCTCCCCGCGACCGCGAGCGCCGGCCAGACGGTGGCAATGAGCGCGACCGCGGCCGACCGCGCCGGCGTCAGCGCGACGGCCTGGAGCCTCGGTGACGGCACGTCCGCGAGCGGGGCGTCGGTCGCTCACGCCTACGCAGCGCCGGGCACGTACGCGGTCATGTTCACCGCGACCGACGGAGCCGGCAACGAGACGGTTGTGACGAGAACGATCGACGTCGTCGCGCCATCGCCGCCCGGCGAGCCGAGAATGAGAGACAGCGAGAACGCGACGCCCCCGGTCATCCGACTCCCCGCCAAGGCCGGCGCGGCGCTCAAGGTCCGCAAGGCAGTCCGCAGAGGCACAAAGGTGACGGTCAGCGGCACGATCACCAAGGCCGCGCGTGGCAAGGTCACGGTCGCTTACACGGTGAAGATCGGCCGCAGACCCGTGACGAAGAAGCTCGGCGTCGCGATCGTCAAGGGCAGATGGAGCACGACCTTCAAGCTCACCGGCAAGCTCCTCAGAGCGACAGGCGCCAAAGCGACGATCACGGTCTCCTACATCGGCAGCAAAGCAGTGAAGCGCGCGACCGCCAAGCACGCGGTCGCGGTCGCGAAGCCCGCGAAGAAGAAGCACGCAGGCGGCTGACCGACGAGAGCGATGAGGCGGACAGCGCGGGCGTCGACGAAGCCAGCGGCGATGAGGATGACGCGGCCGCGGGCGTGAGCGCGCCGAGCTCTGTCGCCGCGATCAGCGCGCCGTCAGGCAGCGCGACGTCCTCGACACGCTGGCCGGAGGCGGGCGCGCCACCTGCGCCAGCCGCTCGGGTTTGCGGCCCGCCAGGATCACGCGGAGCCAAAGTCATGGCACGCCCGCCGCCACGTTCGCCACAGGTCGATCCGAGGTAGACCCACGGGGACGATCCAACGACGGAAGCAGGCCTGACATGCCACCCCGCCCGAGCACGCGCCACGACCCCGCCCACTGGCAGGAGCGCGGCTACGAACGCCCGCCCGACGAGGCCGAGGCGTCGAAGACGCCGCCCGTCCCGCCGCGCCAGTACAGAGAGGGCGAGGACCCCAACCACCGCCTCGACCACCAGGCCAAGGTCGCCGACCCGGACTCCGACGGCGACCCGTACGCCGACGCCGAAGCGGAGGGCCTCACGGACGCGGACGAGTGACCGCTGCGGGCGCAGTGGACGCCGACGAGTGACCGCAGCGGGCGCGCGGACGGACGAGTAACCGCTGCGGGCGCGCGGCCGGCCGGGCACCTGGGCGTGCGCGCAAAACCCCGTGCTTGATCCCGTATCGCTCACGGTGAGTGCGTGGTTCGCTGGTCCGCGACCACGCGTCTCAAAAAAGGATCATGCTCGTGCACGCACGCAACCTGCGCCGCCCCTCTCCGGCAATCGCCATCGCGGGGATCGCGCTGTTCGCCTCGCTTGGCGGGACCGGCTACGCCGCGACCACACTGAAAAGACCCGTCAGACACCCAGCCGCGAAGGCGACGCCGCTGACGAGAAGACAGGTCAACGCGCTGATCGCGTCGTACGTGAGGGGCCATCGTGCGGAGCTTCAGGGACCCGCGGGCGAGGCTGGCGGAACGGGGCCGCAGGGCGGAGCGGGCGCGATCGGCGCGACAGGGCCTGCGGGTACCGCTGGCCCAACCGGCCAGCCCGGCCAAACCGGCCCGGCTGGTCACGACGGAGCACAGGGCCCGCAGGGCCCAGGCGCGATCCCGATCGCCGTGGCGGGCTCCTCGGCGTCGCCGCCCAACTCGCCGCTCGCCACCGTCGGCCCGTGGACGCTCACGATCACGTGCAGCACCAGCGCGTCGAACAACTCAAGCGTGAGAATCACCGGCCCGGGCACGCTCGCGCAGTCGACGGCGATCGGGGCGCCGGGCAGCAGCGCGGTCACGACGTTGAGCGACATCTCGATCAGCAGCGGCGTCGCGATCGGCGTGCCCGACGGCAGACAGCTCTCCGAGAGCGGCTTCCTGCAGTCGGGCCCGACGATCTACGAGCTCAAGCTGCAGCTGGCAGCGCCGTCGTACGGCGGTCTGTTCGAGAGCTGTCCGGTCGTCGGGGACGCGATCCCCGTCACCTGAGCTACGCCCCGGGCGCCGACCACCGTCGGCGTGCCGGGGCCGTCCGCGGTCAGCGAGCGCGGCGGCGCACGCCGCCCGCTCCTACTGCGGGCAGGCGGCGCCGCTCTGCGAGTTGAAGAGGAGCCCGACGGAGGCGACGCTGACGGTCGGGGTCCCGCCGTTTTGGGATCTGACGAGGCTGGCAAGGCCTGGGCCGTCCGTCTGCGTGCCGGTGAAGCCCGGGACGTGCAGCGCCGCGCCGTCCTGCTGTCTGATGCTGATGTCCGTGCCCTGAGCGGTGCCGTCGCCCGAGCCGGTCAGCACGTTCGGCGCCGTTCTGCCGATGTCGAGGCAGGTCGTGCCGATGTCGCCGGCGTCCGCGCCGCCGGTCAGCACCGAGATGCCGTTGAGGCCGCCGCTGCCGCGGTTGGAGATCGTGTTTCCGTCAACGGTTGCGTTGAGGATGGCGTTGCCATCGTTCTGGACGAGCTGGATGCCGGCGAAATTCGCGTACTGGGCGATCGTGTTGTTGGCGATCCGCGTTGTGACGAGGGCAGCGCCGTTGGAGCGCACGCCGATCCCGTTGCCGGCTGAGGCACCCGAGTCGGTGATCTGCGGGTCGCCGACTCTGTTGCCGGTGATCTGCACGTTGAGCGAGACTGGCTGGTCGCCGATGCCTGAGCCTGCCGTGTCGACGGTGATCGCCTCCTGGCGGGCGCCGTCGATCTGGTTGTTTGAGATCGCGCCGGTCAGATGGGTCGTGCCGCCGGGGTTGATCGTGATGCCGCCGCCCTCGGCGCCGACCGCGTGCGCCATCGTCGAGCCGTTGACGGTGGCGTCGATCGTCGCGGACCCGGTCGCGCTGCTCGTCACCTGCACGTTGTCGCCGAAGCTGTTGGAGAACGCGGCGTTCTCGACGTCGAGTCTCTGCGTCCCGCCGTCGGCCTGCAGATGGATCGCGTCATCGCCGTTGGCGCTGGCGGAGGTCTCGCCGTAGCTGCCGCCGCTCACGGTCGCGTTCATCGACCCGCTCGCGTTGGCGACGTCGACGTCGCGGTAGGCGCTGCCCGTGACCGTCGTGCCCGTCAGCGCGACCGTGCCGGTCAGGCCGGTGGCGTCGAGGCCGCTCTCGCCGGCCGCGTCGCCGTTTCCGGTCACGCTCGCCCCCGACAGCGTGAGGCCCGCGACGCCGTTGGCGCGGATGCCGTCGTCGAGGCCGTCGAGGATGTCCATGCCGCTCAGGGAGACGCTGTTCGTGCTCGTGAGCGAGACGCCGGGGCCCGAGGAGTTAAGGATTCTCCCGCCGCTCTCGGGAGTGCCGTCGCCGGTCACGCTCAGCCGGCCGCCGCCGGTGTTGGTGAGGACGATCCCGCTGGGAGCGCCGTTCGCGTCGACTCTCTGGAAGGTCATGCCGCCGGAGCCGATGTCGGTCCCGACGACAGAGATCGCGGGCGCCCCGCTGACGACGTTGTCGCTTCCGCTGACTGCGACGCTGCCGCGGCCGCTTGACGACGTCGCTGTGAGGCCCGCTCCGCCACCGCTCAGCACCAGCCCGCCGCCCGTGAACGCGACCGAGTGGCTGCCGGTGAACGCGAGCGAGACCGCGTCGTTCCCGCCGCTCGTCGTGATCGCCTTCGAGCCGCCGCTGAAGGTCGTGAAGCCGGCGCTGTTGCCGCTCATCGCGATCCCGCCGCCCGCGTCGCTCCCGTCGGCGATGTCGCCAGAGAACGTGATGGCGCCGCCTGTCCGGCCCGTGATGTCAGCGCTGTCCCCGGAGCCGTCGCCGATTCTTCCGCCGTAGCTGACGTCGCCGCTGCCGCCGGCGATCGCGACCTCGGCCGAGGTGTGCCCGCTCAGCGTTCCGCTCGTCGCCGAGAACGTGCCGCCGCCGATGTCGTCGAGCGAGATGCCGCGGGCCCCGTTGCTGGAGCTGACCTGGTTCAGCGAGACCTGCGGCGGGGTCGCCGGGTTGCTCGAGTCGGTGCGCAGGTCGACCGCGGGCCCGGACGTGGTGATCGTCCCGGCGCTCGGGTCGTTGACGACGATCGCGTTCGAGGAGTCGATCAGCAGGCCGGTGCCGGTGCCGGTGGAGCGGACCGAGAGGCCGTTCAGCGTCAGCCCGCCGCTGTCACGGACGATCGCGACGCCGTTGGCGTTGCTCGAGTCGGCGACTGTCACGTCGGCGATCGTGCCCGACGTCGCAGTGTCGGTGACGAGCAAGCCGGAGCCAGGGGCGGCGGCGTCGATCGTGTCGATGCCGGTGAAGGCGACGGTCCCGGCCGAGGTCAGCTGGACGGCGGCGCCGCCCGTGGTCTGCACCGCGACGTCGTTCATCGTCCAGCTGCCAATCGTGCTCGACAGCACGAGGCCGGCGCCGCCGCTGCTCGGTCTCAGCGCGAGGTCGCGCAGCGTCCCGTCGCTCGCCCCGACAGTGCCGGAGACCGCAGCGGTCGTGCCGCCGATCGTCAGGCCGGCGACGGTGTTGCCCGCGGCGAGGATGACCGGACCGATCGAGGGACGCGTGCCCGCCGTGCCGGCGTAGAGCGTGTCGCCGCCGACCGTGAGCGGCTGGGACTCGCCGAGCAGCCGCTGCTGCGCGCGCAGCGTGATGCCGTCGTTCAGCCCGGTTGACGTGCCGTCGCCATTGAAGACGTAGACCGTGTCGCCGCTCGAGGTCGCGGCGGTCGCGGCCTCGTCGAGCGTGTGGAACGGGTCGGCCGAGGTGCCGTCGCTGGGGCCGGTCGCGGCGTTGTCGACGTAGAAGACGCGGCCGGCAACGGTGACGTTGACGGTGCCGGTCGAGACGGCTGCGGGCGCGCCCTGCGTGACCAGCGCGAACGTCAGCGTCTCCGTCCCCGTGAAGCCGGCGGCCGGCGTGTAGCGGAAGCTGCCGTCAGCGTTCCAGCTGACCGTCCCGCCTCTGTCGCCGCTCGCCTGGGAGTCGGCGACGTCGAGCCCGACTGAGCCGGCGCTGTCGACGTCGGACGCGCCGTCGAGCACGTTGCCCGAGGCGACCGCCAGGCCGGCCTGCCCGGTGGGAACGGTCGTGCCGTACGCGAGCAGCGTGTTGCCGACCGCGTCAGCGGTGACCGGCGCGGCGAGCGTCGGCGCGTCGTCGACCGGGGTCACGTCGACCGTCGCGCTGTCGGAGCCGCTGAGCGTTCCGTCGGAGACGGCGAACGTCACCGTGCGCGGCACCGCCGAGGGGTCGTCCGAGCTGTCGAGGTAGGTCACCGAGCGCAGCGCCGCCTGGTAGGCGGCGGGGGACGCCGAGCCCGTCACCGTCAACGTTCCTGCTGCGACGTTGTACGACCCGGTGAGGCCGCTCTGGGGGGTGAAGCTGAGCACGTCCTCGCCGGAGGCGAAGCCGGCGTCGATCGTCACCGTCGCGCCGCTCAGCGTGCCGCTGTCGGGATCGTCGACGGTGAGGGTCGTGTCGACCACGGTCGGCGCGTCGTTCTCGGTGTAGTGAAGGGTCGCGCCGGCGGCGACGACCGGCGGGTCGTCGACGGCGGTCACGGTGACGGCCTTGATCGCCGCGGCGCTCGCGCTCCCAGCGCTCGCGTCGGTGACCTTGAGGGAGACGATGCGCGTCGCGGTGGACGGGGCGTCGCTGCTGTCGTCGTACTCAATCGAGCGCAGCGCCGCTTCGTAGTCGGCGACGCTCGCCGAGCCGCTCAGCGTCAGCGTTCCGGTCGCGGTGTCATACGAGCCGTTGATCCCGAGTTGGCTGATGAACAGCAACGCGTCCTCGCTCCCGGCCAAGCCGGTCGTGATCGAGACCGTCGCGCCGCTCAAGGTCGTGTCGTCGGGGTCGGCGATGACGAGGCCGCTATCGACCGTGACAGCGCCCGCGCCCTCGGTGAACGCCGTGGTGGGGCCGGTCGTGGTGACCGTCGGCGCGGTGTCGAGCGGCGAGACGGTGACGAAGTCGTCGTCCGCGGTCGTCGCGTAGACGCCGTCGCTGACCGAGAGCTCGATTGTGCGCTGCGCCATCGAGGGGTCGCTGCTGCTGTTGCGGTAGGCGATCGAACGCAGGACCGTCTGGTACTGCGCGACGGTTGCCGCTCCGTTCAACGACAGCACGCCGGTGCCCGGGTCGTACGCGACGACGATCCCCGTGCTGCCGGGATCGGCGCTGAGCACGTCTTGTCCGGAGACGAAGCCGGCCGCGATCGTCGCGGTCGCGCTGGCCAGGTCGGTCGAGTCGGCGTCAGTCACCGTGACCGACGGGTCGATCGCGGTCGCGGGGTCGCTCTCGGTGTACGTCACGGTGCTGCCGGATGTCGTGATCTGCGGCGGGTCGCCGAACGCAAGCTGCTTGGTCGCGCCGGTCACGGCGGAGGACTGCGTGTTCGTCACCGTGAACGTGACCGTCCGCGGTGCCTGGCTCGTGAACGGCGTGGCGCGGTGGTACGTCACCGTGCGCAGCGCGGCCTCGTAGTCGGCGACGGGCGCGGTGCCGGTCAGCGTCAGCGTCCCGTCGATGCTGCTGAACGAGCCGCTGATCGCCCCGCTGTCCGTGTAGGCGAGCGCGTCCTCGCCGATCGTGTAGCCGTTGGTGATCGCGACGGTTGCGCCGGTGATGTCAGGCCCGTCGTCGTCGCTGACGGTCACAGCCGGGTCGACGACGACGTCGGCGCCGTCCCATCCTGTCGCGCCCGTGCTCGCCGTCACGACCGGCGGGTCGTCGACGAGCGCGATGTCCACCGCGCGCGTCGCGGGCGCGCTCGTGTCCGTCGCGTCGGAGGCCCGGAACGCGATCGTCCGGGCGCTGCCGTCCGGGTTCGCGCCGGGAGCGCGGAAGGTGACCGTGCGCAGCGCCGCCGCATAGTCGGCGGGCGTCGCGTCGCCAGTCAGCGTCAGGATGCGCGTCCCGCCGTCGTAGCTGCCGGAGATTGCGCCCCCTGTCGGAAGCGCAAGCAGGTCGCCGGGCTGCCCGCCGGCGGTGATCGCGACCGTCGCCCCGCTGAGCTGCGCGCTGTCGGGGTCGCTCACCGTCACGCCGTCGTCGACGGTGACCGCGGCCCCGCCCTCCGTGAAGGTCGCGGAGCCCCCGCTCGTCGTGACGACGGCCGCGTCGTTCGCAGCGGTCACGGTGACGTCGTCGGTCGCAGTGTTGGAGTCGGCTCGCCCGTCGTTGACGCTGAACGAGAGCGTGCGCGTCGCGATGCTCGGCGTGTCGCTGGCGTCGGCGTACGTCACCGAGCGCAGCGCCGCCTGGTAGTCAGATGGTGAGGCGTCGCCCGTCAGCGTCAGCGCGCCGGTCGTTGCGTCGTAGCTGCCGCTGATCCCGTCCGCGTCGGTGAACGACAGCGCGTCCTCGGCGCCGGCGAAGTTGCCGCTGATGCTGACGGTCGCCCGGCTGATCGTGTCGCCGATCGGGTCGCCGGGGATCGAGCCGTCGGGGTCGCTCACCGTCAACGTCGCGCCGGGCGCGACCGCCGGCCCGTCCTCGGTGAAGGCGGTCGTCTGCTGATCGCCTCCAACGCTCGGCGCAGCGTTCAAGATGATCGTCACGTCGCGCGTCACTGCCGACGAGCTCTCGCTGCCGTCGCTCACCGTGAAACGGATCGGGATCGTGCCGAGCAACGGCGTCGCGTCCGTGACGGTGTACGCAACGGTGCGCAGCGCGGCCTGGTAGTCGGCGAGCGACGCGCTGCCGGTCAGCGTCAGCACGCCGCTGGCGGCGTCGAAGCTGCCGCTGATCCCGTTCTGGCCTGCGAACGCGAGCGTGTCGCCCGGTTGCCGCCCCGCGCCGATCTCGACCGTCGCGCCGTCGAGCGTCGCGCTGTCGGCATCGGTCACGGTCAGCGCTGGGGCGACGGCGACCGGCGGGTCGCCGGCGACCCAAAACGCGTAGCCGGTCCCGGCGGCGAGGACAGGCGGCGTGTCGACCGGCGGGGTCGGCGGCGTGTCGTCGGGCGGGTTGCCCGGTGTCGTGTCGGTGGGCGGCGTGACCGGCGTGTCATCGGGCGGCGTCGGCGGGCTGGTGGGCGGCGTCTGCGGCGTTCCGGGCACGATCGGCGGCTCCCCCGCGCCCGGCGGCGTCGCCGTGAAGCCGAAAGTCTTGAGGACTTGCTGCGGCGGGTGCGGCAGCAGCGCGGCGAGGCTGCCGTCGTCGCACAGCGAAAGAGCGCGCGCGACCATCCAGCTGAGGAACGATCTGGCGCGGCCGTCGGCGGTCGCCTGCGTTGCGGAGGCGACCTCGCTCGCGTCGGAGAGGAAGCACTCCAGCCCGCGCAGCGTGCGGTTGGAGTACTCGAGCAGCTGGTCGCTGTTGAAATGGTTGGGCAGCCGCTCGCCGCTGGTCGTGACGAGCGCCGGCAGCGCGGTGTAGCTCGTCTGCCCGGCGAGCGCCGAGGCGGTGAAGAGGGTCAGGTTCGGCGACGTGCCGAGCGCTGAGAGGAAGCCGCCCGCGCCGGGCGCGTCGAGCAGCAGCTGGAAGCTGACGCCGGGCTGCGAGGCGAGCAGCGCGCGCAGCGCCGAGGCGGTCACGACCTGCTGCTCGACTCTGCCGTCAACGCGGCCGTGGATTCCAACGCTGACCGCCGGCTCGCCGCCGTTGACGTAGCCGCCGCCGGCGACGTACAGCAGGATGTCGCGGCAGCCGTGCGCGCTCACCAGCGACGCGATGAAGCGCTGCAGCGTCGTCGCCGTCGCGACGCGATAACGGGCGCTGACGAAGTCGGGCGCGAGGCGCGCGAGGCGGTTGAACAGCGCCCCGACATGCGCGCGCGACTGGTCGAACGAGCTGGCGTCGTAGAAGTTGCCGAGCGTGTCCCCCACCCGCACCGTGCAGGCGTGCTCGGCGGCGAGCTGAGCGGCGGCGGCGCGCTCGGACGGGGTCACGGGGCCCGCTCTTCTCGGCTCCGCCGCCAGCTGCTCGACCGGCACGTGGCGCGGTCTCCAAAGCCGCGTGAAGGCGCGTGCGGCGGGCTCTCGGTAGGCGGCGTAGCTGCGCAGGAACTGCGGCAGCCTTCCGTTCAGCAGTGGCGGCCAGTCGATCGCTCTGGAGACTGTCACGCGGCCGCTGCGCGCGCCGACGAGCACGACTCGGCCGCGGTGCTCATACGCCTGGTACGGGGCGTCGTCCTCGTAGAAGAACCACGCTGGCTCCGACCCCACCTGCGCGACCTTCGGCGCGGTCACGACCGCGACGCCCGTCGCCCGCAGCAGGCTCGCGCGGGAGCGGGCGGCCTGCGCCGTGCGCGGCACTGTCAGCCGCGCGCCGCCGGCGGCGGTGATCCGCGTGTCGGGCGCAAGCGCTCTGCGCTCGCGGAAGACGATCGTCGGCGCGCTGCCTCTGTGCACGCCGAGGGCGTCGAGCGCGGCGCGCTGCGCCGATGCCCGCGAGGTCGCGGCAGCGGCCGGCAGCGCCCCGATCGCGAAGGCGAGCAGGGCGCACAGAGCGGCGCCGATGGCGAGGTGGATTCGAGACACGAGAAGGCTCCTGCGACCGTGGTCGCGGCGGCAATGTATATCGGAGCGCACGGACGCCAACGAGAGGGTCGCAGACGGATATCGGACGCTGTTCGAAATAGCCGTGACGTTCGCCGCCGCGACCAGTAACCTGCCGCGCCGAGGGCACCCTTCACTATGTCTGACACTCCATATCTGGGCGAGCTGCGGCTCATGAGCTTCAACTTCGCGCCGAAGGGCTGGGCGACGTGCGACGGCCAGCTGCTGCCGATCAACCAGAACCAGCCGATGTTCTCGCTGCTCGGGACGATGTACGGCGGTGACGGCCGGGTCACCTTCGCGCTGCCCGACCTGCGCGGGCGGGTGCCGCTGCATATGGGCAACGGCTTCGTCGTCGGCCAGCCGGACGGCGAGGAGTCCCATCTCGTCACGGTTGGCGAGCTGCCGACGCACAGCCACACGCTGCAGGCGTCGCCGCTCACCGCGGACCAGGCGACCCCGTCGATCCTCGCGGCGAACGGCAACGCCTACGGCGCGCCCACCGGCTCCCTCACGACCCTGCACCCTGCGAGCCTCGCGTCGGTCGGCGGCGGCCAGCCGCACGAGAACCGCCCGCCGTCGCTGGTGCTCACCTGGTGCATCGCGCTTCAGGGCGTCTTCCCGACGCAGGACTGACACGATGCCCTACACCGGTGAAATCCGACTGCTGGCCTGCAACTTCGCGCCCGTCGGCTGGCTGCTCTGCCAGGGGCAGACGCTCGAGATCTCGCTGTTCGACGTGCTGTTCACATTGATCGGCACGACCTACGGAGGCGACGGCATCGAGACGTTCAACCTGCCCAACCTGCAGGGGCGCGTTCCGGTTCATCAAGGCCAGGGCACGGGTCTCTCCCGGAGCTACCAAGTCGGCGAGAGCTACGGCGTCGAGTCGGTCGCGCTGAACATTCAGCAGATCCCGACCCACACGCACCCGCTGGTGGCGTCGACCGCGGGCGGCTCGTCGCGCGTCCCGACCGGGCAGGTGCTGGCCAGCCCGCCGGTCACCACGCTCTACGTCCGCGAGACGCCGACGAGCGCGATGGCGTCGCAGGCCGTGCTGCCAAGGGGGCAGTCGCTGGACCACGAGAACCGCATGCCGACGCTCGCGATCAACTTCGCCATCTGCACCGGCGGCGTCTTACCAACACCATGACCGATCCCTTCGCCGCCGAGATCCGCATCTTCGGCTTCACCTTCGCGCCCACAGGCTGGGCCCACTGCGATGGGCAGCTGATGCCGATCTCGCAGAACACCGCGCTCTTCTCGCTGCTCGGCACCAGCTTCGGCGGTGACGGCAAGAGCACGTTCGGGCTCCCCGGCCTTCAGGGGCGCGCGCCGCTCCAGCAAGGCCAGGGCCCGGGGCTGAGCCTGTACGACCTCGGCGAGCAGAGCGGGACCGAGACGCTGCAGCTGCTCGAGAGCGAAATCCCGCAGCACGGTCACACGCTGCAGGCGTCGCTCGACCCGGCAGCGGTCCAGGCGCCGAGAGCGGATCGCGCGCTCGCGCACTCCAGCCCCGGCTGGGCGTACCAGTCCGACACCAGCTCGGGCCTCACGGCGATGGCGCCTGAAGCGGTCGCGCCGTTTGGCGGCGGGGTGCCGCACAACAACATGCCGCCGACGCTGACGATGAACTTCTGCATCGCGCTGCAGGGCGAGTTCCCGCCTCGTCCGTGACACGCGACCCGGCCGCTCCCGACGACGTCTCGCTGCGCACCGCGACCGACGCCGACCGGCCGTTCCTCGCCGAGGTCTACGCCAGCACGCGTGAGCAGGAGCTGGCGAACGTGCCGTTCAGCGCCGAGGAGAAGGCGGCCTTCCTCGCCCAGCAGTTCGAGGCCCAGAGCCGCCACTACGCCGAGCACTACCCCGACACGAGCTTCGACGTGGTCGTCGCCGACGGCGTCGCGGCCGGCCGCCTGATCGTCGGCCGCTGGCCGAGAGAGACCCGCATCGTCGACATCGCGCTGCTGCCCGACTTCCGCGGCCGAGGGATCGGCACGCGCGTGCTGGCGCCGGTGCTCGCCGAGGCCGACGCGCGCGGCGTGGTGACGACGATTCACGTCGAGCGCTTCAACCCGGCTCAGCGGCTCTACGCACGGCTCGGCTTCGCCCAAGTCCCGAACGACGACCCCGTCTACCTGCGGCTGGAGCGGGCACCGGGCGCGGCGGCCGGCTGATGCTTGGCGCATGCCGGGCGGCAGCGCGGCGGCTGGCTGACGCTCGGCGCATGGCGGGCGCGCTGCGGGCTTGCGCGGTGAGGCTTGCGGGCCGATCCGCGCGTCGCGCCTAGCTGAAGACGGCTTCGTACCTCGCGCCGGCCGCGCCGCGCTCGACGGGCACGAGGAAGATCTCCAGGAGGCCGAGCGTCGGGTGCTGGAGCGGGACGATCTGCTGCGCGAGCAGCGGCTCGGCCGGGCCGGCGAAGACGAGCGAGAAGGGCGTGCGGGCGAGGCTGCTGTCAGCCGGAAGCTCTTTGACGGCCGGGATCGCCTCGACCAGCTCGAGCGCAAGCCGCTCCTCGCCGTCGACGACGACGCCGAAGCGGTCGCCGACCGCGTTGGCGAACTGCTCGACGGTGACAGTCGCGAGGTCGATCACGCCGCGTGCGCTTGCGTATGGAGCACGGTCGTGCGGCCGTCGTGCGCGACGAACGTCAGGCGCAGCTCGTAGCGTCGCGCGGCGAAGGCGTGGTCGCCTCTCGCAGCGAAGCGCAGCCGCGCGCTGCGGCCGCCGCGCACGTGCGCGCTCGCGCTGCTGAGCACTCTGCCGTCTGAGAGCAGCTGCGCGTGGACGACTCTGACCGCCTCAGCCCGGATGAGCGCCAGCTCGGCGACCGCGACGTGCTCGCGCCCACGGCGGCTCAGCGTGACGTGCCGGAGACCGGGGCGCGGTGGCTTGTGGGCGTTCGCGTGGCGAAGGGCGGCGCCGGGCTTTGCGTTGTGCGCCGCCGCCGCGCCACCCGCCGCCGCGCCGCTCTCTCCACCGCCCGGCTGCTCGCCGCGCGGACCGGGGTCGGCGACCGGTGCCGGCGATCCCTCTTCGTTGACGCCCGTGATGCGGACGGTGCGGTCGACGATCGCCTCGTAGAGCTGCGTTGGCTCAGCCCGCTCGACGGGAGAGAGCGCGAGCTGCATCTCGCCGATCGCGTCGCTGCGCAGCGTGCGGGTCCCGCCGTCGGTCCCGGCCGGGCCGCTGAAGTGCAGGACGAAGGCGCCGTCGTGGCCGCGCAGCGCGGGGATCGAGGCGGCGATCGGCAGGTCGCCGATGTCGACGAGCTGGAAGGCGGTCGTGCCCGCGTCGGTGACGAGCTGCAGGCGACGGTCGGCGAGGCCGTTCCAGACGCTGCGACGGAGGTAGTCCGGCAGCTCGGCGGCGTCGGCGTCGGCGAGCGGGTCGAGAACCTGGACGCCGGCGACCGTGACCACGGCCACCGCGCCGACCTTGAAGAGGCCGCGACGGTCGATGCGAGACGAGAGCACGCCGGGATCATGACGACCGCGCCCGACGCCTTCAACGCAAGCTGGACGAGCTGGCAACCGGCGGTGCCGCCCTTGCCGCCGCGCGTGCCGGCGATCCGGCGTCTCGGCGGTCGCTGCGCCGGGTACGACGACGGGATGCGCGCGCTTGTGATCGGAGCCAGTGGGATAAGCGGGTGGAACACCGCCCGGCGACTGCTCGACCGTGGCTGGACGGTCGCAGGAGTGTCACGCAGACCGGCGGAGGGGCTCGATGGGATGACGCAGCTGCTCGTCGACGTGACCGACCGCGAGGCGACCGCGACCGCGCTCGCTGGCCAGAGCTTCACGCATCTCTTCTACGCGACGTGGGCGCGGCAGGCGACGGAGGCCGACAACCAGCGCGTCAACGGCGCGATGCTGCGCAACGTGCTCGACGCGGTCGCCGGGTCGGGAACGGTCAAGCACGTCGCGCTCGTGACTGGGCTCAAGCACTACCTCGGGCCGTTTGAGGCATACGGCAGCGCGCCGGCCGACACGCCGTTCCGCGAGGACCAGGAGCGGCTGCCGTTCCCCAACTTCTATTACGACCAGGAGGACATCCTCTTCGAGACCGCCGTGCGCGACGGCTTCACGTGGTCGGTCCATCGCGCCCACACGATGATCGGCTGGGCGCTCGAAAACGCGATGAACATGGGCACGACGCTCGCGGTCTACGGAACGATCTGCCGTGAGCAGGGGCGGCCGTTCGTCTTCCCCGGCTCGCCCGAGCAGTACCAGGGGGTCACCGACCTCACCGACGCGTCGCTGCTGGCCGAGCAGCTCGAGTGGTCGGCGACGACGCCGGCCGGCGCCAACCAGGCGCTCAACATCGTCAACGGCGACGTCTTCCGCTGGCGCAGGATGTGGGAGGTGATCGCCGCCGACCTCGGCGTGGCGACCGATCCCTACCCAGGTGAGGCGCGCTCGCTCGAAGCCGAGCTTGAGGGGCTTGAGCACGTCTGGAGAAACATCGTTACGACCCATGCCCTTCGACCGACCGATCTCTCGCGCGTCGCCTCCGCCTGGCACACCGACAGCGACCTCGGCCGCCCGCTCGAGGCGTTCGCCGACATGACGAAGAGCCGCACGCTCGGCTTCCACGGCTTCCGTGACAGCGAGCGCTCGTTCATCGCGCTGTTCGACCGGCTGCGGGCGGAGCGGATCATTCCCTGAGGAGTGGGCGGGCGCGTCGCATTGCTTTGGGCGGGGCTGTCCGACGGCGTCAGGCGCGCGGGCGCCACGGCCAGCGGCGGATGCTCGTCGCGGCGCCGAGCAGGACCGCCATGACGGCGAGCAGGAGCAGCAGCCACAGCAGCGGCCTTGGCAGGGAGCGGTCGTTGTCGCCGAAGCTGCCCGCTTGCGCGATGTCCGTGAGCGCGGCAGGGGTTGCCGTTGGGATATGCGGGCTTGACTTCGGGGCGGGCTGTTGGGTGCCGGCTGGTGTCCGTGCCGGGATGCCGGAGTGGCCGGAGGCGCGGTTGCTGCTCGGGGCGCTGTTTGCGGACCCTTCTGTGCTCGCGGCGCCGCCGCCCGGCGCCACACTGCCGCCGCCGTTGTCCCCGCCCGTTCCGCCGCCCCCCGCCGTTGCCGGAGCCTGCGAGCGCCCGTCATCGCCGTCGCCGGATCTCGGCGGGCTCAGGGCGGCGGTCAGCGCGTCCCGGACGGCGTCGGGACAGCTGGAGTACTCGCCGATGTCGCCTTCCTGGGCACGATGCAGCGCGTTGGTCAGGTCCTTGACCGAGTAGGCGTGCGTCAAGCCGCCGTATCTCGAGCTCGCGCAGTCGGCGAAGATCTGCGCGGGGCTCGCCGCACTGGCGGCGGTGAGGGGCGCGATGGCGGCGATCGCCAAGACGACCATCCCCACGGCGACGCTCGACGTTCTCAACGCTGCCCCTCCCCCGCTCTCTGCGGCAGTCCGATGACGCGCCGGCCGGCCCGGTCGCAGCTATCTCAACGTGGCACGCGCGCGGTTGTTGCGCGTAAGCTCGACCTCGACCTCGACCTCGACCTCGCGTGAGGCGATCCGGCTGACGGCCTGCGGACGCCGATCTCGCCACGGTGGCGCGAGATCGGCATCACTCGCCCGTCAAAGCGTCAACCGGTCACCCCGTCAACCCGTCAACGCGCTGTCAGCTGGCTGCTTGCCACGCCTTCGCGCCCGCCTCGTCGAGCCGCGCGAACTCGTCGTCGGTCAGCTCGACGTTGGCCGCCGCGACGTTCTCCTCGAGGTGGGCGACGGTGCCCGTGCCGGGGATCGGGAGCATCACCGGGCTGCGCTTCAGCAGCCACGCGAGCGCGACCTGGCCCGGCGTCGCGTCGTGCGCTGCAGCGGCTTCGGCCACCGGCCCACCCGGCTTGGCGAGGTCGCCGGCGGCGAGCGGGTACCACGGGATGAAGCCGATCCCCTCGCGCTCGCAGTACTCGAGCACGTCCTCGGCCGTGCGGTCAGCGAGGTTGTAGAGGTTCTGGACGGTCGTCACCTCGAAGATCCCGCGCGCGATCTCAAGCTCGTCAACAGTGACGTTGGAAACCCCAAGATGGCGAGCGATCCCCTCGTCCTGGATCAGCTTCATCGCGCGGTACTGCTCTTCGGCCGGCACCTTCGGGTCGACCCGATGGTGCTGCAACAGGTCGATCGTGTCGACGCCGAGGCGTCGGCGGCTCATCAGCGCGGCGGCTCTGAGGTACTCGGGCCGGCCCACCTGCGGCCACGGGTTGGGGTCGTTATCACCCCAGCGCACCAACCCGACCTTCGTCCCGACGACGATCCCGTCGTAGGGATGCAGCGCCTCGCGGATCAAGTCCTCCGAGATGAACGGACCGTAGGAGTCCGCTGTGTCGACGAAGTCGATCCCCAGCGAGGGCAAGCGGCGCAACGTGCGCAGCGCCTCGTCCTGATCGGCAGGCGGTCCCCAGATCCCTCTGCCGGTGATTCGCATTGCCCCGAACCCGAGGCGCGTGACCTCGAGATCGCCCCCGATTTTGAAACGCCCCGATGCAGATGCAGACGTAGACGTAGACATCCATCCGAATCTAGCGCCGGCCGCTGAGCGTCCAATGGCCGTCATCGGCCCGCCCGGCGCGCCATGTCGACAGGCCACCCATAAGCCGCGCGCCAGGACCCGTTCGCGAGCGAACGAGATTGGCAACCACCCCGGGGAATGCCTTCTTTCGGCCGGCTGGCCACCAGCTATCCGAGCGTGGTGGCGCTTGTCCTGCTGGCGCTAACTCCCTTCCTGATCTTGACGACGTCGCTGGCGCCGCTGGAGCCGGTGATCGCCGACGACCTCGGCACGAGCGTGCGGTCGATCGGCGTCGCGACGGCGATGGCGAACGCCGCCTACGCCTTCGGCTCGGTCCTCTCCGTCCAGCTCGTCACACGCCTGCCACCACGGCGGATGCTCGTGCTGTTCGCGGCCCTGTTCGTGCTCGCGTCGGCGCTCGCCGCCTGGTCGCCCGCCCCGTGGGCATTCTTCGTCGGGCACATCGCGCAGGGGATGCTGACCGGGTTGCTGTTGATCGCCGCGGTACCGCCGCTCGTGCTCGCCTTCCCGCCGACGAAGCTGCCGAGCACCGCCGTCGTGCTGAACCTCGGCATCTTCGGCGCGGTCGCGCTGGGCCCGTTCATCGGCGGCGTCTTCGCCGACAGCGAGAACTGGCGGCTGCTGTTCTGGATAGCGGCCGGCGTCGGCGCGGGGGCATTCCTCTTCACGCTGCTGACGTACGTCGAAAGACCGCCGCAGGATCCCAACATCCGCGTTGACATAGCCGCGCTGTTCCTCGCCGCGGCCGGGCCCGGCGCGATCTTCTTCGGCGTCTCGCAGCTGCCGGGCCGCCGCCTCGCCGACCCGATGGTGCTCGTGCCGCTGATCGTCGGGCTCGTGCTGCTGATCACGCTGCTTGTGGAGCAGTACGAGGCGAGAGACCCGCTCGTCCCGGTCCGCGAGTTCATGCACACCGTGCCGATCGCGGGGATCGTCTCCGCGATGTCCGCGGGGGCGTCAGCAGTTGCGTTGATCGTGCTGGTGCAGGAGGTCCTGCCGAAGCTCACCGACGACCCCCTCCACACCGGCGTGCTGCTGCTGCCCCTGTTCGGGACCGCGCTGCTCTCCTCGGTGCTGTTCGGCGTGCTGCTGCTGACGCGCTACCTCGTGCTGATGCCGCTCGGCGGGCTGATCCTGCTCGCCGCGGGCGGCGCGATCCTGACCGGCGCCGCGGACGGCGGCGACGGCTACGTGCTCGCCGCCTCGGCGTTGATCGGCTTCGGCGTCGGCTCCTCCGTCGCTCCCGCGCTGTTCATGGCCGGCTTCTCGCTGCGCTCGCCGATCCTGCCACGCGTCTTCTCGTTGCTGGAGCTGCTGCGCGCGGTCGGTGCCTTCCTCGTCGCGCCAGCGCTCGCGCAGGTCGCCGTCGTGAGCGGCTCCTCGCTGCAAGACGGCTTCCGCCTCGCGGCCTGGATAGCCGCGGGCGTCGCAGTGCTCGGCGTGATCGGCGCCGGAGCGATCATCGCCCTTGGCGGCCGGCTGCCCGGGATACCGGACGCACAGCGCTGGATGGCCGGCGAAGGAACCGCGCTCGAGTCGCCGAGCCTCTTCGCGGTCCTGCGCCGCCGGGTCCGCGAGGTCGCGCACGAGGAATGACCTGATTGCCGCGCCGCGGTGCGGTTGCGGGCTAGGATCGGTCGCCGGGAGGTCATCCATTCATGGCGAGCTTGATCTACACGGCGATCGCCTCGCTCGACGGCTACGTCGCTGACGAGGACGGGAAGTTCGACTGGTCGGTGCCCGACGCGGAGGTCCACCAGCACGTCAACGACCTCGAGCGACCGGTCGGCACCTACCTCTGCGGCCGCCGCATCTACGAGGTGATGGAGGTGTGGGAGACGATCGAGACCGGCCCCGCCCAGCCGGAGGTCATCAACGACTACGCGACGCTGTGGCGGGCGGCCGAGAAGGTCGTCTACTCCAGAACGCTGGAGACGGTCTCGACGCCGCGGACGCGGATCGAGCGCTCCTTCAAGCCTGACGCGGTGCGGCAGTTGAAGGCCTCCGCCGCGCAGGACCTCTCGATCGCCGGGCCGGAGCTGGCAGGGCAGGCGCTCGCCGCCGGCCTGGTCGACGAGATCCGCCTTTTCCTCTCGCCGGTGATCGTCGGCGGTGGCAAGCGGGCGCTGCCGGACGGCGTGCGCTTGGAGCTCTCGCTGGCGCAGGAGCGGCGGTTCGGCAACGGCGTCGTGCTACTGCGCTATCGGGTGGGGTGAGCGGCCTCAGCTCGTGTGCTTGGAGTGGCGGATCACCGCGCAGAAGTCTCTGCGCTGGAAGCGCGGGTCCTTGTCAGCGATAACGTCGGCGTTGACGGTGCCGAAGGTCGTCTCGGGCTTGAACGCGAAGCCGTCGTAGAAAGCCTGGATGATCCGCTCCTTGAAGTTCCCGCGCGGCAGCTCGGCGACGACGGCCGTGTGCGTTGGGGCGGGGATGTCGTCGTAGCCGATCCCGAGCACGTCGTACTCGACGCCGGCGGTCACAAGCGCGACCTCGGGCTCCTTGTGCTCAGGGATCCCCGGCGTCGTGTGCAGCGCGATCGCGTCCCAGACGATGCGGACCGACTCCTCCGGCACGCCGTGGGAGCGCAGGAAGTCGCGCGCGGCGTTTGCGCTGTCGACCTCGAAGCGCAGGTCGTCGCTGCGATGGCCCTCGTTGAGGCCGAGGTCGTGGAACATCGCGCCGATGTACAGCAGCTCGGGGTCGAACGCGAGGCCGCGTCGCTGGCCCTGCAGCGAGCCCCACAGGAAGACGCGCAGCGAATGGTCGTAGAGCAGGTCAGGCTCGGCGTCGCGGATCAGCTCGGTCGCCGCGCGCGCGAGCGTGCTGTCAGGGACTGCGATGCCGCCGATCGTGCGGGCCATGGTCTCGGTGCTCCTTCAGGCGGTGGAGGTGGACGGTGGATGCCTGGCGAGGCATCGACCGTCCACCACGTTCCCACCAGCCCGCGATGTCCACAAGGACATCTAGCCCTCTGATCTGGACATCGCTTCCGGGAGCCGACAGACTGCTGTGTGATGGCCTCCACCGTCGCGCCTCCGACCGTCGTCGTGCTCGCCTACGACGGCGTCCAGCTGCTCGACGTGACCGGCCCGCTCGAGGTCTTCACGACCGCGAGCGAGCACGGCGCCGCCTACGCGCCCGTCATCGCCTCCGTTGACGGCGGCACCCTCCGCACCAGCGGCGGCACGCGGCTCGGCGCCGACCGCAGCTTCGACGAGATGCCGTCGTCGATCGACACGTTGATCGTCCCTGGCGCGCCCGGCTGGGAGGCGGCGATGGCGCGGCCCGAGCTGCTCGACGCGGTGCGCGACGCAGCGCAGCGCAGCCGCCGCGTCGCATCGGTCTGCGCCGGCGCTTTCGTGCTCGCCGCCGCCGGCCTGCTCGACGGCCGCCGCGCGACGACACACTGGCGGTTGGTCGCCGAGCTGGCTGAGCGCTTTCCCAACGTGCGCGTTGACCCCGACGCGATCCATGTCGTCGACGGGGACGTCTTCAGCTCGGCCGGCGTCAGCGCCGGGATCGACCTCTGCCTCGCGCTGGTGGAGGCCGACCACGGTCCCGCGCTGACCCGCGCCGTCGCCCGTCAGCTCGTCGTCTTCATGCAGCGGCCGGGCGGGCAGGCGCAGTTCAGCGCGCGGCTGCGCGCGCCCGCACAGGCGCCCGCGCCGCTGCGCGCCGTGCTCGACGAGATCGCCGCCGACCCGGCCGGCGACCACCGGCTGGAAGCGCTGAGCGAGCGTGCCGGCTTCAGCAGCCGTCACCTCGCGCGCGTCTTCACGCGCGAGCTCGGCGTGACGCCCGCGAGATGGGTCGAGCAGGTCCGCTTCGAGGCGGCGCGCGACCTTCTGGAAGCAAGCGACGCGCCGCTCGCCTCCGTCGCCACGGCCTCGGGCCTCGGCTCTGCGGAGACGCTGCGGCGCGTCTTCCTGCGCGCGCTCGGCGTCACGCCCAACGCCTACCGTCAGCGCTTCCGCTCCGCGATCTCCTAGCCGGCGGGGCTCGGGCTTCAGATTCAAGACGCGCGAGCAGGGCGCCTCGACGACGATCGTCGTCGCGACCTCGCCGTTGGTGGACGGCGTCGGCGGCCGTTACTTCGAGGACTGCAACGAGGCGGCCGTGCTCGCCGACGACGCGGTCGAAGGCTCGCCGACCGGCGTCGCCCCTACGCGCTCGACCCCGACGCCGCGCGGCGCCTGTGGGAGGTCTCGCTCGAGTTGATCGGGCGAGCGGCGGGCGGCGGGCGGCGGGCGGCGGGCGGCGGCCCGCATCGCACGTGAGCGCCGCGCTCGCCCGCCCGCTCGCGCCCCGCTCAATTCGGCAGCACGGTCCCCGGCGGCGGCGCCTTGCGCGTGATCAGGAAGCGGGCGATCGCGTCGTTCGTGCGGCTGCCTGGCCCGAGGAACGACGAGGTGTGGCCGTCGCCGTCGCGCGTCAGCAGGATCGAGCGCGGCACCTGGGCGTGGACGTCCTGCGCCCAGACGTACGGCGTCGAGGGGTCGTGCGTCGCGTTGACGAGCAGGATCGGCGGAGCGCCTCTGATCTGCAGCCGGTGCGGTGGGTTGGCCGCCGGGACCGGCCAGCGCAGGCAGCCGGTGAGGCCGAGCCACGTCTCGCCCGCGCCTTGGGTGTGCGGCGCCAGCATGCGCGAGCGCGCCATCGTCGCCGAGATCTGGCCGAAGGTCCTCCCGAACGTGTGCGGGTAGTCGGCGCAGTTGACGCCGAGCGCCGGGAAGGGATCGTCGCGCGGGCTCGTTGCGAGCGGCGTCGCAAACGCGCTCGCGTCACCGGCTGCTGCCTGCGCCAGCGCGCCGGCGAAGTCGGCCCAGCCGGGTATGCCGAGCGCGGCAACCGGCTGCTTCACGAGCATCAGGTTGAACGCGTTCATGCGGATGTCGTCACCAGTGACGGGCCCGCGGCACGGCGCGCGGTCGCATTGCGGGGCGGGCAGCGGCTGGTGGTCGGCCTGCTGGGTGAGCTGGTCGAACAGCGCAAGCAGGTCTTGGCCGTGCAGCGGGCAGCTGGACGTCTGCGCGCACCACGCCGCGACGCGGTTGAGCGTGTCTTCGTAGGCGCGCGTCGCATCGTCAACGAGCTTGTTGACCGGGATCGTGTGGTCGAGGATCGCGTCGAGCGCCATCGCGCGGATCCGCTTGGGGTAGTGCTCGGCGTAGAGCGTCCCCATCTCGGCTCCGTAGGAGAGGCCGAGGAAGTTCAGCTTCCCCTGCCCCAGCGCCTTGCGCACCGCCTCCATGTCGCGCGCGACGCTGAGCGTGTCGACATGGCCGAGCAGCGGCCCCGTCAGCCTGCGGCAGCTCGCGCCGAACGCTCTCGCCCACGCCGCCAGCTGGTCGAACTGCGCCTGGCTGTCCGGGAACAGCGAGACCGGTCTGTTGTACGGCGCGGGGTCGCACTTGATCGACGGTCTGCTGAGCCCGATCCCGCGCGGGTCCATCCCGATCATGTCGAAGCGGCGATGGAGCGCGGGATGCCACAGATGGCGGCCGGCCGCCTCGACGGCGACGACCTGGCTGCCGGGGCCGCCCGGCCCGCCCGGGTTGACGATCAGGCTGCCGACGCGGTGGGCCCGGTTGGTCGCGCGCAGCCGGTCGAAGCCGATGGTGATCTGGGCGCCGCGCGGATGGTCGTAGTCGCGCGGGACCGAGACGCTGGCGCACTGGACGTTCTTCGGATATCCGTCTGGGCAGCCATGCCAGCGCACGGTCGCCTTCGCTGATCCGGGCGCCGTGGCGATCACGAGCCCGGCGCAGCATGCGACGAGCGCGATAGCTGCCATCCGTGTGATCGCGCGGCGCATCGTCGGATGTCGCCGCTCCTGACTGAAGATCGCTTCGGAAAGTAGTCCGCCGCCGAGCGGGCGTCAATCGGCTTGACGCGCGAGCCGCCCCACCGCTACCGCCGCACCGTGAGCGCGAGCGTGGTCGGCCGCGACGTCAGCTTCGAGGCGCTCGACGTCACGGTGACAACCACGTGGTAGCTGCCGGGCGCGAGCCCTCTGCCCTTTATCGAGACCGCCATCGCTCTGCGCGCTTTCACCGTCGGCTTGAGCGTGCGGACGGCGGCGTAGCGGGTGCAGGCCTTCTTCCCGCGGTTGGCATGGGTTGCTGCGACGCAGTTCTTGCCAGCGCGTCGGCCGGTCGTCTTGCGCTGCACGACGACCGTGGCGCGGCCGGCCTGCGAGGAGGTGAACCGCACCATCACTGACTTCCTCACCCGCAGCGATCTGGCCGAGAGCGACACCTTGCTCAGCACCGGCGCGGGCGCTCTTGGCCTCGTCGGGCCCGTCCCACCGCTGCCACCGCCGGTCCCGCCGCCACCGCCGGCCCCTCCGCCACCGCCGGTCCCGCCGGTCCCGCCACTACCGCCGGCCCCGCTGCCACCGCCGCCCCCGCCGCCCCCGGTGCCCGGATCACCCGCGACCACGCCGGTCGGCTGCGAGGTCGCGACCCCGCTGCCCTCGCCGTTGGACGCGGTCGCGACGAGCCGCACCGTGTGGCCGACCGCGTCGTCGTCGAGCGTGAAGCTGTCGCTCGTTGCGCCAGCGACGTCGGCGCAGCCGCTGCCGAGCGCGTCGCACAGCTGCCATTGCAGGTGCGTCGTGATCGGCTGGACGCCGACCCACTCCGCGTCGGTGCCGGTCAGCGCCTGCCCGGCATGCGCGGTCCCCGCGATCGTCGGCTGCGAGGCGGTGAAGTCGACTTCGGTCCCGGCCTGCACGGCGCCGGCCGTGTTGCACGCGAGCTGCGTGGCGTATTCGACGCCCGGATTGTCCTGGTACCCGATCGTCGCGCTCGCGCCGCCGTCGCCTGGCGTCAGGTAGACGGCGCTGAGCGTCGGGCTGTCCTCGTGGAGGATCGCCTCGATGTCGATCGGGACAGCCGGCGTCCCCATCACCCCGCGCCACTCGATCACGACCTCGCGATGCGGGGCGGTGCCCGTCGTCGCGGTGTAGATGCCGTCGCCGGGGCTCACCCCGAGGTTCAGGTCGTCCCAGAACGGCGCGAAGAACGAGCCGATCGACGTCGCCGGGAGGCACTGGTTGACGTACGCGGAGCTCTTGTCGCCGGGGTCGTCAGGGAACTGGATGTTGCCGTTGGTCGAGACGAGCGCGGTGTCGTGCACGGAGCCGTTGAACATGACGTTGAACGGAAGCGCAATCGGCACGACGAGCTCGTCGGTCGACGAGTTGGGGACAAGATCGGTCGCCGGCACGAACGGACGGCCTTGCGAGACTGTCCGGTGCTCGGTTGGGCGCGGGAGCTCAAGCGGCACGACTTTGGTCGGGTTGCTGTCCGAGGTACCCGCCTGTCCCCCGCTCTCGCTCGTCACCTCGAACTCCAGCGTGTGGCCGGCGTCGGCAGGTGTCACCTTGTAATCGAACGAGCTGGCTCCGGGGATCAACGTGCAGCCCGCGCCGGTCGCGTCACAGCGCAGCCAGCGGTAGAGGTAGACCGGCGAGGAGCCGGTGGTCCAGACGCCTCTCGATGCAGTGAGCACGTTGCCTGGCGCTGGGGTGCCGGTCACGTCCGGTCTGTTGAGCGCATACGGCACGGATGCCGTGACCAGCTCATGCGCCTTGTCGCATGATGCCCCCGTTGTGGTCCCGAAGACCCAGTCGATCGACTCGCCGGCCGCGAGCTGCACCGTTGCTGTCATCGGCGGCGACGAGCTGGGGGCGCCGCTGTCGCCGAGGTAGCCCGAGTCCGCGGTGACACTGTCGTTAAGCTTGCCGTCATAGATCACGCTGTAGAGGGCCGCTGACGAGGAGCACTCTGGCGTCAGCGTGAACGTAAAGCAGACCGCGGCGTTGTTCGTGTTGTTGAACACCTGCGAGCGGGTGATGTACGATGCGGCGGGATTGATCACGCTTGGCGTCGGCTTGGTGTTACCGCAGGTCGATCCGCTCCCAGCCGTCATCAGACGCCCAAGGCGCACCGCCCCGGGCGCGGGGATCGAGGTGTCCGCATCGAGGATCGTGAAGGCGGCCTGCGCAGGCGCGCACGCTGCAGCCAGCACGAGGCCGCCCGCGACGACGGCCGCCGCCGCGCGGCGAAGTGAAAGGAAACGCATAGCGGGCTCCTAATGCTTAACGGTGGTGGTGAGCGTCTTTGGACGCGATCTCAGCTTCGTGGCGCTCGACGTCACGGTGACGACGACGTGGTACGTGCCGGGCGCGAGGCCTCTGCTTTTGATCAAGACCGCCATCGCTCTGCGCGCTTTCACCGTCGGCTTGAGCGTGCGGACGGCGGCGTAGCGGGTGCAGGCCTTCTTCGTGCGGTTGGCGTGCGTTGCCGCGACGCACTTCTTGCCGGCGCGCCGGCCGGGCGTCTTGTGCTGCACGACGACCGTCGCGCGCCCGGCCTGCGAGGAGGTGAAGCGCAGCTTGAGCGACGTCTTCGCGCGCAGCGATCTGGCCGAGAGCGACACTTTGCTCAGGACCGGCGCATGTCGTCTCGGCGTTGACGCGCCTCTCCCGCCGCCGCCAGCGCCGCCGCCGCCCCCGCCACCGGGCGCCGCAGCGGCGATCACGCCGCTCGGCTGCGAGACAGCGCTCCCCGTGCCGCCAGTGTTCGTCGCCCTCGAGCTGAGCCGCGCCGTGTGCCCGACCGCGTCGTCGCCAGGCGTGAAGCTCGCGCCGATCGCCCCGGGAGCGTCCGCGCAGCCGTCGCCCTGCGCGTCGCACAGCTGCCACTGAAAATGCGTCGTGATCGGCTCGCCGCCAACCCACTGCGCGTCGCTGCCGGTGAGCGGCTGCCCCGCTTGCGGCGTCCCCGCGATCGTCGGCTGCGAGGAGCTGACGTCGAGCTTGGTCCCCGCTTGCACGCTGCCGGCTGTGTCGCAGGAGAGCTGCGAGACGTACTCGGGCCCGATCCGCTCCTGGTACCCGATCGTCGCCGATCCGCCGCCGTCCCCGGGCTCGGCGTAGACGGCTGTCCGCGTCTGGCTGTCCTCGTGGAAGACCGCCTCGGCGTCGATCGGCGTCGTCGTGCCTTCTCGGACGCCGCGCCACTCGATTACGAACGCGCGGTGGGGCGCGGTCCCCGTCGTCGTCGTGTAAATGCCGTTGCCGGGCTCAGACGGCGTGGCCGAGAGGTCGAGGTCTTCCCACAGCGGCGCGAAGAACGAGCTGATCTCGCTGCTCGGCAGGCAGTCGTTCTCGTACGCGTCCGAGACGTCCTTGTCGTCGTCGGCGAACTGCACGTTCCCGTTCGTGGAGACGAAGACCGACTGGTACGCGGTCCCGTCGACCGTCACGTCGAACGGCGTCCGGACCGTCAGCACGTCGTCATCGACCGACGAGCCCGCGACCAGATCGACGCCGGGGACGAACGGCTGGCCTTGGGAGACCGTGTGCGACAGCGCGGCCCGCGGCGGCTGCCCAGGCACGACCTCCGTGTTGTCGCTCTCGGACGCGGCGCTCTGTCCCGCGCTCGTGACGCTCTCGCGCAGACGCAGGGTGTGGCCGACGTCGTCGCCTGCCGGCGTGTAGTCGCTGGCCGTGGCACCGGCGATCGGGAGGCAGCTCGCTCCGTCCTCGTCGCAGCGCAGCCACTGCTCGGAGGAGGCGGTCGAGGCGCCAGCGAACCATCTGCCGGAAGCGCCGTGCAGCAGGGCCCCGACGGCCAAGGCGCCGCTCAGCTCCGGCGCCTCGGTCGCGAACGGCACCGGCGAGGTGATCGTCGCGTGGAACGCGCTGCAGAGGGTTGATGCGGTCGTCGGGCCGACGGCCCATTGGAGCGTGCCGTCGGCCGGCACGGTGACGGAGGCGGTCATCTGCGCGGACGCGCTGGGCGCTCCGCCATCGCCGAGATACCCGATCGTCGGGAAGCCGCGGGTGTACAAGCTGCTGTAGATCACGCTGTAGAGCGGGATCGCCTGCGTGCAGGCGGGCGCCACCGTGAACGTCAGGCAGACGGGGCTGTTGTTGCGGCTAGAGACCGTGTGGACGTTGACGTTGAACGTCGGCGTCGCACCGGTCAGTCCAGGCGTCGCCTTCGTCGACGCGCACGTCGAGCCTGCGCCGGAGGTCGTGAGGCGGCCCGTCTGCACGCGCGATGGGGACGCCTGGACGAGCTGGTTGGCGTCGAAGACGGTGAAGGCCGCCTGCGCGGAGGAGCAGAGGGCGACAAGGGCGAGAGTCGCGGCGATGGCGGCGAATACGGCGGAGCGAGGTGAGAGGTGGCGCACCGAAGCGAGGCTAGAGGCGCGTCTTTCGTCGCACTACGGGGTGGCATACGGTGATTTCGCGGCGCGCGCCCGCGCTTCTGGGGTCGATCGCGCCGCTAGCGTGAGAGGCGTGCTCGTTCAGCCCGCACAATCGCTGACTGACCTGCTGCTGGGGCTTGCCACGCTGGCGCTCGGCCTGCACCTGCGTACGCTCCCGGGCGTCAACCGCCACTGGATTACCGCGTTCTGGTGGTTCGCGATCGCCGCGCTCGCTGGCGCGATTCACCACGGCTTCATCGTCAGCTCGCCCCACGCGGCGGAGATCAGCTGGACGGTGATCAGCGTGGTGGTCGTGATCGCCGTCTCCTACCTGCTGGCCGCGACCGTCGCCGAGGTGCTCGGCCCCGGCCACCAGAGAGCGTTCTGGCTGCTGCGCTCGGTCGGCCTGACCGCCTACCTGACGCTCGCCGTGACCGGCCATGCCGGCGTCGGCGCGATCCTCGCCTGCGAGAGCCTGACGATGCTCAGCATCCTCGTCCTGTGGGGCTGGGCCGCCCGCCGCCACCATCCGATGGCCCGCGGCGCGATGATCGCGATCGCCGCCAGCGGCGCGGCCGCCGGCGTCAAGGAGCTCAGCCCCTCGCTCCTGCTCGGCTTCAACCCGACCGCCGCCTACCACCTCGCACAGCTGATCGGCATGGTCCTCTTCTACCGCGCCGTCGCGGCCTCGAGCACACGGCGAGCCGCCGGCACGGCTCCACCTCAGTCGATCGGCCAGCCTGTCCCCACTCGCTAGGCGGGCGCTCCGCGCAGGAGTGCTCGCCGGGGAGCCGCGCCGTCCGGCAGGACGCCATCTGTGCTGCATGCCACGCCGTCACGGTGACTCGCTCGTCAATGGTGACGAAAGTTCACTATAAACCGCTCGGTTCCTAAGCGTTTCTAACAGCCGAGTTACAACTGTCACCGTTTCGGTGGGGATACTGCCGCGTCGAGGCGTCATAAGGCGCCGACACCGTTAAATAGTGAATTGAAGGAGTTGTCTTTGCGTCGTTTGCAAGGGGCGATCGCTGCTGCGCTGTTAGTCGGCGCGGTTGGCACAGGGACTGCGCTGACGCTCAACACGGGCTCGGCGCATGGCAGCGGCGAGCAGGCCGAGCTGGTCGGGACCAAGACGCCGATCAAGCACCTTGTCGTGCTGTTCAGCGAGAACGTCTCGTTCGACCATTACTTCGGGACGTACCCGAACGCGGCGAACACCGACGGCGTGCCCTTCACGGCGGCGCCCGACACCCCGAGAGTGAACGGCATCACTCCCGAGCTGATGACGAACAACCCGAACTCGGCCAACCCGGTCCGCCTCACCCCTGATGAGGCGATCACCTGCGACCAGGGCCACGGCTACCCGTTCGAGCAGAGAGCGTACGACAACGGCAGAGTCGACAGATTCGTCGAGAACACCTCCGGTCACTGCAACACCGCTGACGGCCATGACATGGTCATGGGCTACTACGACGGCAACACCGTCACGGCGCTCTGGAATTACGCACAGCACTTCTCGCTGAACGACAACTCGTATGGCACGACGTACGGCCCCTCGGCCGTCGGCGCCATCAACTTGATCAGCGGGCAGACCGGCGGCGCCACTCCGACCGACATGACGAGCGCGACGTCGCACGGCACGATCTACGGCGACCCGGACCCGAAGTACGACGAGTGCGGCGCCGGCACGATTGAGATGCACGGCAAGAACGTCGGCGACCTGCTCAACGACAGAGACCTCACCTGGGGCTTCTTCGAGGGCGGCTTCCGCTCGACCTCGAACGTCTTGAGCAGCACCAGCACCGTCGCTGCCTGCGCGCAGCGCGACACGAACATCGGCGGGACGAGCCAGGTCAGCTACATCCCCCACCACCAGCCGTTCGAGTACTACCTCTCGACGTCGAACCCGCGGCACCTGCCGCCGAGCTCGCAGGACGCGATCGGCGCGACGGACCGCGCCAACCACCAGTACGACCTCGAGGACTTCAACGCGACCGTTGCCAACGGCGACATGCCGTCGGTCTCCTACGTCAAGGCGCCTGGCTTCCAGGACGGCCACCCGGGCTACTCGGACCCGATCGACGAGCAGCACTTCTTCGTCGACGAGATCAACCGCATCGAGGCCTCCCCGCAGTGGGACTCGACGGCGGTCGTGATCGCGTACGACGACTCCGACGGCTGGTACGACCACGTCATGCCGCCGACCGTGCGCGGCTCGCGCACGAACGAGGACTACCTCGGCGGCACCGGCATCTGCGGCCCGGAGCCGGCCGCTGACGCAACCCCGGTGCGCTGCGGCTTCGGCCCGCGCCTGCCGCTGATGGTCATCTCGCCCTGGGCGAAGCAGAACTACGTCGACACCACCGAGACTGACCAGTCCTCGATCCTCAAGTTCGTCGAGGACAACTGGAGCCTCGGCAGAATCGGCGGCGACTCGGCCGACGCGACCGCCGGGTCGATCGAGAACATGTTCGACTTCAACCCGTCGGACCCGCGCGCGCCGAAGGTCGTGCTTGGGCTCGACGGCACGGTGAAGTCGATCGGCGACAGAACGGTCGCCCCCGAGACGAGAACGGTGACCCAGACGGTCACGACGCCGGGTCAGCCGGTCACGACCCCGGGCCAGACCGTCACCGTCCAGTCGCGGCCGGCGACCACGACACCGACGAGCAAGCCCGGCTCGGTCAAGGCTGGCGTCAAGACGAGCGGGCGCGGCCTTGCCGTCACGCTGAGAGCACCGGCGGGCGCCCGTGCCAGCGGCACGGTCAAGCTGACCGCCCGCGTCGCCTCCGGTCACCGCACGCGCACCGTCACGGTCGGCTCGAGAGCGTTCTCGCTCGCGGCCGGAGCGTCGCAGACGCTGCAGGTTGCGCTGAACAGCGCGGGCCGCAGAGCGCTGCAGTCCGCCGGCAAGCTGAAGGTCACGGTCGCGATCACTGCCAAGGCGGTCGGCGGCAGCACGACCAGAAGCCACGGCACCGTGACGCTGAAGGCGGCGAGCTCCAAGCGCTCCGCCTCCAAGCGCACCACCCGTTCCAGCCACGCGGCCCGCTGAAAGGCCCTTTTCTAGATGAGCACTGAGAACCCGCGCCGCTGGCGCCGGTTGGCGGGGGCGGCTGGCGCGGCCGCCCTCCTCGCCGGCCTGCCGGCGGCAGCCAACGCAGAGCTGCCGAGATCGCCCGTGGCCAACACGCCGGCGTCAACGGATCAGTTGACGCTGACGGACTCCAGCGAGGCGCTCGCCCCTGGCATCACGCTGCGCCACCTGAGAGCGCTGACGAAGGAGCAGGGCTGGGTCGACCTGCACGAGCTGCTGGTCGACCTGACCGCGCCCAACGTCCATCCGGACGTCGCGGTCAACAAGGACGTGACGACGAAGAACGTCCTGACGACCTTCGCACCGAACGTCGGCGCGACCGTGATGGTCAACGGCGACTTCTTCGACATCAGCGGCACGATGGCCGGCGAAGGCCTCACGCTCCACGACGGCAGGCTGCTCAAGGGCGCGCTCGCGGGCAACAACGACCACACCTACCTCGCGACCGGCACCGACGGCCTCGCGCACATCGAGAGACTCGCCGTCGACTCGAGCGTCGTGCTGGGCGGCGACCCGACGCCGCACGAGGTTGCGACGTTCAACGACGCCGGCCACGAGTCGGGCGCCGCGTTTCCGACCGACTCGATCGTCGCCTACACGTCCGACTGGGGCGTCGCGACGCGCGATCCGAACACCTTGCCCTCGCACGCCGGCTCCCAGCAGAAGTCGCTCGTCGAGGTGAAGGTCGTCAACGGCACGGTCGCCTCTGTCACAGCCTCCACCGACGGCACGAGTGCCGGCGGCTCGGGCGCGATCGACAGCGACACGACCTATCTCGAGGGCTTCGGCGCCGATGCCACGGCGCTTGAGACGCTCAGCGTCGGCGACTCGGTCTCGTTCACGAACAGCGTCTCGGACTCGATGAGCAACGCGCTGAGATCGGCGCTCGGCGGCCGCCAGCAGCTGGTCGTCGACGGCGTCGCGCAGCCGGAGTCGGTCGTCGGCGACGACGGCGGCGCGCCGCGCACCTCGGCCGGCCTCGCCCAGGACGGCAAGACGCTCATGATCGTCACGACCAACGGCCGTGACACCGCCAACGAGACCCCTGGCCCGACGCGCGAGTCGATGGGCCTGATCATGAGATCGCTCGGCGCCTATGAGGCGATCAACTTCGACGGCGGCGCCTCGACCGAGATGGTCGGCAGACGCTACGGCGACACGAGCTACCAGCAGCTCCACGGCTCGTCGATCGGCGCGGGCGGCCAGCGCTCGGTGCCGGACGGCTACGGCCTGTTCGTCACGCCCGGCGACGGCACGGCGCATTCGCTCGTCGTCAGCCCCGACAAGGACAACGGCGGGGACGACCCGACGCTGTCGCGCGTCTTCCCCGGCATGCACCGGACCTTCTCCTTGGGCGCGGTCGACGACCACGGCGTTGCGGTCACGGCGCCGATTGGCCGGAGTTGGAGCGCACCCGAGGGCAGCTTCAGCGGCGACACGTACACGGCGCCGAGCAGCGTCACCGCGGCGCACAACGTCACGGTCACCGCGACCGCCGGCATTGCGACCGGCACCGGGACGATCAGAGTGCTCGGCGCTCCCGCGGTGCTGCAGCCGTCGAGAAGAACGCTGGAGTTCGGTGCGCTCGGCGAGACCCAGGAGCTGACGGTCAACGGTCTCGACAAGGACGGCTTCGCCGCGCCGATCGTCGCCAGCGACCTCAGAGTCAGCTACGACGGCTCGCTTGTCAGAGTCACGCTCAACAGCGACGGCACGGGCCTGGACGTCTCGCCGGTCAAGTCCGGCGTCGAGTACCTCACCGTCTCGGCTGGTGGCGCGACCACGCAGGTCCGCGTCGAGACCGGCATCGTCTCGACCTACCTCGAGTCGTTCGTCAGCCCGCTTGACACGTGGGCCAGAGGCCCGACGCACAACGAGGACCAGACGCTCACCGAGGTCCGCGGCGCCGGCCACGACCCGAGCACGCCCGAGGGCGCCGACGCGCTGAGACTCGACTACGACTACTCGGTCGCGATCACCCAGCCGGCGAACGCACGAGCGGGCGGCATCAAGCCGGCCGCCGGGGCCCCGGCGGCTTCTATCCACGGGCCTGCGACCTCGCTCAGCTTCTGGGTCAAGAGCACGACGCCACAGCCCGCCGGCATCTCGATCACCTACGGCAGCGCGAACGGCTTGTCGCAGTCGTTCGACAACCTCGTCAGACTCGACACGACCGACTGGCAGCAGATCACGGTCCCCGTGCCGGCGACGTGGACGTTCCCGCTCCACATCTCGAGCATCCAGCCGATCGACGAGAACACGACGACCGCCACCTACAGAGGCGGCGTGTACTTCTCCGACCTCGAGGCGAACAGCCCCGGCTCGGTCACCCCGGCCCCGCCGACGACGCCCGTCCCGGACCGCCTCGTCTCGACCGACGGCCAGCTCTCGAACGACTCGGGCGCGTGGGCCTTCGGCGCGATCGGCGACATGCGCTACGACGCCAACACGGCGAAGGGCGTGAAGCAGGGGACGCTCGAGGTGCAGCGAGCGATCGAGCAGAGACCTGACTTCCTGCTGCTCGACGGCAACATCGCGTCGGCGTCGACCGACACGGCGATCTCGAGCGCCGAGACGATGCTGGAGGGCGCGGGCTGCGACCTGGTCCCGCTCGACCAAGCGCTGCCAAGCTCGACGCCGGACGGCACGATCCCGTGCCTGTACATCCCCGGCGACGTCGAGTGGAAGGCCTCCGGCACGACCGACGCCAACGGCGACGCCTGGGGCCGCGCGTTCAGCTCCGCCTCGGGCTCGTTCGACCACAAGGGCACGCGCTTCGTCCTGCTCAACAGCGGTGACAACAGCAGCGACGCGGCCACGTCGTTCGACCAGCTGGCGATGCTGCGCGACCAGCTCGACGACGCTCAGACCGACGACTCGGTCGAGAACGTCGTCGTCGTCCAGCACGCGACGCTGAGCGACCCGGCTGGCGCCGGCAACCAGCTCGGCGACGCGAACGACATCGCGCTGCTGAAGTCGATGCTGTCGAGCTTCCATGCCGCCAGCGGCAAGGGCGTCTCGATGATCGGCGCCGACGCGCAGGTCGCCGACGTCAGCCGCAACGACGGCGTCTCCTACGTGACGCTGCCGAGCGCGGGCACCGTCCCGGGCGGCACGACCGCGACGGGCGGCTTCGACGGCTGGGTGCGCTTCGGCGTCGACGCGGCGACCGCGACGAGCGACGACTGGCTCGACGCTGACGTGCGCGCCTACGCAGAGGGCTCGAGCCTGTCGGGGCCCGCGAGCGTCGCGGTCGGCAGCCAGATCGCGATCAGCGGCACGCTCGACCAGGCGGCCAGCCTGTCGGTCCCGATCGGCTACCCGAACTCGGTCGACTGGACCGGCTCGGACAACCTCGCGATCGGCAGCGGCCAGGCCGCGACGGACGCCGCGAGAGCGGCCGGCAAGGCGGCGATCCTCGACCCCGCGACGGGCGTGCTGCACGGCCTCAGGGACGGTCAGGTCACGGTCGGCATCTCCAACGACTCGGTCAGCGGCGGCTCGCAGGTGAAGTCGTCGAAGACGATCAAGGTCGGCAACGGCCCGGCGACCCCGGTCAGCGACCTGTCGGCGACGCCGCTGTCGTTCGCCGACCAGCAGGCCGGCACGGTCAGCGACGCGCAGGCCGTGACGATCACGAGCACCGGCTCGGCGCCGCTGAGCATCTCCTCGATCGACGTCTCCGACACCGACGGCCTCTCCAGCCACGACTTCCAGGTCGATGGCAGCGCCTGCACGTCGGCCCCGATCGCGGTCGGCGACCACTGCGTCGTGATGGTCCGCTTCGCGCCGCAGCACGCCGGCGCGAGCTCAAACGCGCAGCTGGTGATCCACGACAACACGCCGACGGCCAGCCACGCGGTCGCCCTGAGCGGCACCAGCTCGGCAGCGCCCCGGGGGCCGGGCAGCCAGCCCGGCGGCGTCACGCCGCCGCTGCCCGGCCACACGGCCTCGACGCCGAGAGTCGCGTCGAAGGTCGGCGCGCAGCTGAAGGCCGGCAAGAGCGCGGTTGCCGTGATGCTGACCGCGCCGAAGGGCGAGACGGCGTCGGGCTCGGTCAAGGCCGAGATGACGCTGGTCACGCGCAAGCGCGGCAAGTCGGTCCGCAGAACGACGGTCGTCGGCACGGCGAGCTTCAAGCTCGGCGCCGGCGCCCGCAAGACGCTCCAGGTGAAGCTCTCCAAGAGCGGGCGCAGCGCGCTCGCGAAGGCAGGCAGCCTGCGGATCACGGTGCTGATCGACACGCGTGACGCCAAGGGTCACATCCACACGGCGCGCCACACGGTCGTGCTGCACGCGGCCGCCGCAAAGCGCGGTGCCAAGCAGCGCTGAGCGCCAGCCCCTCCCCGTCCCGTCGTCCGCGCCCCGCGCGCGGACGACGGGCGGCTGGGCGGCCCGCCCCCATCGCGCCCGGTCGACGACCGGGCGCTTGGCCGTTCTGCTGCCGGCGATGGCGCGTGCACGTGCACGCGGTCTCGCCGGCCGCTCGGCCCTCGCGCTCGCCGCCACCGCCCTCGCCGCCGGCGCGCTTGCCGGCTGCGGCGGGTCGGGCAGCTCCGAACGCGCCGCCGTGACCTCTGCGTCGGCCAGCGCGCCGCCGCAGACGAGCACGGTCTACGGCTCGTCCGAGGCCCCCGCGGTCGCCGCGCGGCGCGCGTCGCTGCCACAGGCCGGCCCGACCGCGAGCGGCGACGGGCCGCTGCCCCCCAGCGCCTTCCGCAGACCGGTCGCGCAGTACAAGCAGTACGTCGGCAGGCAGCTCGGCCAGATGCAGCAAGACGTCGCGGCGCTGACCGCGGCGATGCAGCGAGGCGACCGCCAGGCCGCCCGATCCGCCTGGGGCGATGCGGACGCGGACTACATGCGCGTCGGCGCCGCCTACGGCTCGTTCGGGACGCTTGACGAGCGGATCGACGGCACCCCGTCCGGCAAGCCCAAAGGCGTCGACGACCCGTCGTTCCGCGGCCTGCACCGCGTCGAGCACGCGCTCTGGAACGGCGCCGACCCGCGCGTGAACGCCGTCTGGTCCGAGCGCCTCGCCGGCGACGTCGCGCGCCTGCGCACGCACGTCAGAAGACTTCAGATCGCCGCGCCCGACTACGCGATCCGCGCGCACGAGATCCTTGAGGACGCCCAGCGCGACCTGCTCAGCGGCACGCGCTTGCCGTGGAGCGGGCAGGGCGTGCGCGCGACCTCAGCCGCGCTCGACGCGACCGTCACGGTGATCGAGACGCTGCGCCCGCTCGTCGGCGCGCGCGAGGACGCGCTCGTCCCCGTCGACGTCGGCATCGCCGGCCTGCGCAGAGCGCTCGCCGACGTCCGCCGCGCCCACGGCGGCGGCTGGCCGACCGTCGCGCAGCTGTCCGTGCGCGAGCGCGCGCGGCT
>DASYEC010000014.1:0-74427 GCA_036499225.1 Conexibacter sp.
GGGCGAGCAGCTCGGCATCGAGCCCGTTGAGCGCAAGCCGCTCAAG
Source organism: Conexibacter sp. (assembly GCA_036499225.1). Classification (GTDB taxonomy): domain Bacteria; phylum Actinomycetota; class Thermoleophilia; order Solirubrobacterales; family Solirubrobacteraceae; genus Conexibacter. The sequence continues at coordinate 47 of DASYEC010000014.1, forward strand.
GGTCGCCTGCTCGCCGGTCAGCGACGACTGCACGAGCAGCAGCCGACCGCCTGGCGCGAGGTGGTCCCGCGCGCCGTCGCAGAGCCGGTCGACCAGCTCGCGGCCGTCGCGGCCGCCCTCCCACGCGCGCGCGGCGCCGCGGCGGGGGAGACGCTCCACGCCCGGAAGGTACGGCGGGTTCGCGACGATCAGGTCGAACCGCTCGCCCGCGACCGGCGCGAACAGGTCGCCGCGCACGGCCCGCACGCGCACGCCGTTGCGCAAGGCGTTGAGCCGCACCGTCGCGACGGCGCGGCGCGAGAGGTCGACCGCGGTCATCGAGCGGGCGCCGGCATGCATCGCCGCGATCGCGAGCACGCCGCTGCCCGTGAAGAGGTCGAGCGCCTTCGCATTCCGCGCGAGGTCGTGCTCGCTCATCACGGCGGCGAGCAGGCGAGCGTCGCTGCGGGGGCGGAAGACGCCGGGGAGCGCGACGACCCTCGAGCGGGTCGCGCTCACTGCGGCGCCTCGACCGTCTCCAGCGGCTTGCTCGCCGGGCCGGTCAGCAGCTGGCCGTCGATCCCGAAGCGCGAGCCGTGGCAGGGGCAGTCCCAGCTGCGCTCGGCGTCGTTCCAATGCAGGATGCAGCCGAGGTGGGTGCAGCGCAGCGAGACGGCGTGGACGGCGCCGAGGTCGTCGCGATGGACGCCGACTTTGCCGAACCGCCCGGAGCGCACGACGCGCGCCTCGCCGGTCGGCACCTCGGCGGCCGACGACGCCTCCGCGGGCGTCAGGCGGTCGCCGACGAGGTGGGCGGCAGCCGACGCCTGCGCCTTCGCGGCGTCCGGCACGGCGCCGAGCGTGACGCGGTTGGGGTCCAGCAGCGAAGCAAAACGGCTGTCGCGGCCGGCGATCAGGTCGGCGACGACCCGCGCCCCGGCGGTCGCGTTCGTCATGCCCCACTTCTGGTGGCCGGCGTTGACGAACAAGCGGCTCGAGCGCGGCAGGTAGCGCCCGGCGTACGGGAGCTTGTCGACCGGCATCCCGTCCTGGGTCGACCAGCGGAAGGGGATCTCCTCGACGTCGAAGCGCTCGCGCGCGAACCGCTCCAGCGCCTTGTAGCGCTCCGGGGTCGCCTTGCTCGACCCGGTCGGATGGCCCTCGCCGCCGATCAGCACCCAGCGCTGCCTGTCGTCGGTCAGCAGCGGGCGGATCGAGCGCGTCGGCTCGCCGGCGCTGATCGCCATCGCGGCCGGCGGATCGTCGAGCACGCGCGCGGCGACGACGTAGGAGCGCTCGGCGCTCATGCGCGCGAAGAAGGCGCCGCGGTCGAGCAACGGGTAGTTCGTGCAGACGACGACCGCGCCCGCGCGCACGGTCTCCCCGCCCGCTGTCACGACACGGCATGGGTCGCCGTCGTGGACCTGCGCGACCGCTGTGTGGTCGAAGACGTGGCCGCCCTCCTCGACGAGCAGCGACGCGAGCCTGCGGACGTAGCGGACCGGGTCGAAGATCGCCTGCCGGTCGAGCTGGACGGCCGCGGGCGGCTCGAACGGGAGCGGCGAGGGCGTTGTCGTGTGGACCGCCAGGCCGCCGGCGCGCGCTGCCTCTTGGGCCGCGTGGACGGCGTCGACCTGCGTGCGGTCGAGCGCGAATGTGACGTCCGGCAGCCGCTGCCAGCCGCAGTCAATCGCGTGCCGCTCGACGAGGCCCTCGATCAGGTCGAGCGCGTCGAGCTGCGCGGCGGCATAGGCGGCGGTCTTCTCGTCGCCGTGGAGGTTGCGGATCTGCGCGAGCTTCGTCTGCTGCAGCGCGCTTGCCTTCGCCGTCGTGAAGCCGGTCGCGCCGCCGGTGCCGGCGACCGTCTCGCGCTCGAGCACGGCGACGGTCGCGCCGTCACGGGCGCACAGGAGCGCGGTCGTGATGCCGGAGATGCCGCCGCCGAGCACGGCGACGTCGACGTCCAGGCCTTCGGCGAGCGGCCGGCCGAGGCTCGGCGGGGCGGAGGAGAGCCAGATCGAGGTCGTTGCGCGCATTGCCGGCCAGCTACCCGCTTCTCGGTGTGGCGAGTCACGCGATTTCGCGCTCGGCCGCCTCGACCAGGCGGAGCAGCCGCTTGGTCGCGCCGACTGTGCGCGGGTGTCAGGCGCGATCTGGGGACGGCAGCGTCTTCACGGGTATGACCGTCCGCACATGGAACTTGGAGGTATCAGATGGCGACGATGACGGTCGCGGTCCTCGGCGCCGGCGGCACGATGGGCAGCGCAATGGCACGCAACCTGTTGAGAGCCGGCCACCGCGTGCAGGCATGGAACCGGACGCCCGAGCGGGCCCTTCCGGTGGAGGAGGCCGGCGCGAAGCTCGCCGGGACGCCGGCCGACGCCGCGGCCGGCGCCGACCTGCTCGTGACGATGCTGAACGACGCCGACTCCGTCGTGGAGGTCGTCACCGGCGAGGAGGGAGCGCTCGCCGGCCTCCCGGCCGGCGCGGTTTGGCTGCAGACGAGCACGATCGGGCTCGGCGGAACGGAGCGCTGCGTCGTGCTCGCCGACGAGCGCGGCACGACGTTCGTCGACGCGCCGGTGCTCGGCACCAAGCAGCCGGCCGAGGCCGGACAGCTCGTCGTGCTCGCCTCCGGCCCCGACGACGCCTCCGTGCGCGAGCGCGCCAACACGGTCTTCGACGTCATCGGCGCGCGCACGCTGTGGCTGGGGGAGGCCGGCGCGGGGTCGCGGCTGAAGCTCGTCACGAACAGCTGGATCGTCGCGGTCGTCGAGGGCGCCGCGGAGGCGATCGCGCTGGCGCAGACGCTCGGGCTCGACCCGCAGGGGCTGTTCGCGGCGGTCGAGGGCGGCTCGCTCGACCTGCCGTATCTGAGACTGAAGGGGAACGCGATGATCGCGCGGGACTTCACGCCCTCGTTCAAGCTCTCGCTCGCCGCCAAGGACGCGCGCCTCGTCGTCGAGGCAGCCGAGCGCTTTGAGCTGAGACTGCCGCTCGTGGAGACGGTCGCGCGGCAGATGACGGTCGCCTCCGAGGAGCACGGCGACGGCGACATCGGCTCGGTCTACCTCGCGGTCGCGCCGCCGGCGGAGCGCGGCGCGTGAGCAGATGAGCACCACCGTCGCGATCAGAGCGGGGCGCCGGACGGTCGAGGTCTCGCGGCCGGAGAAGGAGCTCTTCCCGACAGGCGAGACGAAGGGCGACCTCGCGGAGTACTACGCCGAGATCGCGCCGACGATGCTGCCGCACGTGAGAGACCGGCCGGTGGCGCTGCAGCGCTTCCCCGACGGGATCGAGCACCAGGGCTTCTTCCAGAAGTCGGTCGCCGCCTATTACCCCGACTGGATCAAGACGGTCGACGTGCCCAGACATGGCGGGAGACTGGTGCAGGCGATGCTGAGCGATGCGGCGACGATGGTCTATCTCGCCGGCCAGGCGTGCATCACCCCGCACGTCTTCCTCAGCCGTGCCGACGAGCTGGAGCAGCCCGACCGGCTGATCTTCGACCTTGACCCGACCGACGTCGCCTTCGCAGAGGTGCGCCGCGGCGCGCAGCTGGTCGGCGAGGCGCTGCGCGCGGAGGGGCTGGAGCCGTTCACGATGACGACCGGCTCGCGCGGCCTGCACGTGACGGTCCCGTTGCGGCGCGGGCCTGACTTCGACGCCGTGCGCGGCTGGGCGCGCGAGCTCGCGCAGCAGCTTGTCGAGCGCGACCCGAGACGGTTCACGCTCGAGGCCCGCAAGGCGAGACGCGAGGCGCCGATCCTGCTCGACATCATGCGCAACAGCTACGCGCAGCACGCCGTGGCGCCGTACGGCGTGCGCGCGAGAGCTGGTGCTGCGGTCGCGATGCCGCTGCACTGGGACGAGCTCGACGACCCCGGCCTCGCGCCCGACAGATGGACGATCCACACCGCCCGGGACCGCATCGCCGAGCACGGCGACGCGTGGAGAGGGTTCGCCTCGCACGCGCGGGGGCTGCCCCTGTAGGAGTGCCTACGCGACCATTCCCGCGACCTGCCGCGTCGCGACGTTGAGGCGGTTCCAGACGTTGATGCCGGCGATCGCGAGCAGCAGCCCGGACAGCTCCTGCTCGCCGAAGTGACGGGCCGCCTCGTTCCAGACGTCGTCCGGGACCGGGTCGGGGCGGTCGGCGAGGCGCGTGACCGACTCGGCGAGCGCCAGCGCGGCGCGCTCGGCGTCGCTGAACCACGGCGCGTCGCGCCAAGCGGCGACGGCGAAGAGGCGATCGTCGCTGGCGCCGCCTCTCTTGAGGTCGCGGGCGTGCATCTCGACGCAGACGCTGCAGCCGTTGATCTGGCTGACGCGCAGGTGCACGAGGTCGATCAGCTCCTGCGCGATGCCAGTCTCCTGCGAGGCGCTGTGGAGGGCGTGCAACGCCCTCATCGAGGCGGGCACGGTCATGACGGGGTTGGCCATACGTGACTCCATGGGATGCTCCTTGTCACATCTCGGTGGGTGGGCACGTCACTCCTATGACGCCGCCCGACCGATGGATGTGACAGCGATGGACGACAGAGACTTCCTGGCAGAGCGATTCGAACGGCATCGCGCCCACCTGAGAGCGGTCGCGTACCGCATGCTCGGCTCGTTGAACGAGGCCGACGACGCCGTGCAGGAGGCGTGGCTGCGGCTCAGCCGCTCCGACGCGAGCGCGGTCGAGAACCTCGGCGGCTGGCTGACGACGGTCGTCGCGCGCGTGTCGCTCGACATGCTGCGCTCCCGCAGATCGCGGCGCGAGGAGCCCTACGACGTGGACTCCTACGCCCGCGTGCCCGACCCGATCGTCAGCAACGACGCCGGGGTCGATCCCGAGCAGGAGGTGCTGCTCGCCGACTCGGTCGGCCTGGCGCTGCTGGTCGTGCTCGAGACGCTCTCGCCGGCCGAGCGGCTTGCCTTCGTCCTGCACGACATGTTCGCCGTCCCGTTCGAGGAGATCGGGCAGATCCTCGACCGCTCGCCGACCGCCGCCCGCCAGCTCGGCAGCCGCGCGCGCCGCCGGGTGCAGGGCGCCGCGCCAGTCCCTGACCCAGACCTCGCCCGCCAGCGCGAGGTCGTCGACGCCTTCCTCGCCGCCTCGCGCGAAGGCGACTTCGACGCGCTCGTCGCCGTGCTCGACCCCGATGTCGTGCTGCGCTCCGACGGCGGCGTGCTTGCGCCCGGCCTCTCGCGCGAGGTCCGCGGCCCGGAGGCGATCGCCGCGCAGGCGCTCAGCTTCCGCCGCTTCGCGGCCGCGGGCCGCCGGGCGCTGGTCAACGGCGCCCCTGGCGTCGTCACCATCCCCGACGGCCGCCCGTTCTCCGTGGTGGGCTTCACCGTGGCAAACGGCAGAATCGTCGAGATCGACATCCTCGCCGACCCCGAGCGGCTGAGCCGGATCGATTTGACGGTGTTGGACGACTGAGGCAAGTACGCTCCGCGCATGGAGATCTCGGGAGCAGGGGCGATCGTCTTCGGCGGCGCGTCGGGGCTGGGCGCCGCGACCGCCCGCCACCTTGCGAGCACGGGCGCGACGGTCGTCGTCGCCGACCTCGCGGGGCAGCGGGCCCGGGAGGTGGCGCAGGAGATCGGCGGCCGCGCGGTCGTCACCGATATCACCGACCCGGTCGCAGTCGAGGAGGCGGTCGCGGTTGCGGCGGGGCTGCCCGGGGGGCTGCGGGTCTCGGTCGTCTGCGCGGGCGTCGGCACGCCCGGCAAGCTGGTCGGGCGCGACGGCCCGACGCCGTTTGAGCACTTCACGCAGGTGATCACGGTGAACTTGCTCGGGACGATCAACGCCCTGCGACTCGCCGCGGCGGCGATGAAGCAGAACGAGCCCGACGCCGGCGGCGAGCGCGGCGTCTGCGTGCTGACCGCGTCGATTGCCGCGTACGAGGGACAGATCGGCCAGATCGCCTATGCCGCGTCGAAGGGCGGCGTCGTCGGCCTGACGTTGCCGGCCGCGCGCGAGCTCGCGTCGAGCGGGATCCGTGCGATGACGATCGCGCCGGGCCTGTTCGAGACGCCGATGCTCGCCGGCCTCCCTGACGCGGCGCGCGACGCGCTCGGCGGCGTCACGCCGTTCCCGTCGCGACTCGGTTACGCGCGGGAGTACGCCGAGCTGGTCGAGTCGATTATCGCGAACCCGATGCTCAACGGCTCCGTGATCCGGCTTGACGGCGCGCTGCGGATGGCGGCGCGCTAAGCCGTTTCGCGGGCCTCACATCAAGTTCGGCGTATGCAGCTCCGACAGCCGTCTGGCGGTCGCGTCGTCGAAGCCGGCGGCGCGCAGGCGGCGGATGCGGTTGCGCTCCATCGTCGCCATCAGCGTGCGGACGGCGCGAGCGCCCTCTGAGAGCGCGGCGGGGCGCAGCGAGCCGGCGGCGATGATCGTCAGGCCCTCTGTCAGCAGCGGGCTGAGGCCGGAGAGCTCCGTCAGCTTCGCGGCCCGTTGCTCGGCCGAGGTGACGAGCGTCGCGCGCTGCTCGGGCTCGCTCGTGAGCGCTTGGCGCACGTGAGAGATGCCGAAGTGGACATGGCGCCGCTCGTCGCGATGGGCGAGGCGGGCGGCGGCCGCCGTCGCAGGGTCGGGGGCGTAGCGCTCGACGAACTGCAGCAGGTCGAGGAACGTCCCCTCGCCGAGCACGTTCAGCAGCAGCGCGGCGTTGGTGAAGTCGTGCTCGTCGAGCAGCGTTCTGAGCGAGAGGCCGGTCGACGCGAGCGCGTAGCCGTGGTGCCCCGTCAGCAGCGCCCGCTTGGTGAAGACCTCGACATGACGCGCCTCGTCATGGACGTGGCTGGCGAGCCACAGCAGCGTCTCGGCGTAGGCAGGGTGAACCTGGGGGAGGAAGGCGGCCGGCACGTACAGCGCCGCGTACTCGTTCTGCGCGATGAACGTCATCACCTGCGCGACGGCCCGGTTGAGCGGCTCCGACAGCTGCCTGGCGGTCTCCCACGGCACATCTCGCGACGCGTCCCACTGCTCAGCCGACGCCTGCTCGGCGAGGTCGCCGATGTCCTCTGACCAGATCGCGTCGCGCCGACGCAGCCGCCAGTCGAACGCCGGTCCGCCTTGCTCCGGGATTGCGCCGAGCGGCGTCAGGCCGGCGGTGCGGTCGGCGTCGTCTGGAACCGCCGGCGCGGGTCCTTGCGTCCGGATGTCGGCGGTGTGAAGCTCGCGCCCCCCGCGCAGCGGGACGGCGCCGTCCGCCGCCGGCAGCGCGTCCGCGAGGACCCGTCGCCGATCCCCGCGCCGCAACCGCACGACCCAGCGGCGGTCGGCACGGGCGAGCGGCGCGGCGGCGCGCTCCTCGCCGCGCCAATCGCCGAGCGCCCCCGGCTCGCCGGCCTCGTGCCCCTCGACCCGCGCCCAGCCGGGCAGCTCGAGCGCGACGGCGCGGGAGGGGGTGGTGACGTCGACCTGCTCGCCGGGGCGCATGCCGGCCAGCGTCGCTTGGAGCAGCACGTCGAGGCCGCCGCCGAGCTCGAGCTGCTCGGCGTCGAGCCGGCGCGGCTCGGTCACTCGTACGCGCTCTCGTCGCCGCCGACCTCGGGCGCGTCGGTCGGCGCAGGCCGTGCGCGGCGCGCAGCGGCGCCCGGCCGCCCCCGCCGCTCGGCGTCGTGCGCAACCGCCATCGCGTCGGCGAGATCGGTGTAGCCAACCCGATCGCCTGGCAGCCACCGTCTGACGCCTTCGAGCGTCATCGCCTCGCGCACGGCGGGGTCGTCGTAGTCCATCGCCAGCAGCGCCCGCTGCCAGCGCGCCGCGCGCAGCGCGTCAATTGAGGGCAGTGCGGTGAAGTTGCAGTGGTAGTAGGTCGGCGAGCGCCAGGCGATCTCGAGCTGGCCGGTCACCGGCAGGCCCTGCGTGCGGAAGGTCGCCCACGTCACGTCGCCGAGCGCGCCGGCGTCGGCCGTGCCCTCCGCGACCGCCTCCACGACGCGCAGCTCTGAGTCGCCGGTGTCGCCGTGCTTGCCGAGGTGCGTGTCGAAGCGGACGAGCTGGCAGTCCGCCGCCGCGTCGAGGCCCTGTCTCGCGAGGTAGTACAACGGCAGGATCGCGGCGTGGCCGGAGTCGCGGCTGCCGAGCGCGAGCCGGCGGCCGGCCAGCTCCTCTACGTCGTCGAACGTCTCGCCGCGACGGGTGACGATCACCGTCGCGAAGTCGGCGTCTCTATCGCGCATGCCGAGGATCGGCGCCTCGCGCCCGAGCGCCCGCTCGAGCGCGACGAAGGCCGTGTTCGTGTGCCAGCCGATGTCGACCTCGCCCTCCAGCACTGCTTCGACAAGCCGCTCGTAATTGGAGAAGAGCAGGTAGTCGGTCGGCGCGCCGGCTTCGGTGAGCCAAGCGCGAAAACGCTCCCAGATCGTTACCACGCGCGGGTGATAAGCGACTGCGCCGACGGTGATCAGGTCCTCCGAACGGCCGCTCATCACGGCACCGGAAGCCCGGCCAGGGCCTTGCCGACCCAGCTGCGCAAGACGCCGTTGGTCGGCGCCATCACCGCGCCGGCGCGGGCCTCGCGCAGGTGGCGCTCGACCGGAAGCGCGGGGGTGTAGCCCTGCCCGCCGCAGACCTCCAGCGCCTGGTCGGTGACGGTGCGCGCGGCCTCGGTCGCGGCGATCTTCGCCTCCATGATCGTCACGAGCGCGCCCGGATCGCCGGCGTCGCCGAGCTGCGCGGCCTCGCGCACGAGCAGCCGCGCTTGGCGGACGGCGAGGTCCATGCCGGCGAGCTGATGCTGGATCGCCTGGACCTCGGCGAGCGTCGAGCCGTCTGGGTATGTGCGCGAGGCTGCGTGGGTCGTCGCCGTCTCAAGCGCCGCCGCGGCAACGCCGACGTTGACGGCCGCGAGCCCGACGAGGAAGAACGGCGCGACGACCCCGAAGACAAGGTCGGCGCCGCAGCCGGGCGACCCGATCCGCCTATCGGGTCCGAGATGGACGTCGTCGAGCACCATCGCGATGCTCGAGTTGCCAGCCATCCCGAGTCCCGGCCAGACGCCGTCGAACGCGACCCCGTCATCACCTGCGTTGACGGCGAAGCAGTCGAGCCCCTCGCCGTCCGGGCTCTGCACAAGCACGAGGTAGACGTCCGCATACCCGCCAGACGTGACAAAGCTCTTGCGCCCCGAGATCCGCACGCCACCGTCGCCGTCGCCCTCCGCTCGCAGCTCCGGCGCGTAAAAGTGCGCTCCCGTCCCGCGCTCGCTGAACGCCAGCGTGCCGATCGCGTCGCCGCGGGCCATCGCGCGAAGGAGGTCGGCGGTGTTGCTGCCGCTGCCGCCGGCGATCGTCGCCGAGGTGACGGCGTGCATCAGGAAGACCATCCCGCTGGAGGCACACGCGCCGCCGATCGATTCGCACGCCTCGGCCAGCGCGCCCAGGCCGGCCCCGCGCCCGCCGTAGTCGGGGGCGACGAGCAGCCCGAGCAGCCCAGCGTCGCCGAGCACGGCGAGCGATTCGAGCGGAAAGCGCCGCTCCTGATCGGTCTCGGGCGCACGCGCCGCCACGTGCTCGCGCACGGCCGCCGCCACGACTGGCGTCTCCGTCTCGGTTGCCGTCACAGGTCTGCCTTTCCGCTCGCGGATTGCCCCGCGCCACCACCCGCGCCTGGCGAGAGCCCAACGCGATCGGTCCTCCGGCGTTTCTGCCGTTATGCGCCCAGCCCGCCAGTCAAAACGCCGACTTCCCGATGATCGACCGAGCTGGCGCATGGTCGCTTGGCGGCGGGAAGGGGGGAGGGCGGTGTCGGTGAGCCGGTGACCACGCGGGCTCCCTCTTGTAACAATGCTTACTTTCTGGTTGCGCAGCGCCTTCCGAAGGTCCATAGTCATTTTCAGAAGGGTCGTCGATCGAGTCAACCGCAAGGAAGACAACGAAGGCGGCCCTTCCGCGGTGCCGGGACGCTGCCGCTCGTCCCCACGCGGCGGCGCTGACCGATGACTCTCGCCGCCCCTTCCCGTCTTCTCCTGAGAGGCCAATCCGGACAGGAGGAGCGCGGGATGAGCGAGACGGTGAGCAGGACGAGCATCACGCAGATGTCGACGGTGACGGTGGCGGTTGCCGATCAGGAGCGGGCGATCGGGTTCTATGTCGGGACGCTCGGGCTCGAGAAGGTGGCGGACTTCCGCTACGGCGAGGACGACCGGGAGCGGTGGGTCGAGGTGGCGCCGCCGGGAGCGGTCACGACGATCTCGCTCGTCGCCGCCCGCGAGGGGCGGCCCGCGGGGGTCGAGACCGGGGTCGTGTTCGACAACGCGGACGTTGACGGCGACCACGCGGCCCTGCGCGCGCGGGGCGTCGACGTCGACCCGATCATGCGCCAGGGCGTGAGGGTCGTGCACTGGGCCGGCGCGCCGCTGGCCGGCATTCCGGCGATGTTCCTCTTCCGCGACCCCGACGGGAACTCGCTGCTGATGGTGCAGCAGCCATGACGCCGCCCGGCCGGCGCGCCCGAGCCCCGCGCTGTGGTCGCGCCTGAGCGGCGGCGGGCCAAGAGGGCGTCAACGCGGCCGCTGAACGACGAGGCAGCGGCGTCAACGCCTAGCCTCTCACCCAGTGCCAAGACGCCTGACGAGCCGTGATGTCGCCGCCCTCAGCGGGGTGTCGCAGACGACGGTGTCGCGCGTGCTGCGCGACGACCCGTATGTCCGCGCTGAGACGCGGCAGCGGGTGCTGAAGGTGCTCGACGAGACGGGCTACGTCCCCAACGCGGCAGCGCAGCGGATGCGGACGAACGAGACGGGGACCTTCGGCGTCGTCGTCGCGGGCGTACGGAACCCGTTCTATCCCGAGATCATCGAAGCGCTGAGCGACACGATCAACGACAGCGGCCATCTGATGACGCTGTGGGTCGCCGACGACGGCGGCGAGGAGGCCGCGGTGCAGGCGCTCAGCCGCGGCCTGATCGACGGCGTGATCTACACGACGATCTCGCGCCGGTCGACCTCGCTCGTGGCGGCGCTTGAGCGCAAGGCGCCGGTCGTGCTGCTCAACCGCACGCTGCGGATACCTTGCGACAAGGTCGCCTCAGACAACGGCGCTGGCGCCGCCGCTGCCGCGCGCCACCTGCTCGAGCTCGGCCACGAGCGGATCGGGCTGATCGCCGGCGAGGAGCACACGAACACCTCGGACGAGCGTGAAGCGGGCTTTCGCAGAGCGCTTTCCGAGGCTGGCAACCCGCTCGCCGATGCGCGCTTCGTGCGCGGCCCCTTCTCCCACCCGGCCGGCTATCACGGCATGCAGGCGCTGCTCGACCGCCCCGAGCCCCCGACGGCCGTCTTCTGCGTCAACGACCTCGTTGCCTTCGGCGCGATAGACGGCGCGCGCGTCCGCGGCGTCCGCGTTCCGGACGACGTCTCGGTCGTCGGCTTCGACGACGTCGACATCGCGCGCTGGCCGGCCTACGACCTGACGACGGTCCGTCAGCCGATCGCCGAGATGTGCCGCCGCGGCGTCGCGCTGCTGCAGGAGCGGATCGACGGCACCGCGCCGAGCCGCTTCCGCAACGTCAGGCTGCCGGCCGAGCTGGTGGCGCGGGGCTCGACGCGCCCAGCCTGATACCGGCCCGCTCGACGAGCTCCTCGGCGATCGCCAACGACGAGGTCGCGGCGGGGGAGGGAGCGTTGCGGACCCAGGTGATCGGGCCGGTGAGGCCGAGGCGGAAGTCGTCGACGAGCGCGCCGTCACGGTCGAGCGCCTGCGCCCGCACGCCCGCGGGCGCGGGGATCGCGTCGCCGGTACGCAGCTCGGGCACGTAGCGGCGCGCGTCGCGCATGAACACGGCCTTGACGTTGGAGCGGACCAGCTCGGTCGCGCCGACGCGCCAGTATCTGCGCATCAGGCGCGGCGTCCCCGGCCAGCCGAGCGTCTCGCCCAGCTCGCGCGCGGAGAACGAGCTGCGGCGGTAGCCCTCCAGCGCGGTCGCGAGGACGGCGTTGGGGCCGACCCAGACCGTCCCGTCGACCTTGCGCGTCAGGTGGACGCCGAGGAACGGCAGCGCCGGGTCCGGAACGGGGTAGATCATCCCTCTCACGAGATCGCTGCGCTCAGGGCGCAGTCTCCAGTACTCGCCGCGGAACGGGATGATCCGCGGCTCGGCCGGCTGCCCGGAGGCGCGCGCGAGGCGGTCGGCGTGCAAGCCGGCGCAGACAATCGCGCGGTCGGCGGCGACCGTGCTGCCGTCGGCCAGGCCGACGCGCACGCCAGCGCACCCGCCGACCCCGCCAGCGCGCCCGCCGACCCCGCCCGCGCCGCTGCCCGCCTCGATCTCGATCCGCGTCACGCGAGCCCCCGTCCGGATCGTCGCCCCATGCGCGACCGCGTCCTCGCCGAACGCGCGTGCGATCGCGCCGTAGTCGACGATCGCGGTGTGCGGCGAGTGGAGCGCCGCGATCCCGGTCGCGTGCGGCTCGATCTCGCGCAGCTCGGCCGGGCCCAGCCGCCGCAGCCCCGGCACCTCGTTGGCGATCGCGCGCGCCTCGAGCTTGTCGAACCGCTCCAGCTCGCGCTCGTCTGTCGCGACGACGAGCTTGCCGCACTCGTCGTAGGCGAGCCCGCGTTCCTCGCAGAAGGCATGCAGCAGCGTCATCCCGCGACGGCAGAGGCGAGCCTTCAGCGATCCCGGCTCGTAATAGAGGCCGGCGTGCACGACGCCCGAGTTATGCCCGGTCTGGTGGAGCGCGAGCGCCGTCTCCTTCTCCAGCAGCGTCACCTCGCAGCCGGGCTGCTCGCGCGCAAGCAGGCGCGCCGTCGCCAGGCCGAGGATCCCGCCGCCGACGATCACGACATGCATTGCGCTCGCTCCTTCGCTGTGACCGTCATCGCCAACACGCGCCACATGATGCCGAAGCGACGCGCTGACGCGCCCGGCTCGGTCACTTGAATGGTCCGTTCTATGATCGTTGTGTGAGCGTTGTCGTAGATCAGGCCGCTGTCATCGGTCGTTGGCTGAGAGAAGGACGGACGGTCGCACGCGCTGTTCTCGTCGATATCGACGGGTCCGCGCCGCTGTCCCCAGGCGCGTCGATGTACGTCGCCGCCGACGGCGCGATCGAAGGATCGATCACCGGCGGCTGCGTCGAGAGCGCGGTCGTGATGGAGGCCGAGGAGGTGCTGGCCGGCAAGCCGGCGCGCCTGGTCACCTACGGCATCTCCGACGAGCTTGCCGGGACCGCCGGCCTCACCTGCGGCGGGATCGTCCACATCTTCGTCCACGCGCTCGACGAGGACGGCGCCGAGGCGCTTGAGGAAGCGCTCGCGGAGGTACGCGCGGGCCGCCCGGCCGCCGTCGCCACGCTGCTGGACGGCGACGCCGCGGGCGCGCTGATGGCCGTCATCCCCGGCCGCGTCGAGGACGCCCGGTCGTTTGCTGTCGCTGAGCAACAGCAGACGACCGCGGATCGGCCCGGCGAGCACGACGGTCGCGTGATTGGGACGCTCGGCGGGCCCGGGCTGCTGTCCGACGGCGTCGCGCGCGACGCGGCTGGGCTGCTGGAGCAGGGCGCGACCTCGATGCGCAGCTACGGCAACGACGGCTCGACGCTCGGCGTCGGGCTGCGGGTCCACGTCACCTCGTTCGCCTCACGGCCGCAGATGCTGATCTTCGGCGCGATCGACTTCTCCGCTGCGCTGACTCCGCTGGCGCTCGAGCTCGGCTACCGCGTGACGATCAGCGACCCGCGCGAGCGGTTCGTGAAGGCCCCGCGGTTCGCGCGCGCGGACGAGGTCCACATAGGCTGGCCCGACGAGGCGTTCGCCGGGCGGTTCCTGGGCCCGCGGGACGCCGTGATCGTCTTCAGCCACGACAGACGGCTCGACGTGCCCGCACTGCAAGGCGCGCTCGCCACGGGCGCCGGCTACATCGGCGCGCTCGGCAGCCGCCGCACCACCGCGGAGCGCAACGAGCGCCTGCGCGAGGCCGGCGTCAGCGAGGAGGGCATCGCGCGGGTCTACGCGCCGTGCGGCCTCGACATCGGCGGCGGAACCCCCGGTGAGACAGCGATTTCGATCCTCGCCGAGATCGTCTCCGCCCGCTCCCAGCGGCAGCCCTCCCCGTTGCGCGAGACGCAGGGCGCGATCCAGCCGCACGTCGGGGCGCACACCTTTGTCGGCTGATCGCATCCGCATCGGCGGGCTCGTCCTTGCCGCTGGCGCCGCGCGGCGCTTTGGCGCGCCCAAGCAGCTCGCGACGCTCGACGGGCGGCCAATGCTGGAGCATGCGCTGCGGGCGATCACGGCTGCGCGCGGGATCGCGCCGGTCGTCGTGACGCTTGGCGCCAACGCCGAGGAGATCGCCCGCGAAGCCGACCTCTGCGGAGCGCAGCAGGTCGTCGTCGATGGCTGGGAAGAGGGTTTGTCGGCGTCGCTGCGCGCCGGCGTCGACGCGCTCGACAACGCCGGCGTTGACGCGATCGTGATCACGCTTGGCGACCAGCCGCTGGTGACGGCGGAGGCGATCGAGCAGGTCGCGGCCGCGGCGGGCGGCCCGGCGCCAGCCGCGCGCGCCGTGTGGGGCGGCGCGCCTGGGCATCCGGTGCTGTTGACGCGCCCGCTGTTCGCCGCCGTCGCGAGCGCCAGAGGCGACGAAGGCGCCCGCGCGGCGCTGGCCGGCGTCGCGATTGCTGAGATCGACTGCGGCCCGGCCTCCGTGATCGACATCGACACGCCGGCGGCCCTGCGCGAGGTCGCCGCCGCCCCTGACCGGGCCACCCGCCGGGCGCCGGCCACGGCGGTCGCCACCTCCAACCAACCCGCTGAGAGCTAGGCTGAAGAGATGCGAGATCGCTTGCGCGATGGACACGGGCGCCTGATCGGCGACGTGCGGGTGTCAGTGACGGACCGCTGCAACTTCCGCTGCCAGTACTGCATGCCGGCCGAGGGGCTGCCGTGGCTCGACCGTGCCGACGTCCTCAGGTTCGAGGAGATCGAGCGGATCGTGCGGGTGCTGAGCGAGATGGGCGTCCACGACGTCCGCCTGACCGGCGGCGAGCCGCTCGTGCGGCGCGACTTCCCGACGCTCGTCGGGATGCTTTCGCAGCTCGACGAGGTCCACGACCTCTCCGTCACGACGAACGGCTACCTGCTCGAGCGCGACGCGACGGCGCTGGTCGAGGCCGGCGTCAACCGCTTCAACGTCTCGATCGACTCGCTGCAGCAGGACCGCTTCTACGAGATGACCCGCCGCGACTCGCTGCCGCAGGTGCTGCGCGGCCTCGAGGCGCTCGCCGCCCATCCGGAGGCGCACCCGATCAAGGTCAACGCGGTCGCGCTGCGTGGCTTCACCGAGCAGGAGGCGATCCCCTTCGCCCGCTTCGCGCGTGAGCATCCCTACGAGGTCCGCTTCATCGAGTTCATGCCGCTCGACGCCGATCACAACTGGAGCCGCGACCAGGTGCTGACGGGCGACGAGATCCGCGCCGAGATCGACGCCGTCTACCCGCTCGAGGCCGAGCCGCGCGAGCCCTCCGCGACGGCGCGCGTCTACCGGTTCAAGGACGGCCAGGGCCGGATCGGCTTCATCAACCCGGTCAGCGAGCCGTTCTGCGGCGACTGCAACCGCATTCGCGTGACCGCCGACGGCCACCTGCGCACCTGCCTCTTCTCCCAGCACGAGACGAGCCTGCGCGACCCGCTCCGCGCCGGCGCGAGCGACGACGAGCTCGAGCAGGTGATCCGCGACGCCGTCTGGCGCAAGGAGCTCAAGCACCACGTCAACGATCCCGGCTTCGTGCAGCCCGAGCGCACGATGTCGGCGATCGGGGGCTGAGCGCCGAGCGGTCCGGGCGGTCGCGCGGCGGGCGCGGGCGCGGGCGCGCGGCGACCGCCGAGCGGGCGGCGCGGGCGCGGTCGGGCGCCGCGTGGCCCTCTCACGTCCTCGCGTCAGCGCCCCAGCCGCGGCGCCGGCTCGAGCACGTCGAGGAATCTCGGCGGGAACTCGCTCTGTGACGTGATGTGCGTGATCGTGCCGATCTGCCCGTTGCGATAGCCGATCACCGTCCCGTCGTCATAGCGCAGGATCGCGAGGCCGTCGTCGCGCTTGACCGCCTGCACCGGCGCCCCGGCCCGTCGGCAGATGCCGGCCATCGTCGGCAAGCGCGCGGGCAGCTGCGCAAGCGCCCTGTCGATTGCCCCGCCTCTTCTGATGACCGGCTTCTCGCTATCCACAACGCCGGTCGGGTTGGCCGGCAGTCTCACGCCGGCGCAGACCGACCGCGGCGCGATCGCGTGCTCGCCAAGCGACCCGTTCACGCGCTTCACGGTCGCTCCGCGCTCGTCGCGAGAGACCGCCTCGATCGGCCCGCTGCCGGCGAGCCGCCCGCGCAGCATGACGACTGCCGCGTTGGAGGAGACTGCGGCGCTCGCTGTCGCGTTGTCGTTGGGATACAGCGGCCTGGCTGGCACCGCCGAGTATTGGTAGATGACGCTCGCGACGCCGTCGGGCACGAGCTGCAGCTGCAGCGAGCGCAGCCCCGAGATCCCCGTCGCATGTGGGCCCCCTGTCGATCTCAAGCCGATCTGGACGAACACCGCGCCCTTGCCCAGCGCGCTCGCGGTCACGCCCCACGGCGCCCACACGCGGCGTCTGGCGGCGGTCTCGTCGGCGGCCAGGAGAAGGGCCGAGGTGGACGCGTTTGCCCCGGCTCGGTCGACCGGCGCGAGGTAGACACCGAGCCCGCCGGGTGCGGTTGCGATGCGGCGGATGTGGCGCGGGTCAACGGTGCCGTTGAACGGAGAGCGGGCGTGCCTGGCGGCGTGCTGGGCCTCCGCGACGACCGCGAGGGGAGCGTCGCCGGGGGCCGCTGGCCGGCGCAGCACGGCGAGCTGCGACTGCAACGAGCCGCTGGCCGCACCCGGCGCGACGTGGGCGGCATCAGGCTTCAGCGTCGCCCACAGCCCGAGCGCGGCGACCGCCGCGACGAGCAGGCAGACAGCGGTCGCGGTGCCGATCGCGACCCGTCCGCCCGCGCCGCCAGGCCGCAGCCGGAGACGGGTCGAGGTCGCGTTGCGCTCGACGGCGTCGAGCAGCTGCTGCTCGATCCGCTCGAAGTAGTCGCTCATCTTTCCTCCGTCGCCGTCTGGGTCCGCAGCCATGCGAGCGCGCGGCTGACGCGCTGGCGCACGGCCGCCTCGCTGCTGCCGGTCGCGCGCGCGATCTCGGGGTAGTCGCGCTCGTCGATCACACGCGCGCGCAACGCGTCGCGCTGCGGAGCGGGCAGTTGCTCGACCAGCTCGAGCAGCTGGCCGTCATGGCCCGCCAGCTCGTCGACCCGGTCGAGGTCGTCCTCGGTGATCGCCTCGCTCGCGATCCCCAGCCGTCGCCGCGCGCGGTCGTGCGCACGGCGGCTGCGGCGCGACTCGTGCGCCTTGTTGCGCGCGATGCCGTTGAGCCACGGGAGGGCGGTCGGCTGCTCGGGCCGGTAGCGGCGCGCGGCGAGCAGCGCGGTCGCGAAGACCTCGGCCGTCAGGTCGGCGGCGAGCTCCCGGTCACGCGTCTCGCGCAGCAACGTCCCGAGCACCGCCGGGAGGTGCCGCCGATAGAAGGCCGAGAAGGCAGCCCGGTCCCCGCCCGCCGCGGCCGCCAACAGCGCGCCGTCGTCGCGATCGTCTTTCAATGTCCCCATCGCCTCTTCAATGACGCGAGGGGGCGGTGGTGTGACAGCGGAGCGCCAGGCGCCTGCAGGCGGCTGGCGCTCCGCTCGCGCGACCGCGGTCAGCCCGACGGGCGGGCTGAGACTGCGTGGCGCGTTGCCGATCACGTGGCATGCTGGGCACCATGATCCCTCGACGCGCGGCACGCCGGTCGTGATCAAGCGCTGACGCCTGCGCCTGCGGCGCCGCCCAGCTGAGCAGGCTCAGACTCTCAACGTATGCGTGCTCGTCGGCAGATGCAGGCCGGCGAGGTCGTCGTTGAGCATCGCGGTCAGCTCGGAGCGGCTGCTCGCTCCGACCTTGGCGAAGATCGCCTTCGTGTGGTCGCGCAGGGTGTGGCGGGAGATGTGCAGCTGTCTCGCGAGCGCGTCGGTCGGCAGGCCGGTCAGCAGCAGCTCCGCGACGCAGCGCTCGCGCGTGCTGAGGCCGTGCAGCCGCAGCCGCAGCCACGTCACGTCGGAGCGCGGGGCGGGGTCGAACGTCACTGCGACGCGCTCGACCTCCGGTCTGGACCACGAGCCGCCGAGCAGGCGCGCGGCGTGCAGCAGCAGCCAGCGGCCGTCGCGCAGGCGCACGCGTGCGCGCGAGCCGCTTCCTGAGCGCTTCGCGCGGGCCGCGACGCCGAAGACCGTTATCCCGGGATCGCCTGGGAAGAGCGTGATCAGCTTGCGCGCCTCGGCGGTCGCGGAGACGATTCTGAGGTCGCCGTCGAGCAGCACGACGCCGGGAGCGGGGATCGACGCGTCGAGCTCGGGTCGGCGCGCGAGGCTGAGCTGCAGCCCACGCCCAAGCTCAGACGCGACGTTGGCGAGGAAGGCGCGCTCCTCGACGTCGAAGTCAGCGGAGTCGCCGTCACGGTGAATGCAGGCGGCGCCCCAGGTCGCCCCGCCGGAGCGGAAGACGACGCGCGCCTCGTCGCCCAGCCCGGCCGGCACGAGGATCTCCTGCCAGCGCGCGCTCTCGGTGGTGTCGGCCGCGCTCATCGCGGCGACCGGGATCGGCCGGCGCGCCAGGTCGGTGAACTTGTGCAGGTCGTCGCTGAGCAGCTCGTTGCGCCAGAACGAGTCGACCAGCGACGAGGACTTGCCCATCCGCACGTTGCCGGTCGGCAGCAAGGTCTCGGGATCGAGCGTCATCCAGCCGGCGGTGTCGTACGGGACGACGCGCTGGATCTTCAGCGACGCTTCGTGCAGCAGCTCCTGCGGGTCGAGGGCAGCGTCGGTGAGTCTGCGCAGCGCGCTGCGGGCGACCGCGGCTCGTGTGTCAAAAGCCATCGAAAAGACCGTTTGTCGGAGGAGTCAGAGGGCGGTGAAGCCCTCGCCGGTGGGGCCTGGCTCACTGTAGGCAGCGGCCTCCGCGGCCAAACCTTTTGGCGCGCCTGTCGGCGCGGGAGCGCTCGGCGCAGGCGTGCGAACGCGCCTGCGAAGGCGCCCGCGCAGCGCCGTCGATGGCGCGAGGACGTCTGTCCAGCGGGATCGGTTCGTGTCGGGCATGAGGCCTCCGAGATCGTGGGGTGGGGGCACGTCGCAGCCTCACGGCCGGGGGCCCGTTCCTCCATCCCCCGAATCGGGGAAACCGGCGTATCCCGGTCGAGGTCTGACCGTTTCTCGGATGCCAGGTTTATGAGCCGGCCAGCGGCGCCTCAAGCTCCGGCGGCCGCGTCTTCGTCTCGACCATCCGATCGATCGTCGAGAGCTCCAGCGCCTCGGCGATCTGCGTGCCCTCGTCGCGCACGAGCACCATCCGGCGGCGCTTGTGGCAGGCGCGCTGGTGGGCGCCGAGCAGCTCGCCGATGCCGCTCTCGTCGACGCGCGTGACGCGGCGCAGGTCGACGACCATCGTCTTGGTCTGAGGCTCGACCTCCGCAAGGCGCTCGCGCAGGCCGGGCGCCGTCCGCTCGTCGAGCGCCCCCGCGAGCGCGACGGACGTGCGGCCGTTGTCGCGCTCGACGGCGATCTCCAGCTGGGCCGGCGCGAACGGGAGCCCGCCCGCCGGCGCTGGCTCGGGCCGCACGCTCTCCGGCGAGACGCGCGGCAGCCACTCCAGCCACGACGGCAGGTACCAGTTCCAGTCGCCGAGCAGCTTCATCGTCGCGGGCAGCAGCACTGCGCGCACGATCGTCGCGTCGATCAGCACCGCGAGCGCGAGACCGATCCCCATCATCTTGAAGTCGATCGAGGAGAGCGTCGCGAAGATCGAGAAGACGCCGATCATCACGACCGCCGCGCTCGTCACCACGCCAGCGGTCGCGCGGATCCCGTGCGAGACGGCCTCCTCGGTCGAGAAGCCGCGGTCGTACCCCTCGCGCACTCGCGTGAGGATGAAGACGTGGTAGTCCATCGACAGCCCGAACAGCACGACGAAGAGGAACAGCGGCAGCCATGAGGTGATCCCGCCGATCGAGTCGAAGCCGAGCAGCGACTCGAGGTGGCCGTCCTGGAATATCCACACGATCACCCCGTACGCCGCAGCGACCGACAGCAGGTTGAGCACGATCGCCTTCGCCGGGATCACGATCGAGCGGAACGTCACCATCAGCAGCACGAACGCGAGTGACAGCACGAAGACGAAGACCCACGGCGCGCGTGACTGCATCAACTGGTTGAAGTCAAAGGAGCCGGCGGTCAATCCAGTGACAAGCGCCTGGCTGCCCGCCACTCTGCCGAGCGTCGCCGGAAGGATCGTGTTACGCAGCGCGAGCATCGCCTCCTCCGAGCGGGCGTCGGTGCCGTTGCCGACAAGCGGGATGTTGATATGGGCGACCGTCCCGCCGGTGCCCGGCGTCACCGTGATCGGCTCTCTCATCAAGCCGGTCGCGACCGCTCTGGCGCGCAGCGCGGCGATTGCCGCGCGCGCCTGCGGGCTGTTCACGTTCGGCGCGCCGAACGCGACGACCGCGGGGATCGGCTGGCCTGGGAAGGCCGCCTGGATGCGGTCATAGGTCTGCATCACCGCGAGGTCTCTCGGCAAGCCCTGCACGCCGGAGTTGACGGTGTGCAGGTGCAACGTCGGGATCGCGAGCAGGCACAAAACGCCGGCCGAGAGGATCACCGCGACGACCGGCCGGCGCAGCACGGCGCCGACGACCGTCGCCCAGAAGCCCGACTCGGCGCCGCCCCGATGCAGGCGGTTGATCAACGGGACGCGGCCCTTCTCGATCCGGTCGCCGAGCAGCGACAGCAGACCGGGGAGGACCGTCACCGAGCCGACGACCGCGACCGCGACGACGAGGATCGTGCCGGTCGCGAACGACTGGAAGGTCGCGTTGCCGGTGATGTACATGCCGGCCATCGCGACGATCACCGTGCAGCCGGAGACGAGCACCGCCCGGCCCGACGTCGCCGCCGCGACGTCGAGCGCGGCCTCAGGCCCGCGCCCCGCGCGTCGCTCGTCGCGTTCTCGGCGGATGTAGAAGAGCGAGTAGTCGACCCCGACCGCGAGCCCGATCAGCAGGATCACCGAGGAGATCGCCTCGTCGACCGGGAACAGCTGGCTGATCGGCGCGAGCAGCCCGAGCGTGATCGCGACGGCGGAGAGGCCGAGCAGCAGCGGGATTCCGGCCGCGATCAGCGCGCCGAAGGCGAGGATCAGGATGATCAGCGTGATTGGCAGCGACAGCAGCTCGGCCTTGCGGAAGTCGTCCTCGAACGCCTGTGAAAGCGCCTTGTCGGAGCTGGCGTCGCCGAACTCCTCGATCCGCAGCTGCGGGTGGCGCGCGTTGGCTGCGGCGACGCTGTCGAGGATCGGGCCGACGCGGTCTTCGGCAGCGTTGTCGTCGCCTCTGACGTCGAAGTCGACCAGCGCCGAGCTGCCGTTCCTGGAGACGAGCTGGCGGTTGGCCGGCAGCAGCGGCGACTGCACGTCGGTCACGTTCGGGTTTCTGCGCAGTTGCGTCGCGACGTCGGCGACGGCGAGCCGGAAGGCCGGGTCGGCGACCGTCAGCGAGCCGTTGTCGGACTGGACGAGGACGGTCTCAGAGGCGCGGTCGTCGAAGCCCGCGGTGGCCAGCAGCTGGTCGGCCTGGCGCGACTGCCCGACGCCCATGTTCTCGTCGGAGATGTGCTGCATGCCGACGGCCTGGCCGATGAAGAGGCAGGCGATCACGAGGGCGATCCAGCCACCGACCGCGATCCGTCGATGGACAGCGCTCCAGCGTGCGGCCCGCTGCGCGAGGTTCGGTCGTGTGGTCATGACCACCTTCCTCCCTGATCGTTCCGGGAGCAGCTCTCACACGTTGGCGTCGGAGGGTACGGAACGGCGCGATCAGCGTGGCGCCAACTGACCTGTTATCGGTGCGAGTCGGCGCTGGCCGCCAGCGGTGCGCCTGCCGCGAGGTGAGCCGCGGCGCCGCCGTTGGGCGCGAGCGTCACGGTGAGCGCGTCGGTTGAGGTGACGACCCGCTGCTCGGATTGGAGCCCGTCGTTGGGCGCGTCGCTGTCGATCGTCGCGGTGTAGGTCGTGCCGGGAGGGAGGAAGGCGAGTGGAACGGTGACCTGCGTGGGCGTGGAGAGCGCGCTGATCGAGCCGATCCACCAGTCGTCGCCGTGACGCCGGGCGATCGTCGCTGAGCGGCCTGGGTAACCGCCGAGGAGGCGCGTGTCGTCCCACGCGACAGGGACGTGGCGCAGGAAGTCGGCCGCGATCGGCCGCGACAGGTACGAGGCGGGGCTGTCGGCGAAGTGCTGCAGCCCGGACTCGAAGACGACGGACAGCGCCAGCTCCTGGCCGGCGGTCGTCTGGCGGCCGGTCGCGGAGAACGTCACCGGCGTGTAGTCCATCGAGCCGACCGCGTTGCGCGTGAACGGCAGCGTCGCGTTGTGCGCGGGGGTGATCGCGCTGCCGCCGCCGATGTACGCCTCGGCGCCGGTCACGGCCTCCATCGTCATCACGTTCGGCCAGCGGCGCTGGATCCCGCGCGGGAGCGTGCAGCCGTGGAAGTCGACCAGCAGGTGCTGCTGCGCGGCGGCGCGCGCGGTCTCGTCGTACCAGGCCATCCGCTGCTGCGAGTCGGACTGCGGGTAGTCGAGCTTCACGCCCGCGACGCCCCACGACGCCCACAGCGGCAGCGACGCGTCGCGCTGCGCGGCGGTGCGCAGGTCGCTCCAACGGGCCCAAAGCAGGATCCGGATGCCGTGGGCGCGCGCGTACGCGACCAGCTGCGGCACCCAAGCCGGGCTCCAGCCCTCGTCGACAAGGACGTACTCCCAGCCCATGCTCGCGGCGAAGTCGACCTCCCGCTCCTGCGCCTCGAGCGACTGCGGGCTGCTCGTGTCCGACCACCACGACCAGCCGACGCGGCCCGGCTCGATCCAGCTCGTGTCTGGGACCTGCGACGGGCCGCCGAGCGACTCGACGAGGTCGGAGTCAACGATGGTGTTGAGGCCCCCGACCACCGCGACGCGCCACGGCGTGGTGAGCGGGAGGCGGTCGCTGACGTTTCCCTGCGCTGTGACGCGCCAGGCGGCCGGATGCGCGGCGTCGATCGTCAGATGCGAGGCGGCGTAGCGCCCCGTCACGTCGCTCTCGCTCAGCAGCGCCCACGTCTTGTGGGGGAGGCCGAGCAGCGCGGGGAAGGCGTAGCGCCCCGGCACGACCTGCCCGACCCGGCTCGGCTCGTAGAGGCCCTCGTAGTTCGAGCGGTAGCGCTGGAGCCACGTCTTCGTGCCCGGGGGCAGGTCAAAGCTCGACGCCTCGCGTGTGATGCGGACGCGCCCATGGCCGGGGACTGTGTAGCGGTAGGCGATGCCGTCGTTTGTGGCGTCGAGCTGGAGTTGGAGGCGCATAGCCGCCCGCCGGAAGCTGAGCGTCATCGTGCGCGCGTGGAACTGGTGGAGTGCCCGCTTGCCGACCGGCGTCGTGTACGACCGCGCGACGCTGCCGATCCGGCGACCGGTGAAGCGCAGGCCGTGTGCGAGCGATCCGGCCGAGGTCGCGATCCCCAGGTCGGCGCCGAGAACCTTTCGCCCTGCGCGTCGGACAGCGAGCCGAAGCGGCGCGCCGGGGCGCGCTTGGCTGACGGTGGCGGCGAGCTGGCGGCTGGGGGAGCGGACGGTCCACTGGCGGGCGGGCGCGGCCACGGCGATCTGGCTGTTTGGCGATCGGATGGGCGACCCGTGAGCGGGCGCCGTAGCGGCGATCGCGACGGTGCCGGGCGCCCGGCCCGCCGGCCGCGCCAGCGCGCCCGTCGGCACGAGCGCAACGCCAGTCGTCGCAACCACGCTGACGATCACCGCTCGACCTCGCACCGCACGTCCTTCCTATCCGAAAGGGCCGCGTCGATCGTCGCCCTCAAAACCGCCGCTGCAGGTTACCGGGGCGGCGACGCGGGCCGAGCGCGCACGGCGAGTGGCGGGAGGCTGAGAGCGTCGTGGCGTTACGCAGCGACGCCCACACTCGCCGTTGCGCCCGCTAAGGCCGGCATTGATCTTCCCTTCATGTTCGCGTTCCACCCTGACCCGACGGTGGCTTCCAACGAGCAGACCAGAGACGGGACGCGCAGAGAGCAGCGGGCTGCTGCTCGACGGGAGCGCGTGGCGGCCGAGCGGGCCGCTCGCGCCAGAGCCGCGAGACGCAGACGCTTCTTCCAGCTCGGCGGGGTGGTCGCGATCGCCGCCGTGATCGTCGTCGTGGTCATCGTCGCAAGCGGCGGCGGCGGAGGGGGCGGGCCCAGCGGCCTGCAGAGCGGCACCACGGCCAACAAAACGGTCGCGCAGGTCTCCTCGCTGCTGAGAGGCGTCCCGCAGTCGGGCGTCACGCTCGGCAACCCCAGAGCGCCGGTGACGATGACCTACTACGGCGACCTGCAGTGCCCGATCTGCCGGACGTTCACGCTGAACACGATGCCCCAGCTGATCGCCCACGACGTCCGCGACGGCACGATGAACATCCAGTACCGCGCGCTCGAGACGGCGACGCAGGACCCGACGGTCTTCCAGCAGCAGCAGGTCGCCGCGCTCTCCGCGGGCCAGCAGAACCGCATGTGGGACTACGTCGAGCTCTTCTACCACCAGCAGGGCCCCGAGGGCTCGGGCTACGTCAACAACGATTTCCTGAGAACGCTCGCGTCGCAGGCCCGACTCGACATGGCGAGATGGCAGTCGGGCCTCAGCGACGCCGCCCTCGCCAGACAGGTCCAGGCCGAGGGCACCAGAGCAGCCGCGCTGGGCGTCAGCGCAACGCCGACGTTGATCCTCAGAGGCCCGAGAGGCACCAGAGGCGTGGCGGGCGCCGCGACCTACGCCCAGATGCAGCAGCTGCTGGCTTCGGTCTCCGCCTGACCGACCCGCTCACTCAGCGCCGCACCGTGACGGGCCGTCGCGTGCCCGCACGATATTCCTCGACCCTTCCCCGTGCCCTCCGGGCGGGGTCCCGCCTCACGCCCGCAGCGGGTCGGTGCTTTCGCTGAGCTGTTCGAACGCCCGCCACATCGCCGCGTAGCGGCCTCCTTGGGCGAGGAGGGCGTCGTGCCTGCCGACTTCCGCGATGCGGCCGGCGTCGAGCAGCACGATGCGGTCCGCGGTGCGGGCGGTTTGGAGGCGGTGGGCGATGACGATCGTCGTGCGGCCGCGGGAGAGGCGCTGCATCGCGTCCGCCACGCGGGCCTCGGTTGCGAGGTCGAGGTTCGAGGTCGCCTCGTCGAGCAGCAGGATCACCGGGTCGACGAGCTCCGCGCGCGCGAGCGCGATCAGCTGGCGCTGGCCGGCGGACAACGAGCGGCCGCGCTCGGCCACCTCATGGTGGTAGCCGCCGGGCAGCGCGGCGATGAAGTCGTGGGCGCCCACCGCGCGGGCCGCCGCCTCGACCTCGGCGTCGCTCGCATCCGGTCTTCCGTACGCGATGTTGTCGCGCAGCGTGCCCGTGAACAGGAACGCCTCCTGCGGCACGTAGCCGAGCTGATGGCGGAACGACGCCGTGTCGAGCGCGCGCAGGTCGTGGCCGTCAACACGGACGTTGCCGCTGTCGGGGTCATAGAAGCGGGCGAGCAGCTTGATCACCGTCGACTTGCCCGCGCCGGTCTCGCCGACGAGCGCCACCGTCTCCCCAGCCGCGATCGACAGCTCCAGCTCGCGCAGCGCCTCGGGGGCCTTGACCGGCGCGCTGCCGCCAGCCACCCCCGGCCGCGCCGTCGGCTCCGGGTAGGAGAAGCTGACGCCGTCCAGCTTGACCGCGCCGCTCAGGCGGCCGGGGATCACCGGCTCGGGGGCGGGCGGCGTCAGCGTCTCCAAGGCCATCAGCTCGTCGATCCGGCCGACCGAGATGCGCGTCTGCTGCCAGGAGTCGAAGACCTGGGAGAGCGCTTGGATCGGCGAGAAGAACATGTCGACGTACAGGATGAACGCGATCAACACGCCTGTTGTGAGCCGGCCGGAGTGGACCATGCTGGCGCCGACTGCGAGCACGATCGCGTCGGCGACCGCTGACAGGAACTGGACGAACGGGAAGTAGGTCGAGACGAGCCGCTGCGCCGCCACCCGCGCTCGCTGGTAGTCGTCGCCCAGGCGCCGGAAGCGGCGCTCGGTCTCGGGCTCGTGCGCGAACGCCTGCGACTCGCGCACGCCCGACAGGCTCTCCTGGAAGTCGGCGTTGACGATCGCGATGCGGTCGCGGGCGAGGTCGTAGAGGCGTGCCGAGCGGCGGCGGAAGGCCACCGTCGCGATCGCGAGCGGGATCACGACCGAGAGCGTGCACAGCCCCAGCTCGACGTTGAGCAGCACGAGCGCTGCTCCGACGCCTGCGAAGGTCGCGAACGAGACGAGCGCCGACAGCAGCCCGCTCTCGATCAGCGTCTCGAACTGGTCGACGTCGGTCGTCATGCGGGTCATGATCCGGCCGGCCATCTCGCGCTCGTAGTAGTCGAGCCCGAGCCGCTGCAGCTGCGCCCAGATGCGGATCCGCAGCGACAGCATCACGCGCTGCGCCGTGCGCCCGGTGACGAACGTCTCAGCGACCTCGTCGAGCATGTCGGCGAGCGTCACGACGAGGTAGATCCCCGAGGCGATGAACAGCACCGCGCTCGAGCCCTTCGCGACGCCGTTGTCGATCCCGGTCTTGACGAGCACCGGGCCAGCAAGCCCCGCGAGCGCGTCGAGCACGACGAGCACCAGCCCGAGCCCCAGCGGCTTGCGGAACTCGCGCAGCAGCTTGCGCAGCGTGAAGCCGCGCTCATGGCGCGACTCGCGCTCGAGGTCGACCTCGGCGACGTCGACCACCGGTCTCAGCGCGGCGACCTGAGCCAGCAGCTCGGGCGTCGGCGCGAGGTTGCGCCGCCAGCTGCCCGCGCTGCCGCGCAGTCCCGCGCCAAGGCTCGGGGGACCGAACTGGCGGGCGGTCGAGGCGCCGCCGCGACGGCCGGCGCCAGCGCGGCTCGCGCCTCGCGCTCCGGCGCCGGGCCCGGCACCCGCCGCGCCCTCGCCCGCGCCGCCCGCGCCGTCCGCTTCGTCCGCGCCCGAGTCCTCCCCGCCACCCCAAGCCGCGGCAGTCACCCCAGCCCGTGCCGCCAAGGCCTCGACCTGATCACCGACAGCCTCCGCCACGTCCTCGTCCAACCCAGTCAAAAGGCCCCGATAGACGGCGCTGCGAGCGACCAGCTCGTCGTGCGTCCCCTGCTCGATCACGCGCCCGTCGTCGAGCACGACGACGCGGTCGGCGAGGTGGAGGGTCGAGCGGCGGTGGGCGACGAGCAGCGTCGTGCGGTCGGTCATCACGCTGCGCAACGCGGCGTTGATCGACTCCTCCGTGCGCGCGTCGACGGCGCTGGTGGCGTCGTCGAGGATCAAGATCCGCGGGTCGCTCAAGACCGCGCGCGCGAGCGCGATCCGCTGACGCTGGCCGCCGGAGAGCGTCAGCCCGCGCTCGCCGACGATGCTGTCGTAGCCGCGCGGGAGTGCCGTGATGAAGCCATGCGCCTGGGCGATTCTCGCCGCCGCCTCGACCTCTGCGTCGGTCGCGTCGGGACGGCCGTAGGCGATGTTCGTGCGGACGGTCTCGGAGAAGAGGAAGCTCTCCTCGAAGACGACGCCGACCTGGCTGCGCAGCGAGCGAAGCGTCACGTCGCGGACGTCAAATCCGTCAACGAGCACGTTGCCGCGGTCCGGCTCGTAGAAGCGCGAGACGAGCAGCGTCGCGGTCGTCTTGCCGCTGCCGCTCGGGCCGACGATCGCGACCCGCTCGCCCGGCGCGACGTCGAGCGAGAAGCCGCTCAGCACCTCGCGCTCGCCGTCGTAGCCGAAGTGGACGTCGTCGAGTCTCAGCTCTCCGCGCAGGACTGGAAGCTCGACCGCGTCGGGCTTGTCCTGGATCGCCGGCGGCAGGTCGAGCAGCTGGAAGACCCGCTCGACGCCGGCGCGCGCCTGCTGCCCGATCGCGAGCAGCCCGGCGAGCTGCCGCGCCGGCGACATCAGCTGCGCGACGTAGGTCGAGAACGCGAGGAAGGTGCCGAGGCTGATCGAGCCGCGCAGCGCCAGCCAGCCGCCGAGCGCGAGGATCGCGACCTGCCCGAGCGTGGGAATCACCTGCAAAAGCGGCTGATAGCGGGAGGTCAGCCGGACGGCGCGCAGTTGCGAGCCGTACAAAGCGCTCGACGCGTCGGCGACCCGCTCGAGCTCGTGCTGCTCCTGGCCGAACGCCTTCACGACGCGCACGCCCTGCACGTCCTCGTCGACGATCTGGATCACGTCGCCCTCACGCTGCTGCGCCTCCCATGTCGCCGGGAAGATCCGCGTGCGCATCCGGTAGGAGACGAGCAGCAGGGCGGGCGCGATGATCAGGCTGACGAGCGCGAGGGGGGGAGAGAGCACGATCATGACGCCGAGCGACAGGACCATCAGCAGCACGTTGCCGCTCATCAGCGGCAGGAACGCGAGCAGCCCCTGCACGAGCGTCGTGTCCGAGCTGGCGCGCGCGACGATCTGCCCGGTCGGCATCCGGTCGAGGTTCGAGAAGTCCATCCGCTGCAGGTGCGCGTGCATCTCGTTGCGCAGGTCGTACTGGACCTTCAGCGCGACCCGTCCGCCGCGGAACCGCCGCAGGTAGGCGAAGACGAAGCTGGCCGCCGCGACGGCAAGCAGGCCGATCAGCCACGGCAGCAGCGGCGCGCTGCGGCTGATGATCGCGTCGTCGACGATCTGCCGCTCTAGCAACGGGACCGCCGCCTGGCAGGCGCTCCCGAGCACGGCCGCGCCGAACGAGATGACGACGTCACGACGGTGGCGCAGGACGTAGCCGCCGAGGCGGCGGGCCCAGCCGGGGGTGCGGCGAGCAGCGCCGGGCTTGGCCCCGGGCGCGGGCGCTTTCCCGCCAGTCGTGGCCGCGCTCGCGCCGCCGGCCGGCACCGCCGCGCTCAACTCGCGCCCCTGCGCCCGCGCTGCGCCGCGCGCGCCGCCAGCCGCTCGCTGACTGCCGCGCTCAACTCGCGCCCCCGCGCCCGCGTTGCGCCGCGCGCGCCGCCAGGCGCTCGCTGACTGCCGCGTCGATCGCCTCGCCGAGCCAGGCGAGCGACTCGAGCGCGCGGTCGGCGTCAGGGGTCCGGGCGGCGAGGGGGGTGATGCGGGCGAGCATCTGCTCCTCGACCTCGGCGAGCACGGCCGCGCCCTCCGGCGTCAGCGACAGCGCCGCGGCGCGGCCGTCGCGCGCGACGTCGCCGCGCGCGAGCAGGCCGCGCTTGGTGAGCGCGTCAACAGCCGCGCTGACGGTCGGCTTGCCGAGCGCCAGCCGCTCGGCGACGTGCGAGGCGCGCTCGTCGCCGTCGGCGACCGACGACAGCACGCGGTAATGCGCAAGATTCAGGTCTGCTGAGGAGCGTTCGAGCACGCGCGACAGGCGTGCCAGCGCACGGATCGCTTGGACCGCCTGAGGCGTCTGGTCAGCACCGCTCATGCATCGAGCGTAGCAACTAGTTCGTCGGTCGAACTATCTCGCCTGCGCCGACGGGTGCGCAGCCGCTGCAAAGATGCGTGGGCCCCCCCGGTATCCGGCCCGAGACCCCCTCGGTAGCTTCGCCCGGCGCGCCAGCCGCTGGCGCCTCACTCAACCGACGCCGAGGAGCATGCGATGGGACTGTTCAAGCGGGCGAACGACAGGAAGAGCCTCATCGGCGCGGCGCCGGAGACGGTGAGAACCGCGCAGGAGATGCAGGCGCTGGAGCTGTCGGCGGCCCAGCAGGCCGCCGCCGAGCAGCAGCCGGCGGCGAGCCAGGCAGCGTCGGACGTCGCCGCTCCTGCCGACGCGAGCGTTGACTTCGCGCCGATCGCCGGCGTGTCAATCGAGCTCTACGCCGAGATCAGCAGAGCGCTCGCCGGCGTCGGCTATGACCAGTCGCAGGCGCCCGCGATCGCCGCCGACAGGTAAAAAAAGGGCGGGGCGTCGGGAGCGCGGCGGCGCGCCCGACACCCCGCCCGAGCACGCACCCGCGCGCCCCCGCCCGCCGAACGCGCCGCAGCCCCGCGGCGCGCGAGCGGGCGAAGCCGGTTGCTACCCGAAGCCGAGCGACGAGATCTGGCTCGAGAGCCAGGAGTCCTGGCTCTGCGCCTGTGACATCGCGACCTCGAGCGCGGTGAACTGCGCCTGCAGCGTTCTCTGCGTCATCGCGAGGCGCTCGTCCATCGCGTCGATCTGCGTCGTGATGCTCTTGAGCTCGCTGTCGCCGCTCTTGATGCGGCTGTCGAGGATGCCCTCGACCTTCGTCACGCCGTCGAGCAGGCCCTCGAAGCCGCGCGCCCAGCCGCCGGCGCTGTCGACGCCCGCGAGCAGGTCCTTGACCCCGG
Source organism: Conexibacter sp. (assembly GCA_036499225.1). Taxonomy (GTDB): domain Bacteria; phylum Actinomycetota; class Thermoleophilia; order Solirubrobacterales; family Solirubrobacteraceae; genus Conexibacter. The sequence continues at coordinate 30,442 of DASYEC010000014.1, forward strand.
TGGGATCGCTCTCCAGCGCCTTCGCGAGCTTGTCGGCGTCGATCGTCAGTCTGCCGGCGAGCGTGTCGGCTGAGGTCGTGGAGCTGGTCGCGCCAGTCGTGATGCCGAGCGCCGCGAGGCTGTCCATCCCTCTCGGCGCGCCAGGGACCGGCATGTAGGCGATCTGCCGCATGCTCGACAGCAGCGACGAGAGCTGCGTGTCGCCGAACAGGGTGCCGGCGTTGACCTGCGAGACGAGGCGTCTGTCGGGGACGCCGTTTCTGATGTCCTCCGGGGTACGCGTGTCGCGCACCGACTTCTCGGTGAGCTTGCTGCGGACGGCGTCAACGGTCGCGTTGTACGCGTCGACGAACGCCTGCAGCTTTCTCGTGATCGCGTCGCTGTCGGTCGCCGGCTCGCTCGCCGAGACGGTGACCGGGCTGCCGCCGGTGACGCCCTTCAGCGTCAGGGTGAGACCGAGGATCGCGTCTGTGATGACGTTCTCCTTGGAGGTTCTCGCGACGCCGTCGATCGTGTAGAGCGCGTCTCTGCCTTCGCGCTGCTTGGTGGTGTCCTCGGTAAGCGCGCCGGCGGGGTCGCTCAGCTGGATGTACGTGCCGCCTGTGTCTCCTCCTCTGCGGCTGGAGAAGACGATCGTTCTGTCGTCGACCGCAGCGGCGTAGACCGTCGCGTCTCTGTCGCTGTTGAGCGCGGCGGCGAGGTCCTTCGCGCTCATGCCGGCGGTCACGTTGGTCGCGTGGCCGTCGATCGTGATCGTGCCGTCGGCGGTCGGCGGCGTGTAGCCGTACGTCCGCTGCGCGACGTTGGCCAGCTGCGTCACCGCGATCTGGTAGCTGCCGACGCCGGCGCCGGTCGTGCTCGCGACCGACACCTTCGTCGGATCGCTCGACTCGTACTTCTGCGTCTGCGCGAAGAGCGCGGGCGAGCGGAGGTCCGCCGCGGCCATCTGCAGCGCTCTCAGCTTCGTCTGAAAGTCCTTCAACAGGACTTGACGCGCCTCGATCGGCCCCTGCTTTGCTGCGAGCAGCGCGCGCGGCTGCCGCTCGATCGCCATCAGTGAGTCGATGATCGATGCGGTGTCCAAACCGGACGCAAGGCCCCCGACGCTCATGGTCGCCATCAGCGAATCCCTTCGATTGCAGCGCCGAGGGGCCTTCGGCGGATGCTCTTAAGTTGTCGCCCTCGTGGTCGGCAGAAATCGCGCGACCTTGAGCGCGGGCGCTAGGCGGTTGCCGCGCCGACCGCGGCCTCGACAGCCGCGACGGTCAGCGAGCCGGGTGTGCCGCGGTCGCGCGCGAGCTGGTTGGCGACGCGCTGGAGGGCGGCGTTGACGGGCGTCGGGACGCCGTGGAGGCGGCCGAGCAGGACGATCTCGCCGTTGAGCCAGTCGGCCTCGACGGTGCCGGCGCCGCGCGCGAGGCTTTGCCAGGAGGAGCCGCCGGCGCGGGCGCGGCCGTCGATCCCGCGCGGCGGCGACATCTCGGCACGGCGCTCGCGCTCGACCTCGGGCGCCGGGATCGCGATTGCGGCCGCGTCGTAGCAGGCCAGCGCCTCGGCGCGGGCCCGCTCGAGCAGGTCGCCGGTGCTCGCGGCGGCCGGGCCGACCGCGGCCTCTATCGCGTTGCCGAGGTTGAGCAGCAGCTTGCTGTACTTCCAGCCGAGCGCGTTGTCGGTCACGCGCGAGGCGAAGCCGGCGGCGGTGAGGTCAGCCGCGACCCGCTCGGCGAGGGGGTCGCTCGATGCGTCGGCGCCCGCGCCGTCTGCGTCCGCCGCGCCGCGCAGCCCGCTCGCGCCGTCGGCGCCCGCCCCATACCGCCCCAGGTCCAGCACCCCCGCGACGGGCGCGGCGGCGTACTCGACGACGCCCGGGGAGAGGTGCTCGGAGGGGAGCACGACGAGCATCGCGTAGACGTTCGCGAACCGCCGCAGCGCGAGCCGCTCGTTCTCGACGCCGTTCTGCGCGCAAACGATCGGAGCCTGCGGCGGCGCGACCGCCGCGAGCTCGGCAAGGGCAGCCTCGGTGTCCTGCGTCTTCATCGCGAGCACGACGACGTCGTCGGCCTCGATCTCCGCCTCGGCGGGCGATCCGACGGCGGCGACCCGCAGCGTGCGGTCGTCGTCAGGGGAGCGCAGTCGCAGGCCGTCGCGGCGCAGCGCGGCGAGGTGAGGGCCGCGGGCGATCAGCACGACATCGCGTCCAGCCTCGTGCAGAAGGCCTCCGATCGACCCGCCGATCGCGCCCGCGCCGTAGATCACGTACCGCACGGCTCTCACTCTCGCATACGCGGCGGCGTGATGTTCGAGGCCGTCGCCGGGTAGGTTCCCAGCATGGACGAGGGACACGCGGACGCGATCGAGAAGCTTCGTCGGGACGGCGCCTCCGAGGCGGCGCTGGCCGCGTTCCGGCGCCGGCTGGCGGGCCTGGACGACCCCGCGGCGGGGCTGCTGCCGGGCGCGGAGCTCGAGCCGATCCCCTCGCTTCCCGCGCTTGACGAGCTGCCTGAGCCTTCGCCCCAGGAGGCGCGCGCCGCGCTCGACCGAGTCGTCGTGTTGAAGCTGAACGGCGGCCTTGGGACCTCGATGGGGCTGACCACGCCGAAGTCGTCGATCGCGATAAAGGACGGGCGCACCTTCCTCGACGTGATCGCGCTGCAGGTGCTGGCCCTGCGCGAGCGCCACGGCGTGCGGCTGCCGCTCGTGCTGATGGACTCGACCGCGACGCGCCCGCCGTCGCTGCACGCGCTCGAGCAGCACCCCGGCCTGATCCGCGACGACCTCGCGCCCGACTTCCTGCAAGGGCGCGAGCCGAAGCTGCGCGCCGACACGGGGGCGCCGGTGCAGTGGCCACCGGACCAGGAACTGGAGTGGTGCCCGCCCGGCCATGGCGACCTCTACATCTCGCTCGCCGGGTCGGGGATGCTCGCCGCGCTGCTCGACGCCGGCTACCGCTGGGCGTTCGTGTCGAACGCCGACAACCTCGGTGCTTTGGTCGACGCGCGCATCGCCGCGTGGGTCGCCGCCGAGCAGATCCCGTTCCTGATGGAGGTCGTGCGCGGGACGCCGGCCGACCGCAAGGGCGGCCACCTCGCGCGCCGCGACGGCCGCCTGGTCCTGCGCGAGACGGCCCAGGTGCCCGACGGCGACGACTCGTTCGGCGACGTCGAGCGGTGGCGCTGGTACAACACGAACGACCTGTGGGTCGACCTCGAGGCACTCGCCGAGCTGCTCGCGGCTGACCCGGCGGGGCCCAGGCTGCCGCTGATCGTCAATCGCAAGACGGTCGACCCGACCGACGCCTCGAGCCCCGAGGTCCTTCAGCTGGAGACCGCGATGGGCGCGGCGATCGGCTCAATTGACGGCGCCCGCGCGCTGCATGTCCCGCGCAGCCGGTTTGTGCCGGTGAAGACGACCGACGACCTGCTGGTGACCCGCTCCGACGCCTACGTCCTGCGCGACGACGGCAGCCTGGAGGCGGCCTTCGACGGCGCCGCCCCGCCCGTCGTCACGCTCGACCCCGACTACTACAAGCTGCTGCGCGACTTCGATGCGCGTTTCCCCGACGGCCCGCCGTCATTGCGCAACGCCCGCAGCCTGACGGTCGAGGGCGACGTGCGCTTCGGCCGCGGCGTGGTCGTGAAGGGCGACGCGACGGTCCGCGGGCCCCAGTCGGTGCGCGACGGCGCGATGTTCGACAGGTGAGAGCCGGCGCGGCGGTGATCGCCTTCGCGCCCGGTCGCGTCAACCTGATCGGCGAGCACACCGATTACAACGGCGGCCTCGCGCTGCCGTTCGCAATCGAGCAGGGCCTCACGGTGACGGCCGAGCCGCTGGAGGGCGAGTCGTCGGAGATCGTCGCCCTCGCCCGCGACCTTGGCGAGCAGGACTGCTTCACGCTCTCGGAGCCGCCGCCGACCGACGGCTGGCGCGCGTTCGTGCGCGGCGTGGCGTTTGAGCTGGCCGCAGCCGGCGTGCCGGTCCGGGCGACGCGGCTGGCGATCACCGGAGACGTGCCGCGCGGCGCCGGCCTGTCGTCGTCAGCCGCGCTGTCGGTCTCGTTGGCGTTGGCGTTGATCGCGGTCGCGGGGGACGTCGGGGCGCTGGCGCCGAGCGGCGGCCCCGCCTCACCCGCGTCGTTCGCATCGCCGGGCGTGGCGGGAGGCGGCCCCGCCTCACCCGCGCCGTTCGCATCGCCGGGCGTGGCGGGGCGCGTCGACCCGCTCGCCCTCGCCCGCCTCTGCTCGCGCGTCGAGAACGAGTGGGTTGGGGCGCGGACGGGGCTGCTCGACCCGCTCGCCGCGCTGCTTGGCAGCGTCGATCACGGCGTGCGGATCGACTTCGCGACGCTCGCGACAGAGCAGGTCCCGCTCGTCATCGGCGATTGGGCGCTCGTCACCGTCGACTCCGGCGAGTCCCATTCGCTCGCGGAAGGCGGCTACAACGAGCGCCGCGCCGAGTGCGAGCACGCGTGCGAGCGGCTGGGCATCGAGTGTCTCAGCGAAGCCGACCCGGCGGCGCTCTCAACTCTCCCGGGCACCTTGGCCCGCCGCACCCGCCATGTCCTCAGCGAAAACGCGCGCGTTGACGAAGCCGTCGCAGCCCTCCGCGCCGGCGACCTCGCCAAGCTCGGCGCGGTGCTCGACGCATCCCACGCTTCCCTCCGCGATCTCTACGACGCCTCGACCCCCGCCGTCGAGCGAACGGCCGCCAACCTCCACGCCGCCGGCGCCGCGGGGGCCCGCATGGTCGGCGGCGGCTTCGGCGGCCACGTCCTCGCCCTCTTCCCGCCTGGCATCGCCCCACCGCCCAACGCCACCGTCGTCACCCCGTCTGCCGGCGCCCGCGTCGTCGGCCCAGCGGCCTCGTAGTCGTCGCGATCCAACTCGTTGTGAGGGCGGCATCGAGGCCCCGCGCTGCTTGTCGAGAAGACGCCGCGCGCGAGGGCCGAAGGCCCAGGTCCGCGGCGCAGGTCAACTCCCGCCCGCGACCACGACCGGGGCCCAGGGGAGGCCGCGGGCGGCGGTGGGGGAGGTGCGGCGAGTGAGGTCGGTCGTGATCGTGTAACGGTCGCCGCGGACGATGCTCACCCGCCACTCGACTGGGCGGTCGGCGGCGTAGGCGAGGCGCTGTATCTCGAACGCCGCCTCGCCGCGGGGGAGCTGAAGCGCTCTGCGGTCGTCAGGGGCGGGGAGGACCGGTCTGATCGACTCGCTGCCACGGTCAACGTCGACGTTGCTTCGGCGCATCAGCTCGACGTAGATGCCCGTGTGCGAGAGGTCGGTGTCGAGCAACCCCTCGGCGACTCTCTCGGGCAGCCAGGAGCGGTCGATCGCGAGCGGCGCCTCGTCGGCGAGCCGCAGCCGCTCGATCATCAGCAGTCTCGCGCGCGCGGGCGAAGGCAGTCTCAGCCGCGCCGCGATCTCCGCGTCTGAGACCAGCGCCGCGACCCGCACGACGCTGCGCTGGACCGCGCCCTGCGCCTGTACCTGCTCGTAGAGCGACTCGAGGCTGCCGGCAATCTGACGGAAGGCGTGGACGCGCGTGCCGCGGCCGCGCTCGCGCTCGATCACGCCCTCGTCTCTCAGCCGCCGCACCGCCTCGCGGACGGTCTGCCGCGAGACGCCGTAGCGCTCGATCAGCTCTTTGTCCGTCGGGAAGCGCTCGTCGAACTCGCCGTTGGCGAGGCTCGCCTGGAGGTCGACGAGCACCTGCGCCCACAGCGGCAGCGGGCTGGAGCGGTCGATCTGAGGTCTTGGTACCAAAGTACGTACAATCCTACATTGTGACGTCAACACTCGGTCGTCGATGGGAGGCGCTGCGCGAGCACGAGCGTGCGCGCGCAAGACGGACGTCGCATCAGCCGAACGTCCCAGGAAGGGGGATCGTCGCCAGCTACAGCCACCGCTTCTGGGCGATGATCGTCGCGGTCGGCGTGATCGCCGGCCTCGGCGCCGCCGCGCTCTACGAGCTGCTGCAGCTCGTCCAGCACACCGCATGGTCCTACGACGCCGGCGCCTTCCTCACGGCCGTGCAAGACGCCTCGTCAGCGCGCCGGATCGCCGTGCTGGCGGTCGCGGGCGTGATCGCCGGGGTCGGCGTCGTGCTGCTGCGACGGCGATGGGGCGCGGGCGGCGGCGACGTCTCGGAGGCGGTCTGGCTGCACGGCGGCCAGCTCGCGCCGGTCCCCAGCGCGCTCCGCGGCGTGCTGTCGATCGTCACCGTCGGGATGGGCTCGTCGCTCGGCCGCGAGGGGGCGCCGCAGCAGGTCGGCGCGGCGGCGGCCTCGCGGCTGGCCGAGTGGACCGGCCTGCCATCATGGCAGCGGCGGCTGCTCGCCGCGTGCGGCGCGGGCGCAGGCATGGCGGCGATCTACAACGTCCCGTTCGGCGGCGCCGTCTTCGCGCTCGAGGTGCTGCTCGGGACGCTCGCGCTGCCGCTCGTGCTGCCGGCGCTGGCGACGACGTCGATCGCGGTCGCGGTCGCTTGGGTCGCGGTGCCCAACCATCCGACGTACACCGTCCCGACGTACGGCGTCAGCGCCTCGCAGCTCGTCTGGGCGCTGCTCGCGGGGCCGCTCGCCGGCCTCGTCGCGGTCGTCTGGGTGCGTGCCGTCGGCCGCGCGAACCGCCTGCGGCCGCGCACCGACCGCAGCCGCCTGCTCGCCCCGATCGCCGTCCTGACCTCGCTCGGCGTCGTCTCGCTCGCCTATCCGGCGCTGCTCGGCAACGGCCTCGACATCGTGCAGCGCTCGATGCTGGGGGAGATCTCGCTCGGCCTGCTGGCGGCGCTGCTCGTGCTCAAGCCGCTCGCGACGATCGCGTGTCTCGCAAGCGGCGCGCCGGGCGGCCTCTTCACGCCGACGATCGCGCTCGGCGTCCTTTTCGGCGGCGTCGCGGGGCACCTGTGGGCGGGGATGTGGCCGGGCGCGCCGGTCGGCTCGTACGCCCTGCTCGGCGGCGCGGCGATGCTCGCCGCCGCGATGCAGGGCCCGCTTTCAGCAGTCGTGTTGATGCTCGAGCTGACGCGCCACGCCGACTCGCTGATGGTGCCGATGCTCGTCGCCGTCACCGGCGCGACGATCGTCGCCCGCCTGATGCGCGCCCCCTCGGTCTACTCCGTCCGCATCGCCCACGACACGCTGCCCGTGCAGAGCGCGTGGGCCGGGGCGCCGTGGGCGGCCGAAGGCGCCCTTGCCGGCCGGCACGACGACGACGGCGCCGCCGCCGCCGCCGGCGCCCGTCCTACCGCGGGCGAGAACGCCCTCAGCGCCGGTCCGCCCGCGAGCGCGCCTGCCGCGAGCGCACGTCCTACCGCGGGCGACAACGCCGTCAGCGCCGATCCGACCACGGGCGAGCCCGCCGCGAGCGCCCGTCCGGCCACGAGCGCGCCCGCCGCACCCGCGACGCCCAAGCCGAGGGTGGAGGCGTAGCGCCGAACCGCCCGCGCGCCCCGCTCAGCGCAGCGGCGGGAGCGGAGGCAGCGTCGGTGTCGTCGGGAGGTGGTTCGCCGGGATCCGCGCGTCGATCGGGACGCTCGCGTGCCCGACGTTGCCGGCGGCGTCGCAGGCCTGCACGACGAGGCTCAGCTTCAACGTGTGCGTTGCGTGCACGGGGATGAGCGCGTTCGTTGCGCGCGCGATCCGCAACGCGGTCCGGCGGCCAGCGCGGAGACGGGCGTAGGGGCCGAAGAAGTCGCCGTCGGCCGAGCGGTGCCCGCGCCGCACGACGTAGGCGCGCAGGTCGCACCGCTCCGAGCAGCGGACGGCGGCGCGCAGCCGTGAGGCGCTCTCCGGGGAGACGTTGAAGCGCTGGCGCCGTCTTGCCGTCAGGTGCACGCGCGGCGGCGTCACGTCCGCGGCGGGACGGTCGGCGAAGCGCACGACGCGGATCCGCTCGTCGGTCAGCAGCGGCTCGTCGCCGTTATCCCTCACGCCCGCGTCGATGAGCGTCACGCGCGGAGCGCCGTCGCTCCCGAAGCTCGGAATCGGCGGCTGCGGGACGAGCCGACAGGCATCGCTGACGCGCTGGGCGCGACCCCACGGCCCGCCGATCGACCCATGGGCGGCATACGCCTGGCCGCCGGCGCCGTACTCGGGCCCGCGCTCCCACGTCGCCTCGACGCGGCCGTCGCTGGCGAGCGCGAGTGCAAGCCCGGTGACGCTGTCGTCGTATCTGCTGACGCGCGCGAGCTCGTGAGGCGGGCCGAAGCTGCCGCCGGCCGGTCGTTGGACCGCCACGAGACGCAGGCCGCTGAGGCGGCCGTCCTCGGCCGTCTGTGACCAGCCGACGACGGCAGCGCCGCCTGGCGCGACGGCAACCGCCGGGGCATGCGCCTGCCGCGCGAGCCGAACTGGCGCCGCGAGGCCGTCGCGGGCATTCCCGGTCGCCAGCCAGACATGGCCGCCGCCTCTGTAGGTCTCTCCACCTGAGAACGTCAGCAGCGCTTCGCCGCTCGGCGCGACGACAAGGCTTGGCGCCGCGTAGGGCGTCGAGTCGCTCAGCAGGCGCGGCGCGCCGAAGGCGCCCCCCGCCGGCCGCAGGGCGTAGAAGACCTTGCTGTCGGCGACGCCGTCGTAGGGCTCGTCGCTCGTTCGCGTCTCCGACCAGACGGCGATCGCGTTCCCGGCGGCGTCGACGCCGACCTTGACCCCGGACCGCTCGTCGTTGTTCGGATCGCCGGCGGGCTGTGCGTCGAGCGGAAGGGGAGCGCCAAACGCCCCGCCAGCGCTGACTCGGATCGCAGCCATCGGGACCAGCGGGAGCTGGCCGTCGCTGTCGTCGTCGGCGGCTTGGTACCACGTCGCGACCGCGTCGCCGCCGTCCGACAGCGCGACCTGCGGCTCGATCGCGACATCGCTGCGGCTGATCCGCTGCGCGCTCCCGAGCGGGCCATGCGGCCCACGCGCGACGGCGAAGATCGGACCCTCGTCGTTCATGCGCGAGACCGAGAAGACGAGCTCGCTGCTGCCGTCCGCGGCGGTGGAGGCGACCGGGCAGTCGTTGATGTCCCTGCCCGTGCTCTGGGTCCCACCGCCGACACCCGTGTCGAGGTCAGTCACCGTGAGCCACGTCGAGCCGACGTGCGTCCGGATGACGACCGGCCCCTGGATCCACGCCGTCGCGTCCCCAGCGCCGAGGTCGGTCGGGCAGTCCATGTTGACCGGCCCAGCCGGCGCGACCTCCTGAAAGGGCTGCGGAAAAAGCCCGCCGGACGCGCTCGTCGCCGCGAGCGCAACCAACACACACGCCGCGACCAGCGGCGCGAAGAGGCGACCAAGCAGCTTCAGCACGGCCGGCACCTTATCCACGCCCCGTTTGGCGCAAAGGCGATTGGACGAAAAGGCGAGAGCGGTCGGGCGTGGCGACGATCGAGCTGCTGGGCGGCGTCCCCGATGTCGAGCGGCCGAGATCCCGATCGGTCTCGTCGCGCCGGCCGACCTCGACCGGTCGGCCACAAGCCAAACCCCGTGAGGGTGCTAAAGAAATAGCCCATGAGCCAGAACGAATCGCCCGCCAATATCGGAGTCGTCGGCCTCGCCGTGATGGGCTCGAACCTCGCGCGCAACCTCGCCTCGCGCGAGGGGAACACGGTCGCCGTCTACAACCGCTCGCCGCAACGGACGAGCACGCTGGTCGAGGAGCACCCAGAAGCCGGGTTTGTCGCGAGCGAGTCGATCGAGGATTTCGTCGCCTCGCTCTCGAAGCCGCGCACGGCGATCATCATGGTCCAGGCCGGCGCCGGCACCGATGCCGTGATCGAGCAGCTCGCCGGGCTGTTCGAGCCGGGCGACATCATCGTCGACGGCGGCAACGCCAACTTCCACGACACGATCCGGCGCGAGCGGGAGCTGCGCGAGCGCGGGCTCAACTTCGTCGGGACCGGCATCTCCGGCGGAGAGGAGGGCGCGCTCAACGGGCCGTCGATCATGCCCGGCGGCTCCGCTGAGGCCTACGCGACGCTCGGCCCCATCCTCGAGTCGATCGCCGCCGTCGCGGAGGGCGAGCCGTGCGTCACGCACGTCGGCACCGACGGCGCCGGCCACTTCGTGAAGATGATCCACAACGGCATCGAGTACGCCGACATGCAGCTGATCGCCGAGTCCTACGACCTGCTGCGCCGCGTCGGCGGGCACGACACCGACGCGCTCGCCGAGGTCTTTCGCACGTGGAACGACGGCGACCTCGAGTCCTACCTGATCGAGATCACCGCCGAGGTGCTGCGCCAGCGCGACGCCGAGACCGGCAAGCCGCTCGTCGACGTGATCCTCGACCACGCCGGCTCGAAGGGGACCGGCGTCTGGACGGTGCAGAACGCTGTCGGCCTTGGCGTGCCGGTCGGCGGGATCGCCGAAGCGGTCTTCGCGCGCGCGGTCTCCAGCAAGCCCGAGCAGCGCGCCGCGGTCCGCGCGACGATCGTCGAGCGCCCGGACGCCCAGCGCCCCGGGCCTGGCTTCGAGGACGACGTGCGCGCCGCGCTCTACGCCTCCAAGGTCGTCGCGTACGCGCAGGGGTTCGACGCGATCGTCGCCGGCGCGAGGGAGTACGGCTGGGACATCCACCTCGGGAACATCGCGAGAATCTGGCGTGCCGGCTGCATCATCCGCGCCCGCTTCCTCAACCGCATCGTTGAGGCCTACGACAACAACCCAGGGCTGACGACGCTGCTGGAGGACCCGTACTTCGCGGAGGCCGTGCGCGAGGGCGAGGCGGCATGGCGCCGGATCGTCTCCGTTGCGGCGCTCTCGGGGATCCCCGCGCCGGGCTTCTCGAGCGCGCTCGCGTACTACGACTCGCTCGCCTCCGAGCGCCTCCCGGCCGCCCTGATCCAGGGCCAGCGCGACTTCTTCGGCGCGCACACCTACCAGCGCGTCGACAAGCCCGGCGTCTTCCACACGCTGTGGTCAGGCGACCGCTCCGAGATCGAGACGGAGCCGTCAACGCACTAGTTGATCGACGCACCGCAAGAAGCAAAAACACCGCCACACCGGCCGTCGCGAGCGTTTCTCGCGGCGGCCTTTTTCTTTGCTTGACTTTATATCGGACGTTTGAAATAAAACCCTGACCGCGGCACACCGCGCGGTTATTGGAGACAGAGGAGAACGATGAGCACCGTGCCCACTGACCGCCGTGGGGCTGTCGACGCTGGTTTGCGAGAGCGTTCAGAGCGCGTCGTGCCCGGGGGCATGTACGGGCATCTCGACGCCGCCGCGCTGCCGGCCGGATACCCGCAGTTCTTCGCCCATGGCGAGGGCGCGCGGATCTGGGACGTCGACGGCAACGAGCTGATCGACTTCATGTGCTCGTGGGGCCCGATCCTGCTTGGGCATCGCAACGCGGCCGTTGACGCGGCGGCGGCGGCCGAGCTCGCGAAGGGCGACGTGCTCAACGGCCCGAGCGCGCACATGGTCGAGCTCGCCGAGCTGCTCGTCGACCAGGTCCCGCACGCCGACTGGGCGATGTTCTCCAAGAACGGGACCGACGCAACGTCGCACGGGGTCCTCGTCGCGCGCGCCGCCACCGGCCACCGCAAGGTGCTCGTCGCAAACGGCTCCTACCACGGCATCGCGCCGTGGTCCTCACGCGAGGGCGCGCCCGGGACGACCCCCGAGGACCACGCCAACACGGTCTTCTTCGACTACAACGACCTCGCCTCCGTCGAGGCCGCGGTCGCGGTCGCTGGCGCCGACGACATCGCCGCGATCGTCGTCACGCCGATCAAGCACGACGTCCGCCAAGACCTCGAGCCGGCCGACCGCGACTTCGCCCACGGCGTGCGCGCGATCTGCGACCGCGTCGGCGCCTGCCTGATGATCGACGACGTCCGCTGCGGCCTGCGGCTCGACCTGCGCGGCAGCTGGGAGGCGCTCGGCGTCAGAGCGGACCTCAGCGCGTGGAGCAAGTCGCTCGCGAACGGCTACCCGCTCGCCGCGCTGCTCGGCGCCGACGCGCTGCGAGACGCCGCCCGTCGCGTCGTCGCGACCGGCTCCTTCTGGTTCGCCGGCGCGCCGATGGCCGCCGCGCTGGAGACGATCCGCGTGCTGAAGGAGAGCGACGGGATCGCGACGATGCGCGCCTCCGGAGAGCGCTTCCAGGACGGCCTCGCTGCGCAGGCCAGCGCCCACGGCCTCGTCGTCACGGTCAGCGGCCCGCCGCAAATACCGTTCCTCTCGTTCGCGGGCGACAGCGACTTCTCGCGCGCTGAGGAGTGGGCGGGGGAGTGCGTGCGCAACGGCGTCTACGTCCACCCGTGGCACAACTGGTTCCTCAACACGGCGCACGACGCGGCGACGATCGACGACGCGCTGGCGCGGACCGACGCCGCCTTCGCGACGCTGCGCCAGCGCCACGGGGCGGACTGAGCGATGGCGATGGAAGCCGAGCGCCAGGCGCTCGCCGACGCCTCCCGCACGTGCGCGGAAAGCGGCCTCGTCGTCGGCTCCTCCGGCAACCTCAGCGTCCGCATCGGCGAGCAGATGCTGATCACGCCGCGACGCGCGCGCCTTGAAGCGGTCGACCCGCTCACCTGCGTGCCGGTCTCGCTGGAAGACGGCTTGACCGACCCGGGGCACGGCAGCGTCTCCGATCCCTCGTCGGAGACGCCGCTCCACCGCGCCGTCTACGAGGCGACCGGGGCCGGCGCGGTCGTCCACACGCACTCGCATTTCGCGACGGTCCTGTCGACGCTCGTCACGGAGCTGCCGGCGATCCACTACGGCCTCTTCGCGTTCGGCGGGCCGGTTCGGGTCGCGCCGTACGTCACCTTCGGCACGCCGGAGCTGGCCGAGGCGGTCGCGACGGCACTGAAGGGCCGGCGCGGCGCGCTGCTTGCCAACCATGGGACGGTCGCGATCGCCGACACGGTCGCGCAGGCCGTCGACCTCTCGATTCAGCTCGAGTGGCTCGCCTCCGTCTATTACCACGCCCGCCTCGGCGGGACCCCCGCGCTGCTGGACGAGGCCGAGCTGGCGCGCGTCACGGCCCATGCCGAGACGCTCAGATACGGCGTCGCGGAGGACGCGCGATGAGCCCGGCGGGCGAGAGCAACACGGCGGACGCAGCCGCCCTGGACGCAAGCGCGCTTGCGGCCCTCACCGCCCCGCGGCGCCCAGCCCGGATCGCCTGCGTCGGCGTCTACATCGTCGACGTGCTCGGGCGGCCAGTCGCTGAGCTGCCGCGCGGCCAGCGCTCGCTGCCGCTTGACGAGATCCGCATCACGCCCGCGGGGACGGCCGGCGGCACAAGCGTCGACCTTGCCCGCCTCGGCGCCGAGGTCGTCGCGGTCGGCGCGGTCGGCGACGACATGCTCGCCGACTTCCTGCTGACCGCCCTGAGCAACGAGCGCGTTGACACGACCCACGTCGTGCGCAAGCCGGACAGCGGCGTCCAGACGTCGGCGACGATCCTGCCGATCCACCCTGACGGCACCCGCCCGGCATGGCACGTGCCCGGCACCAACCGGCTGCTCGGCCCCGACGACATCCCCACCGCCGAGATCGAGCGCTGCGACGCGCTCCATTACGGCGGCGTCTCCGCGCTCCCGCTGCTCGACGGCGAGCCGGCGGCGCAGATGCTGCGCCACGCGAAGGAGCACGGCGCGCTGACGACTGCCGACTGCCTTGGCGTCCGGCGCGAGGACGCCTTCGAGCTGCTGCAGCAGTGCCTGCCGTATGTCGACCTCTTCATGCCCAACGAGGGGGAGGCGCTAGCGATCACCAGAGCGGACAGCGTCAGCGCGGCGGCGCGGATGCTGCTCGACACGGGCGCCGGCTGCGTGATCGTCAAGCGCGGCGAGCACGGCTGCCTGATCGTCGACGAGCAGGGCGAGCGCGCCGTCCCCGCGTTCACCGGCCCGGTGCTCGACACGACCGGCTGCGGCGACGCCTTCTGCGCCGGCGTGATCGTCGCGCGCAGCGCGGGCTGGACGATCGAGCAGGCTGCCCTGTTCGGCAGCGCAACGGGGACGTTGACGGCGCGCGCGCTCGGCTCCGACGCGGGCGCGCGCAGCTTCGACGAGGCGCTGACGTACATGCGCACCGCGCCGCGCGCAGCCACCCCCGAGGCGACCGGGAAGGCGAGCTGAGGTGCCCAAGAACGTCGACCACGACGCGCGGCGCGCGGACCTGCTCGAAGCCGTCTGGCGCGTGATCGCGCGCGACGGCCTCGATCACACGACGATCCGCTCGCTGGCGAGAGAGACCGGCTGGTCGGCCGGCGTGCTCGCTCACTACTTCGCTGACAAGGACGACATCCTGACGTCGGCGCTGCGACTCGCGCACGAGCGGATCGCGGCACGCTGGGAGGAGAAGCTCGCAGGCCTCAACGGCATCGATGCGCTGCGAGAGCTGGTGCTGGACAACCTCCCGCTCGACGACGAGCGGGCGCTGGAGACGAAGTTCCTCATCAACTACTGGAGCCGCGCAGTGACGCGCAGCCCCGGAGGCCGCTCGCCATGGCGCGTCGGGCCGCTGTTGGTCGACCGGCTCGTGAGGCTGGTCGGTGAGGCGCAGGAGCGCGGCGAGATCGACGCCGCGCAGGTCACGGAGGACGTAGGGGAGCGCTTGCTTGCGTTGATTGACGGCTTGAGCTTGCACGCGCTGCTCGATCCCGAGCGCGTGACGCGCGAACGGCAGGTCGCGATCGTCGAGCAGGAATTCGAACGGCTTCGGATCGTGCGGGGCGACGCCGTCGTGAGACCACATCAAGATCAGGAGTGAGGAACATGCGTCGACCCTCGATTGCCCTGGCGGGCAGTGCGCTGCTCGCCTGCGGCCTGGCCGCCTGCGGCGGCACGTCGGACAACTCGGCCTCAAGCGTCTCGCTGAAGCCGACGACCGCCGGCGGCGACAGCGCGAACGTGAGCGGCATGTGCGCCGGCACGCCGAGAACGGGCGGCTCGCTCGTCTACGCGCGCCAGTCCGAGACGCAGGTGCTCAACCCGCTGGAGGTCCGCAACGGGAACGGCGACATCTTCGCGCAGGAGCTGCTGTTCAACGGCCTGGTGCGCTCAGACCCAAGAGGCTCGTTCGACATCCAGCCGGCGCTCGCCGACAGATGGACGATCAGCAAGGACGGCAGAACGTACACGTTCCACCTGCGTCCGGGCGTGAGATTCTCCAACGGCCAGCCGGTCACGACCGACGACGTGAAGTTCTCACTCGACCGCTTCGCGGACCCGAGAGTGAACACCGTGCTCGCCGCGGCAGCCGCCGGTTATGACAGAACGGACATCATCGACGACGCGACCGTCGCCGTTCACCTCAGACACCCGGTCGCCGGCTTCCTCTACAACATCAGCATCTTCCCGGCGGTCATCACGCCGAAGAGCCTGGTCGAGAGAGAGGGGAGAGGGTTCTGGAACAAGCCGGTCGGAACCGGGCCCTTCACCGTCTCTGACTTCGTGCGCGGCTCGCACATCACCTTCAGAAAGAATCCCAATTACTGGGAGAACGGCAAGCCGTACCTCGACCAGGTCCGCTTCGACTTCGCGACCGACTCCAACACCCGCCTGCTGTCGCTCAAGAACGGCCAGGCGCAGATCGCCGACGGCGTCCCGTTCTCGCAGATAGGGTCGGTGCAGGGCACGAGAGGGCTGCAGATCCAGGCCGTCAGAGCGCCGCTGTTCGTCGGCCTCTGGATGAACAACAGAAGACCCGGCATGGACGACGTCAACGTCCGTCAGGCGATGCAGTACGCGCTCGACAAGGACGAGATCAACAAGGCGATCTTCCACGGCGTCGGCACGAGCCCCAACAGCGTCCTGCCGCAGTTCAAGTTCGACGGCGACGACAGCCAGGTCGCGCCGTACAGACTCGACCTCGCGAAGGCCAAGCAGCTGATGAGCCAGTCGAGATACCCCGACGGCTTCGAGACGACGCTGCAGTACCCGGCCGGCTACGACTACTACAAGCAGCTCGGCCTCTTCCTGCAGCAGTCGTGGGCGCAGCTCGGCATCAGAGTGAAGCTGATCGAGCAGGACCAGGCGACGGAGTCGCAGCGCTTCTACCCGGGCGACTTCGACATGACGTTCCCGTACGCGCAGTTCACCAGCGACGTCGTCGTCCCTGACGAGTACGCGCAGTTCGTCGCTGACCCCAGCAACGGCCTGCACGGCTTCTACTCGTGGTGGAGCGACCCGCAGGTGACCAGCATGGTGAGACAGTTCACCTCCTCCACCAGCGACGCCGAGCGCGCAAAGCTGTGGCCGCAGATCCAGAGAGCGATGATGGTCGACAGCCCCTGGATCAACGTGATGGACCTGCCGTTCGTCAACGCGCACGCTGACAGCGTCTGCAACACGACCGTCAACGCGCTCGGCGCCGACCACCTCGAGAACACGTGGCTGGCGCAATGACCGGCGCGCCCCGTCACGCGGCCACCGGGCGCTGAAGGAGTCAACTCCCGTGTTGCCGTATCTCCTTCGTCGCCTCGCGCAGAGCCTGGTCGTGCTGTTCGGCCTGGCGGTGGTGACGTTCCTGATCATCCATCTGGTGCCCGGTGACCCCGTGCAGCAGATGCTGGGGGCGCGCGCGACGCCCCACACCGTGGCGACGGTCCGGCTGCAGCTGGGGCTGGACCGGCCCCTGCTGGCCCAGTTCGGCTCGTTCGTCGGCGACACGGTCACCGGCCGCTTCGGCGACTCGATCACGCAGAGCGCGCCGGTCGGTCAGCTGATCGGCCAGCGGATCGCGCCAAGCGCGCTGCTGATCGCCTACGGCATGCTGATCGCGCTCGTGATCGGCGTGCCGCTCGCGATCGTCGC
Organism: Conexibacter sp.; assembly: GCA_036499225.1. Classification (GTDB taxonomy): domain Bacteria; phylum Actinomycetota; class Thermoleophilia; order Solirubrobacterales; family Solirubrobacteraceae; genus Conexibacter. Next base: position 47,197 of record DASYEC010000014.1, read on the forward strand.
CGCGCTGCGCCCCAACGGCTTCGCCGACAACCTGATCCGCGTCGCGACGACCTTCTCGTTCGCGATGCCGACCTTCTGGCTTGGCCTGATGCTGGCGCTGCTGCTGGGCCTCGAGCTGCACGTCTTCCCGGTCTCCGGCTACAGCGGCGGGATCGGCGGCGTGCTGAGAACGCTGACGCTGCCGGCGCTGACGCTCGGGCTGTCGCTCAGCGCGATCGTCGTGCGCACGCTGCGCTCGAGCCTGCTGGAGGTCTTGCAGACCGAGTACATCGACGCCGCCCGTGCGCGCGGGCTGAGCGAGCGCCGGGTGATCGGCAAGCACGCGATGCGCAACGCCGTGATGGGCACGATCACGGTCCTCTCCGTCAACCTCGGCTTTCTGATCGGAGGCACGGTCGTGATCGAGTCGGTCTTCCAGATCCCCGGCCTCGGCTCGCTGCTCGTGCAGTCGGTCGAGCACCGCGATTACCAGCTGGTGCAGACGCTGGCCCTGCTGGCAGGCGCGACGGTCGTGCTGGTCAGCCTCGCGACCGACTTCCTGCAGGCCGCGATCGACCCCCGCATCCGGCTGGCGAGCGCATGAGCGCCACTGTCCCCGCAACCACCCCCGCGGCGCGCCGCCGGATCGGCCTGCGCGGCCTGTTCGCGGGCCGCACGCGTCCGCCGCTCCCTGTCCTGATCGGGATCGGGATCGTCGGCGTGATCGCGCTCGCGTCGCTGCTGGCGCCGCTGATCGCGCCGTACCCGCCGGACAAGCTCGACTTCCTCAATCAGCTGCAGGCGCCGTCGTTCTCCCACCTGATGGGGACCGACGACGCGGGCCGCGACGTCTTCTCGCGCACGCTCTACGGCATGCGGGTCGACCTCGGGATCGTGCTGCTGGTGACCTACGTGCCGATGCCGCTCGGCGTGCTGATCGGCGCCGTCGCGGGCTACTTCGGCGGGATCGTCGACACGGTCGTCTCGCGCGTCGCCGACACGATGATCGCGTTCCCGTTCATCGTGCTCGTGATCGCGATCATCGCGATCGTCGGGCCGGGGCTCACAGGCGTGTTGATCGGCGTCCCGATCGCCGCCTGGGCGCTCTACGCGCGCCTCGCGCGCTCGGAGATGCTCGTCATGCGCGAGCAGCAGTTCATGCTCGCGACGACCGCGCTGGGCTACACGAAGCGTCGCGCGATCCTGCGCCACGCCGTGCCGAACCTGATGCGCTCGAGCCTCATCTACTCGACCGTCGACCTCGTCGTGAACCTGCTGCTGCTGGCCGGCCTCTCCTACCTCGGGCTGGGGCAGCAGCCGCCTGGCGCGGAGCTGGGCACGATCATCGCCGGCGGTCAGGCGTACCTGTTGAGCGCCTGGTGGATAGCGACGTTGCCGGGCCTCGTGCTCGTCGCCTTCGGCGTCGGCGTCGGGCTGATCGGCGACGGCCTGTCCGACGGCCGCATGAGAGGCGGAGCGTCATGAGCGTCAACACTGTCGTTGAAGGAGCGCCCGCGACGCCTGTCGCCGCCAACGCGCCGCTGCTGGAGATCGAGCGGCTGCGGGTCGAGTTCGGCCCCGCCGACGCGCCGCTGGCGGCAGTCAAGGACGTCACGCTGTCGGTCGCCAAAGGCGAGGTGCTCGGTCTGATCGGCGAGTCGGGCTCGGGCAAGAGCCTCACCTGCCGCTCGGCGCTGCGCCTGATCCACCAGCCGGGCCGGATCGCCAGCGGCTCGATCCGCTTCGACGGCCGCGACGTGCTCGGGCTGTCGGGCAGCGAGCTGCGGGCGATGCGCGCGCGTGAGATGGGAATGGTCTTCCAGGACCCGTTCAGCTCGCTGAACCCGGTCTTCCGCGTCGGCGAGCAGGTCGCTGAGACGCTGCGCGTCAACCTCGGCATGTCGAAGAAGGCGGCGCGCGCGGAGACGGTCGGCCTGCTCGGCAACGTCGGGATCCCCGAGCCCGAGCGGCGCTACCTCTCCTACCCGCACGAGCTGAGCGGCGGCATGCGGCAGCGGATCATGATCGCGTTGGCGACCGCGCCCAAGCCGCGCCTGCTTATCGCTGACGAGCCGACGACCGCGCTCGACGTCACGACGCAGGCGCAGATCCTCGCGCTGCTGGCGCGGCTGCGGTCCGAGAACGGGATGGCGGTGCTGCTCGTCTCGCACGACTTCGGCGTGATCGCGCAGGTCTGCGACCGCGTCGCGGTGATGTACGGCGGGCACATCGTCGAGACCGGCCCGGTCGAGGCGATGTACAGCGCGCCGCAGCACCCGTACACGCGGGCGCTGTTGGAGTCGGTCCCGGCGCTCGACGCGGCCGTGCGCGGCAGCGAGCGGCGCACGGCGATCCCCGGCCAGCCGCCGGAGCTGAGCGAGCAGATCGCGGGCTGCGTCTTCGCGCCGCGCTGTCGCTTCGCGCAGGAGAGCTGCAAGAGCGCGTCGATGAGGTTGGAGCAGGTCGGCGAGGCGCATGCGAGCGCGTGCCCGGTGCGGCCGTTCGCCGATGGCCGGGCCGGTGCCGGCGGGGCCGCTGCGACCGCTGTGCGCGTCGTCCCGGATGTGGCAGAGGAGGCGGGCAGATGAGCGACAGTCCTTTGCTGTCGGTGCAGGGCGTCGTGAAGGAGTTCGGGCTGCGGCAGTCGGTCGGCGAGCGGCTTCGCGGCAGAGCGGCCGGCGGCCATCGTGCGGTCGACGACGTCTCGTTCTCGCTCGCGCGCGGCGAGGTGCTCGGCCTCGCCGGCGGCTCGGGCAGCGGCAAGACGACGCTCGCGCGCTGCCTGATCCGGCTCGTCGAGCCCGACGAAGGCACGATCGCGCTTGACGGCGTTGACGTGCGCGCCGCTGGCGGGCGCGACCTGCGCGAGCTGCGGCGGCGGATGCAGATGGTCTTCCAGGACCGGTACGCCTCGCTCAACCCGCGCATGACGGTCGGCGCGGCGCTGCTGGAGGCCGGGCGCGTGCACAAGCGGCCGGGCAGCGAGGACGGCGAGCGGTTCGTGCGCGAGCTGCTGGAGCGGGTCCATCTGACGGCGGGCGCCGCGCCGCGCAAGCCGCGCGAGCTGTCGGGCGGGCAGCGCCAGCGGGTCGCGATCGCGCGGGCGCTGGCGGTCGGGCCCGAGCTGCTGATCGCCGACGAGGCGGTCAGCGCGCTCGACGTCTCGGTGCAGACGCAGCTGCTGAACCTGTTCCTCGACCTGCGCGACGAGCTTGGCCTCGGGATCATCTTCGTCGCGCATCAGCTCGCGGTGATCGCGGAGGTCGCCGACCGCGTCGCGGTGATGCACCTGGGGAGAATCGTCGAGCTCGGCACGACCGCCGAGGTCTTCAACAACCCCGTTGACGACTACACGAAGACGCTGCTCGCCGCCCACCCACACCCAGACCCACGAGCGCGGGAGAGCATCGCGCAATGAGCAACGCCGGGAAGGTCCAGACCGTCAACGGCCCCGTTGAGCCGGAGTCGATCGGCGTCACGCTGACACACGAGCACGTCTTCCTGGAGATGTGGTCGCGCGACGGGCAGGGCCACGTCGGGCAGCTGCGCGACGAGGACGTGCTCGCTGCCGAGCTGACGGCGTTTGCCGGCGTCGGCGGCGGCTGCCTCGTCGACCAGACGCCCGGCGGGGCGGGGCGCGACCCGCTCGGCCTGCAGCGTTTGTCGAAGCGCGTTGGCGTGGCGATCGTGACCGGCTGCGGCTGGTACACCGAGCCGTTCTATCCGCTGGCGGACAACCTCGAGCGGCGGTCGGTCGCGAACATCGCGGCCGGGCTGGTCGAAGAGATCGAGGGCGGCCTGGACGGGACCGGCGTGCGGCCGGGGATCATCGGCGAGATCGGCGCCAGCCAGGGCTGGATCACGCCGCTTGAGGAACGGGTTCACCGCGCGGCGGCACGCGCACAGGTCGCGACCGGGCTCCCGCTCTCGACGCACACGCTCTACCACTCCACGGGCGACGCGCAGATGGCGCTGTTCGAGGAGGAGGGCGTCGACCCGTCGCGCGTCTGCGTCAGCCACTGCGACACGTTCCCCGACCTCGACTACTGCCTGCGCGTCGCGAGCTGGGGCGGCTACGTCTCGTTCGACAACGTCGGCTTCCAGCTCGGCGACCACGAGACGGCCGTGCGGCGGCTTGTGCTGGAGCTGGTCGAGCGGGGCCATGCCGAGCGGCTGCTGTTGTCCCAGGACGTCGGCCAGATGCCCGAGCTCCGCTCGCGCGGCGGGCGTGGGTACACGTACGTCGCCGAGACCTTCCTGCCCGCGCTTTTGGCGGAGGGGCTGGACGAGAGCGTCGTCCAGACGATTACGGTCGACAACCCGCGCCGCTGGCTGACGATCGCGGGGTAGCGCGCCTGCTGCGCTGACCCCGGAGCCGCGGCGAGCCCTGGTCGCTCTGCGACGAAAACTCGACGCCGTCGGCGACGCGCCAGCAACCAGGCGGGAGCGATCGTCGGGGCACTACGGCGCGGCGCGGGCGCCCGGCACGTCACAATGCCCAGATGACGCGGATGGCCTCAGGGCGTGACACGCATCTCACGCCCGACGAGATCGCGACACAGGCGCTGCGCGACTACGACGCTGGCAGAACGCCGAGCATCCGCGGCCTCGCGGCCGAGCTCGGCGTCGCGCCGACCGCGATCTACCACCACTACCCCTCGCGCGCCGCGATCGTCGACGCCGCCGTCGGGCTCGTCTGGCAAGAGGCGCTGATGGAGGGGCTCGACCTGATCCCAGACCCGGGCGCCGCCGACCCGCTCGACTTCCTCGTCGCGGCCGGGATCGCGACGCGGCGCGCCTTCGCTCGTCATTACCGGATCGCCTCGCAGCTCGCGGCCACGCAGCATTCCAACGACATGCTGGCCGACAACCTCGCGCTCGTCGCCGGCGCCTTCGAGATGCTCGGCCTCGAGGGCGACAAGGCCGGCGCCGCCTTCCACGCGTACGGCTCGTACACGATCGGCTCGATCCTCTTCCTCGCCGCCCTCCGCGCGGCGAGGGACGATGCGGAGGCCGGGCAAGAGGGCGCCCAGGGCGAGGCCGCCGCCGGCGACGCCGTCGCGTCCGACAGCGGCGCGTCCGGCGCCGCTACGTCCGACGGCATCGCGTCCGACGCCGCCGCATCCGACGCCGCAGCGGCCGAGGCTGGCGCGCGCGAGGGCGGCACGCCGGAGGCCCCCGCGCCCGACGCCGCCCCCGCCGAAGAGTCCGAGTACGACCGCACCCGGCGCGCGATCGACGAAATCCTCGACGTCCTCTTCGTCGATCCCGACCGCGACGAGGAGCTGTTCGCGCTCGGCCTGCGGCGGCTGATAACGAGCCACCTCGACTGACCGGGCGGCGCACCGCGCGCTCGCCCGCCAACGGCGCACCGCGTGCTCGCCCGCCAACGCCGCCCCGCCCGCGTGCCGGCTTGGGCCGCGAGACCGTCCACCCGCCGCGCGCACCTCGTACCCGTCACGAGAAGAGCATGGCCCCAAAATGGTGGACACTGATCGCCGTCTCGGTGGCGACCTTCATGCTGCTGCTCGACATCACGGTCGTGAACGTCGCGCTGCCGTCGATCCGTGACGACCTCGGCGCCAGCTTCTCCGACCTCCAATGGGTCATCGACGCCTATGCGCTGACGCTGGCGGCCCTCGTGCTGACGGCCGGCTCGCTCGCCGACCGGCTCGGCCGCCGACGGCTGTTCGCCGCGGGCCTGGTGGTCTTCACCGTCGCCTCGCTGCTGTGCGCGCTGGCGCCGACACCGCTCGTGCTGAACCTGGCGCGCGCGTTGCAGGGCGTCGGCGGCGCGGCGATGTTCGCCGTCTCGCTCGCGCTGCTGGCGCAGGAGTTCCCGGCCGGCCGCGAGCGCGGGACGGCGATGGGGCTGTACGGCGCGACGATAGGCGTCGCGGTCGCGGTCGGGCCGCTGATCGGCGGCGGGCTCACCGACTGGCTGGGCTGGCAGTCGATCTTCCTGCTCAACGTTCCGATCGGGATCATCGCGCTGGCGATCACCTACGCGCGGGTGCGTGAGAGCCGCGACCCGCACGCGACACGCGTCGACTGGGCCGGCACGGTGCTGTTCAGCGGCGCGCTCGCGCTGCTCGTGCTGGCGCTCGTGCGCGGCAACGACGAGGGCTGGGGGAGCGCGCTGATCGTCAGCCTGTTCGCCGCGTCGGCGGTCCTGATGATCGCGTTCGTGACCGTCCAGCTGCGCGTGAGGGAGCCGATGCTGCCGCTCGGCCTCTTCCGCCGCGCCTCGTTCTCGGGCGTGCAGATCGCGGCGTTCAGCATCTCGGCGTCGATGTTCGCGCTGTTCCTGTACCTGACGCTCTATTTACAGAACTACCTCGGGCTCTCGCCGCTGCAGGCGGGCCTGCGCTACCTGCCGATAACGCTGCTGAGCTTCTTCGTCGCGCCGGTCGCGGGGGCGCTGCTGTCGCGCGTGCAGGCGCGGCTGCTGATGTGCGTCGGCCTTGCGGCGGCGGGCGTCGGGCTGCTGCTGATGGGCGGGATCTCGGCTGGCTCGACGTGGACGACGCTGCTCGGCGGCTTCCTCGTCGCGGGCGCCGGCGTCGGCCTGCTCAACCCGGTGATCGCCGACGTCGCGCTGAGCGTCGTGCCCAAGGAGCAGAGCGGGATGGCGGCCGGCATCAACGACACCTTCCGCCAGGTCGGGGTCGCGGTCGGGATCGCCGTCTGGGGCGCGATCTTCATCGGGCGCGGCGCCGACAAGGTCGCCGAGCTGGCCGCGGGGACGCCGCTTGCGGCCGGCGAGCGCCCGCACCGGCTCGTCGAGGCCGCCTCGTCGGGCAGCCTCGACCAGGCGCTGACCGCCGTGCCGCCGGGGTCCCGCGGCTTGGCGGCGAGCGCCGCGCGCGCGGGCTTCCTCTCCGGCCTCAACGACGTGCTGCTGCTCGGCGGGCTGCTCTGCTTCGCCGGCGCGGCGCTCGTGCTGTGGCTCGTGCGGGAGGGTGAGATCGAGCGTGGGGACGACGAGGAGGCTGTTGCGCCCGAGTCGGCGCCGGTCGCGGCGGCGAGTGCGTCTGGTGAGGACGCTGGCCAGGGCGAGCCGGTTGCGTCCGGCGCGGGGCTCACGGTGCTGCCCGAGCTGCGCCGTCGCTGAATCGAGTCGTCAGCGCTTTCGCTTGCGCTGTCGATCTGATGGGATCGCGTTCGTTTAGGGGGTGAGGCCGGCGGTTGCCGGCGATACGAGCCTTTGAAGGAGGAATGCGAGATGAAGAGATACCTGTTGAGCGTCTACCAGCCTGATGGCCCGGGCCTGTCGCCCGAGGAGCTCGAGCCGATCGTCGCCGACGTCCATGCGCTGACCGACGAGATGAAGCACGCCGGCGCATGGGTCTTCTCGGCCGGGCTCAACGACGTCGGGAGCGCGACCGTCGTGCGGGTCAGAGACGGCGGCGACGCGCTGATCACCGACGGCCCGTTCGCCGAGGGCAAGGAGCACATCGGCGGCTTCACGATCATCCAGGCCGACGACCTCGACGCGGCGCTCGAGTGGGCCGGGAAGGCCGCCCGCGCGACGCGTCTGCCGATCGAGCTGCGGCCGATGGTCCACGGCGAAGGGAGCTGACGCGGGCGATGGGCGCCGAGGCCCGGCCAGCGGTTGCGAGCGTGTCGGAGGTCGAGGCGGTCTTCCGCGCCGAGTACGGCCGCGCGGTCTCCGTCTTGGCCGGGTCGTTCGGCAACATCGACATCGCCGAGGACGCCGTCCAGGAGGCGTTCGTCGAGGCCGTCCGCCGTTGGCCGTCGTTGGGCCTGCCGCCCAGCCCCGCCGGCTGGATCATCACCACCGCCCGCAACCGCGCCATCGACCGACTCCGCCGCGAGTCCTCCCGGGCCGCGCGGCAGCGGCAGGCCGTGGTGCTGGAGGCGCAGCGAGCGGGGGTGGGGCCGGTTGCGGGCGCGATCGGCGGGGCGGCTGCGTCGGTTGACGTTGCTGACGCTGCGCCGCTCGATGAGCGCGCGGGCGACCCGGCGGCGCCGCCCGACCCGGCGGCGCCGCCCGACCCCACCAGCGAGGACCCGTTCGAGGACGAGGAGGGAGCCGTGCGCGATGACCGGTTGCGCTTGATCTTCACGTGCTGCCATCCGGCGCTCGCGATGCCGGCGCAGGTCGCGCTGACGTTGCGGCTGCTGGGCGGGCTGAGCACGGCTGAGGTCGCGCGCGCGTTCCTCGTTGCGGAGCCGACGATGGCGCAGCGGCTCGTGCGCGCGAAGGCGAAGATCCGCGACGCCGAGATCCCATACCGGGTCCCGCGCGAGGCCGACCTGCCCGACCGCACCCGCGCGGCGCTGGCCGTCGTGTACCTGATCTTCAACGAGGGCTACCAGGCGAGCTCCGGCGACGCGCTCGTGCGCGACGAGCTGTGCGCGGAGGCGATCCGCCTCGGCCGCGTGCTGGTCGAGCTGATGCCCGACGAGCCCGAGGCGCTCGGCCTGCTGGCGCTGATGCTGCTGATCCACGCCCGCCGTGCGGCTCGCACCAGCCCGGGCCCCGGAGGCGAGCTGATCGTGCTCGCCGAGCAGGACCGCGATCGCTGGGAGTGGGAGCTGATGGCGGAGGGCCAAGCGCTCGTCCGTCGCTGCATCGCACGCGACCAGCCCGGCCCGTACCAGTTACAGGCAGCGATCCAAGCGGTTCACAGCGACGCCCCCGTCGCCGAGGCGACCGACTGGCCCCAGATCGTCGCGCTCTACGACCAGCTGCTCGCCCTCCAGCCGACCCCGGTCGTCGCGCTCAACCGCGCCGTCGCCGTCGCCGAAGTCGACGGCCCCGCCACTGCCCTCGATCTTGTCAACACGCTCGTTGACGACCATCCCGACCTCACCCGTTACCACCTCGTCCACGCCATCCGCGCCGACCTGCTCCGCCGCCTCGCCCGCCCCGCACAAGCGCGCGCCGCCTACACCGCCGCGATCGCCACCACCGACAACGCGGCCGAGCAAGCGTTCCTGGCCCGGCGGCGGGCTGCGCTGGCTGCGTGAACGGCAGCGGTTGCGTGCGGGAGGCGCCGCGCCACGCTCAGCCGCTGCTTAGCGACGCCGCGCCGCCCCGCCGCGCCGCCCCGCGAGGCCCCGCCGCGCCGCCGCGCCGCGCTCAGCCCGCGAGGAACTCCCGGATCTCCCTCGCGAACTCCGGGTGATTGGCGACCGTGATGTGGCCGCGGCCTTCGAACAGGCGCAGGCGGCTGTTGGGGATCAGGCGGGCGGTCTCGTTGAAGAGGGCGGGGCCGTAGAACTGGTCCCGGGCGCCGGCGACGATCAGGGTGGGGGCTTCGATCGGGCGGCGGCAGGCGGCGAGGTCGAAGCGGTCCTCGGCCTCGATCGTCGTCGCCATGTCGGCGAGGTCGTCGGGGTTGGGGAACCAGCGCGGGCCTGCGACGAAGCCGACGACGCCGGCGGCGAGCTGGCCGCGATAGCGAGGCACCATCCCGGCGCCCGCGACGGCGAACGCCTGGCGGTTGGCGCCGCGACGCAGCCGTGCGGCGACCCGTCGTTGCAGCCGGCGGCCTTCGTCGCCGAGGCGGCAGGCGGTGCTGACAAGCACAAGGCGGCGGACCGTCTCGGGGTGGTCGGCGGCGAGCTGCTGGGCGATGCTTCCGCCGGTCGAGGTGCCGACGACGTCGACGGCCTCGCCGATCTCGGTCATGATCGCCTCGGCGTGCTCGCCGGCCAGCTCCGCGATCGTCATCCCCCGCGGCAGCCGCGGCCGGCGGTTGAACATCACCACCCGCCGCCCCTCCGAGAACGACAGCGCCATCGGAAGGCTCGTCCGCTGCACCATCCGCGACGCGACGCCGCTCTCGGGCCACAGCCCCGCGAGGAACACCAACGGCGCCCCAGACCCGACCGCCGCAAACGGCAGCGTCCCCATCTCACCGAGCTCGACGTCCATTCCGCGCATCCTCTCAGGCCGGCCTGTTGCGCGGATGAGACGCGCGCCGGACCGGGCGTGCCGCTCTGGCCGCCGCAAAACCGAAGGACCGCACTATCGCGATCGCCGATCCGCAGCGATCCTGCGGTCCGGCGCGCCACGACGCCGAGTCGCGGCGGACCGCGATCGCCGATCCGCGGCGATCCTGCGGTCCCGCGCGCCACGACGGCGCGTCGCGGCGGGATTGGCACACCCGTCCCGTGCCGACCGCGGGCCCGGTCTCATACGCTGTGACGATGAGCTACACGACCGCTGAGGGCCGGCAGCAGCTGCTGGACACGATCGCCGAGGCGGTCGACGAGCTCGGCCGCGCGATCGCGCTGCTGGGCGTCGCCTACGAGGAGCTCGACGAGTCGCGCGGCGACGCGCTCGAGGAGCGGCTGTTCCGTCCGGTCCAGGCCGCCTACGGCCGCGCGCGGCGCACCCACGCCGAGTTCGCCGCGCGCTCCGGGCTGCCGGGCCGCGAGTTCGCCCAGCCAGACGCGCCGGCTGCCTGGCACGGCGCGCGCAACCTCGCCGAGGACGCCGTTGAGGCCGTCAACACGGCCGAGGAGGCGATCGTCGAGCTGCAGGACTCGCTGCTGCCGGTCGAGGTTGGCGATCCCGAGCTGCGGGCCGGCCTCGCCGAGGTCCGCGAGATCATCGCTTCGGTGCAGGGCGGCGCCGAAGACGTGCTGCGCATGCTCTGGCACTAGGCCGCGCGCCGAACGACGTGGATGTGGGCCGCAGCCGTGGGTATCGTGCCCTCCGGTCCTGTCCGATTCCCCCGACCTGGGAGTGACCGCCGTGCGTCTGACCCGTCTTCGCCTTGTCCTCCTGATCTGCGCGCTGCTGGCGTCTGCCGCCGCGGTGCCAGCGGCCGCGAGCGCGGCAGCGACGAGACCGGCGGGCCTGCTCAACTGCGCGCGCAACCTCCAGGTCAAGCCGAAGGTCTTCACGCTGGCGTGCGGGGACGGGAACGTCGGCCTCTCGTCGCTGAGATGGACGAGCTTCGGCGGCGCAAGCGCCCGCGCGACCGGCATCTTCGCCGTCAACCAATGCGACCCCAACTGCGCCAGCGGCACGGTCCTGCGCCGCCGCGTCACCGTCGTCGCGACCCGCCCCGGCATGTTCGGCGGCAAGCGCACCTACTCGCGCCTCGCGCTGACCGGCAAGACTGGCCGCTCTCTCGGCCGCTACGGGATCGACTCCGACGGGCCGTACACGCGCGAGCCGCGCTAGCCCGCTGACCTGGGGATAACGCCCGCGCGGCGGCTTCGAGAAGCCGGCCCTGCCTTGCCCGTATCGTGTACCCGATGCGCAGAGCCGCCCGTTGGTCGTACACCCACCGCCGCGCCGTGCTCGCCGTCTGGCTCGTCGTCGCGATCGGGCTGACCGTCATCCATGCCGCGGCGGGGAGCAACTACCAGGACTCGTTCACGCTGAAGGGGACGGAGTCGACCGACGCGCTCACGCTCCTGCAGAACGCCTCGCCGAGAAACTCTGGCGACGTCGACCGGATCGTTATAGCGACCAGCGGCGGCAGAACGATCAGAGACCCGGCGGTCGAGGCGAGGATCCAACCGATGCTCGAACGGGTCGCGAGACTGCCGAAGGTCGGCGCCGTCACCTCGCCGTACGCGCCCGGCGCCGCGGCGCAGATCTCCAGAAACGGCGACGTCGCCTACGCGACGATCACCTTCGACCAGCAGGCAAACGACCTGCATACGTCGGACATCAGACGGGTCGTCAACACCGCGCAGGACGCCGCCGGCAACGGGATCGACGCCCAGCTTGGCGGCAACGCGATCGAGGCCGTCAACCCGACAGGAGCGAGCGGCACGCTGTTCGGCTTCATCGCGGCAGCGGTCGTGCTGTTCCTCGTCTTCCGCTCGTGGATAGCGATGGCAACGCCGCTGTTGACGGCCGGCTTCGCGCTCAGCAGCGGGATCGCCGCTCAGGGGCTGCTGTCGCACGGGCTGACGATCGCCTCGTTCAGCTCCGAGCTGTCGCTGCTGATCGGCCTCGGCGTCGGCGTCGACTACGCGCTCTTCATCGTCACGCGGTATCGCCAGGGGCTGCTGCGGGGCCTACCCTCCGAAGAAGCGGCCGTCGACGCGCTCGACACCTCCGGGCGCGCGGTCCTGTTCGCCGGCGTGACGGTCTGCATCGCGCTGCTGGGCATGTTCGCGCTCGGCGTCAGCTTCCTCTACGGCGTCGCGATCTCGGCCTCGATCGTCGTCGCCTTCACCGTCGTCACGGCGCTGACGCTGCTGCCGGCGCTGCTGGGCTTCATGAACGTCCGGCTGCTGAGCAAGAAACAGCGGCGCGCGCTCGCCGCCGACGGCCGTGTGACCGACAACGACGAGTCGCCCGGTTGGGCCCGTTGGGCCGGCGTGCTGCGGCGTCGCCCGGCCCTGCTCGCGGCCCTCTCCGCGGCGCTGATGCTGGTGATCGCGATCCCGTTCCTGTCGATCCGGCTCGGCTCCTCTGACCAGGGCAGCGACCCCAGCGACACGACGACGCGCAAGGCGTACGACCTGCTCGCGAGAGGGTTCGGGCCTGGCTTCAACGGCCCGCTGCAGCTCGTCGCGCGCGTGCCTGACAGAGCCGCGGTGGCGCAGTTCACGCAGGTGGTGAACGCCGCCAGATCGACCGAGGACGTCGTCGCCGTCAGCGCCCCAACCGTCTTCAGAAGCCCCGGCCGGCCCGCTGTCGCGGTCGCGAACGTCTTCCCGGCCGGCTCGCCGCAGGACGCCTCGACGACCGACCTCGTCGACCGATTGCGCGGCCAGACGATCCCCAGAAGCGAGGGCGACATCAACGTCCTCGTTGGCGGCTCGACGGCGATATTCGAGGACTTCACGCACGTGCTGTCGTCGAAGCTGCCGCTGTTCATCGGCGTGATCGTCGCGCTGTCGTTCCTGCTGCTGACGGCGGTCTTCCGAAGTCTCCTGGTGCCGGCGATGGCGGCGGTGATGAACCTGCTGTCGGCGGCCGCGGCGTTCGGCGTGATCACCGCCGTCTTCCAGAAGGGCTGGGGCGCGTCGCTGATCGGCGTTGACCGCACTGGACCGATCGAGGCGTTCCTTCCCGTGATCGTCTTCGCGGTCCTGTTCGGCCTCTCGATGGACTACGAGGTCTTCCTCGTCAGCCGCATCTACGAGGAATGGCACAAACGCGGCAACAACCGCGAGGCGGTGCTGCACGGCCTCGCCGCGACGGGGCGCACGATCACCGCCGCGGCGGCGATCATGGTGCTTGTCTTCGCGGCGTTCGTGCTCGGCGGGGAGCGCGTGATCAAGCTGTTCGGGGTGGGACTGGCGAGCGCCGTCTTCCTCGACGCCTTGGTGATCCGCAGCATCCTCGTGCCAAGCTTGATGCTGCTCGGCGGCAGAGCGAACTGGTGGCTGCCCGGCTGGCTGCAACGGATCCTGCCGAGACTGAACGTCGAGGGCGAAGCGCGCACCGATCCCGAGCCGCGGGACCCAGTGCCGCGCTGAAGCGGCGGCGAGCGGCGGCGCGCTCTGGCCGGTCGCTCGGCGGCATGGCGCCGCCGCCCTCGCCTTGACGAAATCTGTACGCCGGGCGCGCTGATCTGGGCGTTTCCTCGACGGCCGCTCAAGCACGATGTTTGCGGGGTCCCCTGTCACCGTGCGCGTACCGACCCACCAGCTTCATCCACGGCCAGGCGGTAGCGGCGCGTCGGCGCGCGGCCACGCCGGCGTCGGCGGCGTCCTGCGGCCGATGCGCGGGTGGTCGATGCCGATCCTGCGGCCGTCGCGCAGCTCCGGCTGGGTCGCGGCGCTCGTCGCGGTCGGCGTCGGGACCGCGCTGGTCTACCCGTTGAAGCGCGTCGCGCCCGTCGCGTCGCTCGGCGTCGTCTACCTGCTCGGCGTCGCCGTCGTGTCGGCCTTCTGGGGGATCGCGCTTGGCGCGATCACCTCGTTCGCGTGCGCGGCGGCGTTCAACTTCTTCCACCTTGAGCCGACCGGCCGGTTCACGATCTCCGACCCGCGCAACTGGGTCGCGCTCGCGGCCTTCGTCGTGATCGCGCTGACGACGAGCGTCGTCAGCGAGCAGGCGCGCGCGCGTGCGCGCGAGGCCGAGCGCCGCCGCGGCGAGGCCGACCTCAACGCCGAGATGGCTCAGCGGCTGCTGGAAGGGACCGACGTCGACGCCGCGCTCGCGTTGATCGCGCGGCGCCTGGCGCAGACGTTCGCCCTCGCCTCGGCGGCGATCGTCCCCGCGACCCGGAGCGGCGACGAGCGCCGGATCGCGATCCCGGTCGTCGCGGCCAGCGAGCAGATCGCGACGCTGCTCGTGCCGGCGGGGATCGCCGACGCCAACGCGCAGCGGCTGCGCGAGCGGGTCGCGCCGGCGCTCGGGGCGGTGCTGGCGGCGGCGCGCGAGCGCGAGCGGCTGTCGGCCGAGCTGGTCGCGACCGAGGCGGTGCGGCGCAGCGAGGCGGTCAAGACCGCGGTCCTGCGCGCGGTCTCGCACGACCTGCGCTCGCCGCTGACGGCGATGGTCGCCGCCGGCAGCGCCGTGCGCGCGCCGGATCTCTCCCTCGTCGAGCGCGAAGAGCTTGGCACGCTCGTGGTCGACGAGGGAGCTCGGCTCTCGCGCCTGATCTCCAACTTGCTCGACCTCTCGCGGCTGGAGGCCGGCGCCGCCGTGCCCGAGCTGGCCGAGTGCTCGCTGGAGGAGGTCGTCGACGCGGCGGTCGCAGCGCAGCCGGCGCCCGACGGCTTCCGCCTCTCGATCGAGGAGTGCTTGCCGCCGGTCCGCGCCGACTTCGTCCAGCTCGAGCGCGCCTTCTCCAACCTGCTGGAGAACGCGGCTCGCTACGCCGGCGGCCAGCCGGTCCAGGTGCGCGCCTCGGCGGTCGGCGCCTGGGTCGTCGTGCGGATCGTCGACCGCGGCCCCGGCATCCCGCCCGAGGAGCGCGCCCGCGTCTTTGAGGCGTTCTACCGCCGCCGCTCCAACGACGGGCACACCGGCTCCGGCCTCGGCCTCGCGATCGCGAAGGGGTTCGTCGAAGGCAACCGCGGCCGCGTCTGGGTCGAGTCGGTGCTGGGCCAGGGGTCGGCGTTCGTCGTCGAGCTGCCGGCAGCCTCGCCGGCCCACGCGCGGCACCTCGACGCCGCGCCGCTGGTCGGCCGTGCGGACAGGCCCGCCGCGCCCTTGCCGGGCCGCGCGCTGCGCGAGGAGCCCTGCCGATGACCCGCCAGCGCGGGGGAGACCGCCAGATCCTGATCTGCGACGACGAGCCGCAGATCCTGCGCGCGCTGCGGCTCGTGCTGCGCGCAGACGGCTTCGGGATCGTGCAGGCGACGACCGGCAGGGAGGCGCTCGACGCCGCCGCGCTGCGCCCGCCGCACGCCGCGATCATCGACCTCGTGCTGCCCGACATCGACGGGATCGAGGTCTGCCGGCGGCTGCGCGAGTGGAGCGAGATGGCGATCATCGTGCTCTCCGCCGTCGGTGACGAGGAGGAGAAGGTCCGCGCGCTGCGGGCCGGCGCCGACGACTACGTGACGAAGCCGTTCGGCCCCGACGAGCTCGTCGCCCGGCTGCAGGCCGCGCTGCGCCGCTCGGACCCGGAGCCGCCCGAGCCGGTCGTGCGCGCCGACGGCCTCGAGGTCGACCTCGCCGCCCGCACCGTCCGCCGCGACGGCGAGGAGATCCACCTCACCCCGACCGAGTTCGAGCTGCTGCGCGTGCTCGTGCGCAACCGCGGCCGGCTGATGACCCATCGCGCGCTGCTCGTCGAGGTGTGGGGCCCGCGCTATGCCGAGGAGCCGACCGTCCTGCGCGGCCAGATCGCGAACCTGCGCCGCAAGATCGAGCGCCCCGACGGCCCCCGCCGGCTGATCCGCACCGACTCCGGCGTCGGCTACCGCTTCGTCGGCTGAGCGGCCGACCCGCTCTCAATCCCCCGAGCGCG
This sequence comes from Conexibacter sp., assembly GCA_036499225.1. GTDB lineage: Bacteria > Actinomycetota > Thermoleophilia > Solirubrobacterales > Solirubrobacteraceae > Conexibacter. The sequence goes on from DASYEC010000014.1 coordinate 63,051, forward strand.
CCTGTTTCACACCCGCCTGTAGAAGATCTGTAGGCCACCGCGACACGTCTGTACGCAGCCGGCACGGCTCATAACCGAGCATGCCGACCATGGATGTTCTGTCAATTATCTTGGTGGTGGCGTTCTTTGCGGCGTTCCTCCTCCTGGTCGAGGGGGCCGATCGCATATGAGCGCCGGCAACCTGATCGGCCTGATCGTCGCCGTCGGCGTCTTCGGCTACCTCGTCTTTGCGCTGCTGCGCGGGGAGCGGTTGTAGATGAACGTCGCTGGCTGGGCGCAAATCGCGGTCTTCGTCGCGCTGCTGACGGCATGCGCGGCGCCCCTGGGCCATTACATGGCGAAGGTCTTCAGCGGCGAGCGGGTCTTCATGACGCGCCTCGTCGGGCCCTTCGAACGGGGCGTCTACCGCGTCCTGCGCACCGACCCAAACCGCGAGTCTGACTGGAAGGGCTACGCGCGCGCAGTCCTTCTTTTCAGCCTTGCTGGATGGATTCTGCTGTACGTGATCCTGCGGACACAGAGCATCCACCCCTTCAATCCAGCGGGATTCCACGCCGGTCCGTGGGACCTCTCCTTCAACACCACGACGTCGTTCGTCACGAACACCAACTGGCAGTTCTACGGCGGCGAGACGACGCTCTCCAACTTCAGCCAGATGGCCGGCCTGGCAGTGCAGAACTTCCTCTCCGCCGCGACCGGCATCGCGGTCTGCATCGCGGTGATCCGCGGCTTCGTCAGCCGCTCGGGCTCGAGCCTGGGCAACTTCTGGGTCGACATGGTTCGCAGCGTGCTGTACCTGCTGCTGCCGATCGCCGTCATCGGCACGCTCGTGCTCGTCTCCCAGGGCGTGGTGCAGTCGCTCTCGGCCGGCACGTCGTTCACGAGCCTCGAGGGCGTCAAGCACATCCTCACCGTCGGCCCGGTCGCCTCGCAAGAGGTCATCAAGATGCTCGGCACCAACGGCGGCGGCTTCTTCAACGTCAACTCGGCGATGCCGTTCGAGAACGCGACGGGCTTCTCCAACTTCGTCGAGATGTTCCTGATCCTCGTGATCCCCGCCGCGCTGACCGCGACGTTCGGCTCCATGGCCGGCAACCGCCGGCAGGGCTGGATGCTCTTCAGCGCGATGGCGATCATGTTCATCGGCGCCGTCGTGGTCGTCTACGCAGCAGAGGCGCACGGCTCTCCCGCCCAGCACCTCGCCGGCATCGGCGGCGGCAACCTGGAGGGCAAGGAGCAGCGCTTCGGAATCGGCTCCAGCTCGCTCTTCACGGCGGTCACGACCGTCGCATCGTGTGGCGCCGTCAACTCGGCCTTCGACTCGCTGACCGGCATCGGCGGCGTCGTCCCGATGGCCAACCTGATGACCGGCGAGGTGATCTTCGGCGGGGTCGGCTCCGGCCTCTACGGCATGCTGCTGTTCGTCATCATGGCGGTCTTCATCGGCGGCCTGATGGTCGGCCGCACGCCCGAGCTGCTCGGCAAGAAGATCGGCGCCCGCGAGATCAAGCTGACGGTGATCGGCACGCTCGCGGTCCCGCTCGCGGTGCTGATGGCGACCGCGGTCTCGCTGGCGACGAGATACGGAAGACTGTCGATCTTCCAATCGGGCCCACAGGGCTTCTCCGAGACGCTCTACGCCTACCTCTCCCAGGCCAGCAACAACGGCTCCGCGTTCGCTGGCTTCACCGGCTTCGTGCAGCCCAACGCGCCCGGCAACGCCGGCTCGTTCGGCATCACGTTCGCCGACCTGCTCGGCTCAGCCGCGCTGCTGATCGGCCGCTTCATGCCGATCATCGCCGTGCTCGCCGTCGCCGGCGCGCTCGCGAACAAGCGAGTCGCGCCGGCCGGCCCCGGCACCCTGCGGACCGCGACGCCGACGTTCACGGTCCTGTTGATCGCGACCGTCCTGTTGGTCGCGCTCCTCAACTTCGTCCCCGCGCTCCTGCTCGGCCCCGTCGTGCAGGGCTTGACCAACCAGGTGTTCTGAGATGCGACGCGATCTGCTGACCGCCGCGATCTCCGTCGTGGTCCTCACCGTCCTGCTCGGCCTGCTGTACCCGCTGGCGATGACTGGCGCGAGCCAGGTGATCTTCCCCAGCAAGGCCGACGGCAGCAAGGTGACGCTCGACGGAAAGGCGATCGGCTCGAGCCTGATCGGCCAGGACTTCCGCAAGCCGGTGATCGGCAGAGACGGAAGACCCGAGACCGACGCCGACGGCAACCCCGTGCTGGCGGCCGACCCGAAGTACTTCCAGAGCCGGCCCTCAGCCGACTCCTACAACCCCTCCGCGACGGCCTTCTCCAACCTTGGCCCCAACAGCAAGGCGCTGAGAGACCAGATTGCTGCGAACGCCGACGCCTACATGAGGCTCGAGGGCCCCTACGACTCCGCGCTGAGACGCGACGCCGTGCCCAACGACGCCGTGCAGACCTCGGCGTCGGGCGTCGACCCGGAGATCAGCATCGACAACGCAGACATCCAGGCGCACCGCGTCGCCGCGGTGCGACAGCTCCCGCTGACGCGCGTCAACGCACTCGTTGACCAGTACACCGATGGGCGCGATCTCGGGGTCATGGGCGACCCGGGCGTCAACGTGCTCGAGCTCAACCTCGCCCTTGACCGGGAGAGCGCTCGATGACCGACAACGCCTCGCGCTCGCTGTTTGACGCAAGCCTCCTGCGGGCGGCGTCGGTCGACAGCGTGCGCAAGCTCGACCCGCGCCAGGTGGCGCGCAACCCGGTCATGTTCGTCGTCGAGGTCGGCGCCCTGCTGACGACGCTCGTCTGGCTGTTCCAGGCGCTCGGCGGGACGATCAGCGGCGCTGGCTCGGACCCGAACTGGTTCACCTTCGTCGTCGCAGTCTGGCTGTGGCTGACGGTGATCTTCGGCAACTTCGCCGAGGCGATCGCCGAGGGCCGCGGCAAAGCGCAGGCGGCGACGCTGCGCGCGATGCGCAGCGACACGCTGGCGACCCTGCGAGACGGGACGACGAAGCCGGCTGGCTCGCTGACCCGCGGGGATGTCGTCGTCGTGCTCGCGGGCGGGGTGATCCCCGGCGACGGCACCGTGATCGAGGGGATCGCCTCGGTCGACGAGTCGGCGATCACCGGCGAGTCGGCCCCTGTGATCCGCGAGGCCGGCGGCGACCGCAGCGCGGTGACGGGCGGCACGAAGGTGCTGTCTGACCGCATCGTCGTCGAGGTCACGCAGAAGCCGGGCGAGTCGTTCCTGGACCGCATGATCGCGCTGGTCGAGGGCGCGAGCCGCCGCAAGACGCCGAACGAGATCGCCCTCGGGATCCTGCTGTCAGGGCTGACGATCGTCTTCCTGGTCGTCGTCGTGACGCTGCGCCCGTTCGGCGACTTCTCTGGCACCGACGCCTCGCTGGCGGCGCTGATCGCGCTGCTGGTCGCGCTGATCCCGACGACGATCGGCGCGCTGCTGAGCGCGATCGGCATCGCCGGGATGGACCGCCTCGTGCGTCGCAACGTGCTCGCGCTGTCGGGCCGCGCGGTCGAGGCGTCCGGCGACGTCGACGTGCTGCTGCTGGACAAGACCGGCACGATCACGCTCGGCAACCGGCAGGCATCGGAGTTTGTCGCGATGCCGGGCGTCCACGAGTCGGACCTTGCGGAGGCGGCGCAGCTCGCGTCGCTCGCCGACGAGACGCCGGAGGGCCGCTCGATCGTCGTGCTCGCCAAGCAGTACGGGCTGCGCGAGCACGACCTCGGCGACACGCAGCCGCGCTTCGTCCCGTTCACGGCGCAGACGCGCATGAGCGGCGTCGACCTCGACGGGACGATGCTGCGCAAGGGCGCGACCGACGCGGTCGTCGCGTTCGTCGAGCAGGAGGGCGGCCAGGCGCCGCCGGAGCTCAACACTGCTGTTGAACGGATCGCCCGCGAGGGCGGTACGCCGCTCGTCGTCGCGCGCAACACCCATGTGCTCGGCGTCATCTACCTGAAGGACACGATCAAGGAGGGGATGAGAGAGCGCTTCGAGCGGCTGCGCGCGATGGGCATCCGCACGGTGATGGTGACCGGCGACAACCAGCTGACGGCGGCGAAGATCGCCTCCGAGGCCGGCGTCGACGACTTCCTCGCCGAGGCGACGCCGGAGCGCAAGCTCGAGCTGATCCGCTCGATCCAGGCCGAAGGGCGCTTGGTCGCGATGACCGGCGACGGCACCAACGACGCCCCGGCGCTGGCGCAGGCCGACGTCGGCGTCGCGATGAACACCGGCACCCAGGCCGCGCGCGAGGCGGGCAACATGGTCGACCTCGACTCCAACCCGACGAAGCTGATCGAGATCGTGGAGGTCGGCAAGCAGCTGCTGATCACCCGCGGGGCGTTGACGACCTTCTCGATCGCCAACGACATCGCGAAGTACTTCGCGATCCTGCCCGCGATCTTCGCCTTCACCTACGCGACGAGCGCAGGCGACCGCGGCCCGCTCGACAAGCTCAACATCATGGGCCTGGGGTCACCGCTGTCGGCGATCGTCTCGGCGATCGTCTTCAACGCGCTGATCATCCCGCTGCTCGTGCCGTTGGCGCTGCGCGGCGTCGCCTACCGCCCGATCGGCGCGACGGCCCTGCTGCGCCGCAACCTGTGGCTCTACGGCCTCGGCGGCCTGATCGCCCCGTTCATCGGCATCAAGCTGATCGACCTCGTGGTGCACAACGTGCTCGGGGTGTAGGGGTTTCCCGAGCGGCGCCACGTCAGTGGCGCCGCTCGCCGCTCGCGGGAGGCGGCGACAGTCGGGCGCTCACCGCTCACCAGTGGCGCTAGCGTCCAGACTGATCACTGATGAACGACACGAAGGACCGACCCGCCATGTCCGACGCCCCGCTTGACCCCAGAAGAACCGCGCTCATGTTGATGGACCTGCAAGGGGGGATCGTCGGGCGGTTTCCCGGCGGCGATGAGGTCGTCACGCGGGCGAGCGGCGCGCTGGCGCGCGCTCGCGCGGCGGGCGCAAACGTCGGCTGGGTGCGCGTCGCTTTCCGCCCGGAGGACTACGACGCGGTCCCCGCGCACAACGCGCGCTTCGCCTCGCTGCGCGGGGTGATGGACGCCGACGACCCGAGCACCGCGATCGTCAGCTCGCTCGAGATCGCGGCGGACGACATCGTCGTGCGCAAGACCCGCGTCGGCGCGTTCAGCACGACCGACCTCGGGCAGCAGCTCGAGCAGCGCGGCGTCGACACGCTGGTCCTCGGCGGCATCTCGACCTCGGGCGTCATGCTCTCGACGGTCCGCGACGCCTCCGACCGCGACTACCGCCTGTTCGTCGTCGCCGACCTCTGCGCCGACGCCGACGAGGAGGTCCACCGCGTCCTGCTCGAGAAGGTCTTCCCGAGCCAGGCGACGATCGTCACGACCGCCGACCTCGAGCGGCTGCTGCCAAACCGGGAGTAGCGAGCGCCCGCCCGTTCAGCGAGCGATCCGCCCCGGCTCTGCGAGGCGCAGGCCGGGGAGCATTATGCGGAGGTAGCGGTCAGGGTCGTCGGAGCGGGAGGAGCCGGCGACGGCGCCGAGCATCCGCAGCACGACGAGCAGGTCTTCGGCGTCTAGGTCGTCGCTCAGCTCGCCGCTCTCACGGGCCCGCGCGGCGAGCGGCGCGAGCAGCGAGATCGCCTGCTCGCGCGCCTCGTGGCGCACAGCGCTGTTGGGCGGGCGCTCCGCGAGCGCCTGGACGAGGCCGCGGTTAGCGGCGAGCTGCGCCATCGCCGCGCGCAGAAATCGTTGCAGCGCGTCGTTGGCGTCGCCGGCGAGGGCGTCGTCGCGCACGACGGTCAGCTGCTCGATCAGCGCGCCGCTGACCGCGACGATCAGCGCGTCCTTCGTCGCGAAGTGACGGTAGAGCGTGGCGACGCTGACCTCGGCGCGCTTGGCGATCTCGTCGACGCCGACGTCGAATCCCTCGTCACGGAAGGCGATCGAGGCGACTCTGACGAGGTGTGCGCGGTTGCGCACGCCGTCGCTGCGCGGCGCCCGAGAGGGTTGCCGCATCGAAACGCCCGACCCCGAAACGCGCGTTGCCATTGGCAGACTATACCGAAGGGGCGACTACGTTTCACGTGGTAGACTCCATTAACGAAGGGAACCCTGCGGATCAGAAACCAACGTTCGGGCTTGTCTTCGTTGCGTGAACAGCGTTCAATAGACATCGACCGTGATGGTTTCGTGACCGTTTGAGGAGGCGGCGCGATGTTCCACAACATCCTGATCGGAATCGATGGCTCGCCGGCGAGCGACTGTGCCTTGGAGAAGGCGGTCGAGCTGGCGGCTGACGCGTGCGCGCGCATCACGGTGCTGACCGTGATCGCGAAGGTGCCGCCGATGGTCAGCACGTTCCCCGACGCGGCTTCGATCTCGCAGCTGAGAACTCAGCTCGAGACCGATGCGGCGTCGATCCTGCGCAAGGCCGTCGCTCGCATCCCCGACCACATCTCGGTGACGACGCAGATGTCGTACGAGCCAGTCGAGTGCGCGCTGCTGAGATACGCCGCCAGCGGCAATCACGACGTCGTGATCATCGGCACGCGCGGCCGCGGCCGGCTCAGCACGGCGCTGTTCGGCAGCAAGACCAGCGCGGTCGTATCGCGCTGCGAGGTGCCGGTGCTCGTCGTCCATGCGCAGCCGCTCCCGAAGCGGCTCGGCGAGGAGACCCGCAAGCGCGGGCGGCGCGGCCAGCGCACGCCGCGCCCGGTCCCCGCCGGGACGGCGTCCAGCTAGCCGACGCGCTCGACCGGCTCGGCGCCGACGCCGACTCTGTGGATCGGCGTGCCGACCGGCACGGGCGGCGGCTCTGCGCCCCCGCCCGACTCACCGGTCGGGCGCGGCGAGGCCGTGGAGCAGGAGGTCCCAGAAGACGTAGGCGACCTCGCGCGAGCGCAGCGGGTTGTCGGGCGTGTACCACTGGTAGGCCCAGTTGCAGACGCCGAACAGCGCGAGCGCCGCGAGCTTGACGTCGAGCGGGCGGAAGTCGCCCTCGTCAACGCCGCGTTGGATCACCGCGACGACCGCCTCTTCGTACTGCTTGCGCTTGGCAGCGATCGCGGCGTCCTCGGCGGCCGGCAGCTCGCGGTGGTGCTCGAAGAAGACGCGCACGTGGCCGCGGTGGGTCTCGATCACCTCGAGGATGTCGCCCATGATCTCCAGGACCTCCTGCTCAGGGCGCATCGTCGTCTCGGATCGCCTTTGCTGGCGGGAGACCAGCAGGTCGATGAACTCCTCGTGGATCCAGAAGAGGATCTCGTCCTTGGAGCTGAAGTAGTGGTAGAGCGTCGGCTTGCGCACGCCGACCGACTCCGCGATCTCGTCCATCGAGGTCGCGTGGTAGCCGCGCTGGTCGAACAGCGCGGCTGCCTGGCGGATCACCTCTGCGCGGCGGTCCGCGGCAGGCTGCGCCGGCCCAGGCGCGGCTGACCGCGAGGCGCTGTCAACAGGTGTGTTGCTTGGTCTTGCTCTCGGCACGCGGGCTCGCTCTCATGAATCGGTCAGGCAGGCGGGCGCCGGCCGGCCGCGCGCCTTGACCGCAGTCTCGCGCAGATGGTACAACTCGGCCCGACCGACTGGTCGGTACACAGATTTGGCCGGTGCGTTTCGAGGGAGCGAACGGAGGACGCGGGACGATGGACGGATCGCTTGCGAGCGATGAGCTGGCGCTGCTTGAGCACCCGCCGACGCTACGGCTCGACGGCAAGGTCGCGTGGGTGACGGGCGCCAGCCGCGGCCTCGGCCGCGCGATCGGCTTCGCGCTCGCGGGCGCCGGCGCCGAGGTGCTGCTGTGCGCCCGGTCAACAGAGGCGTTGGACGAGACGGCCGGTGCGATCCGCGCCCAGGGCGGTGTTGCGCACGTGCTGCCGGGCTCGATCGACGACGCCGGCCACGTTGCCGAGGCGGTCGCGCTGCTGCGCGAGCAGCATGGAAAGCTCGACGTGCTCGTCAACAACGCTGGCGTCAGCGCGTCCTTCAGACGCGCCGAGCAGGTGACCGCGGAGGAGTGGGCGGCGACGATCGGGACGAACCTGTCGGGGACGTTCGCCTGCTGCCAGGCGGCGGCGCCGCTGCTGGAGGCGGCCGGCGGAGGGGCGAGCGTGATCAACGTCTCGTCGGTGCACGGCAGCGTCGCGCACGAGCGTTTGGTCGCCTACGCGGCGAGCAAGGGCGGGATCGAGATGGTGACCCGCACGCTGGCGCTCGAGTGGGCGACGCGCGGCATCCGCGTGAACGCACTGGCGCCGGGCTACCTGGAGACCGAGATGACCGCCGGGCTGCGGTCACACGAGCGATGGAGCGAGGCATTGCTGGGGAGAATCCCGATGGGCCGTTTCGGCACGACGGCGGAGATCGCCGCGACGGCGCTGTTCCTCGCGTCGAGCGCGTCGAGCTACATGACCGGCACGACCCTGTTCAGCGACGGCGGATGGACGGCGCAATGATCGACTTCGAGCTTGAGCCGGAGCTGGTCGAGCTGCGCGACCGCGTCGCCGCGTTCGTGCGCGACGTCGTGATCCCGGCCGAGGCGCGCGACACCGGCAGCCACGGGGTCGACGACGCGCTGCGCGCCGAGCTGCAGGAGGCGGCGCGGGCGGCGGGGCTGTTCGCGCCGCAGGTGCCGGTCGAGCACGGCGGGCTTGGGCTCGACATGCGCGGCGTCGCGGTCGTCTTCGAGGAGGCCGGCTACAGCGTCCTGGGGCCGCATGCGCTCAACTGCGCGGCGCCCGACGAGGGCAACATGCACCTGCTGCATGTCGTCGGGACCGAGGCGCAGAAGGAGCGCTTCCTCACGCCGCTGGCGGCCGGCGCGACGCGCTCGTGCTTCTCGATGACCGAGCCCGCGCCGGGCGCCGGGTCGGACCCGTCGATGCTGCAGACGCGCGCGGAGCAGGTCGACGGCGGCTGGTCGATCAGCGGGCGCAAGTGGTTCATCACCGGCGCCGAGGGCGCGGCGTTCACGATCTGCATGGCCGTCGCGCCTGAGGGCGCGACGATGTTCTTGGTCGACGCCGCGAACCCCGGCTGGCGGATCGAGCGGGTGATCGACTCGCTCGACCGCGGCTTCGCCGGTGGCCACGCCGAGGTCGTCTTCGACGACTGCCGCGTGGATGACGACGCGGTCCTGGGCGCGGTCGGCGAGGGCTTTCGCTATGCCCAGGCGCGGCTGTCGCCGGCGCGGCTGACGCACTGCATGCGCTGGCTCGGCGCCGCGCGCCGCGCGCTGGACTTCGCCCTGGACCGCGCCGCGACGCGCGAGGCGTTCGGCAAGCCGCTCGGCGAGCTGGGGATGGTGCAGGAGCGGATCGCCGAGTCGGTGATCGACATCGAGACGAGCCGGCTGCTGATCTGGCGCTGTGCCTGGGCGCTCGACCGTGGCGAGCACGCCCGCCACGAGTCCTCGATCGCGAAGGCCCACGTCGCCGAGGCCGTCAACCGTGTCGTTGACCGCTCGGTGCAGATCTGCGGCGCGCTCGGCGTCTCCGGCGACGCCCCGCTCGCGATGCTGACCCGCGAGATGCGCCCTTTCCGCATCTACGACGGCCCGACCGAGGCCCACCGCTGGGCGATCGCCCGCCGCGCGCTGCGCGAGCGCGAGAAGGCGCGGGCGGCGCTCTCGTGAGCGAGCGGGGCAGTGCCGACGTCGTTCGCACGCTCGATGAGGCGGCGGCCACCGAGCGCGAGCCGCTGCTCGTGCTCGAGCCGTTGGAGGCCTTCCTCGATGGCAACGGGATCGGGGTCGGGCCGATCAGCGCGACGGCGATCGGGGACGGGCATTCGAACGTGACGTATTCCCTGCGGCGCGGCTCGGCGCGGGTCGTGCTGCGGCGGCCGCCGCGCGGGCCGCTGCCGCCGTCCGCGCACGACGTGCTGCGCGAGGCGCGGCTGCTTGCCGGGCTGCGTCCGGCCGGCGTGCGCGTGCCGGAGGTGCTGTGCACCTGCGACGACGAGCGGGTGATCGGCGCGCCGTTCTACGTGATGTCGTACCTCGACGCTGACGTGATCATGGACAGGCTGCCGGCCGCGCTCGCGGAGCGGATAGAGGAGCGCGCGACGGTCGGTCACGAGCTCGTCGACGCGCTCGCCGAGCTGCACGCGGTCGACCTCGTTGAGAGCGGCCTCGACTCCTTCGGCGCGCCGAGCGGATATCTCGAACGGCAAGTCCGCCGCTTCCGTGGGCTGCTGGAAGTGAACGCGACGCGGCCGTTGCCGCTGTTGGAGCAGGTCGCGGACTGGCTGGAGCAGAACCGCCCCGACTCGCCGGCGACGACCGTCGTCCACGGCGATTACCGCTTGGGCAACGTGATGTTCGCGCTGGATGGCGATGGCACGGATGGCGGGGCGGCGGGCTCGAGCGCGACCGGCGGTGCGAGCCTCGGCAGCGCGGCGTCCCCGCGCCTCGTCGCAATCCTCGACTGGGAGCTGGCGGCGCTTGGCGACCCGCTCGCCGACCTCGGCTATCTGACGGCGATGTGGGCGCAGCCGGGGGATCGGCCCAACCCGATGCTCGACCTCGGCGCGGTCACCCGCGAGCCGGGCTTCGGCACCCCCGACCAGCTGATCCGCCGCTACGCCGAGCGAACCGGCTACGACACCGGCGCGCTCGCCTGGTACCAGACGCTGGCGATCTGGAAGTCGGCGATCTTCCTCGAGGGCAGCTACAAGCGCCACCTCGCCGGCTCGACCGACGACCCCTACTTCGCCCGTCTCGGCGAGGGGGTTCCGTTGCTGGCGGAGTGGGCGTGGGAGCGGGCGCAGGGGGCGTAGTGGAGCGGCCGCGCCGCCGCGCCGCCGCGCTGCCGCGCTGCCGCGCTGCCCGCGTGAGCTGGCCGTGCGGGCAGCGCGAGCAGCTCGCGCGGGCCGCGCGAGCCAGGCCCCGCCTCAGCGCACCGCCAGGTCGTCAGAGCCGTACGTCACGCCGAGCGGCTCCAGGACGACGCGGCGAGGGCCCGCCTCGACGCGGCCGGCGAGCTGGGCGGTGAGGCCGACGGCCTCGGCCGCTGCGACGACCGCAGCGCCCGAGCCGGGCCGCGAGTAGACGGCGAAGCCGGCGCCCATGTTGAAGGTGCCGTAGGCCTCAGCGGCGTCGATGCCGAGCTGCTGCACCATGAAGGCGAGCACTTCGGGGACCTCCGGGAGCGTGTCGATCACGTATGTCAGCTCGTGGTCGGCGCGCATCAGCTTGCGCAGGCCATGCCCGGTGATGTGGCTCATGTACGTGACCGGCAGCGCCTGGTCGAGCAGCGCGGCGACGAGGCTGGCGTACTGGACGCTCGCGTCGAGCAGCGCCTCGCCGAAGACGCGGCCGCTGGGCAGCGGCGCGTGCCAGCCGCCCTCGACTCTCTCCGCCAGCATCCGCGCCAGCGAG
>DASYEC010000015.1:0-74117 GCA_036499225.1 Conexibacter sp.
GCGGTGATGCATCGCATCGCGCGTGCCCTCCTCGCGCGGGAGGTTGTCGTCGGCTATGACGGTCATCGGCTCCCGCTTACCGGTTCAGGAGGTGGCCGACGTAATCGAGCAAGTCGCGCGCGGAGTCTTCGCTGTAGCCGCCGTCGGCGCACAGCACGCGCATCACCTCGTTGAGCCGGACCGCCTGGTCGGGGTCGGGGTTCGCTCTGGAGACCGTCACCCGCACGATGTCCTTGAGCTGGTCGAAGAGGTACTCCTCGATGCCCGAGGCGAGGATCGTGTCGGTCTCGTAGCTGAGCGGCCGCTCCCCAGTCCTCAGCGCGATCCCGATCCGCATCAGCACGCCCTGGCGGAAGGTGTCCTTCGCCGACTCCGAGACCGACGGCGTGACCTTCTCCTCGATCGCGCGCATCAGCTTCTCGTCAGGCTCGCGGCTCTCCTTCGTGATCGGGTCGGTCGTCGACGTCCCCTGGCAGTAGGCCTCGATGTTCGTCAGGTAGTTGTCCAGCAGCGTCTGCGCGTGCTCGGCGAAGGCCGGCACGAACGCCTTGCGGACCTCGTCCTTGAGCAGCCGGTCGATCTCCTTGCGCGCGTCGACGACGAACGCCTGCAGCCGCTCGCGCTCCTCGCGCGGCGTCTCCATCCGCTCGATGTAGCCGTTGAGCGCGATCAGCACCATGATCGGCGTCAGGTACTTGCCGGTCGTCTCGCCCGAGCTCGGCTCGGCGGCGCCGGAGAGGATGTCGACGATCGCGCGCGGGCCCAGGCCCGTCATGCCCTCGTGGTCGGCCGAGCGCTTGATCTCGGGGATCTGCGCCAGCTTCCACTCGCCGACCTCGGTGCCGTCGTACAGCTTCATCTTCTCGACCGGCCCGAGGTTCTCGTGCTCCTTCAGACGCGACAGGACCGCGACCATGGCGGAAGCACGAAGCGCGTACGGCGCGAGGTGGACGCGGTCGTCCGGGCGCGTCCCGCGGCCGGTCAGCAGCTTGTCGTAGATCCGCTCTTCGTCGGAGACGCGCACGTTGTACGGCACCGCGATCGTGACGAGCCGGTCCTTCAGCGCCTCGTTGCGGGCGTCCGCGGTGAAGGCGCGGAACTCCGCCTCGTTCGTGTGCGCGACGATCGCGCAGTCGGAGTCGATGTAGCCGAACTTGGGGACCTTGAACTGCTTCTCCTGCGCCATCGTCAGGAACAGGTTGCGGAACTCCGCCGGGTTCTTCAGCAGCTCGACCGCCTCGAACAGGCCGCGGTTTGACTTGGAGAACTCGCCCTGCCAGTCGAGCGCGAGCGGGTGCGCGTCCGAGCCGTAGCGCTCGATCGCCTTCCAGTCCATGCCGCCGGTCAGCTGCTCCATGCTCATCGACTTCGGGTCGCCCGGCTCGAAGGTCGCGATCCCGACCCGTCGCGTCTCAGACAGGAAGACGCGCTCGACGGGGAAGCGCAGGAAGTCGCCGCCGAACTCCTCGTCGAGGCGATGGCGGCAGACGGGGCAGAGCCCTCCCTCGACGTTGACGCCGGTGTACTCACGCGCCTGCTGGCGCAGCGGCGGCGGGATCAAATGCAGGGGCTCCTCGTGCATCGGGCAGCCCTCGAGCGCGTAAACAGCGCCCTCCTCGGTCAGCGACCAGGCCTCCAAGCCTCGCTTCAACATCGCGGCGACGGTCGACTTCGCGCCGCCAGGCGGGCCCCACAACAGGAGAATGCGGCGGCGGGTCTCATGACCTTGTGCCGCGGTCTCGAAATAACGAACAACTCGGTCCAGGGGCGGGTCCATGCCGAACAGCTCCGCCGAGAAAAACCCGTAACTCGTCTCACCACCATGCGCGCCCGGCGAGGAGCCGGCCGCGCGGATCATGTCGTAGATCCGCTGATGCGCCGTTGCGGCGATCGTTGGATGCTGCGCGACCCGGTCGATGTACTCGTTGACGGCGATCGTCTCGGCGGAAGCCGACGGCCCCTGCCGAGCAGCCTCCGATAATGCTTGATGAAAATTCATCACGCGCCCTCGCTCACTGCTTATGGCGGCGGCCTCACGGGGCGGGGTCCGCCGCCCGGCTCCTATCAAGATGTCCCCATAGGCTAGACGCTCAAGCACCGTGTTCGGTGGGTTTTTCTTTGACTCCCTCCAGGCGGCGCGCGCCAACGCGCACGGGCTCGCCGCCGGGCCAAACGCCTACGCGTCAACATGCTGCGGAGGCTTGAATTTATGTGAGGGGCTTCGCGCCGAGTTAGAGGTAATTTTGCTGACAGAGGTTTGCGCTGAGGGTGTAGTCGACGGTGAGGCAAGGCGCAAAACGGGAGCGGCGGGACGGCTACTACGCTGCTTCGGTGCCCCGACGACGTTGGACCGAGCTGCGCAGGCAGCTCACGATCGACACCTCTCCCCTGCGCGGATCGCACGATCTGCGCCACCTCGTCCTCGGCAACACGATCACCACGCTGGGCTCGCAGGCGACGCTCGTCGCGCTGCCCTACCAGCTGTACGTGCAGACGAGATCGCCGGCTCTGACCGGCCTGCTCGGCGTCTTCGAGCTGGCTCCGCTGATCGTCCTGTCGCTCTACGGCGGCGGCCTCGCCGACCGCGTCGACCGCCGCAAGCTGCTGTTCGCGGTGCAGTTCCTGATCGCGCTGCTGACGTTCGGGCTGGCCGCGACCGCCTCGTTGGACTCGCCGCCGCTCGCCGCCCTCTACGTGCTCGGCGCCCTGTTGGCCGGCGCCAACGGGATGCAGAACGTCACACGTGGCGCGATCATCCCCAACGTCGTGCCGCCCGAGCAGCTGCGCGCCGCGCTCGCGCTGGTCTACGGGCTGACCCAGGCGATGATGGTCGTCGGGCCGGCGGTCGGCGGATTCCTGATCGCGGCCGGCGGCGTGCGGACCGCCTACCTCGTCGACGCGGCGAGCGCGCTGCTGATGATCGGGACCGTCGTCGGGCTGACCGCCCAGCTGCCGCGCGGCGAGAGCGCCGAGGAGCAGGGGATATGGGCGTCGGTCGCGGAGGGGCTGCGGTTCGTGCGCTCGCAGAAGGCGCTCGTCGGCTCGTTCGCGATCGACCTCTCGGCGATGGCGTTCGGGATGCCGCGCACGCTCTTCCCGGTCCTCGCGCTGACCGTCTACCACGCTGGCGCGACTGGCACCGGGCTGCTGAACGCGGCAGTCTCAGCCGGCGCGGTCGTCGCCGCGCTGACAACCGGCTGGCTGCCGCACGTGCGGCGGCTCGGCCTGATCGTGATCGCCGCGGTGATCGCCTGGGGCGCCGCGATCACCTTCGCCGGCCTCGTGCCGTCGCTCGGCCTGGCGATGGTGATGCTGGCGATCGCGGGCGCGGCCGACAGCGTCAGCGCCGTCTGCCGCTCTGCGATCAACCAGACGGTCACGCCCGACCACATGCGCGGTCGTATGAGCTCGGTGTTCTCCCTGGTCGTGCAGAGCGGCCCGCGGCTCGGCGACGTCCGCTCTGGCGCGGTCGCCTCTTTGGGCTCGACCCAGTTCGCCGTCGCCTCCGGCGGCATCGCCTGCGTCGCCGCGGCGGTCGCGATCGCCTTCGCCTTCCCGTCGCTGGCGTCGTATGACGCGAACGTGGCGGAGGCTGAGTTCGCGGCGGCCGAGGCTGGCGCGGGCGCGGGCGCCGGCGATCCGGTCGGCGAGGCGGTCGCGCAGTCGGCATGACTGCCCCGCCCGGCCGAGGACCGAAGGGTCGCTACCGGTAGAGGGACGTGATCCGCCGGTGTTCCCGTCAGTGGTGCCCGCCGTCGGCGGGCAGCGCGTCGGGCGGAGCGGGGGCGGCGATCAGGGCGGCAAGAGCCGTCGTGAGGGGGACTGAGACCAGCAGGGCGATCGCGCCGACGAGGGTGGCGATGATCGGCTCGGCGAGGTCTTCGCGGTTGAGCGCGTCGACCGCGCCGACGCCGCCGGCGTGCAGCACGAGCAGCAGCGGGAAGGTCGCGCCGACGTAGACGAGCACGAGCGTGTGGGTCGTCGCGACGAGGTGGTCGCGGCCGACCGCGAGCGCCTCCTTGTAGACCTGGCGGACGGTCATCGCCGGGTTCGCGCGGCGCAGCGCCATCACCGCTGAGGACTGCGTGACGGCCTGGTCGGCAAGCACGCCAAGCGCGCCGAAGACAAGGCCCGCGAGCACGACGCCCTGGAGCGAGAGCTCGCCGCCGCGCAGTTGCGTCAGCGCCTGCGAGAAATCGCTCGCCCGGCCGTCGAGGCGCGCCTGGTGGACGGCGAAGAGGCCGATCCCGCCGGCCAGCAGCAGGCTCGCCGCGATCCCGAGGATCGCCGCGAGGCTCGCCGGCTTGAGGCCGTAGGTCAGCCCGACCGTCACGAACATCACCGCGAAGGCGCCGATCAGCGCGACTCCGAAGCCCGAGCTGCCGTTGGAGACGGCCGGCACGACGAACGTCGTCACCAGCAGCAGGCTGATCGCGAAGCCGGCGAGCGCGAGCAGGCCGCGCCAGCGGGCGAGCACGACGAGCAGCACTGCGAAGAGGACCGCGAGCCACGCCATCGTCCCGCGCCGGTCGACCGAGGTGAAGGCGTACTGCTCGGCGATCGCCGACGCCGGGCCGGTCGCCTTCTGCACGCGCACCTTGTCGCCGACGCCGACTGTTGGGGCGGTGTCGGCCGGGCCGAGCGTGATCGTCTGGCGCGTGCCGCGGTCGGGCCCGCTGGAGATCGTCACGACGACCTGGCGGCAGGTCTGGCCGGCGCCGCCGGGGCAGGCGATCTCGCTCACCTCTCTCACCTTCGCGCCGAGCGTCGGCGCCGCGTTGACCGGCGAGCCGCCGCTGCCGGAGCCATGCGGCCACAGCACCAGCAGCCCGACGACCGTCACGAGCGCCAGCAGCGCGACAGCGCCGCCGAGGCTGCGGCCCCAGACGGTTGACCACAGGCGCGCCGGTGACGGGTCAGGCGCGTGATCGTGGTCAACGTGGGTGTGGACGAGCCGCGCCTGCCGGCGCTCCGCGCGAGCTCGCGCGGCCGCGTCCTGCTCGTCGGCCCAGTCAGCGAGATCGTCCGGCATTGCCGCTCGGGCTTCGCGCCCGAGCGGCGAACTCCTCTCAGCCGCCGATGATCGGGCCGAACACTCTCGTCATGTCGGGCAGTCTGTCGACCAGTCTCTGTCTCAGCATCAGCTGGCCGAGCAGGTCGATGTTCGCCTGAGTGAAGTCCTGGGCGTTGATCGTGAGCGCCATCGTTCTCGCGGCCTCCGGCGGGATTCTGGTGAACGTCAGGACGCTTCTGCGGACCTCGTCCGGGTTGTCGTCGGCGTACTGGTTCGCTCTTCTGATCACGTCAGAGAACGCTCTTATGGTGTTCGGGTTGTCCGCGATGAATCTCTCGGTCGCGTAGTAGAGGCCGAGCGGGAATCTCGGGGCGGTGCCCTCGAAGTTGACGTCGACCACGCGGCCGCCCTCGGCTCTCGCGGCGGTCACGAACGGCTCGACCTCCCAGATCGCGTCGACGCGGCCGGAGTCCAGCGCGGTGAGCATGTCGGGGAAGCCGAGCTCGACGAATCTGATCCCGCTCGTGTCGACGCCCTTTCTCTGCAGCGACTGGAGGATCGTCAGGTCGCCGAGGCTCTTGACGGCGTTGACCGCGATCGTCTTGCCGGCGAGGTCCTGCACCGTCGCGATCGGGCTGTCTCTTGGCACGATCACCGCCGAGGTCGCGTGCGCGGCGTCCGACGCCGACTCGGCCGCCTCGTTGGCCGGCGCGATCGCGCGGATGTCGAGGCCTCTCGCGTCAGCCTGCACGAGCGACAGCAGGTTGCCCGTGCCGATCTGGTTCGCGTTGCCGACGACGGCGGCCAGCGACGCGGCGCCGGAGCCGACGACCTGCGGTCTGACCTCGATCCCCGCGTCTCTGAACCAGCCCTTCTCGTTGGCGATGTAGATCGGCGCGTCGGCGGCGAGGCCCACGATCCCGACCGTCAACGACGTCGTCTCCGGAGCGCCGCCGGACGACGACCCGCCACCGCTGGCGGCCGTGTCGCCGCTGCTGGCGCTGCTGTCACTGCTGCTGCTGCCGCAGCCGGCGACGACCAGCGCTGCGACGAGCGCCAGCGCGACCGCGCCGACGCGAAGCTTGAGAAAGCTCACAGTCCCTCTTCCCTTGTTGATCGGTTGTTCCGCGCTGGTTCAGCTCTGCTGCCACTGCTTGCGCCGCTGCACGATCGCGGCACGGACCGACCCTCGCCGGACCATGTGGTCCAGATGAGCGGCGACCGTCGTGTAGACGCCGACGGTGTCCTGGTAGCCCGGGAACGCCTCCAGCGTCGCCGCGACGGCGTCGGCGAGGTCGAGCGTGCCGCTGCGGTTGAGCAGCGCGCCCAGGTGGGCGTCGAGCTCGCCCATGAAGGCCCGCGAGGTCGCCATCAGCCCCCGCACGTCGGCGCGTCCCATCACGCCGTAGTGGGCGCTGCAGACGATCTCGGCGTCAACGGCCTCGACTCTCGCCAGCGACGCCGCGTACGTCTCGACGTCGCTGTAGCAGGGGAAGAGCCATTTGCGACCTTCGAACTGGACTCCCTCCCCCTGAATCGCGTCGCCGGCGTAGAGCAGCGAGCGCTCGCGGTCGTGGAAGGCGAGATGGCCTGGCGAGTGGCCTGGCGTCGCGATCGCGTGCAGCGTCGTGCCGTCGCCGACGTCGAGCGTGTCACCGTCAACAAGCCCGCGGTCGACGACGACGTCATCGCCCGCCAGGTCGCGCACGCGCTGCTGCGCCGCCTCGGTCGGGATGAAGACGCCTGGGAACGCGCCGTCCTGTGACTGGCGCAGGTAGCGCTCGGAGGACTCGGCCCAGCCGATCTCGCGCTCCGGCACGGCGATCGTCACGCCGGGGCTGGCGGCGAGCACCGTGGCGTTCCCACCGCGATGGTCGTGGTGAGCATGGGTGTTGACGAGCAGCGCGATCTCGCTCGGGTCGCTGCCCAACGCGCGCAGCGCGGGGAAGATCCGCTCCTGCGGCGTGCTGTTGATGCCGGCGTCGAGCAGCGTCCAGCCCTCGCCCTTGGCGACGTACGTCAGCAGCGGTGCGCCCTGGAAGGTCGCGTCGATCGCGTAGACGCCGGGGACGACCTCGATCGGGCCGGTCGTCGGCGGTGCCGCGCTCATCACGCCACCGCCTCGGTCGGGAGCGCGAGGTTGGCGAGGCGCTCGCCGGTCAGCAGCGAGAACTTGAAGCCGCGCCCGCCGCAGGCGGCCGCGTAGACGACCTTGCCGACGCGCTCGAGGTGGAACTCGTTGTCGCTCGCGTCGGTCATGAGACACGTCTCCGCGCGCGAGGGAGTCGTCGCAACGCCGGTGAAGTGACTGGCGACGTAGTCGGTGATCCGCGCGACGTCCTCGTCACGCGGCGGCCGCTTGTCGTCGGGATCGATCCCGGGGCCCTTCTGCAGCGCCTCGGCGATCTTCAGCCCCTCGCCCGGCGCCGACACCCAGTAGACCGGCGGCTCGCCGTCCTCGTAGACGCACGGCAGCAGCTTGGTGCCGGGCTCGTAGTCGTAGTACGCGATCGTCTGGAGCGTCGTCTTGATGTCGAGCGCAATGCCGAGCGGCTCCAGCAGCCGCGCGGCCCACGGCCCGGCCGCGACAAGCACGACCCCGCCGCGGTGCCGCGAGCCGTCGGCGCATGTCACGGTGACGCCATCGTCGTCGGGCTCTATCGCGGTGACGGGCGAGTCGCCGCGCAGCTCAGCGCCGTGCGCTTGCGCCGAGTCGCGGTACGCCATCAGCGCGCGCTCGGCGAAGATCGTTCCGCCCTCTTGCGTGAAGATGACGTCGTTGCCGGGCTCGAAACGGATCCCGTAGCGCTCGTTCGCCTGCTCGGGGCTGAGGATGTCGTAGGCGAGGCCGTTCGCCTCCAACCGCTCGGCGACGGGCGCCAGGTCGGCGAAGCGCAGGCCCGAGCCGGTCCGGTGAGTCAACTGCGCGCCGCGCTCGGCTTCCAGCTCCCGCCACAGCGCGAGCGCCGCGACCGAGTCGTCGACCAGCGCGGGGTCTGGGTGGGCGAACGCGAACGCGCGCACGCTGCCGTGGCTGGAACCGCGCGCGTGACCGAACGCGAACTGCTCCAGCAACAGCACGGAGCTGCCTCGACGCGCCGCGGCGCGCGCGCTTGCAAGACCGATCGCGCCACCGCCGACGATCACCACGTCGTACTGATTCTGCATGCGTCTCCCTCCGAACTGAGTCGCAGCCTCACTCCTCGTTGCGACCCAACCACCACGGTGAACCGCCGGCCCGCACGCGCCGACGGATCCTCGCAATCAGTGAATCACAGGAACCTGTGCATATCCTGTCGTGGCGTTCACGCGCTGTCAAGCGGCCATCTGGCCGAGCGCGTTTGGACAGGTGGCGAAGGGGCCGCTCAGCCCAACGGCGGCGCCGGCCGACGCTCGGAGAAGTGCTCGGCGCAGGCGACGAGCCAATGGACGACGCTGTGCCTGTCGTCGTCGCTCAGGCCGGCCAGCGCGTCCTCTTCCAGCAGGCGCACACGCTCGTCGGCCTCGCGCAGGACGGCGGCGCCGCGGCCAGTCAGCGTGATCCGGCGGGCGCGTCGGTCCGTGGCGTCGGGCTCGCTCTGGACAAGGCCTTCGCGCAGCAGCACGCGGATGATCTCGCTCGTCGTCTGCTGGGTGAGCATGCTGTCGCTGGCGAGCTCGGTGACGGTCAGCTCCGGCTGGGCGCCGAGGACCGACATCAGCGAGTACTGCGAGGCGGTGATCTCGAGGTCGCGCAGCTCGCGCTCCATCGCGGTACGCATCGCCTGGTGCGCCTGGCGCAACAGGTAGCCGAGCCGCCCGTCGCGTCCTCGAAAACCTTCACCGACGGCTACGGGCACAACGTCCTCCTCGGATTTGCTCTGGCACCTGTGTAATTTATCGCCCTATGGCTTCCACCGTGCCCCCTGCCCCGGGCGCGCGCGTCCACGGCGATTCCGACGAGCGCCGCACACAGCGGCTCGCCGACGCCAGCGGCCGCCCCTGCGCGCTGCTCTTGATCGACCTCCAGAACGATTATTGCCATCCCGACGGCGTCTTCGCGAGAGCCGGCTTCACCGTCGCCGACCTGCCGGCGCTCGTGACAGCAACGAACGCGTTGATCGCTTCCGCGCGCGCTGCCGGCGCGCCGCTGATCTGGACCGCGACGACGTGGGAGGACGCCGACGACGTCGGCCTGCTCGGGCGCCGCAGCCCCTTCCTCGCCGCCGACGGCCTGCGCCGCGGCAGTTGGGGCGCGGCGATGCTCGACGAGCTCGACTTCCAGCCCGACGCCGACCGCGTCGTCGAGAAGCGCCGCTTCAGCGCCTTCCATGAGACCGGCCTCGTCGGAGAGCTTGGCGACGCCGAGGTGCTCGTCGTCGGCGGCGTGCGGACCGACTTCTGCGTCGAGTCGACCGTCCGTGACGCCTTCTTCCGCGACTACGACGTGTTTGTCGTCAGCGACGCGGTGGCCGGGTACGTGGACGCCCTCCACGAGAGCTCGCTGCGGCTGATGAACACGGTGTTCGCGCAGGTTGTGGGGGTCGAGGACGCGCGGCAGCTAATGGCGGCAGCACCGCGCGGCTGACAACAAGCGCGACCAGCGCTCGCCGGGCCGCCCGGCGGCTCGCCCCTGCGCGCGGCTATCATCGCCGTGCTCCGATGGGGACTGCTCCGGACGGCACGCGTGACGAATGGCTGCAGGCGCTCGAGCGCTGGCGTGGCACGGCGTCGCTGGAGACCCGCCCACGCGAAGAGCTGCGCGCGATCCAGAGCGAGAAGCTGCGGCTGGCGGTCGCGTACATGTACGAGCATGCCGGCCTTTTCCGCGACCGCTGCGTCGAGGCCGGCGTCGAGCCCGGCGACATCCGCGGCCTGGACGACCTGCAACGGCTGCCGATCGTCTCCAAGCAGGAGATGAGCCGCGACCTCGCGCTGCATCCGCCGCACGGGCGCTTCACGGCGGTCGATCCGCGCGGGTGGGCGGAGGCGGGCGGGCAGCTGTTTCAAACCTCGGGCACGACCGCGCGGCCGCGGGTCTTTCGCTACACCCACCTCGACCTTGAGGTCTGGAGCTGGCTGGCGCGGCGGGCGATCGACGCGATGGGCGTGCGGAAGGGCGACAGCGCGATCGTCTGCTTCGGCTATGGCCCGCATGTATCGATGTGGGCCCTTCACTACGCCTTCCAAGACCTGCGCGTGCCGGTGATCGCGGCCGGCGGGCTGAGCACGGGCGCGCGCGCCGAGCTGATAGCCCGCCAGCGGCCGAGCGTGCTGTGCGCGACGCCGAGCTACGCGCTCCACCTCGCCGAGGCGGTCCGCGCGCTTGGCGCCGACCCGGCCGACTGCGGCGTGCGGCGGCTGATCGTCGGCGGCGAGCCGATGCCGCCGAGCACGCAAGAGCGGCTGCGGCGCGCATGGGGAGCGGAGGTCCACCAGACCTACGGCTGCACCGAGGCGGCGCCGGCCTGTTGCGCCTACACGTGCGAGCACGGCGAGCTGCACGTGATGGAGGACGCGCTGATCCTCGAGACGGTCGACCCCGACACGCTGCAGCCGGTGGGCGACGGGCAGCCCGGCCTGACCGTGATCACCAACCTCTCCTCCGAGGCGTCGCCGCAGCTGCGCTTCCTCGCGGGCGACTTCGCGACGCTCGGCCGGACTGAGCCGTGCGCCTGCGGGCGGACGCACCGGCGGCTGAGGGGCGGGATCGCCGGCCGCGCCGACGACATGCTGATCGTGCGCGGGCTGACGCTCTTCCCCAGCGCGATCGCCGACGCGCTCCACAGCGTGGAGGGGATCGCCGACGCCTTCGAGCTGGTGCTGACCAAGCGCGGCGAGCTCGACGAGCTGACGATCGTCTGCGAGCCGAGCGGGGCGCGGGGCGGCGGGCGGAGCGGAGCGGGCGAGGCCGGGCGCGGTGGACGCGACGACGACGCGCTTGCAGCGACCGTCGCCGCGACCGTGCAGCGCGCCTGCGAGCTGCGCGCGACCGTCGAGCTCGTCGCCGCGGGCACGCTGCAACGCGGCGAGTTCAAGGCCCGCCGCGTGCGCGACCTGCGCTGAGGACGCGAGCCGGGCGCCGGAGCGCGCCGGCCGCGCTCGCTCTACTCCGCCAGCAGCGCCACCGGGCGCACCGGCGAGCCCGTCGCGCCTTGCAGCTTGAGCGGCAGGCAGACGAAGGCGAACTCGCTCGCGCCCAGCGCCGCCAGCTCTTCGAGGTCGAGGTTCTCGATGATGTAGACGCCGGCCTCGACGAGGAAGAGGACGTGGCCGGGCATGTTGAACCCGACCGTCGGGTCGACGACGCCGCCCTCGTCCCAGCGCGCGTTGTCGATCCCGACCGCGACCGGGTCGTGCCCGGCGACCCACAGCGACGCGTCGCGGTCGAGGCCAGGCGCGTCGAGGTAGAGCGGCGGGTCGTCCCAGTGCGCGCCGTAGCCGGTTCGCACCAGCACGACCGCCCCGCGCGGGATCTCCACCCCGCGCGCGGCGACCGTCGCCTCCAGCTCTGCGACGCCGATCGTCTGTCTCGGCGCCAGCGGGCCGACGACGCCCGCGACGTCGAGCAGCACGCCGGCCCCGAGCAGCGGCGGGATCTCCTCCGCGCCGTGGCGGGTGAAGCCGGTCGGCGTCTGCACCTCCGGCGTGACCGCGACCTGGCCGTGCAGCTGGCACGCGACCGCCTGGTGGGAGAGCGCGTCGATGTGCGTGCCGGCATGGTCAGAGCAGATCAGCAGCCCTGAGGAACTGGTCCGCGGCCCAAGCCCCGGCTCATGGCGCCGGTGCAGCGCGAACTGCAGGCCGGCGCCGTGCTGGGCCAGCGCCGGCTGCCCGCCGAAGCGCGGCTGCTCGAGGTCGACGACCCGCGCCCCGCGCAGCGCTCCGACGAGCGCCGCCGCCGCGCCAGCCGCGGCCGCACCGCTTGCCGCGCCAGCCGCCGCGGCGCCGCCAGCCGGCACCCCCGACCCCTCAGACACCAGCCGGGATCGGCAGCAGCCGCCGCGCGTTCCCCTCGAGGATCGCTTCGCGGTCGGCGTCGGAGAGGCCGAGGTTGTCGAGGTCGAGCAGCGTCGAGCGGATGTAGCCGGGGCCCTTCTCGGGGTCGAACGGCGAGTCGGAGGCGAACAGCACGTGGTCGACGCCGTAGAAGGCGATCGTCGAGGTAATCGCGTGGCGGGCGGTCATCAGCGCCGTGTCGACGTAGAACAGCTTGAAGTAGTCGACCGGCCGTCTCGTGATCGTCGTCTCGACGTCGCCGCGCAGCTCCGGCGGGGTGCGGGCGCCAAGCTGGTCCCAGCCGGGGCCGACGCGGCCGGCGACCTGCGGGATCATCCCGCCGCCGTGGTGGGTGATGATCTTGAGGTCGGGGTGGCGGTCGAAGATGCCGCCGAAGACGACGCGCGCCATGAACGCCGAGGTCTCGTACGGCCAGCCGAGCGTCCACCAGATCTCGTATCTGGAGGTCGTCTCGGTCTTGTAGTCCGGGAACGTGTGGTTGCGCGTCGGGTGGCACCAGACCATCCGGTCGACCTCGGCCATCTTCGCCCAGAAGGGCGCGAAGCGCGGGTCGTCCCACGGCAGGCCGGACATGTTCGTGTAGATCTGCACTCCGAGCGCGCCGAGGTCGCTGACCGCGCGGTCGATCTCGACGCACGACGCGTCGATGTCGTCGAGCGGAAGCGCGGCGACAAAGCCGGCGAAGACGTCGGGGTTGTCGGCGACCAGCTCGGCCATTCCGTCGTTGGCGACCTTCGCCAGCTCGACGCTGAGCTTGGAGTCGCCGAGGTCTTCCAACGGCGGCGTCGGCAGGCTGATGATCTGCCGGTAGTCCTCGCCGAACTCCTCGAGCTGGCGCTTGCGCAGGTCGAGGTCGGTCATCGCCGGGATGCCGCCGATCCGCAGGCGCATGTTCTGGTCGGCCTCCGTCGCGCCGAGCTGGCCGAGCCGGCGCGCGTACTCAGGCGGCAGGAAGTGGGTGAATGCGTCGATCTTCATCGGGATCCTTCGTTCTCTTAATCGGTGGTGGTGAGAGGGTGTGCGGGGCGGGGGCGGATCAGGCGCCGGGGCCCAGCAGCGTGGTGAAGTCTCTGGGCTGCGCGTCGAGCTGCCCGTACTGAACCATCAGGTCGGCGATCTTTCTGATCGACGCGGTGTTGAGGTCCGGCGAGAAGGAGGTGAGCTTCATCGCCTGCAACGTCGCGGGATCGGTCTTCGTATACGTTCTGACGATGTCGCGCACCTCGTCGGGGTGCGCCTGCGCGTAGGCGAGCGATCTCTTCATCGCCGTCTGGAACCTCGTCACCGTGTCGGGGTGCGCTCTGGCGTACTGAGCGGAGGTGAAGTACTCCGAGATGCTCGCGCCGGGGCCGAGCGCCGCGAAGAACGGGTGCGTCAGCTCGCGCATCCCGCCGGCTCTCACCTGCTGCGTCACGAACGGCTCGTTCATCGCCGCGGCGGCGACGCGGCCGCTGTCCAGCGCGGTGCCCATGTCGGGGAAGCCGATCTCGACGAACGTCACCTTCGAGTCGTCGACGCCGAGCTTTCTGAGCGCGTCGCGGACCGACAGCTCGGTCAGGCCGCCGAGCGTGTCGACGGCGACCTTCTGTCCTTCGAGCTGCTTGGGGTCGGTGATCGTGCTCGCCTTCGCGACGAGCGTCTCGGGGTCGCTCGACTCCTGCTCGGCGTTCTGGTTGCCCTCGGAGACGATCTGCAACGGCAGGCCCTTCGCGTTGGCGAGCAGGATCGAGCCGGGGTTGGCGTAGCCGAACGCGACGTCCTGGCTGACGACCTCGGGCACGATCGCCGCGCCGCCCTGCGCGACCTGCGGCTTGACGTCAAGCCCCTGCTCTCTGAAGAAGCCCTTGTCGATTCCCAGGTAGACCGGCGCGACGGCCGAGATCGGCAGCACGCCGACGTTGACCGTCTCGCTGCCGCCACCCGAGGAGGACGACGAGGCCGCGGCCGAGCCGCCGCCGCCGTCGTCGGAGCTGCTGCCGCAGCCCGCGGCGACCGTCGGGACCAGCACGAGCAACGAAAAGGCACACGCGAGTCGCGGAGTTCGCACGATGCTGCTGTCCTTTCACTTAGCTGACGGACAACTGAGGCGCAGCTATGAGGGGCGACGGCCGCAGTGAAGCCGCGGCCGCCGTGCCGCATCAGTCGCACATTTGTCATCTCCCTGCCCTGTCTGCACAGGACCCTGTGGATATCCTTGCCAACGTTCCAGGCCGCTGTCAAGCGCAGAACGGTGCGAAGGGCCAGCGCCTTACCCGACTGTTGCCAAAACACAGGTACCTGTGTAAGTTGCCCGAGAACTGTCTCTGTGATGGAAGGGATGTAACGGATGGCGACCATTGCCGCAGCCGTGGCAAGCGCGCATGCGCCTGGGGTGACCGGCTGGTTCGAGAAGGCCTCGCCCGATCAGCAGCAGTCGGTCGGCGGGGCCTACAGAGCGCTCGGCGACGAGATCGCCGGCGCCGGCCTCGACGCGCTGATCATCGTGGCCAACGACCACATCGAGAACTACCCGCCGCATGACTACCCCGACTTCGCCGTCGGCACCGGCGCGCGGCAGACCGGGCCCGACGAGTGGTTCAAGCCGTGGCTCAACGTCGCGGACTACGACATGCCCGGCAAGCCCGACGTCGCCAAGACGCTGTTCGACCAGCTGTCGCAGAGCGAGCTGCGCGTCGTCGAGAACGACGCGCTGAAGTTCGACGACAACATCTCGGTGCCGGTCACGCTGACGGGCTTCTCGACGCAAGGGATCCCGATGATCCCGCTGATCCAGAACTGCACCGTCCCGCCGGTCCCCGACCATCTCGCCAGCTACGCGCTCGGCCAGCGGCTCGGGAAGGCGATCGCCGAGCAGCTGCCGGCCGAGATGAAGATCGGCCTGTACGGCTCAGGCGGGCTCAGCCACGAGCCGGGCGGCCCGAAGTACCTCTCAATCGACGAGGAGTTCGACCGCTGGTTCCTCGAGCTGCTCGCTGAGGGCGACCACGAGCGGATCCTGCGCGAGGCGACGCACGCGAAGATGGAGGCCGCCGGCGCCGGCGGCACGGCCGAGCTGCTGTCGTGGCTGGTCGTGATGGGCGCGATCGGCCAGCGCCCGTGCGAGGTGCTTTGTTACGAGGCCGTGCCGGACTGGCGCTGTGGCGTCGGTGCCGTGCGGTGGGCGCTCTAGGGGGGAACGACAATGGCACTCGACCATTTCGGCAGATACTTCAACCGCGACCTGGCGACGCACAGACTCGTCCAGGACATGAAGGCCGACCGCGACGGGCGCACGCTGCTCAAGGACGACGAGGGGGCGATCCTCGACCGCTACCCGCTGACGCCCGAGGAGCGCGCCGCGATCGAGGCGCGTGACTTTCGCGCGCTCTACCTGATGGGCGTTCACCCGTACTCGCTCTCGCAGCTCGCGCGGCTGCTGTACGGGACCGTCGAGGGCGGCGGCGCCTCCGAGGCCTCGACCGCGCTCGTCGCCTCCCTGCTGCGCGAAGGCGACTGAACCTCGGGGGAGCCCAAACGTGCCCGGCCTGCTCACCCTCCAGGAGCCGGCCGGGCCGATCCTTACAGCCGGCCGCTGCGCTACAGGCGGCTGATCAGCAGCCGCATCGCGGCGATGTCCGCGGCGACGTGACCGACTGACTTGAAGACGGTCACGTCGTCGCGGCTCGTGCGCAGCGCGCGCACGGCAGCGGGGTCGCGCAGCTCGGCGAGCGGCGCGTCATCGGGCAGCAGCCCCTCCGCGCGGGCGAGCACGAACTCGCCGGCGTCAGCGCCGGTTTCGAGCAGCTCGATCGCCAGCCGCGCCCGCGCGATCGTCGCCCCGGGCAGCTCGCGGCGGTCCGGGTGGTGGGTGCCGACGGCGTTGACGTGCGCGCCTGGCTCGAGCAGCGCGTCATCAAACAGCGGTGTTGACGCGGTCGTGATCGTCGTGACGAGATCGGCCCCGTCGAGCGCGTCGCGCGCGTCGACGGCAGCGCGCGCCGACACCCCGTCAGCGCGCAGCGCCGTCGCGAGCGCCGCGGCCGAGCGCCCGTCGCGGGAGACGACCCGCACCTCGCGCAGCGGGCGCACGGAGGCGAGCGCCTCAACGTGCGGCCGCGCCAGCGCCCCCGCGCCGAACAGCGCGAGCACGCCTGCGTCGTGGCGCGCCAGCAGGTCGGTCGCGGCGGCGCTGACCGCCGCGGTGCGGCGTGCGGTGAGCACCGCGCCATCGGCGATCGCGGCGACCGCGCCGTCGTTGTCGAGCGCGATCACGATCCCCTCGATCGCGCGGCCGCCGACGCAGATCACCTTGCAGACCAAGCCAGCGTCGTCGGCGCCCGGCATCACGAGCCAGTCGGAGCGCGGGCCGTCGACGGCGAGCCGCGCGGGCGCCGGCGCGGCGGTCGCGAAGGCGCTCCCGACCGCCGCGATCAGCGGCGCCATCGGCAGCAGCTCGGCGGTGCGCCGGGCGTCGAGGACCGGGACGGCGAGGGGCTGGCGTGCTGGCACGGCGCCACTATAGTTGCGCCCGCCGGTCACGTCCGGTCGCCCGTCGCGGGGCCCCGGACGCCTCCCCATCCGAACGGCAGGAAGGCAGCGATGATCTTCGGGATCGATCACGTCGTCTTCGCCGCGACG
Organism: Conexibacter sp.; assembly: GCA_036499225.1. Lineage (GTDB taxonomy): Bacteria > Actinomycetota > Thermoleophilia > Solirubrobacterales > Solirubrobacteraceae > Conexibacter. The sequence goes on from DASYEC010000015.1 coordinate 16,631, forward strand.
CCCGCGCAGTGCGCGGAGATCGCGGCGAGCTTGGAGCAGCGCGGCTTCGTGCGCGAGGCGTTCTCGCTCGACTTCGGCGACAGCGGCGTCGGGAGCGAGAGCTGGAGCTTCGCCAGCGGCGCCTTCCTCGAGCTCGTCAGCGAGCACACGCCCGGCAGCGGGCCCGCGGTGTGGTTCGGCGAGACGCCGCGCGTGATCGGGATCGGCTTCGCCTCCGACGCGTTCGAGCAGGACATCGCCTGGGACTCGCCCGACCCGGGCGCATGGGCGATGGACGAGCAGCATGCGATGCGCGACGGCAGCACGCTGCGCATCCACGCCGCCGGCCCGCACAGACATCTCTCCGACCTCTACGCCTTCGTGATGGACCGGCCCGAGGGGCGGCTGGAGTTCCCCGCACGGCCGCAGACGCCCGTGCTCGACACGATCACGCTCGCGGGGGCGGCGCGGCAGGCATGGGCGACGCGGCTCGCGCGGTGGCTGAGAGCGCCGGCGACAGCGGACGGCGCCCTCGAGGTCGGCGGCGTGCGGCTCGCGTTCGCTCCCGGCGCGTCGCCGAACGCGCGCGCCTCGTTGAGCTTCACGGGAGCGAGCGCCGAAACCATCCCGCTCGTCGGCGGGGCGATCGAGATCGCCGCTCGGGACGAGGCGGCGTGATGGCGGCGCATCGGCTCGACGACGCTCAGCCCCATGCCTTCTGGGACCGCTCGCTGGCGCCGCGCCTGACAATCGAGCACGGCGACGTCGTCGTCTTCGAGACGCTCGAGGGCACGGGACAGGTCGACCGCGCCAGCCCCCACGAGCTGCTCGCGGCGCTGCGGCCCGAGCTGATCCATCCGCTGACCGGCCCGGTCGCCGTCGCCGGCGCCCAGCCGGGCGACACGCTGCTCGTCGAGGTCGTCTCGCTCGAGCACCACGGCTGGGGCTGGAACGGCGTGATCCCCGGCTTCGGCCTGCTCGGCGACGAGTTCACCGCCCCCTACATCCACCACTACGAGCTCGACGGCGACCGCTGCCGCTTCAGCGACGCGATCACGATCCCGTACGAGCCCTTCTGCGGCACGATGGGCGTCGCGCCGGCCGAGCACGGTCGCTTCGACACCGCGCCGCCGCGCCGCAACGGTGGCAACATCGACATCCGGCACCTGACGCCCGGCGCCCGCGTCGAGCTGCCCGTGCTGGTCGACGGCGCGCTCTTCTCGTGCGGCGACTGCCACGCGGCGCAGGGCGACGGCGAGGTCAACGGGACCGGGATCGAGTCGCCGATGACGGTCACGCTGCGGTTCGAGCTGCTCAGGGGCCGCGAGATCCCTGAGCTGCGCTTCTGGACGCCGCCCGGCGCGCCGCTGACGCGCGCCGGCATGGGCGGCTATTTCGCGACGACGGCCCACGGGCCCGACCTGTTCGTCAACGCGCAGAGCGCGATCCGGCAGATGATCGACGTGCTCGTCGCCGACCGCGGCCTGACGCGCGAGCAGGCGTACTGCCTCTGCGGCGCGGCGGTCGACCTGAAGATCAGCGAGGTCGTCGACGAGCCGAACTGGATCGTCTCGGCCTACCTGCCGCTGTCGATCTTCGCGCAGCGCTGAGCGCGTCGCGGGCTGGGCGGACGCGGGATCATGTCCGGATGAGCTCGCCTCCCAGACCTCGCGGCGCGGACGCGGCAACGATCTTCCGCGTTGCGCAGGAGGCGGGCGTCTCGATCACGACCGTCTCGCACGTCTTCTCCGGCAAGCGCCACGTCAGCGAGGCGACGAGGGCCCGCGTGCTCGACGTCGCCGCGACGCTCGACTACCAGCCGAGGGCGAGCGCGCGGGCGCTGGCGACGCGCCGGTCGATGACGGTCGCGCTGCAGCACGCGGTCAGCGGGCCCGAGGACATGCTCAACCCGTTCATGAGCACGATGCTGTTCGCGATGAGCGAAGTCGCGATGCAGGCGGGCTACTCGTTCCTGTTCGTGCCGCCGGAGCCGAACGCCTCAGCGTTCGTCGGCCCGCTGATCGCCGAGCGGCGGATCGACGGCGCGATCCTCGTCGACCCGGTCCCTGACGACGAGTTCGTCGCCGCGCTGCTCGAGCACGAGATGCCGTCGGTCTCGCTCGGCAGGATCGAAGGGCACCCCGAGCGCCCGACGGTCGACCACGACCACGCCAGCGCGCTCGCGGAGGCGCTCGAGCACCTGCGCGCGAGAGGGTACGAGCGGCCGGCGCTGATGACGCTCAGCTCGCACATGTCGCTCGTCGGCGACACGGCGAAGGCCTTCCGCCGCCATGCGCCGCGCGGCGCGCCGATCGCCGAGGCGCGCGAGTTCTCCGAGCGCGGCGCCTACGACGCAGCGCTCGCGCTGTTCGAGCGCGACCCCGCGCCCGACGCCGTCTACTGCATCAACGACCTGTTCGCGACGGGCGTGCTGCGCGCCGCCCGCGACCAGGGGATCGACGTGCCGCGCGACCTCGGCATCGTCGGCATCGGCGACTCGCTGCTCGGCCGCTCGCTCGAGGTGCCGCTGACGTCGATGCGCGTCTACCCCGAGCGAGCCGGCGTCGTCCTGTTCGAGCTGCTGGTCGCGATGATCGAGCGCGACGAGACACCCGCCGAGCCGGTGCTGCTGCCGCACGAGCTTGTCGCGCGCGCCTCGACAGACCGCGGCTAGCGCCGCCTGCCGGGCCGCCAAGCCGCCTCCCGCAATTTTTCTGTAGCGGGAGCTTGCACGGGGCGTTAGAGTCGCGCATGCAAAGCCCTTTGTGCCGAGGAGAGAGAGGTGCAGCCCGTGGGTGCACAAGTGGAGGGGCAGGGAAGAGCGGCCGCGACCGGCGGTCTCTACACGCGCCAAAGCTCCGGCCTGGTACGAGACATCTCGCCAGGCGCGGGGATCGCGCTCAACGTCTCGTTCGTATCGCTGCCCCTGGCGGTGCTGGTCGCTACGCAAGCGCCGTCCGCCTTCCCCGGGGCCAGCCCGTTCTGGGTCTGCCTGCTGGCCGGGGCGTTGTGCGTCCTGCCGGTGCTGCTCTACGCGCTCTTCAGCGCGGTGATGCCGCGTGCCGGCGGCGACTACGTGTTCGTCAGCCGCACGCTTCATCCATGGGTCGGCTTCGCGGCGAACTTCAACATCACCGCGTGGTTCCTGCTCGTGATCGCGTATTTCGCGTACTTGATCGCGCCGTTCGGCGTCTCAACCGCGTTCGCGACGATCGGGGCGACCGCCGACAGCGCGACCTTCTCGCGCTGGGCCGTCGACGTCACCTCGAGAGGGTGGGAGTTCGGCATCGGCGCGGTCGCGCTCGTGCTCGTCGCGCTGCTGATGAGCTTCGGCCTGCGCCGCGCGCTCGCCGCCTACAAGTGGCTGTTCGCGGCCTCGCTCGTCGGCGTCGGCGTCGCCTTCGTCATCTTGCTGATCCACGGGCGCGGCGACTTCCGCGCGGCCGTCTCCAGCTACGGCGCCGACTACGACGGCATCCTCGCGGCGGCGCGCAGAACGGGCTTCAGCGGCAGCGGGTCGTTCGACCTCGGCAACACGATCCTCGCGATGCCGCTGGCGTTCGCCTCCTTCGGCTACGCGATCGTGACCTCCTACGCGGGCGGCGAGATCCGCTCGCCGAGATCGTCTGGCCGGCGCGTGATGATCATGTCGCTGCTCGTCTCCGTCGTCGTCGTCTCGCTGCTGATGCTGCTCGCGAGCCGCACCTTCGGCAACGACTTCCTCGGCTCTTCGACCGTGCTCTCCAACGCGGGCGACCCGGCGTACGGGCTGCCGGCGCCGGCGTCGTTCTTCTTCTTCGTCTCGATGTTGACGAGATCGACCGTGCTGACGGTGATCATCAACGTCTCGTTCATCTTCGCGTTCATCGTCGCGCTGCCCGCGACGTTCCTGATCGCGACGCGCAACCTGTTCGCATGGTCGTTTGACCGGATCATCCCGGACAAGGTCAGCGAGGTGAACGAGCGCACCCGCTCGCCGCTGGTCGCCAACGCGATCGTGCTCGCAGTGACGCTTGTCTACCTGACGCTGATCGTCTTCGGCGGCGGCAGCTTCCTGACGCTGCTGTACACCGCCGGCATCGCGGAGCTGCTGACGTTCATCGTCGTCGCGGTCGCGGGGATCGTCTTCCCGTACCGGCGCAAGCAGATGTACGAGGAGTCGCCGATCGTCGGCTCGTTCCTCGGGCTGCCGCGGATCACCGGGGTCGCGCTGCTGTCGCTCGGCGTCTACCTGCTGTTCTTGATCTCGCTGCTGACGGCCGACGGCCTCGGCGCGAACTCCTCGACCGGCATCCGCGCGACGGTGATCATCGCGCTGGTCAGCATCGCCGTCTATCCGGTGTCGAAGGCCGTCAACCGCAGCCGCGGCGTCGACCTCGGGCTCGCGTTCAGAGAGCTGCCGCCGGAATGAGCCTGTTCGGACGCAAGCGACGCGGCGCGCGCACGCGGATCTTCTTCGCGACCGACGTGCACGGCTCGGAGCGGTGCTTCCGCAAGTTCCTCAACGCGTCGGCCTCGTATGAGGCCGACGTGCTGATCCTCGGCGGCGACGTGACGGGCAAGCTGATCGTCCCGGTCGTCGAGGCCGACGGCAGCGACGGCTGGCACGCGGAGATCTTCGGCGAGCGCGTCGAGGCTGACTCGCCCGAGGCGCTCGCCGAGCTGCAGAGACGGATCCGCATGATGGGCCGCTACGACGTCGTGATGTCGGCGGCCCAGGAGCGCGAGCTGGCCGGCAGCGACACGGTCGTCCAGCAGACGTTCGAGCGCGTCACGCACGAGAGCCTCGCGCGCTGGACGGCGCTCGCGGAAGAGCGCCTCGGCGACAGCGGCGTGCCCGTCTACATGATCCTCGGCAACGACGACGAGCCCGAGCTCGCCGAGGTGGTGCGCTCCTCGCCGTTCGTCACCTTCGCCGAGGACGAGATCTGCGAGCTGCCGGGCGGCTGGGAGCTGCTGTCGTTCGGGCCCTCGACGCCGACGCCGTGGAAGACCCCGCGCGAGCTGTCCGAGGAGGAGATAGCGACGAGCCTCGACACGCTCGCGGGGAAGCTCGCCGACGCTTCTAGAGCGGTCTTCAACGTCCACTGCCCGCCGGCGGACACCCACCTCGACCAGGCGCCCTTGCTCGACGACGACCTGCGCCCGGTCGTCGACGCCAGCGGCGTGCGGATGACCTCCGTCGGCTCGCGTTCGGTGCGCGCGGCGATCGAGCGCCACCAGCCGGTGCTCGGCCTGCACGGCCACGTCCACGAGTCGCCCGGCGCGACGAGACTGGGCACGACGCTGTCGATCAACCCCGGCTCCGAGTACGCCGACGGGATCGTGCGCGGCGCGATCGTCGACCTCGAGGACGGGCACGGCATCCGGTCCTGGCAGATGATCCAAGGATGAGTCGATGAGCGAGATCGTGTGGGTGAACCCGGTGCAGGGCGACGCGTTCGACGGCGACACGCTCGCCGTCATCGACGCGGTGCGCGCGCCGCACCACGTCCCCCGCATCTGCCATCTCGAAGCGGGGCCGCCGCACCTCGAGTACCACCTCTACGAGCACGCGGCGTTCGGCCCGATGCTCGAGCTGTTCCGCACTGCCGAGCGCGACGGCTGTGCGGCCGCCGTGATCGGCTGCTTCTACGACGGCGGTCTGCGCGAGGCGCGTGAGGCGCTGACGATCCCCGTCGTCGGGATGGGCGAGGCGTCGATGCTGCTCGCGGCGACGCTCGGCCACCGCTTCTCGATCATCGTCGGGCGGCGCAAGTGGATCCCGAAGATGACCGACAACGCGGTGCTGCTGGGGCTCGACCGCCGGCTCGCCTCGTTCCGCTCCGTCGAGCTCGGCATGCCCGACTTCCTCGCCGACCCGGCGGCCTTCTTCGACCGCACGATCGAGGAGGGGCGGCGGGCTGTCGAGCAGGACGGCGCCGAGGTCGTCGTGCTGTCCGAGCTGACCTCGCCAGAGTTCTGCGCGCGCGCCCGAGAGGAGCTTCCGGTGCCCGTCGTCGACCCGGGGATGGCCTGTTGGAAGTGGGCCGAGATGGCCGCCGAGCTGTACGAGCGCGCCGGCCTCACGCACGTCAGCACGTTCGGCTACGAGGCGCCCCCGGAGCTGGTCGGATGAGCGTCGAGATCATCGCCGCCGGCCAGCGGCTCGTCGCAGCCGGCACCGCGGCCGGCGTGACGCTGCGGATGCTCGGCGGCGCGGGCGTCGTCGTCCACTGCCCGCAGACGCTCGGCGGCCAGCCGCACCGCACGATCGGCGACCTTGACGTGATCGTCGCCGGCAACAGCGCGCGCGAGGTGACGCAGGTCTTCGAAGACGAGGGCTTTGAGCCCGACCGTCGCTTCAACGCGATGCAGGGCGACCGCCGCATGATCTTCAACGGCGAGATCGGCAAGGTCGACGTCTTCATCGACCGCTTCGAGATGTGCCACCGCATCGACCTTGCCCGCCGGCTCCAGCTCGACCCCGAGACGATCACGGTCTCGGACCTGCTGCTGACGAAGCTGCAGGTGCGCGAGCTGACGCAGAAGGACGTCGACGACGTCGGCGTGCTGCTGACCGAGCACACGCTTGGCGATGGCCCCGGCGACCACGTCGACATCACCTACCTCGGCGAGGTCGTCGGCGACGACTGGGGGCTGTGGCGCACCTCCCAGGAGACGCTCGAGCAGATAGAGGCGCGGCGGCCCGAGGTCGCCGTGCCGGCACGCGCCTTGCGCGAGGCGCTCGACGCCGCGCCCAAGACGCGCCGCTTCCGCATGCGGGCGAAGGTCGGCGAGCGCAAGCGCTGGTACGAAGTTCCCGACGAGATCGAATGAGGAGCAGATGGAAGAGATCCGCACAGCGACCGACGTTGAGGACTTCCTCCGCGGCGCGAACTTCATGAGCGCCTCCGGCGGCGGCGACCCCGTCGTCGAGCGGGCGCAGCTGATGGCCGACCTTGAGGCGGGCCGCTCGATCGGCTGGACGCCGCTGGAGCAGTTCGCCGACGACGACGTGCTGTTCTGCGTCTGTTACTCGGGCGCGATCGCCCCCGAGGTCTTCGAGGACAAGTCCGAGCGCGCCGCCGCGCTTGGCGGCTCGGTCCAGCACGACCATCCCTTCCTGCCGGCCGTCCAGCTGCTCGAGCGCCAGCTCGGCGTCAGATGCGCCGGCCTGATCTCGGTTGAGATCGGCGGGATCAACAGCGGCGCGATCCTCAGCGCCGCGGCGCGTCTCGGCCTTCCGCTCGCCAACGCCGACTACGCCGGCCGCGCGATCGCCGAGCTCCACTCGACGACGCTTGAGATGTTCGGCGCGCCGGTGCTGCCGTTCGCCTGCGCCGACCAGTTCGGCAACGAGACGCTCGTCGTCGGCGGCGCCTCCAACGCGTGGACCGAGCGGATCAGCAAGCACATCGCCCAGGCGGCGCTCGGGATCGTCGCCTGCGCCTTCGCAGCGCTGCCGGCGGCGCGCGTGAAGGAGATCGCGATCGCCGGCACGATGGCCGAGTCGCTCGCGCTCGGGCGGGCGATCCGCGAGGCCGACGGCGACCCGGTTCAGGCCGCCGCGGACGCGCTCGACGGCTGGGTCCTGTTCCGCGGGACCGTTTCCGAGCGCACGTGGGAGAACAACGGCTACATGGAGGGCCGGCACACGATCGCGGGCACCGGCGACTCCGCTGGGCACGCGCTCGAGGTCTGGTTCCGCAACGAGAACCACGTCACCTGGCTCGACGGCGAGCCGTGGGTCGCCAGCCCCGACCTGATCGAGTTCTGCGACGCGGTGACCGCCGAGCCGCTCGTCAACACCAACCTCGCGGTCGGCCAGCAGATCGCCGTCGTCGGCCGCCGCCGGCGCGACGCCTTCGACTCCGACGCCGGGCTGGCCGTGCTCGGCCCCAAGCACTTCGGCTTCGACTTGCCGTTCCGCGGGATCGAAGCGCTCGTCCCCGCATGACCGCGGCGCAAGCGCGGGCAGCAGCCGAGGTGCTGCTGCCCGCGTTCGCGGCCTCCGACCTCGCGACGATCGAGCGGATGGCCGCGCCGGGAGCCGTCGTCTTCGGGACCGACGTCGGCGAGCGCTGGGACGAGCGCGGCGCGCTGCTGTCATCGCTCGACGAGATGCGCGCGCTCGGACTGCGCGCGCGGTGGTGCGGCGACGTCGTCGGCGGCGAGGACTGGGTCGCCGGCACCGCGCGCTACGAGACGCCAGACGGCGAGGCGCTCGCGGTGCGCGTCTCGCTCGTCTTCCGCGACGGGCTGCTCGCGCACGGCCACTTCTCGCTCGCCGCTCAGCCGGGCGAGTAGGCGCCGGGCTGAGCTCTGCCGCTCGGCCCAGCCCGGCGGGTGGCCGCCGCGCTCAGCCCGGCGGGTAGCCGCCGCGCTCAGCCCGGCGGGTAGATGCCGCCAAGCGGCTTGCCGGGCGTGTGGCGCAGGTGGAACCAGGGCGGCTGCACGTCGGCGGCGCGGCCGGCCGCCACCGCGCTGCCGGCGGCGCGGACGCGCTCGCGCTGCGCGGTGTCACGGCGGTAGTCGTCGCGCGCGTGCCCGACGACGACGACGCGGCCTGCGACCTCGATCTCGAGGTAGCGCGCCGTCCACTCCAGCTGCTGCAGGCACGGCGCCGCCTCGTAGAAGCCGCGCTCGCCCTGGGCGACGAGCAGCACCGTGCGCTTCCCGCGCATGCGCGCGCGGAAGGCCTGCTCGTCGAGGTCGAGCAGGCAGCTCCAGCGGTCGAGCAGCGCCTTCAGCTGCGCGGAGGCTCCGTACCAGTAGAGCGGCGTGCCGAGCACGATCGTGTCGGCGGCGAAGACCTGCTCCATCAGCGTGCCGAAGCCGTCCTCGATCGTGCAGGCGCCGCGCCGCACGCAGGCGGCGCAGTCGCCGACCGGGCCGATCTGCTGCGGCTGGACGACGGCGCTCGCCGTCGTCCAGCCGTGCTCTGTCATCCCGGCGAGCAAGTCATCGACGGCCGCCGCGGTGTTGCCGTCCGCGCGTGGGCTGCCGATGACCCCGAAGCTCACCACCAGCGGCTGCGCGCGGTCGTCAGCACCTCGAAGCCGTCCTGCGTGACGAGCCCGTTGTGCTCGAACATCGCGCCGCCGATCGACGCATGGCCGAGCAGCACCTCGACCGCGAGGTACATGTCGGGCTCGATGACCGTCGGGTCGTTCTCGACCAGCCACGGCGACTCCCACATCAGGCCGAGGCCGTGCCCGACGGCGGGGAAGCCCGGCATCTCGGGCTTGTCGACGGGGATCGAGCTGATGAACGGCGACGCGGCCATCAGCTCCGTCGCGAATGCGTAGACCTCGCCGGCCGTCATGCCCGGCTTGAGCACCGCGCAGGTCGCCTCGACGATCTCGATCGGCGCGTCGAGCAGCTGGCGCTGGGCCGGGGTCGGGTCGTCGCCGACGACGCGCGAGCGGGCGAAGTCGAAGAAGTAGCCGCCGTAGGAGCCGTAGCAGTCGACGTGGAACATGTCGCCGCGCTCGAAGCGGCGGACCGGGTCGGCGGAGGGGAGCCGCGCCCACGTGTAGGTGTGGGCGCGCGGGCCCGATCCGCAGGCAGCGTCGTACAGCACGCCGCCGCCGCGCAGCAGCACGCGCGAGGCCTCGCCGACCGCCTCGGCCTCGGTCGCCCCCTCGACGACGGCGTCGATCAACGCCTCAAGCGTCGCGTTGCCGAGCGTGCAGGCGCGGCGGATGACGGCGATCTCAGCCGGCGACTTGATGATCCGGAGCCTGTCGACCAGCGTGTCGGCGCGCACGAGCGTCGCGTCGGGAAGCGCCTCCTGCAGGCCCAGCCACGCCGCCGCCGACATGTAGCTGGCGCCCGCGACGCCGATGCGGCCAGCAGCGAGGCCGGCGTCGCGCAGCGTTGCGGCGGTCGTGCCGGTGACGTCGAGCGTCGGGCGCACGTCGTCGGCGACGACGAGGTCCTTGCGCCACCAAGGGATGTCGACGACGACGGTCGACGGCCCGTTGACCGGCAGCACGACGACGCCGTGCGAGCGAGCGGTGCCGACGCCGGCCTCGTCGCCCATGTACGGCTGCTGCGAATAGTGGCCCGACAGCCACAGCACGTCGGCGGACATGTCCATGAACGCACCGCCGCGCGAGTAGACGACGACGGCGTCGAGGCCGGCCTCCGCAGCGGCCTCACGGGCTCGTTGCTGGCGCGCGCGAAACTCTGCGGCGGGGATCTCGGTCCACGGGTCAAGCGGCGTGGCGAGCGAGTCGGTCACAAGCGGCTCCTTCAGGGCGCAAAACGCTTTGTACTCCCGCTGGGCAGCATATATGCTCGGCCGATGGCGATTGCAAACGGAGCGAGCGAGACGATCCGGCGGGCACGCGCCGGCACCTACTCGATCGTCGCGCGCGACGCGGCGAGCGGCGAGCTCGGCGTCGCCGTCCAGTCGCATTGGTTCTCGGTCGGCCCGATCGTCCCGTGGGCTGTGCCGGGCGTCGGCGCCGTCGCGACGCAGGCGAACGTCGACGTCAGCTATGGGCCGCGGGCGCTCGCGCTGCTGGCCGAAGGGCGTGACGCGAGCGAGGCGCTCGCGCAGCTGCTCGCCGAGGACCCCGGCGCCGCCGGGCGCCAGGTCGCGGTCGTCGACGCTGCTGGCGGCGTCGCCGCGCACACGGGGTCGAGCTGCATGCCCGCGGCCGGCCACGCGACCGGCGACGGCGTCTCCTGCCAGGCGAACATCATGGCCAGCGATGCCGTCTGGGGCGCGATGCTCGCGGCCTTCAACCAGCACGAGGGACGGCTGCGCGACCGCCTGCTGGCGGCGCTCGACGCGGCCGAGGCCGCAGGCGGCGACATCCGCGGCCGCCAGTCGGCGGCGATCCTCGTCGTCCCGGCAGCGGGGCAGCCATGGGAGTCGGTCGTCTCGCTGCGCGTCGAGGACCATCCCGAGCCGCTGGAGGAGCTGCGGCGCCTCTGCACGCTGCACGACGCCTACGTCCTTGCCGGCGACGCCGACGCGCTCGTCAACGAGGGCCGCCATGACGAGGCCGCCGCGCTCTACCGGCGGGCGGCGGCGGCTGCGCCCGGCAACCACGAGCTGCTCTTCTGGGCCGGCCTCGGCGCCGCGCAGCTGGGCGACGTCAACGCGGGCGTTGCTCAGGTGCGCGAGGCGATCGCGGCGCAGCCCGGCTGGGGCGAGCTGATCGGCCAGCTGCCCGACGACGTGATGCCGTCGCTCGCCACCGTCCGCGCGCAGCTCGGCGAGCTGGACGCGTAGTGCCGTGTCAGGCAACGTTCACCGTGTCGGGAAACGTCACCGGACACGGCACTAGACGATGGGCGCCGGGCGCGGGCCTGACGAGCTGATCGGCCACCTCGGGCTGGAGATCGGCCCGCGCGTCGCCGGCTCGCCTGCCTGCGCCGCGGCGGCCGACGCGATCGCCGCGGCGTTCGCGCGCGCCGGCGGGGCCGTGCGGCTCGAGCGCTTCCGCTACCTCGGCTGGACCCCCTCGCCGGTCGTGCTCGAAGTCGACGGCACCCCGTTGGCGGCCGCACCGTCAACATGGGCGTTGCCGACGCCGGCCGGCGGCGTCGCGGGAACGCTGCGACCGCTTGGCGTCGTGCCGATCCTGAAGGGCTTGATCGAGACGAGCGCCTTCGCGCTGCTCGACGCGAGCGGCCACGAGCTCGGCCGTGTCTACGCCAACCCCAACGGCTGCGGCGCGGCGACGCTCCCGTCGGGCCGCGGCGCGCACCTGACGGGCAGCGCGGTCTGGGTCTCAAGCGACGACGGCCAGCGCCTCGCGGCCGCTTCGCACGCCCTCATCGAGATCGCTGACGGCGCCGGCCCGCTGCACGACGCGAACGTGATCGCGGAGGTCGCCGGCGAGAGCGACGAGCTGGTGATCGCCTGCGCGCACTACGACAGCGCGTGGCGGGCGCCCGGGATCGTCGACAACGCGACGGGCGTCGAGTGGCTGCGCCGGCTGTTGGCGCAGGTCGCGACCGGGCCGCGGCCGCGCCGGACGCTGCGCGTCATCGCGCTGGCAGCGGAGGAGATCGGCCTGATCGGCGCGCGCCGTCACGCCGCCGCGCTGCTGGCATCCGGCGCCCCGCCGGTCCGCGCCGTCGTCAACGTCGACGCGATGGGCGGGTCACCAACGCTGCTGCTGCAGGCGACGCCGGGCTCGGCGCTCGAGCAGCCGATGCGCGCGGCGGCGCAGGCGCTCGCGGTCGACGGCGAGGTCGGCGCGCCCGGCCCGGGCTCGGACCAGATGGCCTTTCACGAGCTGGGCATCCCCGTCGCAGGCTTCCTCGGCGCCCCGGACTACGCCGCCTACCACCAGCCCGCCGAGTCGCTCGCCGCGCTCGACTGCGCGCTGTTCGAGCAGGCCCAGCAGGCGGCGACCGACGTCGTCACCGCGCTGCTGGACGCTGACGCGACTGCCTAGAGCGGCGCCGTCTCCGGGGCGAAGACGGGGATGTCGCGCAGCTCTCTGGGCTCCTCGACGATCGGGGTGCCGTGGACGTGGAAGCTGCGCGGGAGGCGCAGGCCCCAGGCCTGGCCGTGCGAGCGCTCGGCCTGCGTCCAGGTGACCGGCTCCCAGTCGGGGGCGAAGATCAGGTAGCCGCCCGCGACGACCTCGATGCGGTTGCCGCCCGGCTCGTAGACGTAGAGGAAGAACTGCTGGCTGATCTTGTGCTTGGACGGGCCCGACTCGATGAAGATGTCGTTGTCCATGCAGATGTCGGCCGCGCGCAGGACGTCCTCGCGGTTGTCGACCGCCCAGCCGGCGTGGTGCAGGCGGGCTCTCGCGCCGGCGATGCCGTCGAGCGAGATCGCGATGTCGTGGACGAGCGGGGTGACGCTGTTCCACGAGTTCGACTCGGTGCCGTCGTCGAGCACGATGTTCTCGCGCATCAGGAAGCCGAGGTGGTCGGTCATCCACTCGCGGTTCATCGTCACGTCGTTGCAGAGGACGTGGAGGTGGTCGAGGCGACGAGCGCCGATGCCGCGATCGGGCGAGCGGTGGCTCTGGTTGCGCAGCGTCGATCTGTCGTCGTCGCTGAGGAAGCCCTTCTTCTCGGCCTCGTAGTACAGCTCCATCACGTGCCCCTCGGGGTTCGTGAAGCGGTACGCCTTGCCGTGGCCGAAGTCGCCGTCGATCCAGCCCGTGCCGAGGCCGGTCGCCTCGACGGCGGCGACGCGGCGCTCAAGCGCCTCGTCGTCCCACGTGCGCCAGCCGATGTGCGCGATGCCCGCCTGCGGAGCCTCGGTCACCTTCAGCGTGCTGACCTCAAACTCACCGTAACCGCGGAAGTGGACCGACTGGCCCTCGCGGTGCGTCTCGTGGAGGCCCATGACCTCCTTGAAGAACCAGACCGTTCTGTCGGGATCGGGCGTGTTGAGCTCGATGTGCCCGAGCTGGGCGACGTCGCGTATCAGGGCCATAGACATGCCTCTCTAGTTTCGCTTACCGTCAGGCAGGCGAAATATAACGGGCATCTAGCAGAGCGTCAAAGAACTGTTCTCTAACTCTTATCTGGCCCCGTCGTCGAGCGCCACGCGCACGTCGAAATGGGCCTGCGCCGCCGGCTCGAGCGCCTCGTATACCCCGTGGAAGAGCGTCACGGCCTCGTCCCGGCGCAGCGGCGCGCTGAGCAGCGCCTCCGGCAGCTCCGGGTCCATCCGCGGGAAGCGGCGGAAGTCGTGGACGATCCGCGTGCGCACGACGAAGGCGTCGAGCGGCTTCATCGCGCGGCGCCGTCTCGCGCTTCTGTACGTGCCGTACTCGCCGAGGAACGCCTCGTAGGCGCCGCGCAGCGGCTCAAGGTCCCACGCCTCCTGGATCACCCGCGCCTCGTCGACCGCGCCACCGAGGCGCCCGACGAACAGCAGCGCGTCGTCGCGCAGCCCAAGCTCGTCAAGCAGCACCGCGACCTCCGCCTCATGGTCGCGCGGGGCGAGCCAGACGCCGTCCTGCTGAGAGGCGAAGCCGAGGAACTGCAGCCGCTTGCGCAGCTCGTTGCGCCGTCTGCGGCGGGCGTCGGGTATCGAGTAGGCGAGCACCGTCCAGGTCGGTCTCGCGGCGGCGTCGAGGCCGAAGCCGAAGATCCGCTGCGTCCCCTCCTCCAACAGCCGTCTGCCTGCGGGCGTCAGCTCGTACCAGGCGAGCCGCCCGCGCTTGCTTCTGGCGACCAGGCCGCGCGCGGCCAGCCGCGACAGCGCGACCCGTCCCGCCGCCGGCGCGACGCCAAGGTCCTCCAGCAGCCTGATCATCCCGCCCGACCAGACCTTGCTCGGCCCCTCGCGCACGTACGTGCCGAGCAGCGTCACCGCAAGGTCGCGCGCGGCCGCAGGCGGCTCGGCGGCAGGCGACGTCGGCGCTTCTCTCCCCCCTCTGCTCACAGTCGCGACAGGATGTCAGGCGGGGCGCCGGCATGAGTAGGCCGCAGGCGCCACGGCCGCCCCGCGCGCTGCCGAACTGCGCGCGGGGCGGGCCGGGGGGCCCTCACCCCTGCCCGGGGATCAGCTTGCGATCGCGGCGACGCACTCGACTTCGACGAGGACGCCCTCGCGCGGGGGGCTCGCCTGAACCGTCGTGCGGGCGGGGAAGCGCGAGCACTCCTCGAAGAAGGCGCGGTAGACCGCGTTGAACTTGGGGAAGTTCTCCATGTCGCGCACGTAGCAGTTGCACTTGAGGATCTGGTCCTTGGAGGAGCCAGCGGCCTCGACGACGCTGAGCATGTTCTGCAGCGTCAGCAGCGCCTGTGCCTCGAAGTCGTCGGTCGCGACCGTGTGCGTCTCTGGGTCGAGCGGGCCCTGGCCCGAGCAGAAGACGAGGTTCCCGAACACGATCGCCTGCGACAGCGGCGCCTTCGTGCCGGCCGAGAAGCCGACGATCGGGGCCTTGTCAGTGGTGATGGCTCTGGCTTCCATTGAATTGCTCCTGTTGTCTTTCAGGGGTTGAGTCGGAAGAGGTCGACCGCGTTGCCGCCGACGACGCGCGCCGTCTCGGCGGCGTCGAGCCCGAGCACTTCGGGCACCTCGAACGGGCGGTGGTCGGTCATCGCGAACGGGCAGTCGCTGCCGGCGAGGACGCGATCCGGGCCGACGAGGTCGAGCAGATAGCGCGTCGGCTCGGCGTCGAAGAGGACCGTGTCGTAGTGGAACCAGCGCAGGTGCTCGCGCGGCGGCTTCCCGGCGAAGCCGCGCATCTGCGGGGCGTTGGCAAAGCCGTGCCCGATGCGCCCGAACTGGTAGGGGAAGAAGCCGCCGCCGTGAACCAGGACGAGTCTCAGGTCGGGGAAGCGCTCGGGCACCATCGCGCCGAGCAGGGCGCCGACCGCGAGCGTCGTCTCGAACGGGTTGCCAACGAGGTTGACCATGAAGAACTCGGCCATCCGCGGCGGCGGCTCGAACTCGCCCGGGTGGATCACGAGCGGGGCGCCCAGGCGCTCCGCCGCGGCCCACAGCGGGTCGAGGTCGGGGCGCGCGAGCGTCCCTCTCGACGGGTTGGCGCTCAGCATCCCGCCAACCGCGCCAGCCGCCATCGCGCGCTCGAGCGCCTCCGCCGCCGCGCCGCCGTCGAGGTCCGGCAGCGCGGCGAGGAAGCGGGTGTGGTCGACGCCGGCGGTGCTCGCCGCCAGCGCCGAGTTGATCGACGTGCAGAACGCCGCCTGCGTCGCCAGCTCAAGCGGCGCCTTCACCATGTCGATCCAGGGACCGACCAGCGACAGCTCGACCCCGCGCGCCTCCTGGCCATGGCGATGCTGGTGCAGCTCGCGCAGCGCAAGCGGGGCGCCTCGGCCCTGCTTGCCCTCGCGCGAGGCGACCTTCAGCGCGATCTCGCCTCTGGCCTCGTCATGCGCGGCCACCAGGCCGTCCGGCAGCGCGTCAAACGCTGCCGTCGGCATCAGGTGGGAGTGAACGTCAACGCGTACGGCGGCCATTTACGACAGCTCGATCGTCACGGTCTTCGGCTCGGTGAAGAACTCGCGCGAGTGGTAGCCGCCCTCGCGGCCGACGCCCGAGCGCTTCGCGCCGCCGAACGGCGTCCGCAGGTCGCGCACGAAGAAGCAGTTGACCCACACGAGGCCGGTCTGCAGCGCGGCCGAGACGCGGTGCGCGCGGTTGAGGTTGGTCGTCCAGACCATCGCGGCGAGGCCGTACTCGCTGTCGTTGGCGAGCGCGACCGCCTCGTCCTCGGAGTCGAACGGCGCGGCGACGAGCACCGGGCCGAAGATCTCCTCCTTGACACAGCGGCTGTCGCTCGCGAGCCCGTCGATGATCGTCGGCTCGATGTAGTAGCCGTCGGCCAGCTCGGGCGCGTCGGGGTGCTTGCCGCCGGTGCGGACGTTGCCTTCCTCGGCGCCGATCGCGATGTAGCTGAGGATCCGCTCGTACTGCTCGGACGAGACGACCGGGCCGACCTCCGTCGTGGGGTCGAGCGGGTCGCCGATCTTCATCGCGCGGGCGCGCTCGACGAGGCGCTCCATGAACGGCTCGTAGATCGATCTCTCGACCAGCAGGCGCGAGCCAGCGAGGCAGACCTCGCCGTTGTTCATGAAGATGCCGCGCAGCGTGCCGTCGATCGCCGCGTCGAAGTCGGCGTCGGCGAAGACGAGGTTCGGCGACTTGCCGCCCATCTCAAGCGACAGGCCCTTGAGCGTCTGGGCGGCGTTCGTCATCACGGCGCTGCCGGTGCGCGTCTCGCCGGTGAAGGTGACAAGGTCGACGCGCGGGTCGGCGACGAGGAGCTCGCCGGCCGCGTCCGGGCCGAAGCCGTGGACGATGTTGAGCACGCCCGGGGGCAGCACCTCCGCGGCGATCTCGCCGAGGATCGCGGCCGTCGCGGGCGACTGCTCGGCCGGCTTCAGCACGACGGTGTTGCCGAACGCCAGCGCCGGGGCGACCTTCCACGACGCAAGCATCAGCGGGAAGTTCCACGGGGAGATCGCCGCGACGACGCCCTTGGGCTCGTAGCGCGTGTATGTGTGGTGGCTCGCGGCCGGGAACGTCTCGCCGGTCGAGAAGTGCTGGAAGTCGCCGAAGAAGCGGAAGTTGCCCGCGGCACGCGGCATGTCCATCCCGCGCGACTCGCGCAGCGGCTTGCCCATGTCCTGCGACTCGGCGATCGCGAGGTCCTCGGCGCGCGCCGCGATCCCGTCGGCGAGCTTGTTCAGCAGGCGACGGCGCTCGAGCGTCGGCAGGCCCGACCAGCGGCCGTCGTCGAACGCGGCGCGCGCCGCCGTGACGGCGCGGTCGATGTCGGCCTTGCCGGCCTCGGCGACGGTCCCCCAGACGCGACCCGTGTGCGGGTCGAACGTCTCGAACGTGCGGCCGTCAGCCGAGTCGACCAGCTCACCGTCGATCAGGTGGCGGAAGTGGCGCGTCTGGTCGCTGCGCTCGACGGCTTCCCCAGCCGTCGTCGTCGGTGCCTGGCTCATCGTGTGCTCCCATCAGTCAATGTTCTGGCCTGGGCAGCGGCAGACTTCGGCACCCCGCCGACTGCCCAGTGCTGTGGTGGAATCTCGTTGATCAGCACGCGCACGCTCTCGCGCGGCGCGCCGATCGTCTCGACGGCGGCATCGGTCAGCGCCTCGATGAACGCTTGGACCTTCTCGGGTGCCCGCCCCCGCACCATGCTCACCTGGATCAGCGGCATCAGGCACGCACCTCGATCGTCCCGAGGCCGTCGAACTCAGCAACGACGCTGGAGCCCGGGCCGACCGGGATGGCGTCGGTCAGCGCGCCCGAGAGGACCAGTGAGCCGGCCGGGATCGAGCGGCCGACGAGCGCGAGCCGCTGCGACAGCCACGCGATCGCGGCGGCCGGATGGCCCATCACCGCGGCGCCCGCAGCGGTGTGCGCGATCTCGCCGTCCTTGCGCAGGACGACGCCGAGCAGCCGCAGGTCCTCGAGCTCGTGCGCGGGGATCAGGCGCGGGCCGACGTAGTAGCCGGCGGCGCTGGCGTTGTCGGCGACGACGTCGGGCAGCGTGAACCTGAACGCGGCGTAGCGCGAGTCGATCACCTCGAGCGCGGCGCAGACGCCGGCCGTCGCGTCGAGCACGTCGGCGATCGAGACCGGCCCGCTCAGCTCGTCCCTGATCAGGAAGGCGATCTCGGGCTCGACGCGCGGGTGGATGAAGCGGTCAAGCGGCAGCGGCTGGAAGGCGTCGAGCAGCATCCCGCTCGTCAGATAGCCGTAGAGCGGCGAGTCGACTCTCATCGTGACCTGCTTCGGGCGGCTCGTCAGGCCGAGCTTCAGCCCGACGAGCTGCTCGCCCTGCGCGACGCGGTCACGGATGCCCGACCACTGCGCCGCGTAGGCGGTCTCGAGGTCGAGGTCGGGGATCGTCGCGGTCAGCCGCTCGATCTCTGTGCGCTCGTCGATCGCGCGCCGCAGCGTTTGCGCGACTGCGTTGGGATCAGGCATTGGCCGGCTCCCGCTCGGCCGCCAGCTCGGCGGCGACGTCGATGATCCAGTCCTCCTGGCCGCCGACCGTGCCGCGCTTGCCGAGCTCGATCAGGATCTCGCCGGCCGGCACGCCGAAGCGCTCCTGGGCGCGGCGGGCGTGCAGCAGGAACGACGAGTAGACGCCCGCGTAGCCGAGCAGCAGCGAGTCGCGGTCGAGGATCTGCTCGCGTCTCATCATCGGCGCGACGACCGTCTCGGCGACCTCGGCGATCTGGATCACGTCGACGCCGGTCTCGATCCCGCCTCTGGCGCATGCCGCGACGAGCGCCTCGGTCGGCGTGTTGCCGGCGCCGGCGCCGAGGCCGCGCGTGCAGCCGTCGACCCAGGTCGCGCCCGCGTCGATCGCGGCAAGCGAGTTGCCGACGCCGAGCGCGAGGTTCTGGTGGCCATGGAAGCCGACCTCGACCTCAGCCGGCAGCGCGCTGCGCAGCGCGGCGACGCGCGCGGCGGCGCCGGAGGGCAGCAGCGCGCCGGCGGAGTCGGTCACGTAGACGATCTCGGCACCCGCGTCGGCCATCAGCTTCGCCTGCTCGGCAAGGCCGGCCGGCGTGTTCATGTGCGACATCATCAGGAAGCCGACCGTCGTCAGCCCAAGCTCGCGCGAGAGCGCGAGGTGCTGGAGCGAGATGTCGGCCTCAGTGCAATGCGTCGCGATGCGGGCGACGCTCGCGCCGCGTCTCTGCGCCTCGACGAGGTCGCTCTTGACGCCGATCCCCGGCAGCAGCAGGACCGCGATCCGGGCGTTCGTGACCGCGCCGTAGGCGGCGTCGAGCAGCGCCAGCTCGTCGGTGCCCGAGAAGCCGTAGTTGAACGACGAGCCGCCGAGGCCGTCGCCGTGCGAGACCTCGATCACCGGCACGCCAGCGCCGTCGAGCGCGGCGGCGATCGTCGCCACCTGCTCGACGGTGTACTGGTGCGCCATCGGGTGGCTGCCGTCACGCAGCGTCGAGTCGCAGATCGTGATCGCGGTCATCGCAAGTCCTCCAGCGTCATACGGGCCGCGCGAGCGAGCCCTTGGGCGAGCTCGCGCACGGCATGCGAGCGTTCAGCGCGAGTCATGCCGCCACTCCCTCTCCCGCGCGCAGGCGCGCGAGCTCCTCGCCGACGCGCACGGCGGCGGCGGTCATGATGTCGAGGTTCCCCGCGTATCTCGGCAGGTAGTCGCCGGCGCCCTCGACCTCGATGAAGATCGCGACGCGGCCCTCGTCGAAGACCGGCGCGGTGCGCAGGCGGTAGCCGGGGACGTACTCGGCGACGCGCGCCGCCATCTGCTCGATGCTCGCGCCGATCGCGTCGGTGTCAGCGCCGTCCGGGAGCGCGCAGAAGACGGTGTTGCGCATCATGATCTCCGGCTCCGCCGGGTTGAGCACGATGATCGCCTTGCTGCGTCTCGCGCCGCCGATCTCAGCGACGCCCGCCGAGGTCGTCTGCGTGAACTCGTCGATGTTCGCGCGGGTGCCGGGGCCGGCCGACTTGCTCGAGATCGTCGCGACGATCTCCGCGTAGGAGACCTCAGCGGCGGCCGAGACGGCGGCGACCATCGGGATCGTCGCCTGCCCGCCGCACGTGATCATGTTGATGTCGGGCGCGTTCTGGTGCGCCTCGAGGTTGACGACCGGCACGACGCCCGGGCCGAGCTTGGCCGGCGTCAGGTCGAGCGTCTGGATCCCGGCCTCGGCGAGCTTCGGCGCGTTCGCCTTGTGGGCGCCGGCCGAGGTCGCCTCGAAGACGAGGTCGATCGTGTCGCGGTTGTCGAGGATCCAGTCGATCCCCTCCGCCGACGTCTCGTACCCGGCCGCGCGCGCACGCGCGAGGCCGTCGGAGGCCGGGTCGATGCCGACGACGCCGACGAGCTCGAGCTCGTCGCTGCGGCCGATCTTCGCCATCAGGTCGGCGCCGATGTTGCCCGACCCGAGGATCGCGCAGGAGAGTCGTGCGCTCACGAGTCGCCTCCTTGCCGTGTCGTGAAATGGATCGAGACCGCGCCCAGCCGCGCGAACTCCGCGCGGACCGTCTGGCCGGCCTGCACGTCAACAGCCGCGTGGAGCGCGCCCGAGAGGACGACGTCGCCAGCGCGCAAGCCCTGGCCGAACTCGCCGAGCTTGTTCGCCAGCCACGCGACGCAGCGCAGCGGGTTGCCCAGCGCGGCAGCGCCGGCGCCGGTGTCGGCCAGCTCGCCGTTGCGCGTCAGCACGCAGCCGATCAGGCGCAGGTCGATGCCGGCGAGCGGCGTCAGCGTCGGCGCGACGACGAAGCGGCCCGAGGAACCGTTGTCGGCGACCGTGTCGACGAGTCTGATCTTCCAGTCGGCGACGCGGCTGTCGATGATCTCCAGCGCCGGGGCGACGCCGGCGATCGCGCGGGCGGCCGCGAGCGCGTCGACGTTAGGCCCGGCAAGGTCCTGCGCCATCACGAACGCCAGCTCGGCCTCGACTCTCGGCTGCAGCAGCGCGTCGACGTCCATCGCGTCGCCGTCCTCGGCGCGCATCGAGGCGAACAGCGCGCCGAAGTCCGGCTCGTTGACGCCGAGCAGCCGCTGCATCGGGCCCGACGTCAGCCCGATCTTGCGCCCGACGAGCGGGTCGCCGGCAGCGATCTTCGCGGCGGTGTTGTGCTCCTGAATCGCGTACGCGTCCTCGACGGTGAGCGTCGGATGGCGGGCCGTGAGAGGCGGCACCGCCACGCGCTGCGTTTCGGCACGCGCCAGCTCCCCGGCGAGCGCCGGGATCTCTGTTTCCGTGGGGGTCATGTGTGAGGGGGGGGCTTGGTTGGCTACGCCCGCGTCAGCGCGGACGGCTGTTGTCTGCCGGAGACCTCGTCGGGCCGCTTGATCAAGCGGTAGACGTGGGCACGCAGCTGCGTGAACTCCGGCAGCTCCTTGGTGGTGAGCTGGTCGCGCTGGCGCGGGAGCGGGATGTCGAGGATCTCCTGCACCTGCGTCGGGCGCTGGGTCAGCGCGATCACGCGGTCGGCGAGGTAGACGGCCTCGTCGATGTCGTGCGTGACGAAGACGATCGTGACGCCGAACTCCGTGCGCAGCTGGAGCGTCAGGTCCTCGAGGTCGGCGCGCGTCTGCGCGTCGAGCGAGGCGAACGGCTCGTCCATCAGCAGGATCGCCGGCTCGTAGGCGAGCGCGCGCGCGATCGCGACGCGCTGCTGCATGCCGCCGGACAGCTGCCACGGGTAGTGGTCGGCGAACTGGTCCAGGCGCACCGCGGTGAGCGAGCGGTCGACGAGCTCCTTGACCTTCGCCTTGCTGTGCTTCTTGCGCTTAAGCGGGAAGGCGACGTTCTCGCGCACGGTCATCCAGGGGAACAGCGAGCGGCTGTACTCCTGGAAGACGAGCGCCATGTCGTCGGGCGTGCGGTCGACCCGCTGGCCGCGCAGCGTGACCTCGCCGCGCGTGGCGGGCAGCAGGCCGGCGAGACACCGCAGCAGCGTCGTCTTGCCGCAGCCAGAGGGCCCGACGATGCAGGCGAACTCGCTCTCCTGCACGCCGAACGTGAGGTTGTGGACGGCCTCGGTCGCGCCGGGGCCCTGGCCGTAGGTCTTGTTGAGACCGGTGACCTCGAGCAACATCGATCCAGTCCTTCTCTCAGAGTTCTCGGTGCTCATCTCGCGGCGCTCCGTGCGCCGCGGTGCCAGGCCAGCGCGCGCGACTCGAAGATGCCGAACAGGACGTTCAGCCCGAAGCCGAGCAGGCCGAGCAGGATGATTCCCGACCACATGTCGGGGATCGCGAAGGTGCGCTGCGACTGCAGCACGAAGTAGCCGATCCCGTTGGTGGAGGCGACCATCTCGCTGATCACCATCAGGATCACCGCCAGCGACAGCGACGTCCGCATGCCGGCGAAGATCTGCGGCATCGCGGCCGGCAGGATCACGTAGCGCAGCCGGTCCCACGTGCCCGTGCGGTAGGCCTTCGCCGTGTCGATCAGCTGCGGGTCGACGGCGCGGATGCCGTCAATCGTGTTCAGCATGATCGGCCAGACGCAGACCATCACGATGATGAAGATCTTCATCGTGTTGCCGATCCCCATCACGACGATGCCGAAGGGGATCAGCGCCGGCGCCGGGATCGCCCGCAGGAACTCGACGATCGGCGAGGTCGCGCGGCGGGCAGTCGGCGAGAGGCCGAGCAGCACGCCGAACGGCACCGCGACCGCGACTGAGATCACGTAACCGAGGATGAGCCGCACGAGGCTCGGGATCACGTCGCTGGAGAAGCGCGCGAACAGCCAGTTGTCCTTGAAGCTGTCGAGCATTCTCGACAGCGGCGGGAAGTAGAAGCTCGTGCTGTTGGCGCTGAGCGCGTACCAGAGCACGACGACCAGGATCGGCGTGCCGATCTCCAGCGCGAGCAGGAACGCGCGACGGCGCGAGAGCGACAGGGACATCACGAGCCCTCCGTGGGCCGCTGGGACGGGTGCCAGTGCAGCGTGCGACGCTCGATCCACGTGAAGGCCACGTTCAGCGCCCAGCCGAGGAGGCCGGTCGCGATGATCAGCGCGTACATCAGCTCGAGGTCGTTGCCTGACTGGGCGAGGTTGATCTCCTTGCCCAGGCCCGGCGCGCCGATCACGAGCTCAGCGGTGACGACGAGGATGATCGCCGTCGAGGAGGCGATTCGCAGGCCGGTGACGACGTACGCCACGGCGCTGGGGAACATGACGTAGCGCATCCGTTGAAAGCGGCCGAAGCCGAATGCGCGCGCGGTGTCCAGCGCGACGGGGTCGACGTCGCGCACGCCGTAGATCGCCTGCACGAGGATCGGCCACAGCGCGGCGAAGGCGGCGAGGAAGACAGCGCTCTTGATGCCGGTGCCATAGACGAGCACGGCGAGCGGGATCAGCGCGACGGACGGGATCGGCCGCAGGAACTCGATCACGACGCGCGTTGCGGCGAACAGCTCTTCGCTGGCGCCGATCAGGATGCCGAGGACGATGCCGAGCACGGCCGCGATCGCGAAGCCGATCGCCCATGCGTGCAGCGTCTCCCCGACGGCGCTCCAGAAGCTGCTCTCGCTGAGCTGGTCGAAGAGCGTCTTGAGGTCGTTGCTGACGAGCGGGAAATGGCGCTCGGGCAGCAGGCCGACCGCGGTGACGAGCTCGAGCAGGGCGAGCAACGCGATGACGGCGAGCAGCCCCTGCACCGCGCCCGGCACCCGCAAGCGCGGACGGCGCGAGGCGGTGCTGATCGCAGCTGGCTGCGCGGTGCCTGCGCTCATGGCGACACCTCCTGCAAGGAAGTTGTGCACCGCCCGTGGCGGCTGGAATAGGGTGATGTTCTCCTCATCGAGCTAACGAAAATAATGGTAATGTCGAATGGAGTCAAATGAATATGTTGAATCTTTGGGACGGCCCGTGAGCAGAGCCCCGGACACCCGCGAACGTCGGGCGTTGGACGAGTCGCGCGTCTCGCGCGCGGAGGCGCTTGCGCGCCAAATCGAGCACGACATACAGAGAGACTCGCTGCCAGACGGCTGGCGTCTTGGCACCAAGGGCGAGCTGCGCGAGCGCTTCGGCGTCGCCCTCGGAACGGTCAACGAGGCGCTGCGCCTGCTCGAGAACCGCGGCCTCGTCGCGACGCGCCCGGGCCCCGGCGGCGGCCTCTTCGTCTCCTCGCCCTCGCCGCACATCCGCCTCAGCCATCTGATCCTCGGCTTCAACGACGGCGGCGCGACGACGGCAGACTGCCTCGCCGTGCGCAACGCGCTTGAGCCGCTCGTCGCCGAGGACGCGCGTAGGCATCACACCGACGCGGACATCGCCGAGCTGCAGGAGATCCTGCGCAGAATGGCCGCCGCGGCGGACTCGCCGGCTGGTTTTCTGGAAGCCAACTGGGCGCTCCATCGCAGGATGGCGGCGATCTCGCCCAACTACGTGCTGCAAGCCGTCTACGGCACGTTGATGGACTACATCCAGAACTCGATCCAGGACGTCCAGCCCGACGACGTCTTCCGCAGCAGCCAGAACCTCGCCGTCCACGAGCTGCTCGTCGCCGCGATCGCCTCCGGCGAGCAGGCGCAGGTCGCCGAGGCGCTGCGCCAGCACGCGCCGTCGACCGCCTGGATAGCCGCCGGCGACTTCGCCCCGGCAAGCTGAGCGGGCCCGCGGCCCGCTCAGCAGCCTCAGCGCTCGCGGCGCTCGCGGCGCTCGCCCGGCACGCTCAGACCGGGCAGCCGACGCGCCGCGCCAGGTAGGCATAGCCCTGCTCGATCAACGCGCGCGGGTAGCAGTTGCCGCGCTTGGCCAGCGCCTCCTCGTCGGAGGTCCAGCGGTATCTCAGCCCGGTCTGCAAGACCTCGAGCTGCGCGCGGCAGGCGCGATCGAGCAGCACGGCTGACATCGTCGCCTCCTCGACGTCGCTGCCGCAGGCGACGATCCCATGGCCGAGCAGCAGCATCCCCGGCGAGCCGCCGAGCGTCGCGGCGACTCTCTCGCCCAGCTCCGAGGTGACGATCAGGTCGGTCGTCTCCTCGTAGCAGGGCAGCTCGGGCGGGACAAAGAAGCAGGCCTCGTGCGAGACCGGCCGCAGCGGCTCGCCCGTCGCGGCGAGCGCGACCGGCGCGACCGGGTGGGTGTGGATGACGCAGTTGACGTCGGGCCGCGCCGCCATCACCTCGGTGTGAATTGGGAACTCCTTGTGGCGGCGCGCGCTGCCGGCCAGCACCTCGCCGGCGCGGTCGATCAGCACGACGTCTTCGGAGGTGATCTCCTCCAGGCCGTGGCCGGCGCCCTTCAGCCACGTCCCACGGCCGAGCGGGTCGCGGACGGAGACATGGCCCCAGACCATGTCCCCCTGGCCGACGTACGCGAGGATGTGGGCCGAGGTGACGAGCTGCTCCAGCAGCTCGAGCGGCGGCGTCAGCTCGTTGACCGCGCTCATGCGGCAGCTCCTTCCAACAGCGCCACGGGGCGGACGGGCGAGCCGGTCGCGCCGCGCAGCTTCAAGGGCAGGCAGACGAAGGCGAACTCCCGCTGGCCGCTCTGCGCGAGCTCTTCCAGCAAGAGGTTCTCGATGATGTAGACGCCCTCCTGGACGAGGAAGAGCGCGTGGCCGGGCGAGCGGTAGCCGACCGTCGGGTCGACGACGTCGAGCTCGTCCCAGCGGGCGTTGTCGATCCCGACCGCGACCGGCCTATGGTCGGCGACCCACTGCGAGGCGGGCAGGTTGAGGCCCGGCGCCTCGAGGTAGCGCGGCGGGTCGTCCCACAGCGTGCCCCAGCCGGTGCGCACGAGCACCGTCGCGCCGGCAGGGATCGCGAGGCCGGCGGCGGCCTTCTCCAGGTCCGCCACGGTGATCGTCTGGCGCGGCGCAAGCGGGCCGTCGGCCGCCACGTCAAGCAGCACGCCGCGCCCGATCAACGGCGGGATCTCCTCGGCGGAGTGCGTCGTGAAGCCGGTCGGCGTCTGCACCTCGGCGGTCACCGCGACCTGCCCGTGCAGCTGGCAGTCGACCGCCTGATGCGACAACGCGTCGATGTGCGTGCCGGCATGGTCGGAGCTGATCAACAGGCCCGAGGAGCTCGTGCGCTTCGCGAGCCCGGGCTCGTGGCGGCGGTGGAGCGTGAACTGCAGTCCCGCGCCGTGCTGGTCGAGCCCTGGCTGGCCGGCGAAGCGCGGCTGCTCGAGGTCGACCAGCCGGGCGCGGTGCAGCGCGCCGCCGAGGCCCGTGAGGGCCTCGGCATCGGGCGTCATGCTCATCTGGCGTCTGGGTTGAAGACCAGCGCGTCGATGTCCGGCGTGCTGTCGATCCATCTGTAATCGGTCATCAGGCCGCCGATCGTGTTGAGCGAGTCGACCGCCTCCTGGCGCGTCTCGGGGAAGTGCCCGAAGTTGACTCTCGGGACCACGTCGGCCGGGATCGTCGTGAAGCTCGGCAGCAGTCTGCGGGCCTCGTCGATGTGCGCGTTGGCGTATGCGACCGACTTCAGCATCGCTCTCTGGAAGCCGGCGACGACCTGCGGGCTCTGCTGCGCGAACTGTCTCGACGTCGCGTAGTACGCGGTGCCGAGGCCCGGCTGCGTGTCGTAGTACGGCCGCGCGAGCGTCACGTCGCCGTCTCTCTCGGCCTGCTCGCCGAACGGCGTCACGAGGTAGGCGGCGTCGACGCGGTGGGCGTCGAGCGCAGCGAGCATGTCGGCGTAGCCAATCTCCTGGAATCTCAGCGAGCCCAGGTCGACGCCCTCCTTCGCCAGCGCCGCGCGCGTCAGCAGCTCGGGCGCGTCGCGCAGGCCGCTGACCGCGATCGTCTTGCCGTCGAGGTCTCTCGCCGTTCTGATCGGGCTGTCCTTCGCGACGACGAGGCGGCTCAAGTCCTCGTCGCGGTTGCCTCTCAAGGGCGCGCCCTCGCCGGCCGCGACGACCTCGATCGGCAGCCCTCTGCCAGCGCCGAAGACGATCGTCGCGCCGTTGACGAAGCCGAGCTGGAGGCTGCCCTGCAGCAGCGCCGGCACGATCGCCGAGCCGCCCGACATCACCTGCGGCTGGACGTCGATCCCCTCGGCTCTGAAGAAGCCGTGTCTGATCCCGAGGTAGAGCGGGACCTGCGTGCCGATCGGCAGCACGCCGACCCTCACGGTCGTCAGCTTGCCGGAGCTGCTGCCACCGCTGGCGGCGGTAGCACTGTTGTCACTCGATCCGCCGCAGCCCGCGACAGCGATCGTCAGTGCCGCCGCGCCCGCGATTGCAGCATGGCGGCGGCTCGCGCAGCGTCGGGCCAGCCGGCCGATGCGCGTCGGTCTCGTTGCCTGCATCATCTCTCTCCCCCCTCCACAGGGGTCACAACGGGTGGGTTACGCGCGTTGCTTGAGGCGCCGCACGAGGTAGTCCCACAGCACGTCGGTGCGTGCCGCGTAGACGTCCCCCTTTGCGAGCGCCTCGTCGGGCACGCCCATCGGCGCGCCCCCGAACGCTCGCGTCAACAACTGCTGGCGGCAGGCGGCCTCCAGCAGCACTGCGCGGATGACGGCGGCGCGCACGTCGGCGCCGACCGCCACGATTCCGTGATTCACCAGGAACAGCACGTCGCGCTCGCCAAGCGCGCGGGCGACGGCCGCTCCCAACTCACGGTCACGAATCAACTCCGCCGTGTCCTCAAACCGCGGCACGCCGGGCGGGGCGAACCATGTCCCCATGTTGGAGACGGGCTCCAGCTCCACGCCGGCCGCGGCGAGCGCGACGGCATGCGGCGGATGCGTGTGCACGACCGCCCCGACGTCGGGGCGGTGCTTGAGCACCTCGGCATGCAGCGGCCACTCGGAGTGGCGTCTGCGATCGCCCTCGATCACGTCGCCCGCCTCGTCGAGCAGGACCACGTCGTCGGGCTCGATCTCCTCGAGGCCGAGCCCGGACCCCTTCATGAAGAGCCCGCGCCCCGCTGGATCCCGCGCCGAGAGGTGGCCCCAGATGTAGTCCGAATGCCCGTTGGCGGCGAGCACGCGGCAGCCGGTCGCGACCGTCGCGCGCAGCTCCTGCGTCGTTGCGGATGCGGATGCGGATGCGGATGCGGACGAAGTCATCTGGGGCCTCCTGCTCAGATCACGAACGACTCGAGCGTCGCTGGCGCGAACATCTCCTCCGGCGTCAACAGCCGCGGTGACAGCCCCTGCGCGTGCGAGTAGCCGAGGAACGCCTCGAGCACTCTGCGGTTGGCCTGGAGGCCGTAAGGCCAGAAGTCGTCGCCAAGCGCGGTGCGCGTGACCTCGACCTCCTGCACCAGCCACGGCAGCATGTGCTTCAGCGCCGCCGTCTCGTAGAGGCCGGCGACGGCCTCCTTGCGCGAGCGCTCGAACGCCTTGAACAGCTCGCCGGCAACCCACGGATGACGCTCGTGGACCTCGCGACGCAGCGCGACGACATGCATGATCGGAAAGATCCCGGTCTGCTCGAAGTAAGCCGTCTCGGTCGCGCGCGAGTCGGGGAACAGCCGCACGACGCCCGGCGCTCTGTCGACGAACGACGACGGCATCCGGGCCGTGTAGAGCGCGTCGATCTCGCCGCTGGCGAGCATCGCCGAGAGCGTCTCGCCGTCGCCGAGCGGCTCGACCTCGACGCCGTCGGGCAGCGTCAGCTTGACCTTCTCGGGGCGGTTGGGCGACTCCAGGCCGCCGGTGCGGTAGCGCACCGAGTCGATCGCGACGCCGTGGTGCTCAGCGAGGATCCCGCGGATCCAGACGGCCGCCGTCATCTGGAACTCGGGCGTCCCGACGACCTTGCCGACGAGGTCCTTGGGCTCTCTGATCCCGCTGTTCTCGTTGACGAAGACGCACGAGTGGCGGAAGGCGCGCGACGGGAAGACGGGGATCGCGATGAACGGCGGGCTCTCCTGGCCAAGCGTCATCACGTACGACGACATCGACATCTCCGCCGCGTCGAACTCGCGGTGGCGCAGCATCCGGAAGAAGGTCTCTTCGACCGGCAGCGGCAGGTAGGTGAGGTCGATCCCCTCGGCGCGGACGGCGCCGGTCTGCAGCGCATGCGTGCGGTCGTAGTCCCAGCACGCGAGCGTCACGGGCAAGCTCATGCGACTCCCTCGACAATCCCTCGGAGGTCTTCAGACACCTGCTCGCGCACGCGCTGACGCCCCTCGGCGACGCGCTGGCGATGCAGGAAGCCGGCGAACGGCGAGGCAGCGATCTTCGCGTCCTCGTCGCCGCCGTCGTCGTCGAGCTCGAGCGCGATCAGGAAGCGCAGGCACGCCGCCATCTCGTCAAGCAGCGACGGGTCGCCGGCCGGGCCGTGGCCGGGCACGACGGTTCTCAACACCATGCCGCGCAGCCGCGTGAGCGCGCGCAGCCAGCCCTGCATGTCGGCGTTCCACATCGACGGCCAGTGGCCGTTGAAGACGAGGTCCGCGACGAAGGCGACGTCCTCTGCCGGGACGAACGCGACGAGGTCGCCTTCGGTGTGCGCGGGCCCGACCGGCTCCAG
The DNA here is from genome assembly GCA_036499225.1 of Conexibacter sp. Lineage (GTDB taxonomy): Bacteria > Actinomycetota > Thermoleophilia > Solirubrobacterales > Solirubrobacteraceae > Conexibacter. The sequence continues at coordinate 45,980 of DASYEC010000015.1, forward strand.
CTCGACGTCGACGCCGCCGAGCGCGATCCGCGCCGGCCCGGTCAGGCCGACGGTCGCGACGGCCTTCTCCGTCGTCTTGATCTCGTCGGCCTGATGGGGCCGCAGCTCCTCGAAGATCTCAACCTGCCGGTCCCACTCGCGCCGCTGCGCGGCCTGCGCGGAGGCGGTCGCGACGATCGTCGCGCCCTTGAAGGCGCCGTTGCCGAAGACGTGGTCGCCGTGGAAGTGCGTGTTGACGACGACCAGCTCGTCGACGCTGGTGCCGGTCGCCTCGGTGACCGCGCTCGCGAGCTGGGCGCCGAAGCTCGGCAGCACGCGCGTGTCGATCACCAGGACGCGGTCGTCGCCGATCACGATGCCCGCGTTGGCGGACCCGGCGGGCTCGGCCTCGACGACGAGCACCCGGCGCGAGAGCCGGCGCACGCGTGCGTGCGCCAGCTCCATGCCGTCAAGCTGACCGGCGGCTTGCTCTACGTCAGGGGACAATGAGCTGGTCGAAGTCCGGAGCGGTTCTGATCAGTCTCTGCTGCACGGCGAGCTGGCCGATCAGCGAAAGGCCCGACGACTCCGGGTCGAGGTCGGTGTTGAAGCTCGGCATCGTCATCGCTCTGACGGCGGCCGGCGGGATTCTCGTGAACGTCGTGACCGCCTGGCGGGCCTCGTCGTCGTGCGCGGTCGCGTACTGCAGCGACTCGTTCATCGCGTCTCTGAACTCTCTGACGACCTGCGGGTTCTGCTGCGCGTACTGGTCGCCGGTGAAGTACGAGCCGATCGTGATCTCTCTGCCGAGCGTCGGGTACTGGTAGAGGACGACTCTGTCGCCGGCCGCGACCGCCTGCGAGAGGAATGGCTCGGTCTGGTACGCGGCGTCGACGCGGCCCGCGTCAACAGCGGTGTTGGCATCGGGGAAGCCGATCTCGACGAATCTGATCGAGCTCGTGTCGACGCCGTCTCTCTCCAGCGCGCCCTCGATCAGCAAGCCGCCGATGTCGTTGACCGCGTTGACCGCCATCGTCTTGCCGGCGAGGTCGGACGGGCTCGTGATGTCGCTGCCCTTCTTGACGATCACGCCCTCGAATCTCTGCGACGGGCCGGGGCCGGCCTGCGAGCCCTGCGCGACGATTCTGATCGGCAGGCCCTTGTCCTTGGCGACCATCACCGAGACGACGTTGGCGAAGCCGAACTGCTGGTCGCCGCTCACCACGGCGGGGACGATCGCCGCGCCGGACTGCGCGATCTGCGGCTGCACGTCGAGCCCGTGTCTTCTGAAGATGCCTCTCTCGATGCCGAGGTAGAGCGGCGCGAGCGCGGAGATCGGCAGCGTGCCGACCTTGACGGTCGTCAGCTTGCCGTCGCCGCCTCCGCTCGACGCGGTCGCGCTCGAGCTGCCGGAGTCAGAGCCACAGGCAGAAACGACGAACGCCAGCAGCAGCGCTGCCGCACACAGGACAGACAACGACCTACGTCTCAAGATCATTCGACTCCCTCCAGAGAGCGACGTACAGCCTAAAGAGAGAATGATCATATTGAATGCTTCTGAAGATGCAACCTCGGAATTACGCCCGGCGTGGCGAGGAGAGCCCGGTGATCGCCAGATAGGCGACGACGACGCCGACGATCACGAGCGGAGACGCGCCTGGCCCGGTGCCTGAGGTGAGCAGCAGCGCGAGCACGACCGCGGCGAGCGGCAGCCGCAGCGCGGCGCTCACGCCGGCCCCCATCCCGACCGCGACCGCGGGCGTCAGGTCGAAGCCGGGCAGCTGCCCGGCCATCATCCCGGCGGCCGCGCCGAGCAGCAGCGCGGGGAAGATCGGGCCGCCACGGAAGCTGCCCAGCGACAGCGACCAGGCGATCGCCTTGAAGGCGAGCAGCAGCGCGAGCGCGCCGAGCGACCACGCGCCGGGGCTCGCGGTCAGCGGCCCAATCAGCTCTTGGCCGGAGAAGAGGACGTCCTGAAAGCTCTTGTCGGCCGCCTGCGAGTAGGCGATCGCGAGCCCGCCGACGAGCAGCCCGACGGCCGGCAGCACGAGGAACGGCCGCGGCTTCGCGAGCCGCTGGACGGCTCTCGCGGCGGGGAAGATCACCGCCACGCCGCCCGCGATCACGAGCGCCAACGCGACCGTCCAGCAGAGCGCGGCGAAGGTCGGCCGCTCGTAATGCGGCAGCGAGAGCGCGCCGAGCGCGTAGTCGCTTGTGCTCAGCCCGGTCCACGAGCCCATCCCGATCGAGACGAGCGAGCCGATCCCGGCGGCGAGCAGCCCCGGCAGCAGCACGACCGGCAGTCTCGGCCCGCCAAGGCCGGCCGCCTCGATCAACACGACCGCGGCGATCAACGGCGAGCTGAAGATCATCGACAGCGCCGCGAACGTGCCGGCGACGCCCATCACCAGCAGCATCTGCTCCGGCGCGTCACGTCTGACGAGCCGGGCGCAAAGGATCCCCAGCCCGCCTCCCAGTGCGATCAGCGGCGCCTCGGGGCCGAGCACGACACCGGCGCCGAGCGTCGCGATCGCCGCGAGCATCACGCCCGGCAGCGCGATCGGCTGCGTCATCCCGGCGCTCAGCCCGTTCGACGGCACATGGCCGCCGCTGCCAGGCAGGCGGTCGATCGCGAAGGCGACGATCACGCCCGCGATCAGCAGCAGCGGCAGCGACCACCACAGGGGCGGCCCGCCGTCATATCCGACGTCGCGCGGCAGGTCGGTGTAGAGCCACGTTTGCAGCTGGTGCGTCAGCTCGAGGAAGCCCCACGCCGCGAACGAGACGATCACGCCCGCGATCACCGCGAGGACCAGCAGCATCAGGTAGCGCCGCTCGCGCAGGATCGCCATCGGGTCCGGCGGTGCCGCGGCGCCGGGCGCAGGCGCAGGCTCGCCTGGCGCAGGCCCGCCGGGCCCGCCGGGCGCGGTCGTGGAACCGGGCGTGGTGTCGGAAGCCATTGCGAGGCCCTCTCCGATCGACTAGGAACCGGTCTGGAAGCGCGGCCATCGTCTCACGCGCTGCGCGAGCAAGGTCAGCGTCCCGCCGATCAGCAGCATCGCGACGTCGATCGCGAGCACCGCGAGCGCGCCGAGCAGATGCAGCATCCCACTCCTCCTCGCCGGGGAACGGCCGTCGGCCGAGTCTAACCGCGGCGAAGACTGCGGAGAGAGCGGCGACTGGACGAGATCTTGACGCTCAGCGGGCGTTTCTTGACGTTGCGCAGACGCGCCACAGCCCAGACTGCACGGGTGATCGTCGACTGCGCCGTCTACGAGCAGGGCCAGCGCCGCCTTGGCGAGCTCGAGCTGGAAGAGGCCGCGCACTGCACCCGCGACCCCGGCTCGTTCGCGTGGCTAGGCGTCGTCGAGCCGACGCCAGAGGAGTTCAACGCGATCGCGCGCGAGTTCGACCTTCACGAGCTCGCCGTCGAGGACGCGGTAGACGCGCACCAGCGGCCGAAGCTCGAGGTCTACGGCGAGACCCTGCTCGTCGTCGTCAAGACGGCGCACTACGACGAGGCGGAGGAGAACGTCCACATCGGCGAGCTGCTCGTCTTCGTCAACCAGCAGTTCGTCATCACCGTGCGCCACGGCGACGGCCCGCTGACCGGCGTGCGCGAGCGGCTGCAGCGCCGACCCGACCTGTTGAGGCTCGGCCCCAGCGCCGTCCTCTACGCGATCCTCGACCGCGTCGTCGACGCCTACGACGCGACCGCCGAGCAGATCGACGAGGCGATCCAGTCGGTCGAGGCGCAGGTCTTCTCCGACCAGCGCGACAACCCGGCTGAGCGGATCTACCGGCTCGCCCGTGAGCTACAGGAGTTCCACCGCGCGGTCGTGCCGCTGCTGAGCGAGGTCGACCAGCTGGCGCGCGGCAACGTCGAGGTCGTCGCACCTGAGCTGACCGACTACTACCGCGACGCGCACGACCATCTGCGACGCGTCTGCGCCCGCGTCACCGGCTTCCGCGACCTGCTCTCGAGCGCCCTGCAGGCGAACATGACGCAGGTCGCCGTGCGCCAGAACGAGGACATGCGGATGATCTCGGCTTGGGTCGCGATCCTCGCCGTGCCGACGCTCGTCGCCGCGATCTACGGGATGAACTTCGACAACATGCCGGAGCTCCATTGGCAGTACGGCTACCCGCTCGTGCTGGCGGTCGTGTTCGCCGGCTGCGCCGTGCTGTACCGCCGTTTCAAGCGCGCCGGCTGGCTCTGACGCGGCGGCTCGACAGCCGCGCACACGGCCTCTCGCCGCGCCCCCGAGATCGGGGGCCAGCCGATCTCGCTCGCCAGCCGGCTGGGCTGCAAGTTCGCCTGCACAGGGGTGTTTCGCCTCGTCGCGACTGCAGGCCGCCGCTATCTTGCTCCGGGCCGTCATGCCGACCTCTCGTGCCCGTCCCAACCTGCGCCGTCCCGGCGCGCTCGCTCTCCTGCTTGCTGTTGCGGCGGCGACGCCGGCGATCGCCGCCCCGTCCTCAGGCGAGCTGAAGAGCCAGCTCGGCGGGCTGCAGCAGAGAGAGAACGGGCTGAAGGGCCGGCTGTCGACAGAGAACACCCACATCGCCGGCTACCAGGGGTCGATCGACGACCTCAACGCCCGGCTCACCGCGATCGAGTCGACGCTCAGCAACGAGCAGTCGCAGCTGCACACGACGCAGCAGCAGCTGCGCACGGCGCGCGTCAAGCTGACCCGCCTGCGCAGCGACCTCACGCGCGACCGCAAGATCCTCGCCGCGCAGCTCGTCGCCCAGTACGAGATGCCCCAAGAGGACGTCGTCTCGGTCGTCGTCAACTCCGGCGGCTTCAGCGGCCTGATCGAGAAGGTCGACGACCTCAACCGCCTGCGCGACCAGAACGTGAGAATCACGTCACGGGTGACGACCGAGCGCACAGCCGTCGCCGAGCAGACGGCACGGCTGACCAAGCTCGAGTCCAGACGCCAGCTGATCGCTGACGCGACGCTCTCTCAGAGAGACCAGGTCGCGCGGCTGCGGATCGCGGTCGTCGACAAGCAGATGGTCTTCGTGCGCCAGAAGCAGGACACGCAAGGCCAGCTCGGCGCGCTGCAGGCGAGAGAGACGACGCTGCGCGCGACGCTGAGAAGAGTGCAGGCGCAGGAGGCACGCGCCGCTGCGCGCGCCGCCGCCGCGCAGGCCGGCCTCTCCTCGCCGCCGTCGGTGACGAACACGCCGTTCTCCGCCCACAGCGGCTCGACCGGCTTCTTCCAGTCGCCCGGCACGAACTACTCGGTCGGCGTCGAGCCGGTCCTCGCCGCGCGCCTGGACAAGCTCGGCAAGGCGCTCGGGCTGCACCTGCTCGGGCTGTCGGGCTACCGCTCGCCCGAGCACTCGGTCGAGGTCGGCGGCTTCCCGAACGACCCGCACACGCGCGGCGAGGCCTCTGACACGCCAGGTGTCGAGGGCGTCTCGGAAGCGACGCTTGAGCAGTTCGGCCTCACCCGCCCGTTCGGCGGAGCCGCCGAGGCCGATCACATCCAGCTGTTCGGCGGATGACCGGTTTTACGCAGGAAAACCTGAACCTTTGGTGAAAGTCCCTTGACTCCGAGAACGATGGCCGTCACCGTGAGAAATGGCTTGACGATCGAGGCGCCAGGAACGACTCCGCAGGGCCACGACACGAAGCGCACCGGCGGCCGGGGCCGCAAAGGCGCGCTCGTCGGCCTGCTGCTGCTTGTCGTCCTTGGCGTGATCGTCGGCGGCGCTGTCGCCGTCACGACGATGTCCGGTGCGAGCATCGCGGCCGACACCGACGGCGGGCTGGCGAGAATAACCGTGCAGTCGTTCGGCGGCACGCTCGTCAACGCCGTTGCACGCGACCAGCACGGCCACCTCATACCGCTGGCAGTCAGAGACGGCACGCTGACGCCGCGCACGCACGTCGCGCCCGGCACGGCTTTGACGGTGTCGGCAACGGTCAAGCGGCCGGGCTGGAACGGCTGGGCGCTCGGCAAGCAGTCGACCAAGCAGGTCACCGTCCGCACGCCTACCGCCGGCCTGCGCACGAAGTGGACCTCGGTCAAGAGCCCCAACGGCCTCAAGGTCACGTTCGCACGCCCGATCGCGCGCCTCTCCTACGGCACGCCGGGCCACATGCGTCACGTCGCCGTGCGCCACCCGCGCCGGACAGTCGACCTTGGCAGACAGGCCGCGGCCGGAACGCTGCTCGTCAGCGCCGCGCCGCGCAGCTGGGAGGCGCTGCCGAGAGCCCGTCCGGTCACCTGGTTCCCCGCCGGCAGCACGCCGACAGCGGTCGCCGACCCGGCGCCCGAGTCGCAGATCGCGCCGACCTCGAAGCTGGCGCTGACCTTCTCCAAGCCGGTCAGCGCGCTTGGCAAAGCGCGCCCGACCTTCGCCGCGCAGACGGCAGGCAGATGGAGCACGCGCGACAGCCACACGCTCGTCTTCACGCCGAGCGGCGTCGGCTACGGCCTCGGCGCGCACGTGCAGATGACGCTGCCGGCCGGCGTCCAGCTCGTCGGCGGCCACGTCGGCGTCTCGGACACGAGCTCGACGACGGGCACGACGACGACAGCCGACGACACCGTCGCTGACAACACGACGACGACCGCGGACGACACGTCGAGCACCGGTGCGACGACGACGAACGCCGACGACACGACGACGCCGGGCCCGACGACGGTCTCCTGGACCGTGCCGGGCGGCTCGACGCTGCGGCTGCACGAGCTGCTCGCGCAGCTTGGCTACCTGCCGCTGACGTTCCAGTCCGACGAGAAGGCGATCGCGAGCGACGACGGCGCGCAGCTGCAAGCCGCCGTCGACCCGCCCAAGGGCAGATTCTCGTGGCGCTGGAGCCTGCCGAGCCAGCTCACCTCGCAGTGGAGCCCCGACACGGCGAGCTCGATCACCAGAGGCGCGCTGATGGCGTTCCAGAGCGACAACGACCTGACAGTCGACGGCCTCGCCGGGCCCGACGTCTGGTCGTCGCTGATAAACGCCGTCAGGGCTCACAGAGGCAACACGTTCGGGTACAGCTACGTGCTCGTCCACCGCGACTCCGCGCAGCAGACCGCGACGCTGATCCACAACGGCAGAACGATCATCACGACGCCGGCCAACACCGGCGTGCCCGCCGCGCCGACGGAGGAAGGGACCTTCCCGGTCTACCTCCGCTACGACGTGACGACGATGATCGGGACCAACCCCGACGGGACGAGATACAACGACCCGGGGATCAGATACGTCTCATACTTCAACGGTGGTGACGCGCTTCACGCCTTCAACCGCGCCTCGTACGGGACGCCCCAGAGCGTCGGCTGCGTCGAGCTGCCCGAGTCGGCGGCCGCGACGATCTACCCGTACACACCGATCGGCACCTTGGTCCAAGTTGCCGCCTAAGGCGGTCTGATGCGCACACGGCTTGCTGGTCTGGTTGGCGCCGTCGGCGTCGCGGCGCTGGTTGCTGGGTGCGGCGGGGGGTCGTCGGGCTCTGGCGGGTCCAGCTCCGGTGGGCCCGGCGGGTCGCAGATGACGTCGTCGGACACGAGCGCCGCGACGGCGTCCGGCGCGGCCCCACTCGCCGCCGCCGCGAGAAGCCCGGTCCGCTTCGCGAGAGTGAGCGTCGGCGTCACGGCCGAGATGAGCGCCGCGCCGTTCGACACCGCGCGCACGCTGAGAGTGCCGGCCGGCTGGCGCGCGTCGGTCTGGGCTCGCGTGGACGGCGCCCGCTTCGAGGCGTGGACGCCAGAGGGCAGCCTGCTCGTCAGCATCCCGAGCACCGGCGAGATCCAGAGGCTGACGCCGCGCAGAGACGGCAACAGCGCGAGCGTCAGGCCGATGATGGCCGGGCTGACCGACCCGCAGGGGATGGCCTTCGACACAGTCGACGGCAGAACGGTCTTCTACGTCGCGGAGTCCAACCGCGTCGACCGCTTCGACTGGAGCAACGCCAAGCCGAGCGCCCGCACGACGGTCGTCGGCAACCTGCCCGACACCGACCCGGTGGGCGACGACGTCCACCGCGCGAAGTCGCTGATCGTCGCGCCAGACCACACGCTCTACGTCACGCTCGCGAGCTCGACCAACTCGGGGACCGCGGACTCCAAGATGCGTCCCCAGCGCGGCTCGGTCGCCCACGTCGATCCGAGCGACGGGAGACTGACGGTCTACGCGACCGGCGTGCGCAACGGCGAGGGGCTGTCGTTCGACCCCGACGGAAGACTGTGGACGGCGGTCAACAACCGCGACAACATCCTCTTCCCGTTCCACAGAGGCTACGGCGACGGCGCCAGCGACGACTTCTTCAAGACGATCCCGACGTACGTCAAGGACCATCCCGACGAGGAGCTGGCGAAGCTGAGCGACGGCCGCAACCTCGGCTGGCCGTTCTGCAACCCTGACTCAGACGTCCACCCTGGGGTCCCGGGCTCGCCGCTCAACTACGACCACCCGCCGTTCACGCCCGACGCGCACAACAACCCCGGCGCCAGAGTGCTCGACTGCACGAGACTGCCGCGGATCGACCGCGGCATCCCGGCTCACAGCGCCCCGCTCGGGCTGCACTTCACGCAGGGCTCGAGACTGCCGGGGGCGCTGCGCAACGGCGCCGTCGTCGCGCTGCACGGCTCGTGGAACCGCCAGCCGCCGCGCCCGTCGGAGGTGGCGTGGTTCCCGTGGATCAGAAGCCGCCACACGCTCGGCGGCCAGGTCGACCTCGTGACCGGGTTCCAGCTTCCCGACGGCACCCGCTGGGGGCGGCCGGTCGACACGCTGCCGGGCCCGGCCGGCGCGCTGTACGTCAGCGACGACACGGCCGGCGCGGTCTATCGCATCGGGCCGGCGCGCTGAGCGGCTAGCCAGGCCGCGCCGCTCCAGGCGCCGCGCGCTTGAGGGCGGCGGCGCCCGGCTTGCCTTCAGCCCCGCAGCACCTCCACGGCGCGCGCTTGCACGTCCGCGCTGTCGGGGTGGGTGTAGAAGCAGAGGTGGCTGCCGCCGCCGAGTATCGCCAGCTGGGCGTTGGGGATCGCCGCGGCGGCATGCTCGCTCTGCGCGAGCGGAACGTCGCTGTCGGCGTTGCCCTGGACGATCATCGTCGGCGCGGTGATGCGCTCCAGCTCGAGCGTGTCGATCGCCTCGAACTGCGCGATGTCGTTGTCGTAGCCGGCTGAGCGGTCGTGCCGGCTGGCGGTCAGCGCGAGGTCGAGCACGAACTGGCGCTTCGTCTCGTCCTCGAAGATCTCGCTCGCCCGCTGCGCGACCTCCTCCTTGCTGAGCGAGCTCTCCGAATGGATCGTGCCCTGTATCACCTGCTCGGGAGCGTGGGCGATCATCACCCGCATCAGGAAGTCGCCGGCGCGCGTGCCGAACATGAAGCGGGTCGTGAGGTCGTCATGCGGTCTTGGGAAGGCGGTGCTGACGGCGTCGAGCGCGACCAGCCCGGTGACGCGGTCGGGATGGCGGACGGCGATGCGGTAGCCGGCCGGCCCGCCGCCTGACCATGTCAGCAGGCTCGCTGTCGCGATCCCCAGCTCGTCGAGCAGCGCGACCAGCAGGTCGGCCTGCTGGTCGATCGTCTTGCGCTCGCCAAGCTCGGTGCCGAGGTAGCCGGGGCGTGAGGGGAGGATCGCCTTGAACTGCGACTGCGGCAGGAACCGCGCCATCAGCTCCGCCTGGTCGCAGCCGCCCGGGCTGCCATGAATCACCAACACCGGCGCCCCGTCGCCACTGACGGCGTACTCGACCGGGCCCAGCGCGGTCGTCGCGGTCTCAGTTGTCAGCATCGCCTCTCCTTGATCCAGACCGCCTCCCCGCGAGACGGCACGCGCGCAAAAACTACCGCGCGCAGGTCGCAGCGGCCGCTCAGCTGACCCCTTCCGCCAACAAGATCCCCCGCCCGTGCAGCCGGCCCTGGTCGAGGTCGGCCATTGCGTCGTTGACGGCGTCGAGCGGGTAGCTGCTCGTGTGCAGGGCGACCCGGCCCTGGGCGGTCAGCGTCATCAGCTCGGCGAGGTCGTTGTAGGAGCCGATGAGGTTGCCGATGACGTTGATCTCGCGCGAGATGATGTCGATCGCCGGGACGTCGATGTTCTCGCCGTAGCCGATCACGAAGTACGAGCCGGCGTTGCGCAGCATCGCGACGCCCGCGGGCACCACGCCGTGCTCGCCGACGAAGTCGATCACCGCCTCGGCGCCCTTGCCGTCGGTCAGCTCCAGGACGGTGTCGACCTGTCTCCCGTCAACGCGCACCATGATGTCGGCGCCGCTCTCGCGCGCGACCTCGAGGGCCGCCTCGGAGGGGTCGAGCACGATGATCTGCGCCGGCGTCAGCGCCTTCAGCGTCTGGATCCCGATGTGGCCGAGCCCGCCGGCGCCGATCACGACCGCATGCGTCCCCGGGTACAGCAGCGCCGCCGCCTTCTTGACCGCGTGATAGGCGGTCAGCCCCGCGTCCGCGAGCGCGGCGATGTCCTTCGGGTGCAGCGTCGGGTCGAGCTTGACGACCGCCCGCGCGTTCGTCTTCAGCAGCTCGGCGAAGCCGCCGTCTACGTCGATCCCAGGGAAGGCCTGGTTCTCGCAATGGACGTCGTCGCCCGCGCGGCAGAAGCGGCACAGCCCGCACGTCACGATCGGGTGGACGATCACCGTGTCGCCGGCGACGACGTTCTCGACCGCCGAGCCGACCTCGTGGACCCAGCCGGCGTTCTCGTGGCCGAGCACGTATGGCAGCGCGACGCCGGACTTCTGCGCCCACTGCCCCTCCTGGACGTGGAGGTCGGTGCGGCACAGCCCCGCGCCGCCCATCCGCACGATCACGTCGTGGGGCCCGGTGATCGCCGGCTCGGCGATCTGCTCGACCTCCAGCCGATCGCCATAGGCATGCAGCCGTGCTGCCTTCATCTCACTCGCCTCCTCGATCTCGCGCCCGCCGCAGATGCGGCGGCGCGCTCGCGCGCGCGACGCGCGGAGCAGGGCCGCACCTCACGCCGCCGCCTCCTCCGTCGGATCGACCACGCCGTACCGAACCCGCAGCAGCGAGCGGCAGATCGCGCCGTTGCTCTCAAGGCTCAGCCCGACGAGCCGCGCACGGCGCTGCCAGCGGCTCAGCTCGCCCGCGGGGATCGCGGCGCCGTCGCCGGCAACGAGCGCCGGCGAAGCGGGGTCGCACGACAGCCCCAGCTCACGGCGCAGCTCCACGCACCGGCGCGCCTCGGGATCGTCGTCGGGCAGGTCGGCCAGCCGCAACGAAGCGACAGCCGGCGCGCTCGCCCCGCCCGCGACCAACCGCTCGTAGACCCGGCCCTGCCGCGCCAACAGCGCCTTGCGGCGGAACAGCTCGCGCAGCGCGTCGAGGTCTCCCTCGGTCTCGCCGGGGAAGGCGTCCTCCAAGCCGCCGCCGTGGTCAACAGCGGCGTTGATCTCCTCGCCCGTGTAGTGGTCGACCAGCACGACCCGCACCGCGCCGACCGACCCCGCCCGCAGCACCGCGTCCCGCGCGTCGGACGCCATCAGGAAGGCGAAGTTGGGCGCGCACTGCGGCGTCGGCAGGCGCAGGCGAACGTCGACATCGCCGGCCCCAGACACCTCGCACGACTCGACGAAGCCGAGCGCTGTGATCGGCTCGTCGAGCTCGGGGTCGTAGACCGTCGCGAGCGCGTCGAGCGCCCGCGCCCGCAGGGTCATGCGGTCCCCTCGACCAGCTGCGCGTCGTCCTTGGCGGCCGGCGTCCCAGCCTCGTCGGGCAGCCGGAGGTCGGGCGGCACCTCGACGTCGTAGAGGCGCGCGGCGTTGAGCCCGAGCACCTTCTTCTTCGCCGCCGTGGTCCAGCGCGGGTAGTCGGAGAAGGTCTCGTCGGGGTAGTCCCAGTCGACGAGGCCCTCGACCTGCCATCTCGGCTCCCAGATGCCGTAGTCGCTGCCGAACAGCATCTTGTCCTCGCCGACCCAGAAGAGCAGCTCGCCCATCACCTTCGCGAAGAAGCGCGGGCGCGCATGCATCAGGCCGCCGACGACGACGCTCAGGCCGGCGTAGACGTTGGGCTCCTGCGTCGCCATGAAGCAGAAGTCCTCGATCCGCGGGAGGCCGACGTGCTCGACGATGAAGTTGAGGTCGGGGAAGCTCGTCGCGACGTGGTCGATGTCTCTGACGTCGAAGGCGTCCTTGTCCAGCGGCCAGATCGTCGGGCCCTTGTGGACGTGGATGTTCTTGATGCCGAGCTCCTGGCACTTCTCCAGGAACGGGACGGCGTCGGGCTCGTCGAGCGTCCAGCCGCGCGAGCTGCCGAGCCACTCGGCCGTGTAGAGCTTCACGCCTCTGAGGCCGTACTGCTCGGCGTCGGCCTCGAGCTGATGGAGGCCCGGCTCGCCCTCGCGCGGGTCCCAGCGGCCGTTGACGATCAGCTTGCCGGGGAAGCGGTCGCGCAGCGGGGCGTTCTGCTCGATCGCGTTGAAGCCGTCTCTGTACCACTCTCTCAAGTAGGTCGACTGGAAGATCCCCATGTCGACATGGCCCTCGTTGAAGACGTCTCTCTCGAAGTCGTCCTCGGAGTACTTCTGGAAGTGCTCCAACGACCAGTGCGTCTCGGGCGGACCGAGCGACTGGTAGGCGTGGAAGCACTCGATCCAGCCCTTCGCATACTGCTCTTCGCCTCTGACCCAGTTCGCCGGGCTCGCATCCCAGAAGTGCAGATGGCTATCGAGGACGAAGTAGCGCTCGCCGTCCTTCTCGTACATGGTCTCTCCTTCGGCGACGGCAGTGCCGGATGGACGGCAGCGCCTGCCGTCCAATTTGGGAAATACCCGTTCAGTGATCCCGCCAAGCCGACGGATCCGCTGCTTGCGCGCGGGTTCGCGGCCTGGTCTACTGCGGCCGCGCGTTCAAACAGAAAAGAAAGGATTCGACATGCCAGATCGCGGGAGTCGTGCCCTGCCGCTTCCCTCACCGGCGATGGCGGTTGCCGTCGTCGCGCTCGTCGCGACGCTCGGTGGGACCGCCTGGGCGGCCACGACGATCACCGGAAGAGACGTCAAGAACGGCTCGTTGACGAGCGCTGACGTGAAGGACGGATCGCTGCTCGCGAAGGACTTCAAGAAGGGTGAGTTGAGAGCTGCGGCAGCAGGGCGCGACGGGCGCGATGGCCGCGACGGGGCCGCGGGAGCGGCTGGGACGGCTGGGGCGAGCGGGGCGACCGGGCAGAAGGGCGATACCGGCGACCAAGCACCGCCGGCGCCAGCGGTCAGCGGCTCGATCGCCCTCGCCGGGGTCGCCGGGACCGGCGCCGTTCAGGCGGTCACCTTCGGCGTCGTCTACCCGAGCAGCCTGCCCGTCGGAGGCGGCGGCGGGACCGGGAAGGCGACCTTCTCTCCGTTCGTGCTGACCCGGCCGCTCGACGCGTTGTCGCCGACGCTCTTCAGCGACGCCACGACAGGTCGGCACACGCTCACGGCCGAGGTCACGATGACGAAGCCGGGAACAAGCGACCCGTCGCTCGCGTACAGACTCGAGGACGTCACGGTGACCGACTACGAGGTGACTGACCGCGGCGGCTCGCAGAGCGAGGAGGTGACGCTCGCCGCCGTGCGAGTCACGACCACGATCTACACGGCGAGCGGCCCCCAGAGCTCCTGCTGGGACACCGCGGCAAACAGAGGATGCTGAGGCTGTGAGCGGGACTCAGCGCACGGCGCCCGTGAACTCCTCGCCGGCGTGGAGCGGGCGGAAGCAGGGCGCCGACCAGCTGTCGTCCGTCGCGACCTGGCCGATCGGGCGCAGCTTGTGCTCGATCAGGCATGAAGCCTCCGTGTGGGATTGGTGGGAACGTCGAGCGCCAAGACGCCGCACGCTCGCGAAACTCATCGGGCGCGGGTTAGGCTGCAATCCGAGATGAGCGCGACGGCCGTCCGCCACCCCGTCTTCGCCCGCGTCTTCGACCGTTTCAGCGGCGGGATGGAGCGCGAGATCGGCCCCCATCGCGAGGCTGCGCTGGCTGGCGCGGCAGGCCGCGTTCTGGAGATCGGCGCGGGCAACGGGATGAACTTCGCCCACTACCCGCCGACGGTCGAGCAGGTCGTCGCGGTCGAGCCCGAGCCGTATCTCCGCAGCAAGGCGGTGGAGGCCGCGAAGCGGGCGCCTGTAACGGTCTCGGTGATCGACGCGACGGCCAGCCCGCTGCCGTTCGAGGACGGCTCGTTCGACGTTGCCATCGCCTGCCTTGTCCTCTGCACCGTCCCCGACCCGGCCGCCGCGCTCGCCGAGCTGAGACGGGTGCTGAGACCCGGCGGCGAGCTGCGCTTCCTCGAGCACGTGCGCGCGCCGGCGGGTCGCAAGGCGCAGGTGCAGCAGCGGCTCGACAGCAGCGGCGTGTGGCCGCGGATCGGCGGGGGCTGCCACTGCGCCCGCGACACGGTCGGGACGATTGCGGCTGCTGGATTCACCGTCGTGAGAAGCGCGCCGCTCGACGTCGGGCCGTCGTGGCTGCACACCAACCCGCACGCGATCGGGATGGCGCGGGCGCCGGTGGAGTGAGGGCGGGCGCTGGAGCCCGCTCGAGGGCGTGCGCGTCCCGATGGTCGCCGCGCCCAGCGCTGCCTGACCCGCGAGCGCGCGCCCACCAGTTCGCGCTGCCGCCGAGCGCGACTGCACCGAGCGCCGAGCAGCGCTCGGTCATTACTGTCCCTCGCATGCCTCCGCTGCGCGTGTTGATCGCCGAGGACCAGGTGCTCTTGCGCTCAGGGATCGCGCGGCTGTTGCAGGACGCGGGAATGGAGGTCGTCGCCGAGGCCGGCGACGCTGAGGACCTGCTGCGCAAGGTGCGGGCGCATCGGCCCGACGTGGCGATCATCGACGTGCAGATGCCGCCCGACCACACCGACGATGGCCTGCGGGCGGCGATCGCGCTGCGACATGAGCTGCCGGAGGTGGCGATCGTCGTGTTGTCGCAGTTTCTCGAGGAGCGCTATGCGCTGGAGCTCGTCGGCGACGACGCGCGCGGCGTCGGCTACCTGCTGAAGGACCGCATCATCGACGTCGCGTCGTTCGTCGACGCGATCGAGCGGGTCGCGCGCGGGGGCTCGGCGCTCGACCCCGAGGTCGTCTCGCGGATGGTCGGCCGCCGCCGCAGCGACGACCCGCTCGACGCGCTCACCCCGCGCGAGCGCGAGGTGCTCGGCCTGATGGCCGAGGGCAAGTCCAACCGCGGCATCGCGGAGGCGCTCGGCGTCAGCGGCGCCGCCGTCGAGAAGCACTCGACGCGGATCTTCCACAAGCTCGGCGTCGCCGACGAGCCGACCGAGCACCGCCGTGTGATGGCGGTGCTGCAGTTGCTGCGCGCGTCTTGAGCGCGGGCCTCGGCCGCGCGAGCATGCCCGTGGCCTGGTGGGACGCGGGAGCCGGACGCGCGAGCGGGACGCGGGAGCGGGACGCGGGAGCGGGACGCGGGAGCGGGACGCGGGAGCCGGACGCGGGAGCCGGACGCGCGAGCGGGACGCGGGAAGGCGCGTGCGGACGCTCGTCAGCCCGCCGCGCTGGGCAGCGGCAGCGCCGCGACCACTCTCGTCCCGCCGCCGTCCGGGCTCGTGACGGTCAACGTCCCGCCGACAGCGTTGACGCGGTCGGCGAGGCCTTGGAGGCCGTGGCCGCCGGTCGCGCCGGCGCCGCCGCGGCCGTCGTCGGTGATCGTCACCCGCAGAAAGGCACCGTCGTCGAGCTCCTCGACGAGGACGCTCGCGCGCGTCGCGTCGGCGTGCTTGGCGACGTTTGCGAGCGACTCGGCGATCACGAAGTAGGCGGTCGCCTCGACCTCGGCGGCCCAGCGGCCGTCGGGGACGTCGAAGCGCGTCGGCAAGGGCATCCGCCCGGTCAGCGAGTCGACCGCCGCCTCCAGCCCGCGGTTGGTCAGGATCGACGGGTGGATCCCTGCGGCCAGCTCGCGCAGGTCGGCGATCGTCGCGCGCACCTCGGCGAGCGCGTCGCGCAAGCGGGCGCGCGCCTCCTCGACGTCCGCGCGATCGGCCGCGGTGCGCGCATCCCCGGCGAGAGCTTGCTCGCCCGCGGCGGCGTCGCCGGTCGCCGCAGCCCGAGCGCCCTCTCCCCCACCGCCTTCAGGCAACGCCGCCAGCCCCGCCTGGATCCCCAGCGCGACGTTCATCAGCCGCTGTTGGGCGCCGTCGTGGATGTCGCGGCCGAGGCGGCGGCGCTCGGCGTCAGCGGCGGCGACGATGCGCGCAGCGCTCGCCTGCAGCTCCTGGGCGCGCGCACGCTCGGCCGCTTCGCGCCTGCCGGCGGCCTCGTCCGAGCGGCGCTTCGTCGTGTCGTGGAAGATCACGACCGCGCCGCGATCTTCAGCATCCCCGATCGGGGCGGAGGAGTAGGCGACCGGGACGAACGAGCCGTCGCGGCGGATGAACCAGTCCTCCTCCACCCGCACCGCTCTGCCGGTCGTGCGCGGCAGCAGCAGCGGGCAGTCGTCCTCGGGAAACTCACTGCCGTCACGGTGACGAAAGTGAATCGTCGCATGGCTCTGCTTGCCAAGCAGCTCGCGCTCATCGTCATAACCGAGCAGAGCCAAAGCGGCCGGGTTGACGAACTCGACGCGCCCATCGTGATCGACCGCGTAGACCGCGTCGGCGATGCTCTCCAACAGCCCTTCGAGCAGGTGCGCGCGCGGCTCCATCACGTGCCCATAGCCTCGCGCAGCCGTCTGACGGCGGCTGACGGCAGGCCCGCCTGCCACAGCACGAACAGCGGGAGCGTCACCCCGTCGAGCGCGAGCGACGTGACTCCCGGAGCCAACGGCGAGCCGACCGGCATGAGCAACAGCGCCTGCTGGCGCGCGACCTCGGTTGTCACCGCCGTGCCACCGGTGACACGCGCCTCAACGGTTGTGACCGTGACACCAGCCGCCGCGATCCGCGACAGCACCATGTCGGTGTACGGCGTGCCAGCAGGGCTGGGAACCAACATTCGCTCGCCGCCCAGCGCGGCAAGGGTGAGCGGGAGCTGCCTGCCGTCGGCGCTCAGCGTCCCCTCGGCCTCCGCCAGCCGATGCCCCACCGGCAGGCACAGCATCATCTCAGTCGGCCGCAGCTCGGCCTGGTGCAGCGTCGGCTCGCTGGTGCCGCTGACGCGCGTCAGCGCGACGTCGATCTCGCGGTTGCGCAGCATCGGGCGCAGGTCCCTCGGCCGCACCTCGTAGAGCGAGATCGACACGTCCGAGTCGTTCGGACGCAGCGCGGCAACGGCCTCGGCACGGTCGAGCGGCCCGATCGCGGGCGAGACTCCGACGCGGATCGCCCCGGCGACGCCAGTCCCCACGTCGCGCGCGTGCGCGAAGGCGGCGTCGGCGACGCGCAACACCTCGCGGCCGGACTCCAGCAGCGCAACGCCGGGGGCCGTCGGGCGCACCTCACGCGTCGTGCGCTCCAGCAGCTCGACGCCAAGCTCGCGCTCCAGCTCACGGACCGTCTTGGAGACCGTCTGCTGCGTCAGGTGCAGCAGCTCGGCCGCACGCGTGAAGCTGAGCTGCTCAGCGACCGCGACGAACGTCCGCAGCTGACGCAGGTCAGGCATTCACTGCCAGCGGCGATAACTCCACCGCCGATCGCTGTTTCACAGCGGCGCTCACGCGATGGATCATCGCATGACCGCGCTGCTCATCTGCCGCGCTACTGAACCCACCAGCCACGAAGGACTCCCCCTCAATGTCGTCAAGTGAATCTGACCCGCGTGTCGCGGTTGTCACCGGCGCGTCGCGCGGCATCGGCCGGGCGGTCGCAGAGCGGCTCGCGGCCGACGGGCTCGCCGTCGTCGTCGGCTACATCGGCAACGACGCCGCGGCCGACGCCACGCTGAAGGCGATCTCCGACGCGGGCGGCCGCGCCGTCGCCGGTCGCGCCGACATCGCCGACGAAAACGCCGTCGCCACGCTGTTCGACCTCGCCGAGTCGACCTTCGGCGGCGTCGACGTCGTCGTCAACGCCGCCGGCCGGATGGAGCTTGCGCCGCTCAGCGAGCTCGACCTCGAGGTCTTTGACCGCATCCACCGCATCAACGTCCGCGGCGCGTTCGTCGTCTCCCAGCAGGCCGTCCGCCGCCTGCGACCAGGCGGCGCGATCGTCAACTTCTCCAGCTCGGTCGTCAGACTCGCCTTCCCGGGCTACTCCGCCTACGCGGCCAGCAAGGGCGCCGTCGAGGCGATGACGCTGATCCTCGCGCGCGAGCTGCGCGGCCGCGACGTGACGGTCAACGTCGTCGCCCCCGGCCCGACCGTGACCGACCTGCTGCTGGAGAACAACACCGAGGAGAGACTCGCGAGACTCGCGGCCGGCCCGCCGCTCGAGCGGCTCGGCACGGCGGAGGAGATCGCGAACGTCGTCGCCTTCCTCAGCAGCCCGGCGGGCCATTGGGTCAACGGCCAGGTGGTCCGCGCCAACGGCGGGATCATCGCCTAGCGAGCGCGAGGCCTCCCGGCGCGCTTGGCGCCCCGGGAGCGCTGGCCGCCAGCCGTTTTCAGGCCGACGGGCGATCGTGGTCGGTCGAGAGCGACAGCGGGCGCCAGCGGTCGAGCTCGGCGCGCGTCGCGTCGAGATGGCCCTCGATCCGCGCAACGGCGTCGGCGCCGAGCGCGAGATGCAGCGGCGGCTCGGCGGCGGCGACGGCCTCGATCATCGCGGTCGCCGCTTTCACCGGGTCGCCCGGCTGGGCGTGGTTGGTCTCGTCCGCCCACGTGTGCGCGACGCCGGAGCTGGCGGCGTAGTCGTCGATCCGAGCGGCGGCGCGGGCGAGCGAGCTGGCGTCGAGGAAGTCGGTGCTGAACGTGCCCGGCTCGACGATCGTCACGTCGATCCCGAGCGGCGCCAGCTCGTATCTCATCGCCACGCCGATCGCCTCGACGGCGAACTTCGTCGCCGAGTAGACGCCGAACGCGGCGCGCGCGTCGACGCCGCCGACCGAGCTCATGTGCAGGACGCGGCCAGAGCGCTGGCGGCGCATCGTCGGCAGGACGGCGCGGGTGACGGCGAGCAGGCCGAAGACGTTCGTGTCAAAGACGTCGCGCGCCTCGCGGTCGGAGACCTCCTCGATCGCGCCGAGCAGGCCGTTGCCAGCGTTGTTGACGAGGACGTCGATGCGGCCGAAGCGGTCGAGCGCGGCTGCGACGGCGGCGTCCGCTGCTCCCTCCTTGGTGACGTCGAGGTCGATGGCGAGCAGTCGCTCGTGGGTCCCGAGCGCCTGCTCCGCGCGGGCGCGGTCGCGAGCGGTCGCAACGACGCGGTCGCCGCGCTCGAGCGCCTGCTTGGCGAGCTCGTAGCCGAAGCCGCGGGCGGCGCCGGTGATCAGCCAGACGAGGGGTTCAGTGGTGGGGGAGGAAGCCATCCATTTACCGTAGGAAGGAGTCGGCGTGGTGCGCGGGCGGCCGACGCGCCATGCGCCGCGATGCGTCGGGCGATCGGGGTGCGGGCATGAAACGATCGGCCAATGCCCAGCTGGTCAGAGTTTGAGACGGCTGCCCCGACGCTTGCGGCCCAGGCGCGCGAGATGTTGGAGGCGCACAAGCACAAGACGCTCGCGACGCTGCGGCGTGACGGGTCGCCGCGGATCTCCGGCACCGAGGCCCAGCTTTCCGACGGCGAGCTGTGGATCGGCTCGATGTGGCAAGCGCGCAAGGCGCTCGACCTGAGACGCGACCCGCGCTTCGCCCTCCACAGCGGCTCCGACGACCCGCCCGCGTGGAGAGGCGACGCGAAGCTCGCCGGCGTCGTCGAGGAGATCCTCGACGAGGAGCAGATCCGACTGCGCAACGGCGAGGCCGCCGCAGCCGGCCCGAGCCACCTCTTCCGCCTCGACCTGCGCGAAGTCTCAACCGTCGCGCTGCGCGAAGACGGCAGAGCGATCGTCGTCCGCCTCTGGACGCCGGACGGCGGCGAGCGGACGGTCGAGCGGGCGTAGGGCTGGCCTGGGCGGACGCGCAGGCGAGGGCGCCGAGCGGGCAAGGACGCCGAGCGGGCAAGGACGCTGAGCGCGCGAGGACGCCGAGCGCGCGAGGGCGCCGAGCGGGCAGAACGCCGAGCGCGCAAGGACGCCGCGCGGGCAAGGACGCCGAGCGGGCAAGAACACCGACCGGGCGAGTGCGCCCAGCGGAGCCGCGCCAAGTGCCCGGCGAACGAGACCGATCGGCGCGTCGGAAGGTGCGCGAGCTCGGGGGTGTGGCGCACCCCCTGACTCGCGGTCCTCATCCGGCTCGCCGCTCGCGAGTCGCCTGAGCGGCCGCGGACTCGAGGTCGGCGGCGGCGGCCGCAAGCGCTTCGGGGAGCGGGCGAGTAGACGGGCCGAGCGGGCGGACGTCGCGGGCGCCGCGCCGGCGGAGCTCAGCGGCGGCCGCCGGGTCGACGCGGCCGCCGAGCACGACGACCGGGACGCCCGTGGCGACGCAGCGCGCGACGACCGCGGCGACCGCCTTGCCCTGCAGCGTCGAGGCGTCGACCGATCCCTCGGCGGTCACGCAGAGGTCGGCGTCGCGCAGGAGCGCGTCGAAGCCGCAGAGGTCGAGCACCGCGTCGGCGCCCGCGACGGTGCGCGCGCCGAGCGCTTGCAGCGCGGCGCCGAGGCCGCCGGCAGCGCCCGCGCCGGAGGCGTTCGGGTCGATCCCGAGCGCGGCGCCCCAGCGGCCGAGCGCTTCGTCGAAGGCGACGACCTGCGCCGGCGTCGCGCCCTTCTGCGGCCCGAAGCGGGCGGCGGCGCCGTCGGGGCCCGTCAGCGGTGCGTCGACATCGACCAGCAATGTGAGCTCGACGCCCGCCAGCCGCGCGTCGACCGTCGAGACGTCGACGCTCTGGTCGGCGAGCAGGCCCGCCCCGTCATGCGCGCAGCGGGCGCCGAGCGCACGCAAGGCCCCTGCGCCGCCGTCAACGGTCGCAGTCCCGCCGACGGCGATCAGCAGCGAACGAGCCCTCCGGTCGAGCGCCGCGGCGATCAGCTCGCCGACGCCAGCTGACGACGCCCGCTCCACGTCCCGCTCCTCCGCGTGCAGCGCCGCCAGCGGGATCGCCTCCGCCGCCTCGACGAGGAAACGTCCCGGCGCCAGCTCGGCCAGCCGCGCGCGACGCGACCCGCCAAGCGCGTCGTGAACGTCGATCGCTTCGATCGCTCCCATGCCAGGCACGCTCGGCCCAACGCCCGCAGGCCCGCGGCGAGTGCTCTCACCCCGCGCGCTCGCGGCAAGCGCATCCAACGTCCCCTCCCCGCCATCCGCGATCGGCAGCTCGCTCGGAAGCCCGCCGGCGGCGCGGACGCCGACGGCGAGGGCGCGGGCGGCGGCGGGGGCGTCCAGGGCGCCGCGCAGCTTGTCGGGGGCGCAGAGGACGCGCACGGCAGAGGCGGTCGGCATGGGCGCGATCGTAGTCGCGCTGGCCGCGCGGGAGCATGCCGCGCGCGGCCAGCCGCACCCTCTCGCCCATCACGCCACTGGGCGCACCCTCTCGCCCATCACGCCACTGGGCGCGCTAGCTTGCGAGCGGATGAGCCGTTTCCAGCGCGCGACAGGCGACCCTGACAGACAGAGAACGACCTCCCTGGAGCTGTTCTACGACCTCGTCTTCGTCTTCGCGATCACGCAGGTCTCCCACCTGCTGCTGAGAAACCTCAACTGGACCGGGGTGGGGCAGGCAGCGCTGGCGCTGCTCGTCGTCTGGTGGGCGTGGAATTACACGACGTGGGTGACAAACGAGCTCGACCCCGAGTCACCGGTCGTGCGCGGCCTGATCGTCACGTTGATGCTCGCCTCGCTGTTGTTGGCGGTCGCGATCCCGGAGGCGTTCGGCAGCCGCGCCTTGTTGTTCGGCGGCACGTACGTCTTCATCCAGGTCGGCCGCCATTTCTTCCTCACGTTCGTCGTCGCGCCGGCAGGAACGCCTGAGCGTCAACGCGCGCTGCACATCCTGACGTGGTTCACCGGCGCCGGCGCGTTCTGGATCGCTGGCGCGCTCGCCGACGGCTCGACGCGCACGGTCCTTTGGCTGGTCGCGCTCGCGATCGACTACAGCGCGCCGCTGCTTACCTACCCGGTGCCCTGGCTGCCGAAGGTGACAACCGCCGCATGGGATGTCGGCACCTCTCACTTCGCCGAGCGCTTCCAGCTGTTCGTCATCATCGCGCTCGGGGAGTCGATTGTGATGACGGGTGAGACGACCTCCGAGCTCGACCTCGACTCCAAGCGCGTGCTCGCGTTCGGCGTCGCGTTCCTCACCACCGCGGCGATGTGGTGGCTTTACTTCAATTACGTCGCACGGATCGCGGAGCGGCGGCTGGAGCTGGCGAGCGACCGGACGAAGATCGCGCGTGACGGTTACACCTACCTCCACGTCGTGATGATCGCGGGCGTGATCGTGTCGGCCGTCGGCGACGAGCTGATAATCGCCCACCCGGCCGAGACGCTGCCAGGTCCCGAGATCGCGGCGGTTGTGGCGGGGCCGGCGCTCTACCTGCTGGGGCATGCGATCTTCCGCCTGCGGATGGCGGGCACGATCAGCTGGAAGCGGCTCGGCGGCGCGCTCGCCTGCGTGCTTGCGGGCCTGCTCGGCGACGTCGTCTCCGCCCTCGCGCTCGGCGTGATCGTGCTGATGATCCTGGTCGCGGTGATCGTTTCCGAGCAGGTCGTCGGGATCCGACGGGCGCATCGCGGCGAGATGTCGCCGATGGAGCAGCTCAACGCGAAGGCCGCCGACCTCTAGCGACCCGGCAGCTGCCGCATCTCGATCTCGTAGCGGTCGCCGCGGTAGAGCGAGCGAGCCGACTCCATCACGCGGCCGTTGACGCGCCGGGCGATGCGGCGGAAGAGCAGCGCCGGCTCGCCCTCGCGCGCGTCGAGCAGCGTCGCCTCGGCGGCGCTCAGCGCGACGGCGCTCGCGAGCTGGCGCGCCTCGCCGAACTGCACGCCGTAGCGCTCGCGCAGCAGCGCGTAGAGCGAGCGGCCGTCGAGCGGCGCGCGCTCGAGCAGCGGGAAGTCTTCGCTGGGCAGATGGACCCACTCGACCGCGATCGGCACGCCGTCGGCGGTGCGGATGCGGTGGATCCGCACGACCGGGATCCCTGGCGCGCGCTCCAGCGCGGCTGCGACCTCCTCGTCGGCCGCAACGACCTCCTGCGCGAGCGTCCGCCCGCCGGGGGTCATACCCCGCGCGACGATGTCCTCGCTGAACGAGGAGAGCGCCTCGCCTTGCACGATCGGCCGCTGCGCGACGAACGTGCCCTGCCGCTCGACGCGGTAGGCCAGGCCGTCGGCGGTCAGGCGGTCGAGCTCGCGCCGCACCGTCATCCGCGCGACGCCGAACCGCTCGGCGAGCATCCGCTCGGAGGGCAGCAGCGCGCCGGCCCCGAGGCCCTCCATCAGCTGCTCGAGCGCCTGGCGCAGCTGCGCCCCCTTCGGCGCCGAGCTGTCGAGCGCGCTGAGTGCGTCGACCTCGGCGGCGCGTTGCCGGCGGGTCGCAGCGGAGACGTCCGATCTCTCCATGCCTGGTGTATACCAGCCAGCGCGCCACCTTCCCGCTCGTCCAACCGATAGGAGGTCACAGCACGCACCTTCTCGCTTGACTGGTCTATACCAGTCTGACTACGGTCCCTTGCGGCCGACCGGTTTCCGGCGGCCGGCTCGGCTGGGGCCGCCCGGCTCGCGTCGGGCCGAGTGCACAGCGATGGGAGGACGGGATGTCGATCAAACGCAGCGGCGCGGCGCTCGCGCTTGCCGCCGCACTGGCGCTCGGCGCCGGCGCCTGTGGCAGCAGCAGCGACGACAACGGCAGCACGAGCGGCACGAGCGCTGGCGGCGGCAACGAGGCGCCGACGGTCGCGCTCTTGCTGCCGGAGAACAAGACGGCGCGCTACGAGAACCAGGACCGGCCGCGGTTTGAGGAGAAGGTCAGAGCCCTCTGCCCCGACTGCAGAGTGATCTACGCGAACGCGGAGCAGGACGCCGCCAAGCAGCAGCAACAGGCAGAGCAGGCGCTGACGAACGGCGCCGACGTGCTGGTCGTCGACGCGGTCGACGTCAGATCGGCGGCGGCGATCGCCAGAAACGCGAAGGACCAGGGCGTGCCCGTCGTCAGCTATGGCCGCCTGATCGACGGCGCCGACCTGGACGCGTACGTCTCGATCGATCCCTTCAGAGTCGGCCAGCAGCAGGGCAGAGCGCTGCTCGACGCGCTCAGAGGCGAGTCCGCGCCTTCGATTGTGATGATCAACGGCGCGCCGACCGACTCCAACTCGGCACCGTACAAGGCTGGTGCGCATGACGTGCTCGACAGAGCCGGCGTGAGAATAGTCAAGGAGTACGACACGCCCGACTGGTCGCCCGACAGAGCGCAGACCGAGATGGAGCAGGCGATCACCGCGGCGGGCAAGGACGGCTTCGACGCCGTCTACTCGGCCAACGACGGCATGGCCGGCGGCGCGATCGCGGCGATGAGATCGGCCGGCATCGACCCCAGCACCCGCCCGACGACCGGGCAGGACGCCGAGGTCGCGGGCCTGCAGCGGATCCTCGTCGGCGACCAGCTGATGACCGTCTACCAGCCGATCAACGAGATCGCCGCGAAGGCAGCCGAGCTGGCCGTGCCGCTTGGCAGAGGCGAGAGACTGCCGCCGATCACGACGACGACGGTCGACAACAACAGCTCGCAGAGAGTGCCAGCGGTGCTGCTCGACACGATCGTGATCACGAGAGACAACATCGAGAACACGGTCGTCAGAGACGGCTTCGCGACCGCCGACCAGATCTGCACGAGCGCGTACAGATCGGCATGCGAGGCGGCAGGCATCCACTGAGGCCAGCGGGTATCGAGCGAGCGATGAGCGGTATGAGCGTGGGCGGCGGCGGCGGCGGCGCGGGCGCGGCGGGCGCGACGGGCGCGGGCGGGTACCGCCGGAGCGGCGCGGGCGCGCAGATGGCGGCTGAGATGGGTCAGCAGCCGGGCGTGCTCGCGCGGATCGTCGCGCGCGCGGACGCGGTGGCGGAGACGGCGCGCTCGCTCACGCCGTCGCCGTATTTCGCCGGGACGACGATCGTCGCGCGCGGCTCCTCCGACCATGCCTCGGTCTACGGCCGCTATCTGCTCGAGCTGGCGAGCGGCCGCCCGGTCTCGCTGGCGGCGCCCAGCCTCCACCTGCTCTACGACGCACGCGTCGACTACCGCGGCCAGCTCGCGATCGCCGTCAGCCAGTCAGGCGCGACACCCGAGATCGTCACGACGCTGGCGCGCCTGCGCGACGCTGGCGCACGCGCGCTGGCGATCACGAACGACCGCGACAGCGGGCTTGCGCACGCGGCCGAGGCGACCCTCGCGATCGACGCGGGCGACGAGCTGGCGGTGCCGGCGACCAAGACGGTGACGGGCGAGATGCTGCTGTTCGCGCTGCTGGCGCGGGGGTTGGGCACGGTCCGGTTCACCGACGCCGACCTCGCCCGCCTGCCCGACGCGGTGCAGGCGGTGCTCGACGACCCCGGCCCGTCGCGGGCCGCGGCGACGGCGCTCGCCGACGCGACGCGGCTTGTCGTGACCGCGCGCGGGCTGCTCTACGGAGCGGCGTTGGAGTGCGCGCTGAAGCTGCAGGAGACGACCGGGATCGCTGCCGACGCGATCTCCTCAGCCGACCTTCGTCACGGGCCTATAGCGATCGTCGGCGAGGGCTTTCCGGTGCTCGCGCTGTCGGCGCCCGGGCCGGCCCGCGACGACGTCGCAGCGCTCGTCGCGACGCTGCGCGAGCGCGGCGCGCGCGTGCTGGAGATCGCCTGCGACCCGGCGGCGGCGCTGCCGCTGCCGGCGGTCGTCGAGGGCCTTGCGCCAATCGTCGCGGTCGTCCGCGCGCAGCAGCTGGCGCGCGAGCTGGCGCTTGTGCGCGGCCGCGATCCCGACGCGCCGGCCGGCTTGCGCAAGGTGACGGCCACCTGATGCGCGACACTGCGCGATGAGATGTCCGAGCTGACGCTCCGCGGCGGTCGGATCGTGACGCCCGCCGGCATGTGCGACGGGGACGTCGTCGTGCGCGACGGCCGGATCGCGGGGGTGGTCGACGGCGGCGTCGGAGCCGACCACCGCGGCGGCGGCACCCACCACAGCGTGCTCGGCGAGGCTGCCTCTGGCGTGATCGACCTCGACGGCCGGTGGGTCCTCCCTGGCTTCATCGACCTGCACGTGCACGGCGGCGGCGGGGCGCAGTTCAACACCGACGACGCGGCGGAGGTCCACGACGCGGCGCGCTTCCACGCGCAGCACGGCACGACCGCGCTGCTGGCGACGACCGTCTCCGCGCCACCTGAGGAGCTGCTCGCCGCGCTCGGCGCGATCGGCGAGGCCGTCAACGCGCCCGTTGCCGGGACGGCGGCCGTGATCGGCGCCCACCTCGAGGGGCCGTTCCTCAGCAGAGCGTGGCCCGGCGCGATGGACGCGGCGACCTTCCTCGATCCCGAGAAGCTCCTCACGAAGCAGCTGCTGGCGGCCGGGCCGGTCCGCTCGACGACGATCGCGCCGGAGCTGCCCGGCGCGCTGGAGTCGATCGCGCGCTTCGCAGAGGCGGGCGCGCTCGTCTCGCTCGGGCACAGCGACGCGCGCTTCGCCCACGCCGAGGCGGCCGTCGCCGCCGGGGCGCGGGCCGTCACCCACGCGTATAACGCGATGCGCCCGCTCCACCACCGCGACCCCGGCCTGCTCGGCGCCGCGCTCGACCTGCCCGACCTCCACTGCGAGGTGATCTGCGACGGCGTCCACGTCGACCCGGTCGCGGTGCGGCTGCTGCAGCGCGTGAAGGGCCCCGCGCGCACGCTGCTGGTGACCGACGCGATCGAGGCGACCGGCCTTCCCGACGGCGACTACCGCCTCGGCGGCCGCGCGGTGACGGTCACCGACGGCCGCGCGACGCTCGCCGGGTCCGAGACGATCGCCGGCGCGACGCTGACGATGGACCGCGCGCTGCGCAACGCCGTCGTCTTCTGCGACGCGTCGCTCGCCGACGCCGCCCGGATGGCCGCGACGACCCCTGCCGAGCTGCTCGGGATCGCCGACCGCAAGGGCTCGATCGCCCCTGGCCTCGACGCCGACCTCGTCATCCTCGAGCCCGACCTGACACTCGCCGCCGTGCTCGTCCGCGGCGCCTGGGCCCGCCCGCCGCTGTGGCAGCGCAGCAGCGTTCCGGGCGCCACGCGCGCCTGAGGACGCGACGCTCAGCGCTCACTCGGCCAACGCTGTCATCCTGAGTACATGAGCAGCACGCCACTCGCCTCCCCGGCGGCCGGCTCGCTTGCCGCCGAGGCGGCGCGTCGGCGCACGTTTGCGATCATCTCCCACCCGGACGCGGGCAAGACCACGCTGACCGAGAAGCTCCTGCTGTACGCGGGCGCGCTTGGCGGCGCGCAGGCCGGCGCGGTGAAGGCGAGAGCCGGCCGGCGCGAGTCGACCTCGGACTGGATGGAGCTGGAGCGCAGACGCGGCATCTCCGTGTCGTCAACGGTGTTGCGCTTCGAGCACGACGGGCACGTCTTCAACCTGCTCGACACCCCGGGCCACAAGGACTTCTCCGAGGACACGCTGCGGGTGCTCTCCGCGGTCGACGCGGCCGTGATGCTGATCGACGCGGCGAAGGGCGTCGAGCCGCAGACGCTGCGGCTGTTCGAGGTCGCGCGGGCGCGCAGAATCCCGCTGCTGACGTTCGTCAACAAGTACGACCGCCCCGGCATGGAGCCGCTGGAGATCCTCGACCACCTCTCCACGACGCTCAACCTCGAGGCTGTCCCGATGACCTGGCCGGTCGGGCTGCCCGGCGCCTTCCAGGGCGTGATCGACCGCAGAACCGACCTCTTCCACAAGTTCACCCGCACCGCTGGCGGCGCGACCGTCGCGGAGGAGGAGATCCTCGACGCCAGCACCGCGGAGAGCGCCGATGACCCGGTGTGGGCGACCGCGCGCGAAGAGCTCGAGCTGGTCGACGGCGACCTCGACATGGACGCCTTCCACGACGGCCGCGCGACCGCGCTGTTCTTCGGCTCGGCCGTGTCGAACTTCGGCGTCGGCGCGCTGCTGCGCGCGCTCGTCGAGCTGGCCCCGGCGCCGTCGCCGCGCCCGGAGATCGACGCGGACGGCGAGCCGGCCGGCGAGCGGCCGCTGGAGTCTCCGTTCTCGGGCCTCGTCTTCAAGGTGCAGGC
>DASYEC010000016.1:0-69593 GCA_036499225.1 Conexibacter sp.
GCGTTCGTGCGGATCTGCTCCGGGCGGTTCGAGCGCGGCATGCGCGTGACCAACCAGCGCACCGGCCGCTCGCTCGCGATGGCGCATGCGCACGAGGTCTTCGGCCGCGAGCGGTCGCTGATGGAGGAGGCCTTCCCGGGCGACGTCGTCGGCGTCGTCGGGGCGCAGGACCTGCGCGTCGGCGACTCGCTCTACGTCGATGAGGAGGCGCGCTTCCCCGCGATCCCGACGCTCGCGCCCGAGTTCTTCATGTACATCCGCAACGGCGACGTGTCGCGCTACAAGCAGTTCCGCAAGGGGCTGGAGCAGCTCGACGAGGAGGGCGTCGTGCACGTGCTCAGACGCGAGGCCGCCGGCGACCCGGTCCCGGTCCTCGCTGGTGTCGGCCGGCTGCAGTTCGACGTCGCTGTCAACCGCATGGAGAACGAGTTCAACGCCAGCGTGCGGCTGGAAGAGGCGCCGTGGACGGTCGCGCGGCGCACCGAGCCCCAAGACGTCCCGACCGTCCGCGGGGCGACCGGCGCCGAGGTGCTCGTGCGCGCTGACGGGACCCACCTCGCGGTCTTCCGCAGCGAGTTCGTGCTGCAGCGGCTCGAGCGCGACCACCCTGAGATCACGCTCGACCGGCTGCTGACGCGGTAGGCGGCGGCGGCGCGCGCGGCCGCCGGGTTGCCGGCCGCGCGGCGCGGCCGTGGCGATCCCGCGCCCGCGCCCGGTGGCGTCAGCCCTCGCGCTGGCGCGTCAGCCAGGCGTTGACGCTGCCCTCGAACGCTCTCAGGTTGCGCTCTTCGTCCTCGCTCAGCCCCGCTCCGGCCGGGTCCGCGACGCCGCGGAGGAACGGCACGAGCCGCTCGGCAGGGAACGCCGTGTAGCTCGGCTTCTTCAGTGCTTCGGGGGCCACGGGATTGCCTCCTCAAAGGCTCGGATCACGTCGGAGTGCAGGAACCGCGGCCGACGGTAGATGCCGTGGCGGACGCGTTCCACCATTACCGGATAGACCGTTGCAACGACCTCGTCGAACAGTTGATCGCGGCGATAGTGGCCCGGATAGTCGATCGCCTCGCGCAGCCTCAAGGGCAGCAGCCCGAGCAAGCGAAGGCCCGCGCGGCGCTGCTGCCAGGTCGAGCGCGTGACGCTGATTGCGTAGCCGTACTCGTGCCACGCGACGTGCGCGACGATGCGGTCGAGCGCTTCCGTTTGGAGCAGCGGCGCGGCGGCCTGGAACAACGGCCCGTTGAAGACGACGGCCTGCTGCGGCTCGACCCAGACGGCGGCGGCATCCGCGATCGCGACGGCAGCCGGCGGCGGCTCGTGCAGCGCGACGAAGAGGTCGAGGACCCCCTGTGGCCAGGCGTCGATCACCGCCTCTCTCGCTCCAATCTCTTCGAGCAGCGATCGATGCTCGCGCGGCAGCTGCGCTCGCGCGCGCCTGACGCTGTCGAGCAGCCATTCGTCATTGCCATCGAGCTTCGCGCTCACTGGTGCTCCTCCGTCGCGATGTGTCATCGCGACGAAGGAGCCCAGCGAGCGGGAAACTCGCCCCGTTAGGCCTCCGCGAGCAGTCTCCGCGTCTCGGGCGCTCCGACGTGCGCCCCGTAGGACGGCGCCCCCGGCTCGTGGCGGCGGCCGTCAGCGAGCGAGCCGTTGTCGATCGCCTCGAAGCCGATCTGGTCGATCAAGGCGGCGACGGCGGCCTTCGCCTCGGCGTCGTCGCCCGAGATCGGGATTGCAAGGCGGGCCGGGTCGCCGGCGGGCGTGCCGTCGTCGGCCAGTCTGCGCCAGTTGATCGCGTTGAACGCCTTTACGACGCGCGTGTTGGGCAGGCGGCGCTGCAGCAGCTCGCTCGACGTCGTGGTGTGGTCGTCGAGCGCGGCGATCTGGCCGTCGCGGCTGGGGTAGTAGTTGTTCGTGTCGATCACGATCGTGCCGTCGGGCACGGTCGTCGGCAGCTCGTCGATCCGGCCGAGCGGGATCGAGACGACGGCGATCGGCCCGAAGCCGAGCGCCTCCTCCACGGTCACCGCGCGGCCGCGCCCGCCCAGCTCGGCGACGAGCTCGCCGAGCGTCTGAGGCCCGCGCGAGTTGGCGACCGCGACCTCATGGCCGGAGGTGGCGAAGAGGCGGGCGAGCGTCCCGCCGATCAGTCCCGCGCCGACCAGTCCGATCGGCGTGGTCAACGTGTCTGTTGAAGCAGTCATTTACGTCTCCCTCTCGTGGTCGAGCATGTAGGCCGTCTGGCCGAGCTCTTCGAGGTCCAGCTCTCTCTCGAGGGTACGCATCGCGTCGTCGTTGATCTCGCCGCGATTGCGCAGCCCCAAGATCGCGTCGCGCTGCGCGGCGATCATCTCCAGCGTGACGAGCGCGCGCGCCTGCGCGTGCTCCCCGAGGTCGTCGCCGTCCTCCTCGAGCGTCCGATCGCCGGCGACCTGGGCGAGCCGGCGCTGGCGCACGTCGAGGTTCTTCAGCATGAAGTCGATCGTGCTGTCGCGCGTCCAGTCCTCGTCGCGCAGCTCTCTCAGGCGGGCGATCGCTGCGTCGGTCGCGGCACGGCGCGCGAGCAGCTCCTCGGTCGCGGCGACGCCGTCGTCGTGGACGTGCAGCGTGCGGATCACCCACGGCAGCGTCAGCCCCTGGAACACGAGCGTGGCGAAGATCACCGACAGCGTGAGGAAGAGGACGAGATCGCGCTCAGGGAAGTCGAGCGGCAGCGCGAGCGCGGCGGCGAGCGAGACGGCGCCGCGCATCCCGCTCCAGCCAGCGACCATCCGCGGCCGCCAGCCGATCCGCTTCGGGCGTTGCGAGGGGCGGCGGTCGATCGCGCGCAACACGTACGGGATCGTGTTCAGCCACGCCAGCCGCGTGAGGATCACCGCCGCGCTGACCGCGGCGCCGAGCCCGAGCAGCGTCGGCAGCGAGCGGTCCTGCTGCGTCACGATCTCATGCAGCTGGAAGCCGATCAGCACGAACAGGAAGGCGTTGAGGAGGAAGACGAGCACCTCCCAGAAGGCGTAGCCGACCGCGCGCACGGCGGCGTTGGTGACGAGCGGCGCGTACCAGCAGATCACGAGGCCGACGGTGACCGCCGCGAGCACGCCTGAGACGCCGATCTCCTCCGCCGGGATGTACGCGATGTAGCCGCTGATCAAAGAGAGCGTGACGTGGACGAGCGGGTCGGGCCGAGCGTGGCGGTAGAGCGGGATCATTGCGAAGCCGATCAGCGCGCCGATCGCGATCCCGCCAGCGCAGTTGACGACGAACTCGCCGCCGGCGTGGAGCAGGTCGAAGCTGCCGCCGACCGCGGCGGCGACCGCGACGCGGTAGATGACGAGCGCGCTGCCGTCGTTGACGAGGCTCTCGCCCTCGATCCCGTTGATCACTCTCGAGGGGGCGCCGAGTCTGCGCGCGATCGCGGTCGCGGCAAGCGGGTCGGTCGGCGCGCAGATCGCGCCGAGCGTGAAGGCGACCGCCCACGACATCCCGGGCACGAGCGCATGCGCGACGACCGCGACCGCCGCCGCCGTCAGCGCGACGAGCACGACCGCATTGAGCGTGATCGTGCGCGCCAGGCGCTGCAGCTCGCGCGGCGAGGAGAAGTACGCCGCGATGAACAGCAGCGGCGGGAGGAAGACGAGCAGGACGAGGTCGGGGTCGAGCTCGATCTGCGGCAGGCCGGGCACGAAGCCGAGCAGGCTGCCCCCGATCACGAGCAGGATCGGGTACGGCACGTTGAGCAGGCGGGCGAGCGCGGTCAGCGCCGCGATCGCGACCAGCAGCCCGAGCAGGAAAAGCTCTACGTGCTCCATTGCTGCGTGTCCGCGAGCGCGATCGAGAAGCGCGTCACGTCCTCTTCCCCAGGCGCGACAAGCCGCAGCCCCTTGCCGCTGACGAGCGCGTTGGTCGGCGCCGTCATCGGCTCGAAGCAGACGACGTCCTCGCCCGCGGGCGCGAACACCTGCGTCGCCGGGAAGCCCTGCTCGAACGTGACGTCGATGCGTCGGTGGTCGTCGAGCAGCGAGAGCTCCGCGCCCTGCTCGACCTCGGTGTAGGCGTCGTCGAAGGTGCGCGAGCCGAGCCCAAGCCGGCGCGAGGGCTCGGTCAACGACGTGCCAGTCGGGATCCCGCGGTCGTCGAGTTGGAGGTGCGTCATCGGCGGCAGCTCGAGCTGCCATTGCGCCCGCGGGGTTCCTGGCAGCGTCAGGTAGGGGTGGAAGCCGTAGGCGACGGGGACCGCCGTCTCGCCGGTCGCGGTGAGCGTCGTCGTGACCGTCAGCGTGCGGTTGGCGAGCGCGATCTCGAGGCGGAGCGCGTGCGGGAACGGGAAGGAGGCGAGCAGCTCGGGGTGGGCGGCGAAGTCGAAGGTCGCGGTGAACGACGTGGCGGCGGCGAGGTCGTCGGCGTGCTCGACCTGCCAGTCCCGTGCGCCCGGCAGCAGGCCATGGATGGCGAGGCCGTTGCCGTCGCGATGCAGGCCGGGGGCGGAGATCGGCAGGTCGACGGCGACCCCGGCGGCGCTGTAGCTGTCGCGCGCCAGGCGGTTGGCCCACGGATGCAGCAGCGGGATCCCCATCGTTCTCCCCTCGTCGACGTACGCGGCGAGCCCGCGGCGCTGCCCAAGCAGCTCGACGCCGGCGTCTTGGAGTGAGATCCCGACCATTCCGGCCTTCGGGACGAACGTCGCTGTCACATCGCCGTCGGCATCGCGCAGCCGGAGCCCTGCGAAGCCGACCTCTTCGGTCTGCTCAATCATGCAGGACATCCTCGCAAGCGAGTCCAGCAATCGTGAGAGCACGTGTGGCCCTTATGGACGCGTGTGCGCCCGCAACCACGCGAGCTGCTCGTCGACCCAGGCGCGCTGCTCGGGCCGGCCCATCGCGAGCACGATGCCCCAGACGAGCATCTGAAAGCGCCGGGCGCCGACGAGCGCGCGCAGGATGTCGGCGTGCACGGGCGCGCCGTAGCCGCGATATGCCTGGCCGGCGCGGGCCGGGTCGTGCGTCCCGAATGGCGGCAGCGGGGCATACAAGCAGGCGAGGTCCCACGCCGTCGGCCCGAGGAACGCGTCCTCCCAGTCGTTCCACATTGGCCTTTCGGCGGTCTGGATCACGTTGTGCAGGTGGGCGTCGCCGTGGATCGGCTGGAGCGGGAGGTCGAGCGCCGCGACCCGCGCGGCAGCGCGGTCTCCGGTGGCGCGCAGCAGGTCGAGGTCGGCGGGGGTTGCGAACGAGTGGGCCGACAGCCGCTCGACGATCGCGCGGGCCTCTTCCAGCGCGCCCATCCGCGGCAGCTCGCCGGGAAAGCCGAGCAGCGCGGCGTGGCAAGAGCGCAGGCGGCGACCGGCCTCGTACGCGTCAGGCAGGCCGGCGGCGGTTGCGGGCACGTGCTCCCAGAAGCTGAGCGCGAAGCCGTCGCGGTGGTGAGGGCCGGGCGGCAGCTCACGGCTTGGCGCGACCACCGCCTCGCCGGCGTCGGCAAGGAAGCGGGCGACCGCGACCTCGCGCGCCAGCCACCCGTCGCCATCGCGCACGAGCCCGGTCCCCGTCGCGACGCGCGCGACGACCGGCGCCGGGCGCAGATGGACGAGCAGGCTGCAGCCGTCCTTCAAGACGACCGGCTCGCCGACCCGCAGCCCCAGCCCGCGCGCCGTCGCGACGGCGGCGGCAAGCGCAGCATCGGTGTGAGACGAGGCCATCTCCGGATGATCGCCGGTCGGGCGACCGGTTACCCGACCTGCGCGAGGACGGTCGGCAGGCCCCGAATGCCACTTGGCACGAGCACGCCCGTCGGCGCTCGGCCACGCCGCGCTCGTAGCGGCCGGTTCGAACGCCGGTCGGCGCTCGGCCAGGCCGCGCTCGTGGCGGCCGGTTCGTTAGCGTTGCGAGCCATGCCCCGACGTGACGGCGACCTCGTCTACTCCAGCAGCGACGGCGATCAGCGCAAGGCGCGACGAGACGACGCTCGCGCGGTTCAGCGGCCGGCAGCGAGCGGGCGCGTCAAGGTGCGGCGCGAGACGTCAGGCCGCCGCGGCAAGACCGTCACGACGGTGACCGACGTCCCGCTCGGCGACGACGCGCTGCGCGAGCTGGCCGGGAAGCTGAAGAAGCGCTGCGGCGTCGGCGGCTCGGCGAAGGCCGGCGTGATCGAGCTGCAGGGCGACCACCGCGAGACGGTCCTCGACGTCCTCAAGTCCGAGGGCTTCGACGCCGTGATCGCGGGCGGCTGAGCGCGACTTCGCTCAGCGGGCAAGCGCCTCCCCCAGAGCATGCGCACGCCGCCAGCGTCGCACCGCTCAGGCCGCGTAGCGCTGCTGCGCCCGGGCGCGCGCCTTCTCCGCCTCGACCTCACGGTCCTTCGGCGGCGCGTTGGTGATCAGCTCGGCGAGCAGGTCACGGGAGATCGCGGCGACCGCTTCGACCGCCTGCTCGAACGCCTCGGCGTTCGCCTGCGACGGTCTCGTGAAGCCGCTGATCTTGCGCACGTACTGCAGCGCCGCCGCATGGACCTCGTCCTCGCTCGCGGGCGGCTCGAAGTTGTAGAGCGTTCTGATGTTCCGGCACATACAGCCATCGTAAGCGCGCCCGCCGCCCCCGCGCCACCCCCGGTCTCCATCCAGACCGCCCGCGCGTCGGCGCGCTAGCGAGGCGCGACGACCGCGATCCCGAGCGCGGCGATGTCAGTGTCGGCCGCTGGCTATGGCGCGTCGACAGCACCGACTGAGATGCTGCGGGACATGATCGAATCCGACGGCCTCACCAAGCGGCTCGGCGGCCGTGTCGTGGTGGACGACGTCACGTTCCGGTGCGAGCCCGGCACCGTGACCGGCTTCCTGGGCCCCAACGGCGCCGGCAAAACGACCACGATGCGGATGCTCTGCTCGCTGTCGGAGCCTGACGGCGGCAGCGCGCGCGTGCTCGGCGGCCGCTACCGCGACCTCCCCAACCCGGGCCGGCGCGTCGGGATCCTGCTCGACGCCTCCGCCCAGCACCCCGGCCGCCGCGGCCGCGAGGTGCTCGCCGTCTCGGCGCAGGTGATGGGCGTGCCGGAGCCGCGCGTCGACGAGATGCTCGACCGCGTCGGCCTCGAGCGCTCGGCTGGGCGCAAGCGGGTGCGCCAGTACTCGCTCGGCATGCGCCAGCGGCTGGGGCTCGCGAACGCGCTGCTCGGCGAGCCGGAGGTGCTGATCCTCGACGAGCCCGCGAACGGCCTCGACCCCGAGGGGATGCGCTGGATGCGCAGCCTGCTGCGCGACTTCGCCGACCGCGGCGGGACCGTCCTGCTCTCCTCCCACCTGCTCGCTGAAGTCGAGGCGGTCGCCGATCAGCTCGTGATCATCGGCGCAGGGAAGATCCGCGCCGTCGGCAGCCGCGACGAGCTGCTCGCCGGTGCCGGCACGTTGGTCGAGGCGACCGACGCGGCTGTCTTGCAGGCGGCGCTGGAGCGCGCCGGGTTGAGGGCAACGCCGACCGGCAGCGGCAGCTTCATCGTCGACGCCAAGCCCGAGCACGTCGGCCGCGCCGCGCTGGAGGGCGGCGTCGTGCTGCGCCGGCTGGGCCCCTCGGAGAGCGCCGGGCTGGAGCAGCTGTTCTTCGAGCTGACCTCGGGCGCCGGAGGACCGGAGCATCCGGCGGTCGCCGCCGCGGCCGCGAACCACGACCTTGCGGAGAGCGCACGATGAGCGCGACGACCTTCCCCACCGCCGCGACGCCGCTCGACCCGGCGACGCGCGACACGCGGCCGACGCTGGCGCGGCTGATCGCCGTCGAGCTGCGCAAGATGGTCGACACGCGGGCCGGGCTGTGGCTGCTGCTGGCGACCGGCGGCCTGACGCTGCTGATCGTCGTGGTCGTCTGCATCACCGGCGAGGCGACCGACCAGACGTGGGCGAGACTGACCGAGGCGGCGACGCTCCCCGCCAGCGTGCTGCTGCCGATCATCGGCATCCTGCTCGTCAGCTCGGAGTGGTCGCAGCGCTCCGCGCTCGTCACCTTCGCGCTCGTGCCGCACCGCGGGCGCGTGCTGCTGGCAAAGCTGCTCGCCGGCGTCGGGCTGGCGATCGCGGCGTTCGTGCTGTGCATCGCGGTCGCGGCCGTCGCGACGGCGGTCACCGCGACCACGGCGCCCGGCCAGTGGTCGCTGTCGCTCGCGATGCTGCTGCAGATCCTCGTCAACGTCGTGCAGGGGATGGTGATGGGGATCGGCTTCGGCGCCCTCTTCCTCGCCTCCGCTCCAGGAATCGTCTTCTACTTCGTGCTGCCGATCGCCTGGTCGATCATCGGCGAGATCGACGCGCTCACCGGCGTCGCCGAATGGCTCGACGGCTCCAAGTCGCTCGACCCGCTCACCGACCACCTGATGAGCGCCACCGAGTGGGCAAGAGCCTGCACCACCCTCCTCGTCTGGACGGCCCTCCCAGTCGTCGCCGGCTGGATGCGGATCCGGCGGGAGGAGCTGAAGTAAGGGATCGACCGGTATCAGGCGGGCTCAGCCCCCGACGCTTGCCAGCGCGGCTGCGCGGTAGATCTGGCGGAGCTCGTCGGTGTCGGGGGCTGGGGGGTTGCGTTCCATCTCGGCGGTGCGGCGGGAGGCGACTTCGACGACGCGCTCCAGCAGCTTGTCGTTGTCGGCCAGGGCGGAGAGGCCCAGGCCGCCGGCACGCACGCGCAGGCGGATCGCGAGCGCTTCGAGCGGGTCGCCGAGGAGGCGGTCGGCCAGTGCCAGACTCTGCGGCGACCGGCGGCGGACAGCGGCGATCGTCTCGGGCAGCAGCGCGGCGTTCGTCTCGGCGTGGCCGGCGATCGCGAGGCGGACGACCGTCTGCGCCAGCACGTGGTGCATCGAGAGGCCCGAGGCGCTGATCGCCCAGCCGGCGATCAGCGCGCCGAGGGCGGCCTCGTCGCGATCAGGGTCGGGGGCGAGCGTGCGCGGCCAGGCCATGTCGAGGTGCAGCGCCGCGTCGCGGGCGAGGGCCGCGGAGTACGGGCTTGCGGTGATCGTCGACAGCGCGGCGAGCACGTGGGCGAGCGCGTTCGCGCTCGTCGCTGCGAGGTCCGCCGCGGTATGCGAGGCGCTCAGCTGCGGATCGACGATGACGATCTGCGGCCGCACACGCGGGGAGTTGACGTCGATGCCGCGAGCATGGCGATGGCCCTGGCTCATCTCGGCCCCGGACAGCGTCGTCGGGACCGCGGCGAGCGTGCGGAAGCGGCCGTCGAGCTGGCCGACGGCGAGCAGCGCCTTCGTCACGTCGATCACGCGCCCGCCGCCGAGCGCGACGACCCGCTCGCCGAGCCCGGCCTCGACGCCGGCATCGCGCAGATCGCCGGCGACCTGGTCGACCTGGCCGTGCGGGACCTCGATCACGCTCGCCGAGGCGGCGACGATCTCCGGTGCCGACGCGGCCGCGCGCGGCGTCGTCAGCAGCGTGTAGCCAGGCCCGCCGACCGTCTCGACCGCGCGAGCAACCGCCCCACGGCCGAAGACGACCGTGCGGTCGAGCTCCTCGACGCGGAACTGCGTGTCGGCCGCGGCTCCCTCGCCGCCGCCGTCGCTCGCCGCTGACATCCCGCCATCCGCTGTGCTCATCGAGCCTCCCGCTCGTCCTTCCTCAGCCCGAGCGTCTGCCCGAGCCACTCCACCGCCGCCGGCACGTGGTCAGGGTCGATGTGGTGGCCGGCGTCGGACTCGTGGTAGTCGACGTCGACCCCGCCAGCTTCGAGCAGCGCTCTCGCCTGGCGCGCGAAGTCAACCATCATCACCGGGTCGCGGCGGCCGTGGGCGATGAAGACGCGCGTGCTTACAGCGCGGCTGGCGATGTCGGGCTGCCAGTCGTCGACGGTCGGGATGAACCCGGCGAACGCGAGGATCCCGGCTGGCGCCGGACGGTCGCCGGACAGCCCCATCGTGTAGCTCATCACCGAGCCCTGCGAGAAGCCGCCGAGGACCGTCTTCTCCGGCGCCACGCCGGTCCGCTCCCACAGCTCGTCGTGGAAGGCGGCGAGCGCGGTGCGGCCGACGCGGAACGTGTCGGGATCGGGGTAGCCGACGCGCGGCACGACGTACCAGTGGTAGCCCGGCGCGCCCGGCAGCGTCAGCGGCGCCCGCGGGGTGACGACGTGGAGGCGGCGGTCGGGGTCGAAGACGTCGGCAAGGCCGATCAGGTCGTTCTCGTCGGAGCCGCGGCCGTGGTGGAGGACGAGCAGGCCCTCGGGATCCCCGGCCGCCGGCCGCTCGCGGTAGACGAGCGCGCTCATGCGGTCGTCCCTTCGCGCTCGCGCCGCGCGGCGCGCGGGTTGACGAGCGGGATCAGCGTCTGCTCAAGGTGCGCGCGCAGGTGCTCGTGCTGCTTGGGAAGGCGCAGCGCCTCGCCGAGGCGGTCGGGGTCCTCGTCGACCGCGAAGCCGGGCGACAGCGTCGCGATCTCGAACAGCACGCCGCGCGGCTCGCGGAAGTAGATCGATCTGAAGTAGTCGCGGTCGCGCACCTCGGTGACGAAGCCGCCGGCCTCCTGGACGCGCGTCTGCCAGCCGACGTGGTCCTCGTCGCGCGAGGCCCAGGCGATGTGGTGGACCGTGCCCGCGCCAGGCCGCCCGGCGACCTCGGCCTGATCGAACGCCCAGCGGAAGCTGCGCAGCTCGCCGTCGAGGCGGTACTCGCCGTCGCCGAGGTGCGTGAAGCCGAGCGTGTCGGTCAGGACGCGCTCCTCCACAGACGCGAACATGCTGTACGCGCGGGCGCCGTCGAGGCCGGTGATCGCGTGCTCCGCCGGGATCTCCGCGTGGGTGGCGCGCAGCGGCGGGTTGTCGTCGGCGACGACCAGCTCAAGGCCGAGGCCGTCGTAGTCCTCGAAGCGCAGCGCACAGTCTTCCGTGCGGGTGCTTGCGTAGCCGGCGTCGCGCAGCCGCGTCTCCCAGAAGTCGATCGAGGCGACCGACGGGACCGCCAGCTGGAGTGTGTGGACCATCCCGAGGCCGGCCTCGCCGCGCGCCGCGCCGGCGAACTCGAACCACGTGAGGATCGAGCCGGGCGCCCCGCGCTCGTCGCCGAAGTACAGGTGGTACGCCTCGGGCTGGTCGAAGTTGACCGTCTGCTTGACGAGCCGCAGCCCCAGCACGTCCGCATAGAAGGCGACGTTCTGCTGCGCGTCGCCCGTGATCATCGTGATGTGGTGGAGCCCTTCGAGCTTCATCTTTGCGCCGCCTCTCGGTGTAGTTGCTCGCGCAACAGTACCACGTCGTTGCGCGCGCAACTACTTGGGCCTTGTAGGGGCGCCCGCCCGCGCCGACGCCTACACGCGAGGCTACGTCAACCCGGGCGGCGTAGCGAATCGGGTGCTGCCACGGCGCGGGTGTCAGCGGATGTACACGGCCGCGCCGTTGCCGCCCGTGCAGACGGTCGGGACGCCGCCGCTGCAAGCCGACCCGCTGCCCGCCGGCGACGGAGAGCTTGGCGCGCTCGAACGCAGCGCCAGCGCTCGACGGGGCCGCCGGGCTCTCTGCTCCTGCGAGGCGCCGCACGAGGGTCGACCCTCCCCCGCCACCGCGCCAAGCCGGTACTGTGACGTACCATGGCACAGGGAACGGTGGTGAACGGGCGGACCGCGGTGGTTACGGGCGCGGCGTCGGGGATAGGGCGGGCGTTGGCGCAGCGGCTCGCCAAGCACGGCTGTCCAGTCGCGATCTGCGACTGGGACGAGGACGGGCTGGAGGAGACGGCGGGGACGATCGCCGGGCCGGTGCTGGCGCGCAAGGTCGACGTCAGCGACCGTCATGCCCAGCTCGCCTTCGCCGCCGAGGTGAAGGAGTGGGCGCCGGCTCCGCTCGGGCTGATCGCCAACAACGCTGGCGTGACCGTCTCTCAGACCGCCGCGGAGGCCGCTGTCGAGGACGACGAGTGGGTCGTCAACGTCAACTTCTGGGGCGTCGTGCACGGCACGCGCGCCTACCTGCCGATCCTGCTCTCGCAGGGCTCGGGCGTGATCGTGAACGTCTCCAGCGTCTTCGGGCTGATGGGCTTTCCGACGCAGAGCGCCTACTGCGCGTCGAAGTTCGCGGTGCGCGGCTACACGGAGTCGCTGCGGCACGAGCTGCGTGACACGAACGTCACCGCGGTCGCCGTCCATCCAGGCGGGATCAAGACGAACATCGTCAGAAACGCCCGCTTCCA
Source organism: Conexibacter sp. (assembly GCA_036499225.1). Lineage (GTDB taxonomy): Bacteria > Actinomycetota > Thermoleophilia > Solirubrobacterales > Solirubrobacteraceae > Conexibacter. The sequence goes on from DASYEC010000016.1 coordinate 12,160, forward strand.
TGTCGACGAGCGCGGCGGCAGAGACCACGGCGCGATGATCGACGAGTTCGCCAAGATCGCCCGCACCTCGCCCGAGCAGGCGGCGAAGACGATCCACGAGGGCGTCGTGAAGGGCAAGCAGCGGATCCTGATCGGCCCCGACGCCGCGGCGATCTCGCTGCTGACGCGCGTGGCGCCGGTGCGCTACTTCGACGCGGTCGCCTGGCTCGGCGAGCGCGTGCGCCGCTAAGCCGCGCCAGCGGCTCGGCGAGCGCGAGCGCGTGCGCCGCTGAGCCGCGTCGGCTCGGCGAGCGCGTGCGCCGCTAAGCCGCGCCAGCGCTGCGTGGGGCTCGTCGCGCGGCGTCGAGCGCCGCGCGCGGTCGCGCCGGGCGGGCTGGCGCGTGGGCCGCGCCTGCCTGGGCGCCGTAGACTGGCCCGTCCGTGGAAGTGCGCGCGCCATACGCAGAACGACGCACGCGGCTGATGCGGCTGGTCTATCTCTCGATCGCCGCCGCGGTCGTGACGATCGCGCTGAAGTTCGCCGCGTGGGCGGTGACGGGCTCGGTCGGCCTGCTGTCGGACGCGGCTGAGTCGGTCGTCAACCTCGTCGCGGCCGTCTTCGCGCTTGTCGTCGTGCAGTGGTCGACAAGGCCGCCCGACGAGGAGCACGCCTACGGCCACGAGAAGGCCGACTACCTGTCGGCCGGCGTCGAGGGCGCGTTGATCCTGCTCGCTGCCGTCACGATCGGGGTCTCGGCGATCGACCGGCTGATGAACCCGAGCGGGATCAGCGACGTCGGGATCGGCATCGCGGCCGCGGTCGTCGCCTCGCTGATCAACCTGGCCGTCGGGCGGACGCTGATCACGGCCGGCAGAGAGCACAGCTCGATCCCGCTCGAGGCCGACGGCCGCCATCTGATCACCGACGTGTGGACCTCGGTCGGCGTCGTGATCGGCGTCGTCGCGGTCGCGATCACCGGCTGGGACGTGCTCGACCCGCTGATCGCGCTCGTCGTCGCGGCCAACATCGTCCATACCGGCGTCAAGCTCGTCCGTCGCTCGACCGACGGGCTGATGGACCGCGCCCTGGGCGACGGGGAGCGGGCGCGCGTCGAGGCGGTGCTGTCGAGATTCGCTGGCCCCGAGGTCCAGTTCCACGCGCTGCGCACGCGCCGCGCCGGCAGCCGCGCGTTCGTCTCCACGCACCTGCTCGTGCCCGGCGACTGGAGCGTCCAGCAGGGCCACGACCTCGCCGAGGAGGTCGAGCTGGCGCTGCTCGAGGCGCTCGGCCACGCGACCGTCTTCACCCACCTGGAGCCGATCGAGGACCCGGCGTCGTTCGCCGACACCGAGCTCGACCGCTACAGCGAGCCGCACCCCGAGCGCGGCGGGCGCTGACTCGTGGAGCAGGGGCAGCGCCCGTCAGCGCGCGGCGGGCGCTGACTCGCGGAACGGGGGAGCGGTCGTCAGTGAATCGAGAAGCCGCCGTCGACGCGCAGCTCGCTGCCGGTCATGAACGCCGACTCGTCGCTGAGCAGGAAGACGGCCGCGGCTGCGATCTCGGCGGGCGTGCCTTCGCGGCCGAGCGGGCTCATGGCGGCGAAACGCAGGCGCGCAGGGCTGTCGGCCGGGCCGCTGACCTCGGCCGACAACGGCGTGTCGATCGTCCCCGGGTGGAGGCTGTTGACGCGGATCGCGTCGCCGCCGAGCTCCATCGCCGCGCCCTTCGTCATCGCCGTGATCGCGCCCTTCGTCGCGGCGTAGGCAGCCGCGAGGCCGCCCTGTCCGGCGCAGACGTCCATCACCGAGGAGACGTTGACGATCGAGCCGCCGCCGGCCGCGCGCAGCGCTCCAAGCGCCGCCTGCATGCCGAGGAAGGTGCCGGTCTGGTTGACCGCGATCACCTCGTTCCATGTCTCGAGCGTGGTCTGCTCGATGTTCTCCATCGGGCAGATCGCCGCGTTGTTGACGAGGCCGTCGAGCCGGCCGAACGCCTCGGCCGCGACGGCGACGCCGCGCGCCCAGTCCGCGGCGCTCGTCACGTCGAGGGGGACGAAGCGCGCCTGCCCGCCGGCGTCGAGGATCGAGGCCGCGACCGCCGCGCCCAGCTCCGCGCGCACGTCGGCGAGCACGACCGCGGCGCCCTCCTGCGCGCACCGTCGTGCCTGCGCTTCGCCGATCCCGCGCGCCGCGCCCGTGATCAGCACTGTCTTGCCTGCCAGTCGCGCGGCCATCAGTCGTAGAACTCCGGCGCCTGCTTGAAGGCCGGCCAGACGTCGGGGTCGTGGCCGGGGATCACCGTCGCCTGCCCGCGCCACGCGAGGAAGCGCAGCCGCGCGAGCGAGCGGCCGGCCTCCTTGGGCATCAGGTTGAAGCCCGGGATCAGCCGCTCTTCGAGGTGCTCGATCGTGTTGGCGGCGTCGACCGTCAGCAGGTAGGCGCGGCCGCTGGGCATCGTGATCTCGACCGACTGGTGGCCGGGCGTGTGGCCGGGCGTGCGCCACAGCTTCAGCACGCCGTCGCCGAACAGGTCGAAGCCGTCGTCGCTCTCCTCGAGCAGGAACCAGTCGATTCCGTCCTTGATGTAGTCGGCCTTGCAGTAGCCCATCGCGACGAAGCCCTCGGGTGCCTGCGCCCACTCGTACTCGGTACGCGTCGCGAGCACCTGGGCGTTGGGGAGCTGGTCGATCACCGCGACGGCGCCGGTGTGGTCGTTGTGCAAATGGCTCTGCACGACCCAGCGGATGCTCTCCGGCGCGATGCCGATGCGCTCGAGGCCGGGCAGGACCGCCTGGTCGGGGGTCATCACGACTCTCGACATGTCGAGGATCGCGCCCCAATGTCTGCGCGCGTCGACCGCGACCTCGGGGGCGTTGCCGCCGTCGATGATCACGTTGCCGCGCGGGTGGGTCAGCACCGACCAGGTGATCGGCGTCGTGATCAGCTGCTCGCCGCCGCCGAGCTGGTGGTTGCGCTCGGGCAGGTGGACCGTGCCGCCCTCGAACAGGTAGAGGCGGATCTCGTCGGACATCGCGTCAGCCCTCGTCCGAGTCTGAGTCCGCGTCCGCATCCGACACCGACACGCGCTCGCCGATCGGCGCGCAGTTCCACGAGGCGAAGCTGACCTGCGCCCACCAGCGCGGCAGCTCCGGGCCCTCGTCGCCGGCGTCCTTGCGCGCGCGGTAGCTGTCGACGTCGTTGAGGCTCAGCTCCTCCATCTCGCGCATCAGCCTCGCCGTGTCGCCGTCGACCTCGTAGACGACAAGCCGCCGAAACGGGCCCGAGTGGCCGTCGCCGATCGCCGTCTCCAGGGCGTAGCGCTGCGCCGCCTTGAAGCCGGGGATCGAGAGGATCTCCTCGAGGTGCTCCTCGTACCAGCGGTCGAACTCCTCGTCGGAGACCGTGTCGCCGGGATCGCTGAACACCAGCTGCAGATGCGTGGCCATCGTCTCTCCTCCTGTTGCGGTTTTGGCTGCGCGGGGCGGTCGGGCAGGCGGCGGGCGCTCAGAGCGATGTGAGCGCGGGCGCGAGCGCCCGCCACAGCTCGCGCTGCAGCGTTCCGTTCGGCACGCCGACGACGTGGACGGCGACGTGGTCGGCACCGGCGTCGAGGTGGGCCGCGACGCCCGCGGCGATCGCCGCCTCGTCGCCGAACGTGACGAGCGCGCGCACGAGCCGCTCGCTGCCGCCGCCGTGGAAGTCCGGCTCGTCAAACCCGAGCCGGCGCAGGTTGTTGGCGTAGTTGGGCAGCGCGAGGTAGTCGGCGACGAAGGCGCGGGCCCGCTCCAGGCCGCTCGCGGGATCGTCGTCGAGCACGACCGACAGCTCCGGCGCGAGCAGGCGGTCGGGCCCGAGCAGCTCGCGGGCGAGCCGCGTGTGCTCGACCGGCACGAGGTAGGGATGGGCGCCGCCGGCACGCTCGCGCGACAGGTTGAGCATCTTCGGGCCGAGCGCCGCGAGCACGCGCCGCGCGGGCGGGACCGGCTGCGGCGCCGCGTCGAGTGCGTCGAGGTAGCCGGCCATCGCCGACAGCGGCTTGCCGTAGCGCGGCGGCGCGCCGTCGGCGTTGACGACCGCGGCGTGGCTGGCGCCGAGGCCGAGCGTGAAGCGGCCGGGGTGGCGCGCCTCCAGCTCGGCGCAGCCGGCAGCGATCGCTGCGGCGTCGTGCATCCAGATGTTGAGGATCCCGGTCACGAGCGCGACCTCGCGCGTCGCGTCGAGCACGAAGCTGACGTCGCCGAGCACGTCGCCGCCGACGTCGGGGAGGAACAGCGCGCCGTAGCCGAGCTGCTCGAGCTCGGCGGCCGCGTCGGCGACCGCCGGGCGGTCCTCGTTGTAGCGCAGGCCGTTGCTCCAGATGCCGACCTTGCCGAGCCCGCGCATCACGTCGCCGGCACGTCGGTCGGGGCGTGGCGGTGGAGGAACCGCCAGACGCCGTCTTCACGCACGAGCTCGTCCTCGTAGTGGCCGATTTTCACGAGCAGTGGGTTGTCGTCGTCGCCGCGCACGACGTACGTCCACGTGCTGCGCGCGCTCGCACGGTCACCCTCGATCGGGCCGATCGCGACGTTGCCGACGATGTGGAAGTCGTCGCCGGCTCTGACCGTCAGCATCGAGCCGACCATCCCGGTCACCATCGCGTGGATCCCGTCGCGGCCGTCGGCGTTCCATGCCGGGTCGCTGGTCGTAAAGCGGCCGTTCTCAGCGAACAGGCCGGCGTAGCCGTCGAACTCCTTCTCGTCGAGCATCCGCCGGTACTCCATGAACAGCGCGTTGATCTGCTCCCGGTCCTCGAGCTCGCGCAGGCGCGCGTGCAGCTGGGCGACCTGCGCCTCGATCGACGCGACGTCAAGCGACATGCGGTTCGGCCTTTCTCTCGTAACGGGTCCGCCGGATCGCGAACTCGCGGTTGCCACGCCGCTCGGAGCAGGTCGGCTCGCCGCACGCGGCGCGCAGCAGCGCGTCGTGGATCGCCTCGCCCATCGACGCGAGCGACTCGGAGCCGTCGAGGACGCGGCCGGCGTCGAGGTCGATGTCGCCGGCCATCCGCGCGAAGATCGCGCTGTTGGTGGAGATCTTCAGGCAGGGCGCGATCGGCGACCCGGTCGGCGTGCCGCGGCCGGTCGTGAACGCGATGAGCTGGCAGCCGCCCGCGACGAGCCCGACCATCTGCTCGATGTCGTGGCCGGGCGTGTCCATCACGTGGAGGCCCGGCCGGCTCGGCGCTTGCGCGAAGTCGAGCACGCCGGCGAGCGGCGCGCTGCCGGCCTTCTTCGCGGCGCCGAGCGACTTCTCCTCGATCGTCGTCAGCCCGCCCTCGATGTTGCCGGGGGTCGGCTGCGCGCCGCGGATGTCGACGCCGAGCGCCTCGACCGAGCGCTCGAAGTCGTGGACGACCGCGATCATCCGGCGAGCGACCTCGGGGTTGATCGCGCGCGCGGCGAGCAGCTCCTCCGCGCCGACCAGCTCGGGCACCTCGGAGAGCATCGTCGTCGCGCCGGCCGCGACGAGGCGGTCGCTCGCGATCCCCAGCGCGGGGTTCGCCGTGATCCCCGAGAGCGCGTCGGAGCCGCCGCACTCGAGGCCGACAGCGAGCGCGGAGAGCGGCATCGGCTCGCGCGCTTGCTTCCCCGCGGCCTGGACGAGCGCGCGGGCCGCTGGGATGCCCGCGGCGATCGTTGCGGCGGTGCCGCCGTGTCTTGCCATCGCGAGCAGCTCGACCCTTTGGCCGCGCTTGGCGATCGCGTCGCCGAGCTGGTCGTCGGCGGCCAGCACGGTGACGAGCAGGACGGCGGCGACGTTCGGGTTGGCGGCGAAGCCAGCGAGCGTGCGCTCGACCAGCGGCGCGTCGAGGTCGCCCGGCACGCCCTCCCACTCATGCGTGACCGCGACCGCGCCGGGCACCGCCGCGGCGATCTCCTCCGCCGCTCGATTCGCCGCGGCCCGCGCCGGCAGCACGAGCACGTGGTTGCGCACGCCCCAGCCGCCGTTGGCGCGGGGGTAGCCGGTCAGCACGTTCATTGATGGCCTCCTCGACCGCCAATGGCAAACAATTCAGAGACTGGAAGAACGAGCCCTAGGGCGAGCTCTTCCAATGGAACGCGAGGCCGCGGGCCGCAGCGTTCCACCAGGCCGCAGCGTTCCACCAGGCCGCGGCGTTTCACATTGTCACCGCAAGCCGGCGCAGGACGAAGTCGCGCGCGCCGCGCTGCTCAGAGGCGGTCGGCTCGCCGTCGATCACGGCCTCGACGCGCTGGGCGATCCGCTCGACGAGCGCGTCGGGCGCATCGCCGTCGTCGCCGAGGTCGAAGTCGTCGTGCAGCGCGGCGTACAGCTCAGCGTCCCGCGCGACGGCGATCACGGGGCAGACGGCGAAGCCGAGCGGCGCCTCTTGCGGGCCGCGCGGCGAGACGATCACCTGCGCGCCAGCGCCCGCGAGCGCGACGTGCGCCTCGGCGCCCGACAGCTCCGGCGCGGCCGTCAGCGTCCGCCAGCCGCGCGCGGCGAAGGCAGCGCGCAGCTGCACCAGCAGCATCGGATCGGCATGGTCGACGCCGACCGCGAGCGCGTCGTCGGCGATCGGCGTGCGGGGCTGCTCGCGCACGGTCGCGCGCATCCGCGCGACCTCCTCGCGGCCCTGCTCGATCGCGCGCGCCGTCCCGCCTGCGGCCTGGATGCCGACGAACGCGACGCGCTGGCCGCGCTCCTCGATCCGTCTCGCCAGCCGGCGGCCCTGGATCGTCTCGCAGCCGAGGCTGACGACGACGACCCCGCCGACGTTCGGGCTCGCGGCCGTGCCGACCAGCTCGCCCTCGGTGTGGCGCAGGTCGTCGCCGACGTGCAGGCAGCCGTGCTGGTGGGTGATCGCGACCGCCTCGCCGTCGCTGTCGCGCGCGATCTCAAGCGCCGCGTGCGTCGAGCAGACGACCGACGGCAGCACGAGCACGTGGTTGCGCACCCCGACGCGGCCGTCCGCGCGGACCCAACCGATCATCGAGGGTCCTCACGGCTGGAAGAACGAGCCCCCTGGGAGAGCGCTTGCGACGAAGCCCGAGGCCTCTGGCCGAGCGGCTCCGCCGGACCGGGCAGCCGCGCGCTCACCACGTTGTGCACATGGACGTGCGCCCCTGCGGCGATCGCCGCCGATGCGCGGCCGATCGTCTCGTTGTACTTGACGACCGGCGCGCCAGCCGCGATCTCGCGCAGCGCGAGCTTATGGCCGAAGCGGATCGGCTCGGCGACCGTCACGGCCGTGTCGCCGCTCAGCGCGACCGTCTCGCCGGCCTGCAACGCCACGACCGCGACCGCGACGTTGTCGGCCGGGTCGAGCCGCAGCGCCCGCGGGGCGTCGGCCTCAGCCATGGTGGTGGTAGGCCGTCTTGATCTGCGTGTAGCGCAGCATTCCCCACTTGCCGTCCTCGCCGCCCATGCCGGACTCCTTGTAGCCCGTGTGGTGCGCGTGGACCGACTCGCCGAGCGTGCGGTTGATGTAGATCTCGCCGAAGTCGAGCTCGTCGACCGTCCGCATCACGGTCGGGTAGTCGCGCGAGAAGAGGTAGGCGCTGAGCCCGTAGCGCGAGTCGTTGGAGATCTCGAGCGCCTCGTCGAGCGAGTCGATCGCCATGATCGGCGTGACCGGCCCGAACGTCTCGTCGACCATGATCCGCATGTCGCGCTTCACGCCGCCGAGCACCGTCGGCGCGAACCAGTAGCCGGCCCCGCGCGCGGCGTCGGGCGCGTCGCCGCCGAGCAGCACCTCAGCGCCCTCGCTGCGCGCGGTCGCGACCGCCGCGGCCGTCTTCGCCAGCTGCGCCTTGCTGGCGAGCGGGCCCATGTCGACGCCGGGCGTGCTGTCGGGCGCCCCGACGCTCAACGCGCTCACGGCGGCGACGTAGCGCTCGGTGAAGGCGTCGGCGATCTCACGATGGACGAAGACGCGCTCAGCCGAGGTGCAGACCTGGCCGGCGTTGGCGTGGCGCGCGGTGACGATCGCGGGGATCGCGACGTCGAGGTCGGCGTCGCGCCAGACGATCGCGGGCGCCTTGCCGCCGAGCTCGAGCGAGACGCGCGTGAGATGGCGCGACGCGCGCTCCATCACCTGCTTGCCGGTGTCGCGGTGGCCGGTGAAGGAGATCAGCGAGGTCAGCGGCGAGTCGACGAGCGCCTGGCCGGTGACGCGCGCGCCGGCGACGACGTTGATGACGCCCTTGGGCAGGTCGAGCTGCTCGTCGATCAGCCGCGCCAGCTCGATCGTGCTCAGCGGCGAGATCTCGCTCGGCTTGATCACGACCGTGTTGCCGGTGATCAGCGCCGGGCCGATCTTGCGGCAGAGGACGGCGAGCGGGAAGTTCCACGGGCAGATCGCCGCGACGACGCCGACGGGGACGCGCAGCAGGTGGATCGTCTCGCCGCGCACGTCGCCGGGCAGGATCTCGCCCTCCAGGCGGCGGTCCCACTCGGCGTTGTAGCGCAGGTACGCCTCAGCGAAGCCGACCTCGTTGAACGCCTCAGCGAGCGGCTTGCCGACCTCGCGCGAGAGCAGCTTCGCGAGCGGCTCGCGGTGCTCGGCAAGCAGGTCGGCGATCGCCCGGATGTGGGCGCCGCGCTCGACGGAGGGCGTGCGCGCCCAGTCGCGCTGAGCGGCGTGGGCGGCGGACAGCGCCGCGTCGACGTCGGCCTCGGTGCCGCTGTGAAGGCGCGCAATCACCTGCTCGTCGGCGGGGTCGATCACGTCGATCAGGTCGCCGCCGGCCGCCGACCACGTGCCGTTCACGTAGCGCGAGCCGGCGAACCGCTCAGTCACGATGCTCATGCCTCTCCCCAGACGTCGGTTGCCACCTCGACGACCAGCTCGAGCTTTGCGCGCTGGGCGTCGGGCGTGATCGCGTTGCCCTCGGCGTTGGAGCCGAAGCCGCACTGCGTCGAGAGCGCGAGGCGCTCGAGCGGGACGTAGGCGCTCGCCTCCTCGATCCGCCGCTTCAGCTCGTCGGCCGACTCCATCTCGGAGCGCTTCGTCGTCACCAGCCCGAGCACGACCTGCTGGTCCTCCCGCGCGAAGCGCAGCGGCGCGAAGCCGCCGGAGCGCTCGTCGTCGTACTCGAGCAGCAGCCGTCTCGCCGCAGTGTGCGGCAGGATCGCGGCCGCGAACTCGTCGTAGGGCTCGGTGCCGGTGAAGTGGCTGCGGTCGTTGCCGCGGCAGATGTGCAGCGCGGTCGTCGCGCCCTCGACGCCCTCGAAGACGCGGTTGTCGAGCTCGACCAGCCGCTTCAGCTCGGCGTTGCGGTCGTCGATCCCGGCGATCACCTTCTGGATGTACGCGTAGTGCGGCGCGTCGAGCTGGATGTGGTCGGCGCCGGCGGCGGCGAGCGCTCTGGCGTCCTCGTTCATCAGCTCGATCAGGTGGTCGAGGTACGCCTCTCTGCTGGCGTACGCCTGGTCGGAGGTGCCCTCCTTCCAGTAGACCGACAGCAGCGACGGGCTCGGCATCGTCACCTTCACGAGCTTGTCGGTCCGCGGGCGGACATAGGCGAGCTCGTAGTCGGACAGCAGCGCTCTGCGCGTCAGCCGCGTGACCGGCGTCGGCGTGCGCAGCTCCTGCTCGACGCCGTGCTCGTCGCGGTGGTGGCGCACGTAGCCCATCGGGTCGATGCCGTCGACGAGCACTTCGACCGTCGAGAAGAAGAAGCGGCGGCGGTATTCGCCGTCGGTGACGACCGGCAGGCCGACCGACTCCTGGAAGGCAAGCGCCTCCGCGACCGCTCTGTCCTCGACCTCCCTCAGCGCTGCGGGCTGAGGGTCGCCAGCGCGCGCCTGCAGCAGGTAGTCAGGGCGCAGCAGGCTGCCGAGGTTGTCAGCACGCACGATGGGGGCCATCCCGCTCCTCACGTCGATGATTGAACACGATCCTAGATGATTTCTGATGTCGTGTGAAAGCTTTCGAACAGCAGCGCGACGGTCACCGCGCCGGGGTCGATAACCCCGCGTGCGACGTCGCCGACGTAGCTCGCGCGACCGCGTCTGGCGCGCAGCTCGGTCGTCGCCTCGGCGCCCGCGCGCGCGGCGCGGGCCGTGGCGGCAAGGGCTCGGGCGAGCGTCGCGTCGCTCGCGGGCGGCGCGCCTTGGTCGCTCGCGGCGGTGGTCGCGTCGCCTGCTGCCGCTGCCGCCGCCTCCAGCGCCGCGACGGCCGGCGCCATCGCGTCGACCATCGTCTTGTCGCCGACCTGCGCGCTGCCGAGCCGCTGGACAGAGGCGAGGCCGTCATGCGCGGCGACGGCGAGCGCGCGGAGGTCGAGCGGCCCCCGCTCCGCCGCCTTCGCGAAGGCGCGGAACCACATGCCGAACAGCGGGCCGCTCGTGCCGCCCGTCTGCATGAAGCCCGACGACAGCGCGGCGAACGGGGCGGCCGCGGTCGGCTCTCCGGCCTCAGCGTCGCCGTCCGCGTCCGCCAGCGCCGCACGCGTGCGTGCGATCGCTGTCTGCAGGTTGGAGCCGTAGTCGCCGTCGCCGGCCTGGCGGTCGAGCTCGCCGAGCGCAAGCCGCTCCGCGTCGAGCGCGGCGAGGAAGTCGTCGGCCCAGGCGCGGGCGCGGGCGGCGTCGAGCGATGCGATCGTCGTCATCGTCGCCTCACCAGCGCAGCGCCGGGGTGTCGACCGGCGCGTCCCAGAGGTTGAGCAGCTCGTCGTCGGCGCGCACGAGCGTGATCGAGCAGCCGCCCATGTCGAGCGCGGTCACGTAGGAGCCGACGAGCGCCCGCGCGACCGCGACGCCGCGCGCGTCGAGCAGCATCGTCAGCTCGCGATGGACGACCGCCAGCTCAAGCGGATGGGTCGCGCCAAGCCCGTTGACGATCGCGATCACGCGGTCGCCGGGCGCGAGGCCAAGCGCCTCCACGACCGGCTCCGCGAGCGCGCGGACGAGCTCGCGCGCCGGCGCGAACGGGATCCGCGCGACACCGCGCTCGCCGTGGATCCCGATCCCCAGCTCGACGTCGCCGTCGGGCAGGTCGAACGAGGTGCGCTCAGCGCCGGGATGGGTCAACGGCTCGAGCGCGAGCGCCATCGTGCGCGCCGCGGAGTCGACGCGCACGGCCAGTGCAGCCAGCTCCTCAAGCCCGACGCCGCGCTCGGCGGCGGCGCCGCAGATCTTCTCGACGGCGACGACGGCGGCGGTGCCGCGCCGGCCCGGCCCGTCCTCCTGGCCGTCGGTCGCGAGGTCGTCGTCGACGATCACGCTGCGCACCTCGACGCCGTCGTCGGCCGCGAGGTCGGCGGCGATCGCGAAGTTCATCACGTCGCCGGTGTAGTTCTTGATGATCTGCAGCACGCCCTGGCCGCGGTCGGCGGCGACCGTCGCGGCGTGGACCTGGGCCGCGGTCGGGCTGGAGAAGATCGCCCCGGGGACGGCGGCGTCGAGCATCCCGACGCCGACGAAGCCGCTGTGCAGCGGCTCGTGTCCGGAGCCGCCGCCCGAGACCAGGCCGACCTTCGGCCCAGCCTGCTCGCCGGCGCGCACGATGATCCGCGCCGCGCGGTCGAAGCGGACTGTGCGGTGATGGATCAGCTCAAGGCCTTCAAGCGCCTCGCTGACGAAGTCCTGCGGATCGTTGACGAACTGACGTCGAGCCACGACTCTCCTCTCTCGCGGAAGATCCTACAGGGAAAACGTATAGGATCGCCGCATGTCACCGCCTCCGCCCTCGAAGGTCATCGCGGTCCACGTCAACTACCGCAGCCGCGCGGAGCAGCGCGGCGTCGCGCCGAGAGCGCCGTCGTACTTCCTCAAGCCGCCGTCGTCGATCTCGCGCGACGGCGACCCGATCGTCCGCCCGCGCGGGACGGAGCTGCTGACGATCGAGGCCGAGGTCGCGCTCGTGATCGGCCGCAGAGCGCGCGACGTCGCCCCTGAGGACGGCGCCGCCCACATCGGCTGGTACGCCGCCGCAAACGACGTCGGCCTTTACGACATGCGCGCCGCCGACCGCGGCTCCAACCTGATGGCGAAGGGCCAGGACGGCTTCACGCCGCTGGGCCCGCTCGCCTCAGCAGAGGGGGTCGACCCCGCCACGCTGACGCTGCGCGCACGCGTCAACGGCGAGGTCGTGCAGGAGGACTGCACCGCCAACCTGCTGTTCCCGTTCGGCCTGCTCGTCGCCGACCTGTCGCGCTTCGTCACGCTCGAGCCCGGCGACGTGATCCTCACCGGCACGCCGGCCGGCTCGCTCCCGGTGCAGCCCGGCGACGTCGTCGAGGTCGCGCTGGAAGGCCTCAGCACGGTCACGAACGAGGTCGTCGAGTCCGCGCGCCCGCTGGCGCCGTTCGGCGCCCAGCCGAGCGTCTCGCCCGCGACGCGCGCCGCCGCGCTTGGCGCAAGCGCGCCGCGCCCGGTCGTGCTCTCCGACGACGCGACCGCGGCGCTGACCTCCGTCTCGACCGCGACGCTGACGGTCCAGCTGAGAAGACACGGGATCGCGAACACCTTCATCCGCGGGCTGCGCCCGACGCGCCCCGACCTGCGCCTGCTCGGCTACGCCCACACGCTGCGCTACGTCCCGCTGCGCGAGGACGTGCGCGACGCCGACAGAGCCGAGCTCAACGCGCAGAAGCGCGCGGTCGAGTCGATCTCGCCCGGCGAGGTGCTTGTGATGGACGCCCGCGAGCAGCCGTTCGCCGGCACGATCGGCGACATCCTCGCGGCCCGCGCGCTGGCGCGCGGCGCGACCGGGATCGTCACCGACGGGGGCCTGCGCGACAGCCCGGCCGTCTCGGAGCTGGCGATCCCGACCTACTTCCAAGCGCCGCACGCCGCGGTGCTGGGGCTGATCCACTACCCATTGGAGACGAACGTGCCAATCGCATGTGGCGGGACGCTCGTGATGCCCGGCGACGTGCTCGTCGGCGACGCCGAGGGCGTCGTCGTCGTGCCGGCGGCGCTCGCTGAGCGCGTCGCGCACGACGCGCTCGAGCAGGAGTCGCGCGAGAGCTGGGCGCTGGAGCGGGTCAAGGCCGGCGAGTCGATCCGCGGGATCTACCCGCTCAGCGACGCGCGCCGCGCCGACTACGACGCCTGGCGGGCCGGCCGATGAGCGCCTTCGCGGCCAACCCCGACGCCGTCCGCGGCGCGATCACCCCGCTCGTCACGCCGTTCAGAGACGACGGCGAGCTCGACCTGCCGACCGTCCGCACGCTGATCGACTGGCAGCTCGAGCGCGGCTCGCACGGCATCTCCGTCGGCGGCTCGACCGGCGAGCCGACCTCGCAGACGGTCGCCGAGCGGATCGCCGTGATGCGCACCACGGTCGAGGCGATCGGCGGGCGCGTCCCCTTCCTGCCCGGCACCGGCACGGCACGGATGGACGAGACGCTTGAGCTGACTGCCGAGGCGCAGCGCCTCGGCGCGGCGGCGGCGCTCGTCGTCACGCCGTACTACGGGCGCGCGCAGCAGCAGGGCCTCTACGAGTGGTACGCGCGGATCGCCCGCGAGCTCCCCGAGATGCCGCTGATCGTCTACAACGTGCCGGTTCGCGCGGCTGTCGACATCAGACCGGAGACGGTCGCGCGGCTGCGGCGCGACTTCCCCAACATCGTCGGGATCAAGGAGACGACGCGCGACTTCGAGCACGTCTCCTACGTGCTCGACCAGTGCGGGACCGACTTCATCGCGCTGTCGGGGATCGAGCTGCTCTGCTACCCGATGCTCTGCCTCGGCGGCCGCGGCCACCTCAGCTGCGTCGGCAACTTCGCACCGGAGCCGGTCGCCGAGCTGTACGACGCCTTCATCGAGGGCGACCACGCGGGCGCCCAAGCGCTCCACTACGACCTCCACGCGCTCGTCGACGCCGCCTTCGCGGAGGTCAACCCGGTGCCCGCGAAGTGGGCGATGCACGCGCTCGGCATCCTCCCCTCCCCGTTCGCCCGCGAGCCCCTCGCCCCCCTCGCCGACGCGACCGTCGCACGCGTGCGGGCACTGCTGGACAGCAGCCCGCACGTCACGCTGCCAGCTGCTGTCTGACGCAGCAACGGCAGGCCGGCGCTAGCCGGCCTGCTGCTGGTCGCGCCAGGCGCGGAAGCTCTCGACCGTGTGCATCTTGTGGGCGCGGGCGGCCGCTTCGATCTTCGCCGGCTTCGCTCTTCTGGCGATCAGCTCGATCAAGGCAGCGTGCTCGGAGACCGACGCGGAGCCGCGGTAGGGGATCTGAACGAAGACCGTGCGACGGATCGCGTCGAGGCGGCGGGCGACGTCGCGCAGCAAATCGACCAGCGCCTCGTTGGGACAGCGCGAGTTGATCAGCGCATGGAACTCTTGGTTGAGTCTGCCGAAGCTGAGTGAGTCCAGCGTCTCCATCGCGGCGACCATCTGATCGTTGATGCGACGCAATTCCTTCACGTCGTCGTCGCTGAGCAGGGGCGCGGCAAGCGAGGCGGCGAAGCCCTCGAGCACGGCCAGCACCGTCATCTCCTCGTCGAAGACTCCGGGCTCGGCGGGAGCGACCTGGGCGCCCGCGTTGGGGCGGTAGATCACGAGGCCCTCGGCCTCCAACCGCCGAATCGCCTCGCGCACCGGCAGCGCCGAGACCTCGAACTCCTCGGCCAGCGCGTCGATCACAACGCGGAAGCCTGGGCCGTACGCGCCGCTGAGAATGCGCTCGCGAACTGCCTGATACACACGTTCTTGCTTCGTGACTGATTGAGGGCGAGCGGCTGCCATCCCGTTTAAGTATCCCCCCTTGCGGTGGTTTGAGTTGCGCTCAGGCGCTGGCGCGCCTTGGCGCTGGATCCCACAGCACGGGAAGCGTCGTCGGGCCGCGGAAGACCCAGCCTCTCATGATTGGCGGCGCGTCGAGGTCCAGACGCAAGTTAGGCAGACGCTCGAACAGCGCCGGCAGCGCCGCGCCGCCGATCTGATGGCGGGCCATCCAGACGCCAAGGCAGAAGTGATGGCCGACCCCGAACGCGACGTTGCGGGCCTTCGGCCGTTGGATGTCGAACTCGTCCGGGCGCTCCCAGTGGCGCTCGTCGCGGTTGGCCGCGCCGACGATCAAGCCCAGCCGCGCGCCCGGCTCAAGCCGCGTCTCACCGAAGGTCACCGGCCGTGCCGCCTCGCGCGGGAACATCGCCAGCGGCGAGACCCAGCGCATCGACTCCTCCGTCGCGCGCGGCCACCATGCCGGGTCGTCAAGCGCCAGCTGCAGCTGCTCGCGGTGGGTCAGCAGTCCCCACAGCGCGACGCCGAGGCCGTCGCGCGGCTCGTTGAGCCCGCCGCCGATGATCAGCTTCGTGTTGGCGCGTATCTCCTCTTCCAGCAGCGGGCTCCCCTCGCCGCCGGCATGCACCATCGCGCTGATCACCGAGCCGTCGGGCTGCGCGCGCACGCGCTCGATCGCGGCGCTCGTGGCGGCGTCGATCTCAGCGACGGCGGCGTCGCAGCGGGCCCATATGACGGGGTCGTCGCCGTAGTTGGCGGTTCCGTCCATCAACGCCTGGGACCAGCGCTGCAGCTCCTCGTCGGTCGCGTCGGGCAGGCCGAGCACGAGCGCGAGGCAGCGGGCCGCGAACGGCCCGGCGAACTCGCTGAAGAGGTCGCCGGAGCCGCGCTGCGCGAAGCGGTCGATGTAGTCGTCGGCGATCCGTCTGAATGCCGGCAGCAGGTCGCGCTCGACGGCGCGCGGAGTCAGCGGGCCCTGCGCCGCCTTGCGCAGCCGCTTGTGCTCCTCGCCGTCGGTGCGCAGCATCGTGCGGCCCATCACGCGCGTCTGCAGCGACTCGCGCTCGCGCGCGGTGAACGACTCGCCGTCGCGCTCGATCTTGTCGATGTCCTCCCAGCGCGCGACGAGCCAGCGGTTGACCGCCGGCACCCACGTGACGCCCTCGTCGCGCAGGCGGCGATAGGCCGGGTAGGGGTTGTGGACGAGCTCGTCGAGCGTGATCTCGTCGTCGACCGGGCCATGCCCGCGCGTCTGCTCGACGTCGGCGGCGGTCATCGTCTTCATCGCGCCGCGACCGGGGCCGACGCGGCGGCGGCCGGCTGCGGCCACCACGCCTTGTGCGCCTCGGAGTGGTCAGAGCCGGCGGGGAGCGCGCTCGCGGCCTGCGCCCAGCGCTCGTTGACGAGCGCGCAGGCGGGCGCCTCGACGCCAGCCTCGACCGCCATCTCAGCCGCGATGCCGGCGTCCTTCGCCAGCAGGTGCAGCTGGAAGCCGGTTCTGTACGCGCCGGTCACGACATGGTCGGCGAGCACGACCTCGCTGACGAAGCTGCGGCCGGTGGAGGTGTTGACGATCTCGACGATCGTCGCCGGGTCGAGGCCGAACGCGCGGCCGACCTCGAGCGCCTCGGCCGCCGCCGCGTAGGCGGCCGCCGCGAGGTAGTTGTTGAGCGCTTTGACGGCGTCGCCGGAGCCGAGGCCGCCGGTGCGGAAGACGCGCGCGCCGAGCAGCTCGAAGACGGGCTGGGCGCGGTCGATCGCGCCGTCGTCGTCGCTGCCGGCCATGATCGACAGCGTGCCGTCGGTGGCGCGCGCGACGCCGCCGGAGACGGGCGCGTCGATCAACGCGATCCCGTCGGGCAGGCGCTCGGCGAGCGCGCGGGTGCCGCTCGGCCGCGACGAGCTCATGTCGGCGATCACGGCGCCGGCCTTCAACGCGACGGCGATCCCGCCGTCGATCAGGGCCGAGGCGACGACGCGGTCGTCGGGCAGCATCGTGACGAGCACGTCGACGCCGGCGAACGACGCTGGGCCATCGGCCGCGACGGCTCCGTCATGCGAGGCCGCGAAGCGCGCGGCGACCTCGCCGTCGGCGTCATGGACGACGAGCGCCAGCCCGCCGGACGCGATGTTGTGCGCCATCGGCCAGCCCATGTTTCCGAGGCCGACAAAGCCGACCGTGGGAGCCGACATCAGGCGCCCAGTCTGTCGAGCACCGGCTCGGCCGTGCGGAAGCCCTCGACCGACGCAGGCACGCCGCAGTAGATCGCCGCGTGCAGCAGGATCTCGCGGATCTCGTCCTTCGTCACGCCGTTGGCGATCGCGCCGACGACATGGACGCCGAGCTCGTGCGCGCGGCCCTGGGCGACGAGCATGCCGAGCGTCAGCATGCTGCGCGTTCTGTGGTCGAGGCCCTCACGGCCCCACGTCGCGCCGAAGCAGTATCTGGTGACGAGGTGCTCGAGGTCCTTCTGGAACTCGCTCGCCGCGTCGACCTTTCTCTGCGCCCCGTCCGGGCCCCACATCTGCTCGCGGATCTTGATGCCGGTGTCGTACAGCTCGTCTGACATGTCCTGCTCCTGAGATTCGGTTCTGAAGACGGCGGGCGCGCCTACAGCGCGATCGTCACCGTCTTCTCCTCGGTGTTGGCCTCGATCCCGGCGTAGCCGAGCTCACGGCCGATCCCGCTGGACTTGACCCCGCCCCACGGGATGCGCGGGTCGGGCGGCGCGCTGCCGTTGATCCACACGCCGCCGGACTTCAGCCGCGCGGCGATCGTGTGCGCCTGGGAGACGTCACGCGTCCAGACGTAGGCGGCGAGGCCGTAGCGGGTGCCGTTGGCCTGGGCGATCGCGTCGTCGAGGTCGGTGAACGGCAGCACGACGCCGACCGGGCCGAAGATCTCCTCCTGCGCGATCGTGCTGTCGTTGCCGCCGCCCGCGAAGACGGTCGGCTCGACGAAGTAGCCGCGTCGGTCAGGCCGTCTGCCGCCCGCGACGAGCTCGGCGCCCTCCGCCTGCCCGCGCTCGATGTAGCCGATGACGCGCCCGAGCTGGCGCTCGTTGATCAGCGCGCCCATTCTCGTCTCGGGGTCGAACGGCTCGCCGAGCCTGACCGCGCGCGCGGCCTCCGCGAGGCCGTTGACGACGCCGTCGTACAGCTCGGGGGCGACGAGGATGCGCGTTCCGGCGGCGCAGATCTCGCCCTGGTTGGCGAGGAAGCCCATCGCCAGCGCGGGGACGACCGACGCGAGGTCGGCGTCGGCGAGCACGATCTGCGGCGACTTGCCGCCGAGCTCGAGCGTCACTGGGCGGAAGCTCTGCGCCGCCTTGACCGCGATCGAGCGGCCGGTCTCGACGCTGCCGGTAAAGCTGAGCTTGTCGATCCCGGGGTGGTCGACAAGCGCGGCGCCGGCAACGGTGCCGAGGCCGGTGACGACGTTGACGGTGCCGGCGGGGAAGCCGGCCTCCTCGATCAGCGTCGCAAGGTGGAGCGTCGACAGCGAGGCGTCCTCGGCGGGCTTCAGCACGATGGCGTTGCCGGCGGCGAGCGCGGGCGCGAGCTTCCACGAGGCGATCAGCGTCGGCGCGTTCCAGGCGGTGATCGCGCCGATCACGCCGAGCGGCTCGCGCACGGTGTACGCCTGGCGCTGCTGGCCGAAGAACGGCAGCGGCGCGACCCAGCGGCCCTCGATCTTGTCGGCCCAGCCGGCGAAGTGACGGAAGACGTCGACGACGTTCGGCAGGTCGACCATTCTCGGCTCGAACGCCGGGCGCCCGACGTCGAGCCCTTCGAGCGTCGCGAGCAGGTCGATGTCGCGCTCGATCAGGTCGGCGAGGCGGAACAGCAGCAAGCCGCGGTCGGCGCCCGTCAGCTGCGACCAGGCACCGCCGTCGACCTGCGCGCGCGCCGCTGCCACGGCCGCGTCGACGTCGGCGGCCGAGGCAGCCGCGATCGACGGGAGCGCCTCCTCGGTCGCCGGGGCGACGACGGCGAGCGTCCCGCCGTCGGCGGCGTCGCGCCACTCCCCGCCGATGAACAGCTGCGTCGGCACGCGGGGCACCTCGACGCCCGCGACCGTCGCTCCGACCTCGATACCGCTCACGCTGCTCTCCTCATCGCTCGTGGTTCGGCGATCATATAGCAAAACGTATCTGATTCCAGTGATGCGTCAGCGCGCGTCAGGAGCGCGGGACGGGCGGCTTGTCAGGCACGTCGGTGAACGTCTCGCGCCGGGCGAAGCGCCAGCGGCCGTCCTCGCGCACGAAGCGGTCGAGGTAGCGCCCGTAGAACCTCATCACCGGCGTGTCGTCGCGCCCGCGCACGATCAGCGCCCACGTCGTGACGCCGTGCGCCTCGTCGCCGTCGAGCTCGATCGCGGGGTCGGCGACGAGGTGGAAATGCGTCTCGCCCGGCGCTTCGACACGCGGCGGGATCCGCTGCTCCAGCATCGCCTGGATCCCAGCCGGCGTGCTTGCGCGGCCGGAGGCGCCGGCCCACTCGCCGTCGCGTGCGAACAGCGCCGCGTAGGCGGCGAAGTCGCGCGCGTCGAGGTGGCGCGCGTACGCCTTCACGAGCGCGCGGATCTGCTCGAGGTCCTCGAGCCGCGCCAGGCGCTGCTCGATCGTCGCGCTCATCGGTGCGACGGGAGCCGGCCCGCGGCGACCGCGGTGCGCAGCGAGTAGACGACGTCGGAGGCGGCGAGGAAGAGCGTGCGCAGGTCGTCGCCGCCCCACACGAGGTTGCCGACGACCTCTCTCACCGGGTAGACCCCGATCAGCTCGCCGTCGGGCGCGATCACCCAGACGCCGCCCGGCCCCGTGCACCAGACGTTGCCGCGCTCGTCGCACTTCATCCCGTCGGGCGTGCCGCCGGTGACCGTCCCGTCGCCGATCCCTCTATGGATCAGCCTGGCCGGCCCGAGCGTGCGGTCGGCCGCGACGTCGAACGCCTTCAGCTCGCCGACCGGCGAGTCGTTGACGTAGAGGACCGACTCGTCGGGCGAGAAGCAGAGGCCGTTGGGCTGCTGGAACTCGCCGCGCTCGACGACGAGCGTCAGCCGGCTGCCGTCTCTCTCCATCCGGTAGACGCCCTGGAAGTCGAGGTCGCAGTCGCGCCCGAGGCCGAAGTCGCCCGGCCAGCGGCCGTAGTTGGGGTCGGTGAACCAGATGCTGCCGTCGGAACGGACGACGATGTCGTTGGGGCTGTTGAGGTACTTGCCCTCGTACTGGAAGGCGACGACCTCGTGCCGGCCCTCAGGCGTGAAGCGCGTGACGCAGCTCGACACCTGCTCGCAGACGAGCAGCGAGCCGTCCTCCTCGAAGACGGTGCCGTTGCCCTTGAAGTTCGGCGCCAGCAGCCGCTCCATCCCACCTGCCTCGGTCCAGCGCCAGCGCACGTCGCTGGGGATGTCGCTGAAGACGAGCTCTCTGCGACGAGCGCTCCACGAGCAGCCCTCGGTGAACCAGAACCCGTCGCCGAGCTTGACCAGCTCGGCCCCGGGCTCGATCAGCGCGTCGAGCGCGCTCGACTCTGCGGACGACGCCATGTCGCCTCCTTGCTGGGTCATGCGCGGCTCACACCCGGTCGCGCAGCGCACGGTCGCGGCCGTACACGGCGACGGCGATCAGGATGATCGCGCCGTACAGGATCTGCTGGTCGGCGGCGGACGCGCCATGGCCGATCAGCACCGTCGTGAGGGTCGTCAAAAAGAGCGCGCCGAGGACGGTGCGGGCGTAGTCGCCCGGCCCGCCGAAGACGGTCCCGCCGACGATCACCGCGGCGACGCTCTGGAACAGGTAGGGGTTGCCGAGCGTCGCGTCGACGCTGCCGGCGAAGCCGGCGAGCAGCACGCCGACGAGCACCGCGACGACCGCGCTGAAGGCGAACGCCAGCGTCCACACGCGCCGCGTGCGCACGAGCGAGAACTCCGCTGCGCGCGAGTTGGCGCCGGTCGCCATCAGCCGTCGCCCGCCCACGGTTCGGTGCAGGAAGACGCTCATCGCGATCGTCACGACGACCCACAGGACGACGAGCGGCGGGACGCCGACGCCGAACGTCTTCGCCGCCGGCGAGGTCAGTCTCGACAGCCATGCCGGCGAGCTGCCGGCAAGCGTGCCGCCGGTCTGCACCTGCACGACGCCGACAGCGATCGCCCCGGTCGCCAACGTGACGATCAGCGGCTGGATCTCGAAGCGGTGGCAGATCTGCCCCGCCATCGCTCCCATCAGCCCGGCCGCGACGATCGCGCCGACGAGCGCGACCCCGAAGGAGATGTTGTACTTCCCCGTCAATGACGTGACGACGAGCGCGCCGCCGACGATGAAGCCCGACACCGACATGTCGAAGCCGCCCATCAGGATCAGCATCGTCTGGCCGCACGCGGCGAGGCCGGCGAGCGAGGCGAGCACGAGGATCGAGCGGATGCTCGACGCGCTCGCGAGCCCGTCGAGCGTCGCGGCGCCGTAGACGAACACCGCGACGAGCGCGACCGCCTGCATGATCGGGTAGCGCCGCTGCAAGCCGAGCGCCGTCTGCAGCGCGCCGCCCGGCGCGCGCGTGCTGGCGACCGGCGGCTTCGCAGCCTGCTGGACCGTGCTCATCGTGCCTCCTTCTGTGCTCTCGTCAGCGCTGCCCCGAAGACGACGGCGATCAGCAGCATCACGCCGTACATGACCTGCAGCCAGGTCGAGTTGATCTGGACCGCGTTCAGCAGGCTCTGCAGCAGGTAGATGCAGGCCGCGCCGATCAGCGAGCCCAGCACGCCGCCGCGGCCGCCGGCCAGCGACGTCCCGCCGAGCGCGACCGCGGCGACCGCGACGAGCGTGTACGACGAGGCGGTGCCGGCGTCAGCCGAGCTCACGAGCGCGGTGATCGCGAAGCCGCCGATCGCCGCGAACAGGCCGCCGAGCGCGTAGGCGCCGACGCGGACCGCGGAGACGTTGACGCCGCTGGAGAACGCCGTCGCGTCGTTGCTGCCGACGGCGTAGAGGATCCGCTTGTACGGCACGAGGCCGAGCAGCCCCCAGATCGCGAGCGGCAGCAGGATCGTGAAGAGCGCCCCCGGGATCGGCCCGACCGAGCCGCCGAAGTCGCTGATCCAGTTGCCCTGAAGCGTCACCGGCGTCGGCGTCGTCTTCAGGTCGATGCCGATGAAGATGAAGTAGGTCGACAGCGTCACGACCATCGGCGGCACGCGCAGCCCGACGATGATCAGCCCGTTGATCGCGCCGCAGGCGGCGCCGATCGCGAGCAGGATCGGGATCGCGACATAGCCGCCAAGGCCGGCCGGCACGAGCCAGGAGACGAACAGGATGCTGATGAAGGTCATCAGCGGCGAGATCGTCAGGTCGAAGCCGCCGCGGCCGCTGATGATCGACGGCGTGCTCGCCATCGCGCCGATCGCGAGCGGCGCAAAGGTCGCGAGCTGCTCGGTCCAGCCGAAGCTGCTCTGCGTCAACAGGTTCGCGATCAGCAGCGCGAGCGCAAGCACCAACGCGAAGCCGAAGCTGTACGTGCGCAGCAGCTTGCGCACGTTGGGGCTGCTGTGCGCCCCTCTAACCGGCACTGCGATCGCCATCGGCGTCGCCCTCCTCTCCGAAGAAGCTCGCAAGCAGCGCGGCGCGCGTCAGCGACGCGCGGTCGTGCTCGCGGAACAGCTCGTGCTCGCGGAAGACGAGCACGCGGTCCATCAGCTCGATGTGCTCGTCGAGCTCGGTCGACAGCATCACGACCGCGAGCCCTTCGCTCGCCAGGCGCGTGAGCAGCTGGTACAGGTCGTGCTTCGCGTTGACGTCGATGCCGCGCGTCGGGTCGTTCAGCAGCAGCACGCGCGGGCCGGTCGCCAGCCAGCGGGCGATGATCACCTTCTGCTGGTTGCCGCCGCTGAGCGTCGTGATCGCGTCGTCGGGCGAGCCGAGCACGATGTTCAGCTGCTCGACGTACTCGTCCAGGCGCTTGCGCCCGGCCGCGGTGCTGAGCAAGCGCTTGCGGCGGTCCTTCGTCAGCGTCGGCAGCGCGAAGTTCTCGCGGATCGACATCCAGTGGAAGATCGAGTCGCGGCGGCGCTCGCGCGGGACGTAGGCGATGTCCTGCGCGGCGGCCTGCGCGGGCGAGCGGACTGCGGCCTCGCCGTTGGCGCCGATCCGCACGACCTCGCCGGCGGTCGAGCCCATCCCCCACAAAGCCTCGAGGAACTCCGACTGCCCGTGGCCTTCCAAGCCAGCGAGGCCGACGAGCTCGCCAGCGCGCAGGCGCAGGTCGAACGGCGTGCGGCCGGGCGCGAGCTGCAACGCGCGGGCCTCGAGCACGACGTCGCCGACGCGCTGCTCGGCGCCGGGCGCTTGCGACCGCGCGCCCTCGGTCAGGCGGTCCGAGCCGGTCATCATCTGCACGAGCACCTGCGAGCTCCACTCGCCGCGCGCGAGCATCCCGACCGTCTCGCCGGACCGCATCACAGTGATGCGGTCGCAGATCTGGTCGATCTCGTCCATGCGGTGGGTGATCAGCACGACGCCGACACCCTCTCTGCCGAGCCGCTGGACGATCGCGAAGAGGCGGTCGCGCGTCTCGATGTCGAGCGCGGAGGTCGCCTCGTCGAGGATCAGGATCCGCGGTCTGCGCAGCAGCGCGCGGACGATGCCGATCGCCTGGCGGTCGCTGAGCGAGAGGTCTTCGACGGCGGTGTCGAGCGACGGCGGGCGGTCGAGCAGCTCGGCGAGCGCCGCGGTTGCGCGCTCGCGCTTGTCGGCCTTCGAGACGCGCGCCCGCAGCAGCGAGTCGACGCCGAGCCAGACGTTGTCGAGCACCGAGCGCGCCTCGGCGACGAGCACCTCTTGGAAGACGGTGACGATCCCGCTCGCTTGCGCCGCGCGCGGGTTGCGCAGGTCGGCGCCGCTGTCGCCGTCGAGGGCGATCGTGCCGGCGTCTGGCGCGTGCACGCCGCTGAGGATCTTCACGAGCGTGCTCTTGCCCGAGCCGTTCTCGCCGACCAGCGCGTGCACCTCGCCGGCGCGCAGCTCGAAGGAGCAGTCGCGCAGCGCCTGCGTCGGGCCGAACGCCTTTGCCATCGCGGTGACGCTCAACAGCACCGGCTCGCGCGGAGGTGCCGCCATCGGCGCTGCTGTCAGATCAGCAGCGCTCATGCGCCTCGTTCCTTCCCACAGCTCTGCTCTCCTCGATCGGCTGCCAGCGCGACGGCGCGCTTAGAGCGCCGTCGCGACAGGCGTGACCTTACACGATCCTATAGCTTTTTCGCGAACGATTTATGCCTTTCTCAGGCATCGTGCGCGCTCACTCGTCGGCTTGGACGCGCGGCTCGATCGCGGCGCAGTCCCAGCTCGCGAACGGGATCCGGTCGAACCACTCGGGCAGCACGATCTCGCCCCGCTCGAGCCGCTCGGCGAGCCGGCGGCGCAGCACCGCGATGTCGCCCTCGTACTCGTACAGGGCGAGATGGCCCGGCACCGCCGCGCCGTCGCCTCTCACCGGCTGAGCGGTGTAGCGGCGAGCGGCGCGGAAGCCCTCGACCTCGATGTTCTCGCGCACGTGCCGGTGGTACCAGCGGTCGTACTCGTCCGGCGCCACGCCCTCCGGCGCGGCGCTGAAGACGAGGTAGAGGCGGTCCGACATCAGCTCGCCGGCTCGACGTTCCCCGGTCTGTCGAAGACCTTGTCGAGGTAGTCGTCGGGCGCGTAGCTCTGCACGTCGCCGAGCGGGTCGTCGACCGTGTTGAGCGTCGCTCCCGGCGGCACGAACTGCGCGACGTTGTCGGCCGTCACGAGCGCCGGGTTGAGCGGGATGTCGGTGACCTTCAGGCCCTTGCCGTCAAGGATCCGCAGCAGCACGCGCCAGGCGGCGTCGGCCTGCTGCTTGCCGTTGTAGGCGCTGCCCGCGGTCTTGTAGCCGTCTCTGGCGTGGTCCTTGAACCACGACAGCTCGCCCGCCTGCGCGCCGACCATCGTGACGGGCGGGACCGGGCGGCCGGCCTGCTCGAACGCCTGGATGATGCCCTGCGCCATGATGCCGTTCTGCAGCACCGCGTCGATTCTCTGCGGGTGGCTGGCGAGGTACTGGAGCATCGCCGTCTTGGCGGTGGCGTTGTTCCAGTTGCCGTTGATCTCGCCGATCACCTTGACGCCAGAGCACGCTCTGATCGCGGCCTGGATCTGGTTGTAGCCGTAGGTCTCGGCGGGGACGCCGGGGATGCCGCGGACGATCAGGACGTTGCCCTGTCTGAGTATCCCGAGCGTCTTGGCGGTGCCGGCGGCGATGTTCGGCGAGTTGACGACGGCCGCGTAGGGCGACGGGTTCGTGTTGCCCATCACGACCGTCGGGACGCCCGCCTCGCCGGCCTTCGTGATCGCCGGGGCGATCGCGTCGCCCGCGAGCGGGAGCATCAGGACGCCGTCGACGCCGTCGCGGACCATCGACTGGTAGCCGGCGATCTGCTGCGCGGGCGTCTCGGTCGCCTGGTCGGCGTCGATCGCCTTCTGCAGCGTGCCCGTGACGAGGCCCTGGGCCTTCGCCTGGTCGAACAGCACCTGGATCTGTCTGTACAGGTTGACGTTGAACGCGCTGTTCGCGGCGAGGCCGACGAGGCCGATCTTGTACGGCGGTCTCTTGCCGGCGAATCTCGCCCACGGCGACGGGCGCACAGGGCCCGGGTAGCCGTTGAACTTGTCCTGCACTTCTCTGTCGAGCGTCGGCAGGATGTTGTCGTCGTCTGCAGGCTTCTGGATCGGCACCTCGCCGCAGGCGTTGCCGTTGACGACCGTGTCGCCCGACGACGACGCCGTCGTGTCGCTGCCGGAGCTGCTCGTCGTGTCGGCCGTGCCCGACGCGTCGGCCGCAGCCGTCGTCGAGCTGCCCGCTGAGGCGCCGGAGGTCCCTGAGGACCCGCACGCGGTCATCACCACAACGATCAGCGCCGCGGCGCAAAGCGCCAGCAGGCTGCCCAGCCGTCTCCTCGGCTGTCTCATCAGCATCTCTCCTCCTCGATCTCTCTCACCGGCCGCTCCGGCCGGCTTCCTGCCGTCTTGCGCACTGCTGTGGCGCCCGGCGGCTCAAGACCCGTCCGGGCGATCCTATAGGATTTACTACAGGATTTGCGTAAGTCGTTCTAGCGTCATTACGCCATCACTTCGCTGCGCGCCTTGCGCTCGTCGACATCGGCTGCCGACGTCACCACCTGCTGCCCGTCATGGCCGACCACCGGCGAGGACTCCTCGTACCAGCTGTCCGGCGCCTTCGTGCCCCAGAACGAGCGGCAGCGGGGGTCCGAGACCGACCAGCGCAGCGGCTTGTGATCGGGGTCGCCGGTCCAGTAGTCGCACGAGTAGAGCTCGATCCGATGGCCGTCGGGGTCGCGCAGGTAGACGAAGAACGCGTTGGAGACGCCATGGCGCCCAGGGCCGCGCTCGATCGCCCCGACATGCCCGCCCGCGGCGAGCTGGTCGCAGGCGCGCAGCACGCTCGCCGGCTCGGAGACCCACAGGCCGATGTGATGCAGCCGCGGCCCTCTGCCCGCCGTCAGCGCGACGTCGTGGACGCCCGGCTTGCGCAGCAGCCACGCGCCGGTCACGCGCTCGTCGTCATCGTCGGTCGAGATGTACTCCGAGCAGCGGAAGCCGAGCGAGCGCCAGAAGCCGAGCACGTCCTCGGGCTGCGGCACGTGCAGGTTGAAGTGGTCGAAGCGCAGGATCGGCGCGCCGCGCTGTATGTCGAACCGCTGCAGCTGCGTCTCGAACTGCTCGATCGCGTAGAAGAACTCGAGCGGGAAGCCGAACGGGTCCACAGCGCGCAGCACGCGCCCCATCCCGACCAGCTCGCCGTCGCTCCAGCTGACGCTGCCGCCAGCCGCCTCGATCGCGCTGGCGATCGGCGCGAGGTCGTCCTCGGAGCGCACGCGGAAGCCGATCCGGCTGACCGCCGCCTGCGGCGCCTGGCGCAGCACGATCGAATGGTGCTGGCGCTCTTCCCAGCCGCGCAGGTAGAGCGCGTCGTCGGTGCGCGCGCTCACGAGCATCCCGAGCTGCCCGACGTAGAACTCCTCCGAGCGCGCAAGGTCGGTCACATGCAGCTCGCCGTACGCGGCGCGCAGGATGTCGAAGGCCGGCGGCGGGACCTCCGCCTCCAGCAGCTCGACGACGTTCGTCACGGCACTCCTCCTCGTTGACACGGTCAGTCGGGGTCGCCGAGGCCGATCCGGGGGATCCGGTTGGCGCCGAGCGCGACGTGGACCAGCTCCAGCTCGCAGTAGAAGTCGAAGGCGTAGTCGCCGCCTTCGCGTCCTATCCCCGACTGCTTGACGCCGCCGAACGGCGTGCGCAGGTCGCGGACGTTCTGCGAGTTGATCCAGCACATCCCGGTGTCGATCGCATGCGCGACGCGATGGCCGCGCTGGATGTCGTTCGTCCACACGTAGGCGGCGAGGCCGTACGGCGTCGCGTTCGCGAGGCGGACCGCGTCGGCCTCGTCGTCGAACGGCGTCGCGACGAGCACCGGCCCGAAGATCTCCTCCTGGAAGACGCGCATCTGCTCGCTGACGTCGGCGATCACCGTCGCCTCCAGGAAGCAGCCGTCCTGCAGCGCGGCAGGCTTCTCGCCGCCGGCGATCACGCGGGCGCCCTCTGCGCGCGCCGACTGGATGTAGCCGAGCACGCGCTCGTGATGCTCGGGGCCGATCAGCGGCCCCAGCTCGGTGCGCGGGTCGAACGGGTCGCCGACGCGGATTCTGCGCGCGCGCTCGGCGACCGCCTCGACGACGCGGTCGTACAGCCCGCGCTGCACGAGCAGGCGCGAGCCGGCGGTGCAGCGCTGGCCGTTCATCGTGAAGATCTGCGCCAGCGCGGCGTCGACGGCGAGGTCGGGGTCGGCGTCGTCGAAGACGACGACGGGCGACTTGCCGCCGAGCTCGACCGAGGAGCGCTTCAGCGTCGGCGCGCCGGCCGCGATCACGAGCCGGCCGGTCGTCGTCTCGCCGGTGAAGCAGATCAGATCGACCTCTGGATGGCTCGACAGCGGCGCGCCGGCGGTCTCGCCGAAGCCGTGGACGACGTTGAAGACGCCCTGCGGGACCTCGGCCTCCTCGAGCACTTGGGCAAGCAGCGTCGCGGTCAGCGGCGACCACTCGGCGGGCTTCAGCACGACCGTGTTGCCGGCCGCGAGCGCCGGCGCGATGCGCCACGTCGACAGCATCAGCGGGGCGTTCCACGGCATGATCAACCCGGCGACGCCGACCGGCTTGCGAATCGTGTAATTGAGAAACTCGCCGCCGACCTGGAAGGCGCGGCCGTAGAGCTCGGGCACGACGCCCGCGTAGTAGTCGAAGTTCTGCGCGGCGCGCGCGGCGAGGCCTCTCATCTGCGCGATCGGCATGCCGATGTCGAGCACCTCGCGCTCGATGAAGTCGCTCGCGTGCGCGCGGATCAGCTCGGCGACGCGGCGCAGCACCTTGGCCCGCTCCTCGGCCGACATGCGCGGCCAGGGACCGCTCTCGAACGCCCGCCGCGCCGCCATCACCGCGGCGTCGACGTCGTCCGCGCGCCCGTCGCTGACCTCGGCGAGAACCGCCCCGGTCGCCGGGTTGGCGGTCGTGAACGTCTCGCCCGAGACGCTCGGGCGAAACGCCCCGTCGACATAGTGCTGCTGCAGCGGGAAGCGACGTGCCTCCAGCGGTGGCGCCGCAAGCGATGCCGCATGCGGTTGCGTCATGTGCGCTCCTCGTTCACTCCGTGCACAACCATGCAGGAGATCCTATATGTTTTTTGATCGAAGATGGCAATAGCAAATCGAAGAGGAGATCCGATGAGCGACCTGATCGTGTTCGGGGCCGGCGGGCGGCTCGGCCGTGTCGTGATCGACGAGGCCGTGCGCCGCGGGCTCGCGGTGACCGCCGTCGTGCGCGACCCGGATGCCCACGCGCAGCTCGCCGCGGAAGGCGTCGCTGTTCTCGCTGCCGACGCTGCCTCCGTCGACGAGGTCGCGACCGTCGCGGCCGGCCACACGACCGCGATCAGCGCGCTCGGGCCCTATCCCGACTCGGCGCCGGGCTACCTCACGGCGATCCAGCTCGCGGTCTTCGACGGCGTCGCGCGCGCGGGCGTGGAGCGGCTGCTGTTCGTCGGCGGGGCGGGCAGCCTCACGGTCGACGGCGGCGGGCGGCTCGTCGACCAGCCCGGCTTCCCCGACGTCGCGAAGCCGACGGCGCTCGCGCACGCCGACGCGCTCGACGCGATCCGCGACGCCGAGACGACGGTCGACTGGCTCGTGATCAGCCCGCCGGCGATCTTCGACCCGACGGGCCAGCGCAGCGGCAGCTACCGCCTCGGCGGGACGTCATTGCTGCTCGCCGACGACGGCGCGAGCCACGGCTCCTACGCCGACTACGCGGTCGCGCTGCTCGACGAGGTCGAGCGCCCGGCCCACCACCGCGCGCACATCTGCGTCGGGGACTGAGGGAGCGCGGCGCGGGCGCGGGCGGCGAGCGGCCGCCGCGGCCGGCCGCGCGGGGCGCAGGGTGCGGGGCGCGGGCGCGGGGCGCGGCCGCGGGGCGCGGGCGCCGGGCGCGGGCGCGGGGCGCGGGCGCGGGGCGCGGGCGCGGGGCGCGGGGCGCGGGCGCGCGCTCGGCCGGACGCGCGGCGCGCGTCTACGCCCGCCCCTGCCAGACCGCGGGCCCCGGCCCGCCGCGCGCGGCGACGTCGCCGGGGTTGGCGAGTCTGCAGCGCGAGAGCGAGAGGCAGCCGCAGCCGATGCACTCGGTCAGGCCGCCCTTCAGCCTCTCCAGCTCGGCGATCCGCTCGTCGATCCGCTCGCTCCATCTGCGCGACAGGCGCGACCAGTCGCCGCGCGTCGGCACGCGGTCGTCGGGCAGCCTGGAGAGCTCCTCGCCGACCTCCTCGAGCGTCAGCCCGATCCGCTGGGCGAAGACGATGAAGGCGACGCGGCGGATCACGGCGCGGCGGTACCGACGGTGCCCGGAGCTGTTGCGCTCGGCCCGGATCAGCCCGCGCTCCTCGTAGTAGCGCAGCGCCGAGGTCGCGAGCCCGCTGCGCTGCGCGACCTCGCCGATCGTCAACGTCTCCGACACGCCGCACAGCGAAGCACGCGTGGCCCTTGACTTCAAGTGCGCTTCAAGAATGAGGGGGCTGCGGCAGCGCCGCCCGCACCGCCGCAGCCGCCTGCACGCCAGCCACGTCGAGCGCCTCGGTCGAGCGTGCCGCGCGACAGAAAAGGAAGCCGCCCTCCAGCAGCGACAGCGTCGTGATCGCGAGCGCGCGCGCCTGCGCCGGCGCGATCCCCGCCGCCTCGAACCGCTCGCCGAGCTTCGCGAACCAGCCCTCGAAGACCTCGTGCGCAGCGATCCGCATCGGCGCGCTGTCGGAGGCGACCTCGAGCGTGATCGTGGCGATCGGGCAGGCGTCGACCCAGCCGCTCTCCGCGAGGTGGACGCCCGCGGCGCGGAAGGTCTCCTCGATGCCCGTGACGACGTCGGGCGACTGGTCGATCACCGCCTCGTAGATCGCCCCGTACATCCCGCCCGCGACGCGGATCACCTCTTCGCCGAGCTCTTCCTTGCCGCCCGGGAAGTGGTGGTAGAGCGAGCCGAACGGCGCTCTCGCCTGGGCGACGATCTGCTTCACGCCGGTGCCGGAGAAGCCCCGTCGGCGGAAGAGGTCGGCGCTCGCGTAGACGATGCGCTCCTTCGTTGTCGGCGTGCTCGACACGGGCCCTTGGTCTCCTCACACGGTTCGCGGTTGCGCCTCACGGGCAGCATAGCTAGCGTTCGCGCTAGAGCGATCTATCTAATTGCTGCGCGCCAGCCCCTCCGAGGCCGCCCAGCGACGTCGACACCCGTTGGAGGTGGTGCCGCATGCCAGTGGCCGAGCTGTCTGCCGGAGCGATCGAGTACGACGACAGCGGCCCGCCGCCAGGCCGCGAAGACGCGCCGGTCGTCGTCCTGCTGCACGGGCTGATCATGGACGCGACCGTCTGGCGCGCGTTCGCGCCGGGCCTCGCGCGCGACGCGCGCGTGATCCGCCCGACCTTCCCGCTCGGCGCCCACCGCACGCCGATGAAGCCCGACGCCGACCTCTCGCTGCTCGCGATGACGCGCCTGATCGGCGAGCTGCTCGCGGCGCTCGACCTGCGCGACGTCGTGCTCGTCGCAAACGACTGGGGCGGGCCGGCGCTGATCGTCGAGGCCGGCTGCGCCGAGCGCGTCGGCAGCCTCGTGCTGACCAGCTGCGAGGCGTTCGACGACTTCCCGCCGGGCCTTCCGGGCCGCTTCGCGGCGGCCGCCTGCAAGCTCGGCCCCGTCGTCGTCAAGCTCGCGCTCGCCCCGCTGCGGTTCCGGCCGCTGCGACGGCTGCCGATGACGTACGGGTGGATGAGCAAGCGCCCGGTCCCCGGCCCGGTCGGCGACGGCTGGTTCGCCCCGGCGCTGAGCGACCGCGCGATCCGCCGCGACATCGCGAAGTACGCCGGGTCGCGGATCGACAAGGCCTGGACGACCGCCGCGACCGAGCGCCTGCGCGAGTTCGACGGGCCGGCGCTCGTGATCTGGACGCCCGAGGACCGCGTGATGAAGCGCGACCACGGCCGCCGCCTCGCCGAGCTGCTGCCGCAGGGCCGCCTGATCGAGATCCCTGACAGCTACACGCTGATCCCCGAGGATCAGCCCGAGCTGCTGCTCAGCCACCTGCAGGCCTTCGTCCAACAGCGGGCAGCGGTCTAGCCAGCGGCCGTGAAGCGGCTCCCAGCGCGCATCGCCGCGACCGTCTCGGCCGGCGCGGTGCGCGGGGAGCCGGCGTTGAACGGCGGCTGCGGGTCGTACTCGATCCCCAGCTGGATCGCCTGCGCGACCTGCTCGCCAGCCACCTCGGCCGCGAGCGTCAGCGCCATGTCGATCCCGGCCGAGACGCCAGCGCCGGTGACGTACTTGCCGTCGCGCACGACGCGCTCATGCACCGCCTCGGCGCCGAGGCCGGAAAGGACGTCGAGCGCGAGCCAGTGCGAGGTCGCCCGCCGGCCATTCAGCAGCCCCGCCTTCGCGAGCAGGATCGAGCCGGTGCAGACGGAGGTCGTCCACGTCGTCGTCGGGTCGACCGCGCGCAGCCAGTCGAGCAGCGCGCCGTCGTCGTCGCCGAGGCCCGCGCCGGGCCCGCCGGGGACGAGCACGATCTCGGGCGCGGTCACGTCAGCGAGCGCCGCCTCGGCGAGGAGCGCGACCCTGCGCGTGTCGGTCGTGACCGGCCCGGCCTGCTCGGCGACGAAGACGGTCTCGGCGCCAGGCAGCCGGCTCAGCACCTCGTAGGGCCCGACCGCGTCGAGCGCGGTGAAACGGTCATAGAGGGCGATCGCGATCTGCATTGGCTTTCTCCTTGCCTCGTGGGCTCATGCCGGCATCGCCTGGAAGCGGCGCCGGTACTCCGCCGGGGCGACGCCGAGCGCGCGCACGAAGGCGCGACGCATCGACTCTGCCGTCCCGTAGCCGCAGGTGCGAGCGACCGCCTCGACGCCGTCGCTCCCTTCCTCCAGCCGGCGGCGGGCCGTCTCCAACCGCACCTGGTCGACGTAGCGGCCGGGCGTGACGCCGACCTCGGCGGCGAAGGCACGCGCGAACTGGCGCGGCGAGAGGTGGGCGCGGGCGGCCAGCGACTCGACCGAGAGGTCGTCGCCAGGATGGTCGGCGATCCACTGCTGCAGCTCGCGCAGCGGCTGGCGCTCGGCGACCTGAGCCGCGAGCTGCGCGCTGAACTGCGCCTGCCCGCCGGGCCGCCGCAAGAAGACGACGAGATGGCGCGCGACCGCCAGCGCGACGTCGCGGCCTACGTCCTGCTCGACGAGCGCGAGCGCAAGGTCGATCCCGCTGGTGACGCCGGCCGAGGTGTAGACGTCGCCGTCGCGCAGCCAGATCGGGTCGGGGTCGACCTCCACCTGCGGGTGCCGCCGTGCCAGCTCGTTGCAGCGAGCCCAGTGCGTCGTCGCGCGGCGGCCGTCGAGCAGGCCGGCGTCGGCGAGCAGATAGGCGCCGGTGCAGACCGAGACGACGCGCCCGCAGCGCGGTGCGCGACGCTGCAGCCAGGCGATCAAGCGCGGGTCGCCCGCGTGCGCGCCGTTGCCGCCGGGGACGATCACGGTGTCGGGCGTGCGCGCGTGTTCCAGCGCGGCGTCAGGGACCAGCTGCAGGCCGCTCGTCGTGCGGACCAGGGCGCCGCCGAGGCTCGCTGTCGACACCGCGTAACGCGGCTGGCAGGCGGGATGGGTCGCCGCGCCTGCGAAGACCTCCAGCGGCCCGGTGACGTCGAGGCTCTGGACGCCGTCGAACAGGACGATCAGGACGCGGTGCGCTTCCATGCGCCCATCATCGCGACGTGCGGCGATGGCAGCAAGGACGGATTGCCCACCTTTCCTGCCATCGCCTGCGGCGGCGGCAGCGGGCCGCGAGCGCCTGCGCGCCTTCCCTACGTCGCGGCGAGCACGCCCGTGGCGGTCAGCAGCAGCACGAGCAGCCCGAGCCCGACGCGGTAGACGATGAACAGCGCGTAGGTGTGGCGCGAGACGAAGCGCAGCAGCCAGGCGACCGAGAAGTACGCGACGACGAAGCTGACGACGGTCGCGACGAGCGTCGGCCCCCAGCCGACGCCCTTGGAGATGTCGTCGTACTTCGTCACGGTCTCCAACAGCCCGGCCGCGACGAGCGCCGGGATCGAGAGGAAGAACGACAGCCGCGTCACGGTGACGCGGTCCAGCCCGCGCAGCAGGCCTGCCGACATCGTCGCGCCCGAGCGCGAGACGCCGGGGATCAGCGCGAGGCATTGCGCGATGCCGATGATCACCGTGTCGCGGCGGGTGACGTCGCGCTCGTGGCGCTCCTGCGTCGCGTTGAGGTCGGCGTAGAACATCGCGAAGCTCCACAGGATTAGGGCGGTGCCGACGAACCAGAGGCTGCGCAGCGTCGTCTCGATCTGGTCCTGGAAGAGGACGCCGACGACCCCGATAGGTATCGAGCCGAGCAGCACCGAGATCGCGAAGCGGAAGTCGACGTCGGCGCGCTTGTCCGCGTGCGCCAGCCCGCGGAAGAAGGCCGTGAGGATCCGCTGGATGTCGTCGCGCATGAAGAGGATCAGCGCGAGCACGGCGCCGACTTGGATGATCGCCGTGAACGCCGTGATGCTCGGGTCGTCGATTCTGAAGCCGAACGCCGACTCGAGGATCGTCAGGTGGCCGGTGCTGGAAACCGGCAGGAACTCCGTGACGCCCTCGACAGCGCCCAGCACGATCGCCTGGAAGATGTCCATCAGGGCGTCGTCGTGCCAGCCGAAGCGGCCGCGGAGGTGCGAGGCATCGGAGGACCCTACAAGACGGCGGGGTGCGGTTATCGTGCGCGCATCGTGCGCTCGCCCGGCAACGAGACAGCCCTGCGCACGATCGCTCGCGAGTGGGGCCGGATCGGCTGCCTCGGCTTCGGCGGGCCGCCCGCCCACATCGCGCTGCTGCGCGAGCTGTGCGTCGAGCGGCGCGGGTGGCTGGCGCCCGACGAGTTCGAGCACGGCATCGCGGCGACGAACGTGCTGCCCGGCCCGGCCTCGACCCAGCTGGCGATCTACTGCGCGTGGCGGGTGCGCGGCGCGGCCGGCGCGCTCACCGGCGGCCTCGCCTTCATCGTCCCGGGCCTCGTCGCAATCGTCCTGCTCGCCGTGCTGTTCCTTGGCGACCCGCCAACGTGGGTGCGCGGCGCCGGAGCTGGCGCAGGCGCGGTCATCGCCGCCGTCGCGGCGCAGGCGGCGGTCGGGTTGGCGCCGGCAAGCTGGCGCCGCGTCGCGAGCGATGGAGGCGCTTCCCGCGCACGCTGGACCGTGTACCTGCTCGCCGGCGGCGTCGCGACGGTCGTGCTCGGGCCGTGGCTCGTCGCAGTTCTGCTCGCGTGCGGCGCCGCGGAGCTGGGGATGCGGCGGGCCGGCGGCGCAGCCGCGAGCGCCCACTTCCACGCCTGGCCCGGACCGTTCGCGCTCGCGACCGCCGCGGTCACCTCCGCTGGCGGCCTGGTCGCGCTCTGCTGGACGGCGCTGAAGGTCGGCGCGCTGTCGTACGGCGGCGGCTTCGTGATCATCCCGCTGATGCGGGCCGACGCCGTCGACCGCTTTCACTGGATGACGAACGGCGAGTTCCTCGACGCCGTCGCGCTCGGGCAGGTGACGCCGGGCCCGGTCGTCCACACGGTCGCCGTCGTCGGCTACGCCGCGCATGGCGTCGGCGGCGCGCTGCTCGCGGCGCTCGTCGCGTTCGCGCCGTCGTTCCTGTTCGTCCTGCTCGGCGCGCGCCACTTCGACCAGATGCGGGACAACCCCAGCGCGCGCGCCTTCCTCGACGGCGCCGGCCCGGCCGCGATCGGCGCGATCGCCGGCTCCGCGATCCCGCTGGCGGCAGCGCTCAGCGAGCCATGGCAGGCGGCCGTGCTTGCCGGCGGCGCGCTGCTGCTGCTCGTCGCGCGGCGCGGCGTCGTGCTGACGCTGGTCGCCGGCGGCGTGGCGGGCGCGGTCGTCGCGCTCGCGGGCGGCCCGCTGCCGTCATGAGGGTCAGCCGTTAGTCTGGGAGGGACTCAAAGGTGTGCCGGGAAGACTGGTCGGCGGTCACGTCCGCGATCCTGAAAGCTCCCGTGCCTGCCACTCCAGACCCCGACCAGAACAGCCTCGCCAGCGCCGTCAAGGCGCGCGTCATAGACCCGCTCGCGGACTTCCTCCAGGACGAGGTCCTCGGCGGTGTCGCGCTGCTGGCCGCGGCGATCGCCGCGCTCGTGTGGGCGAACAGCCCGTGGAGCGACGCCTACTTCGACGTGTGGCACACGACGGTCACGATCGGGCCCGGCAGCGCGCAGATCTCGCTCGACCTGCAGCACTGGGTCAACGACCTGTTGATGGCGCTGTTCTTCTTCGTCGTGGGGCTGGAGATCAAGCGCGAGCTGGTGACCGGCGAGCTGCAGGACCGCCGCGCGGCAGCGCTGCCGGCGATCGCGGCGGCGGCCGGCGTCGCGGCGCCAGCGCTGATCTTCACGCTGATCGCCGCTGGCGGCGAGGCCGGCACGGGCCGGGGCTGGGCGATCCCGGCGGCGACTGACATCGCCTTCGCGGTCGGCGTGCTGGCGCTGCTCGGCGCGCGGATCGCTTCCGGCGTGCGGCTGTTCCTGCTGACGATCGCGATCGTCGACGACATCCTCGCGATCGTGATCATCGCCGTCTTCTACTCGGAGTCGCTGTCGGTCGGCTGGATCGCGGTCGCGCTCGCGGCGTTCGCGGGCATCGTGGCGATCCAGCGCGTTGGCGTGGCGCAGATCGCCGCCTACGTCCCGCTCGCGCTGATCGCCTGGGTCGCGGTCTACGAGTCCGGCATCCACGCGACGATCGCCGGCGTCGTGCTCGGGCTGCTCGTGCCGGCGCGCCCGTTCCGCGGCCGCGACGTCCACGCCCAGCTCGAGCACGGCCTCCACCCGCTCAGCGCCTTCGTGATCGTGCCGCTGTTCGCGCTCGCCAACGCGGGTGTCGACTTCGGCGGCGGCGTGCTCGGCGACGCGCTCTCCAGCCGCGTCACGTGGGCGGTCGCGGCCGGGCTCGTGCTCGGCAAGCTGGCCGGCATCTCCGGCGCGACGCTGCTGTCGCTGCGCCTCGGGACCGGCCGCCTCCCCGCCGGCATGCGCCGCGACCAGGTCTTCGGCGTCGCCGCGCTCGGCGGCATCGGCTTCACCGTCTCGCTGTTCATCGCCGACCTCGCCTTCGACGACCCGCTGCTGACCGAGAGCGCGAAGGTCGGCATCTTCATCGGCTCGATCGTCTCCGGCCTGCTCGGCGCGACGCTGCTGCTGCGGCGGGGCGGCGGGGGCGCGAGCGCTCCCGGCGGACCCTAAGAACCGCTAAGCCGCCTGCGTGCTCTCGTCGCGGATCTCGCCGACGAGCTCTTCGAGCACGTCTTCGAGCGCCGCGACGCCGAGCGTTCTGCCGTCGGTGTCGACGATGCGGGCGAGGTGGGCGCCGGAGCGCTGCATCGTCGCGAGCACGGTGCGCAGCCGGTCGGTCACGTCGACCGGCGGCAGCGGGCGGATCCAGCGCTGGGCGATCGGGCGGGTGCGGTGGCGCTCTCTCAGCTCGAGCGCGTCCTTCAGGTGGAGGTAGCCGACGAAGTTGCCCTCGGCGTCCACGACCGGGAAGCGGGAGAAGCTGGTCGACGCGGCGAGCTGCTCGACCTCGGCCGGCGTCACCGTGTCGCGCACAGTGACGAGGCTGTCGAGCGGAAGCAGGACCGACCTCGCGTCGCGCTCGGCGAACTTCAGCGCCTCGACCAGGACGTGTCCCTCGGAGGGGTCGAGCAGGCCTTCGCGGCGGGACTCCTCGACCAGCCCGGCGACCTCGTCACGGGTGAAGGCGCTCGTCACCTCGTCCTTCGTTCTGACGCCGGCCATCCGCAGCGAGGCGTTCGCTGCCCAGTTGAAGAAGGCAATCGCGGGGTGCAGGACTCTCACGAGCAGCACGAGCAGCGGCGCCAGCACGAGCACCGCCCTGTCAGGCCCCGCGAGCGCGATGTTCTTTGGCACCATTTCGCCGAAGACGACGTGCAGGAAGCCGATCAGGCCGAGGCCGATCGCGAACGCGACGATATGTATGACCGCCGACGGCACGCCAGCGCTGTCGAACGGCCGCTCGATCAGGTGGGCGATCGACGGCTCGCCGAGGATGCCGAGGCCGATCGTGCAGAGCGTCACGCCGAGCTGCGCGCCGGCCAGCATCAGCGAGACGTGCTCCATCGCGTAGAGCGCGATTCTCGCCGCGCGCGAGCCCTCCTCGGCGCGCGGCTCGATCGAGCTGCGGCGAGCGGAGATAAGCGCGAACTCTGCGCCCACGAAGAAGGCGTTGAGGCCGAGCAGCAGCACGGCGAGCGCGAGGAAGAGGACGTCGCGCACCATCAGCGCTCGCGCTCCTCGTCGTGCTCATGCTCGTCTTCCTCTTCGACGGGCTCGGACTCGAGCAGCACGCGGTCGACGCGCCGGCCGTCGAGCCGCACGATCGTCAGCGTCGCGACGCATCCGCGGCCTTCGACGTCTCTCGTCTGCAGCACGACCTCGTCGCCGACCTCCGGCAGCCTGCTCAGCTCGTCCTGCATCAAGCCGCCGAGCGTCTCGTACTCCTCGTCCTCGGGCAGCAGCACGCCGGTCGCGCGCGCCGCCTCGTCGGGGCGCAGCAGGCCGGAGAGGATCCAGCTGCCATCGGGGCGCCTGCGCGCGCTGAGGTCGCGGCGGTCGTGCTCGTCGACGACCTCGCCGACGATCTCCTCGACGACGTCCTCGAGCGTGACGAGCCCGTCGACGCCCCCGAACTCGTCGACGACGACGGCGATCTGCAGGCCGCCCTCGCGCAGGATCGCGAGCAGCGGGTCAAGCTCGATCGAGGAGGGCACGAGCACCGGTCTCGCCATCACGTCGCGGATCGGGACCTCGCCGCGCTGCTCGTGCGGGACGCCCACGGCGTGCTTGACGTGGATGATCCCGACGATGTCGTCGAGCCTGTCGGCGGTGACGGGGAAGCGCGAGAAGCCGCTCTCGCGCGCCGCCTCGATCACCCTGATCACGGGCGCCTCGGCCGGCAGCGTCCGCATCCGCACGCGCGGGGTCATCACGTCGTCGGCGCGGCGGTCGCCGAACGCGAGCGACCGCTGCAGCAGCGCCGCGGTCTCCAGCTCGAGCGTCCCTTGCTCCGCGGAGCGGCGCACGAGCGAGGTCAGCTCCTCAGCCGAGCGCGCGGACGCGAGCTCCTCCTGCGGCTCGATCCCCAGCCGCGCAAGCACCGCGTTGGCGACGCTGTTGAACCAGCGGATCACGACGCGGTTGACCCTCGTGAACGAGCGCATGAAGCCCTGTACCGCGCGCGCGGTGTCGAGCGGCTTGGCGATCGCGAGGTTCTTCGGCACGAGCTCTCCGAGCACCATCGTGAAGCCGGTCGAGAGGATCAGCGCGATCACGACCGCGACGCCATGGCTGGCGCCCTCTGGCACGCCGATCGAGGCGAGCGGCCCGTCGATCAGCTTCGCGATCGACGGTTCCGCGAGGTAGCCGATCATCAGGTTGGTGATCGTGATGCCGAGTTGCGCGCCCGACAGCTGCGTCGAGAGCGAGCGCAGCGCCCTTTGGACGCCTCTCGCCTTCAGGTCGCCGCTGGCAGCGGCGCGGTCGACGGTCGCGCGGTCGATCGTGACGAAGGCGAACTCAGCCGCGACAAACGCACCGCAGGCGATCACCAGCGCGATGGCGACGACGATCAGGAGGACTTCGATCATCGCGCACCCGTCCTAAGGGGTCCGAGACGGGTGCGCCTGGGACTTCTACCTGGAGGTTCGTCTAGCGCCGGGTCGCTCATCGAGCGCTTAATGGGTACCACACCCGGCGGCACATGACCGAATGGCCTCCGCGACGACGTCAGCAGCCAGCGGCAGTGAGAGGACGATCGTGCGCGTCTGCATCCCCTTTGGACGGCGCTCCCCCCGAGAACCGGACACGCGCCAAGGCTACGGCAGCTGGCCGTCGCTCTGCGCCTGTTGCACCGACGCGTCGTTGAGCCGTCTTGCCGCCTCGACAACGCCCGAGCTCTCGTAGAAGTCGACTGCGACGACGTTCGGCTGCAGGCCGCGCTCGCGCGCGCACTCGTCGAGCCGTCTGTCGAGGAAGCCGTCGCCGACCTCGCGGTTGCGGCTCGGGCTTGGCGGCAGCGCGGAGATCCAGTGGTTGACGAGGAACAGCGGGCTGTCGGGCTCCCCGCGGTCGCGCGTGCAGGAGAGCTCCTCCGGTGTGGAGGCGGCGAAGGGCGTGTCCTGGAACCACTCGAACGCCGGCATGTACCACGGCGGCACGCCGCCGTCCTGCTCGGCGAAGACGAGCAGCCGCTGGTTTGAGCTGACGAGTTGGCCGAGCGTCGGCAGCGGCTCGTCGCGCTGGAGCGTCGCGACGTAGCGCGTGAGGCCGGCCTCGGCGAACAGGCGCGCGATCTGGCTCGGCGGCGCGTAGGGCTCGATGATGAACGTGAGGACGGTGCCGGGGTGGTCGTCGAGGTAGGCCTTGAAGGCGCGCAGCTGCGGGAGCACGGGCGTGGCGCCGAGCTCGCAGAGCGTGTGGCAGAAGTAGAGCGCGCGCCGGCCGCGCACGTCGCCGGCGCCGATCCGGCCGCCCAGCCGCTCGGCCAGGTCGACGTTTCTGGCGCCGATCGCCTGCGTCACCTTGTTGCGGTCCATCCCCTCCGCGGAAAGGTCGGTGCGCACGAGCCGGTCGGTCTTCACGGCGATGTGGACGTCGAGCAGGAATGCGGTGATGCCGTCTCTCAACTGCTGCGCGATCCCATAGCGCTGGTCGGGGATCAAAAAGCCCGGCTCCTGCGCCGCGGCGAACGAGTTGTGCGTGCCAGGGAAGGTGAGTTGATCGAGGTACAGCCCGCAATACGCCGGGGACCCATTGCATCCGCTCGTGACCGCCGCCGGCCTGGGCAGCTGCGCCTCGCTGCTGGTGAGGATCGTCGTGGCGACGACAATCGCGAGGACCGCGGCAAGGGGAAGCGCGAGGCGAGGGGTGCGCAGGGCCCGAAGGGCGGTTGCAGCGCGGCCTGGCTTGTCACCTGATGTGCGGCCGCCCGTGGCTCCTGCTCTGCCTCCGCCACCGCCGCTGGCCGCAGCCGCCCGCTGTTGCTCGCGTTTGCGCGCGGCGCGCGACTTCGCGCGTTCCCGGCTCGTCGCCTCCAGCACGGCTGCGAGCTCGGAGACGGCGAAGACGGCGAGGCCGAGCGCGACGAGCCGGAGCGCGAGCTCAGGGCGCCAGACGATCAGCGCGGCGGCGGCGAGCATGCCGGCGGCGCGGGCCGCGCGGGCTCTCGGCGCCTGGGCTTGGCGGACGCGCTGAACGGTGCCGAGCAGCCGCCCGACAGTCCCCTGGCGCTCCTCGCGGCGGACGGAGGCGACGGCCGCGAGCATCAGACCGGCGACGAGCGTCGCCTGTGCCCACAAGCCGACGTCACCGAGCAGGGCTTCCCACAGAGCGCCCGCGGCGGCCGAGACGTCGGGCGCCGCCTCGGCGCCGGGGACCGCCGCGCCGCGCGCGAGCGTCAGCAGGATCAGCAGCAGCAGGCCGGCCGCGGCGAACGAGATGCCGAGCTGCACGAGCGCCCGCCGCCGGTCGCTCGCGAGCACGAGCGCCGCGATCGCGCAGGCGAGCGCGAGCAGGGGCGCGACGATCGCCAGCCAGCCGGCGACGCGGGCGAACTGGCGGGCGGTGACGAGCGCCGGCTCGTCGGAGGAGATCCGCAGCACCTCGGGGTCGAAGCCGGCCGGCAGTCTCGCCGCTGCCGCCGGCGCGACGGTTCTCAGGCCCTCGAGCGCCAGCGCCGTCGTGCGCCCGAGATCCAACACGAAGGTGTTCTCGTCCCCTCTGAGCAGGGCGTGCGCATCCTTCGCGGCGCCGCGCGCAATCTGCCGCGAGACCGGCCCGTCAAGCAGCGACTGCGTCGCGACAATCGCAATCGGGCGGGCGGCGAGCAACTGCTCCGCCCCGGCGTCGATCGCGGCATCGACGATCCGCTGCGCCGCGATCGACCGGACGGGCGCCGACGTCGCCGCCGCCCCCACCCGATCGGCCAGCCGCCCCTCGTTGAGCATCTGCGTACGGACGTACACCGCCGGCAGCGCGATCAACGCGAACAACCCGGCGAGGCAGACAAGAACCGGGACCAGGGTGACGCGACGCACCCCCGAAGTTCATCACGCGCGCCGCCCCGGCGCGCGACCTCCACCGGCGGGCGCCGACAGAGCGCTCCGGTCGACGCCATCCCCGTCGCGCGGCCTCAGAGGTCGCGGGCGCGCTACGCCAGTCCTGCGCTCGCGATCGCCGCCTGCAACACCAGCTCGAGCTCTCTTCCGACGTCGTCGAGCGGTTGGGTGCTTTGGCGAGCGCGGGCGAGGACGATCGCGCCCTCTATCGAGGCGACGGTGATCGTCGCGAGGCGGCGGGCGCGGTCGACGGGGACGCCGGCGCGGCGGACGGTGGCGGCGAGTGCCTCCTCCCACTGAGCGAAGGCGTGGTTGGCGGCCTGGGAAAGGCCGGGTTTGTCGGCGGGGGCCTCGGTCGCAACGGCGACGATGGGGCAGCCGGCCCTGAACTCGCTCGACTCCAGGCCCTGCTTCCAGACGGAGAGGAAGCCGCGCAGGGCGCCAACGGGGTCGTCGGGCGGGCTGTGCTCGATCAGCTGCGCGACGAAGTCTCCGGCATAGCGGACGGCCTCCTCCGCGAGCTGGGCCTTGCCGCCAGGGAAGTGGTGATAGATCGACCCCCACGGCGCCTCGCTGTGCGCGATCACATCACGGAAGCCGGTGCCGGCATACCCATGCTCACGCAACAACAACGCGGCGCTGAGGACCATCCGATCGCGACTGTCCGATGCCATGACCGCTGCTCCGAGCTTCGATGAGAGGCAACGAAGCCTAGTCGCGCCCGCGCGCCGAGGCGTCAGTCAAGCGCGCGAGGAGCCGGGCGGCTCAGTTGCGCGGGGTCACGCGGTCGAGCTCGATCTCGATGCCCTCGCGCGTGTCCGGGAAGACGACATAGGCGAGTGGCGGCCCGCCGAAGAAGGTCGCGTTGTCGCCGCCGCCGACGTAGATCGCCTCGCGCGCAACGCCGTCGGGCCCGTGGACCCAGACTCTCTGGCCCTGATGGAAGAGGTCTCCGCTCATGGGCGCAACGGTACAGGTCGACGCGCCTCGCGCCTATCGCGACTGAGCGGACGTCCGGTGCGGCCGCGGGCAGCGCGAGGCGAGGCGCCGCGAGCCCCGCCGCTCGCCGCCGCCTGCTCAGGCCGCCGCGCGCCGCCGCCGGCTCACGCCGCCGCGCGCCGCCGATGGCTCACGCCGCCATCGCGGCCGCGAGCGCGGCGCAGCCAGCGGCGTACTCGGCCGGCGTCCGGCCGACGACCGTCTTGAAGCCGTTGATGAAGTGGGCCTGGTCGAAGTAGCCGAGCTCGACCGCGAGCCGGCCGAGGTCGAGCGACGGGTCGTCGGCGATCCGCTCGGCGGCGGTGTGGAGGCGCTGGCGCTGGACGACCCACTTCGGGCTGACGCCGACGTACTCGGCGAACAGCCGCTGGAGCGTGCGCGGCGAGACATGACAGGCGCTGGCCAGCTCGTCGACGCGCGTGATCGAGGGATCGTCGAGCACCGTCGCGACCATCGCGGCGACCTCGCCGGCTCGGGCGTCGGGGCCGTCGCTGCGCTCGCGCAGGAACGCCTCGACCCGCTCGACGCGCTCGCCCATCTCCTCGCAGCCGCGCACTTCGGCGTCGATCGCGGCGGCCGCCTCGCTGCCGAAGACGTCGGCGAGCGGGAGCACGCGGTCGGTGATCGAGGCGACCGGAAAGTCGACGAAGGGGCGGAAGGCGCCAGGCCGGAATCTCGTGCCGAGCACCCAGCCGCGCCCCGAAAGCGGATGCTGCGTGCGGGTCATGCCGACGCCCCAGACGAACGCGCCGTCGGGCTCGAACGACATGTTCACGTTCGGGTGGTTGAGGATCTGCTGCGTGAACGGCGGCTGGCCGCGCAGGTCCCAGCTGACCGACCAGTGGCGGTCGACTGCGTGGGCGAGGTCGAGCGCGACCGGGAGCCTGCCGAGCTGAAAAGCGGTCTGGACCGCCGCCGGCTCGAGGATGCCGCGCGTGTTGTCGATCTGGGCCGAGCGCCGGGACATCGTGTTCAGGTCATACCGCAGATCGCGGCTCAGAGCCTCTTTCAGGATGAAGCCGGCCGGCAGTCATTGTGAAAGAGGCTCTCAGTTGAACCACCTGTCGGGCCCGTGCTACGTTCCCCGCTGGCCTTCGGGCCAGCTCATGCGTTACGTCGACTAGACAGCCGCCACTGAACCAGCGCCCGGTCGCTTGACCGGCCGCCGCGGCTGTTCGCCGCGAGCGCCACGCGCGCTCGTCCACCTCGCGACGTATCGCATTCTCGAAGGAGCTCGTATGTCATCGGCGTTGCTCGACGCCCGCAACATCGTCCGCCGCCACGGCGAGCGCACCGTGCTCGACGAAGTCAACGTGCGCGTTGACGCCGGCAGCCGCATCGCGCTCGTCGGCGCC
The DNA here is from genome assembly GCA_036499225.1 of Conexibacter sp. Taxonomy (GTDB): domain Bacteria; phylum Actinomycetota; class Thermoleophilia; order Solirubrobacterales; family Solirubrobacteraceae; genus Conexibacter. The sequence goes on from DASYEC010000016.1 coordinate 55,983, forward strand.
AACGGCGCCGGCAAGTCAACCCTGCTGCGGATCCTCGCCGGCGTCGAGGAGGCTGACGGCGGCATCGTCGCCCGGCATGGGACCGTCGGCTATCTGCCGCAGATGGCGCTTGAGGCGAGCCCGGGCCCGGCGCGCGATGCCGCGTCGTCAACGCAGTCGTTGCCAAGCGGCGGCGCTGCGCTCGCGGCAACGCGCGCGTTGATGAGAACCGGGCGCGAGGTCGACGCGAGCGTCCGCGCGACGATCTTGGAGCGGATCGGGGTTGCTGCGGCGAGCCGTGCGCTCGACGCGCTCACGTCCGAGCTTGAGCGCGCGAGCAGCGGCGAGGAGATGATGGAGCTGGCCGACGCGCACGCCGAGGCGCTCTTGCGCTGGGTCACGCTCGGCAGCGCCGACGTCGACGCGCGGCTGCATGCGGCGGCAAGCGACCTTGGGCTTGACGCCGCGCTGCTCGACCGCCCGTTGCGGACGCTGTCGGGCGGGCAGGCGGCGCGTGCTGGGCTCGCCGCGCTGTGCACGGCGCGCTTCGACGTGGTGCTGCTCGACGAGCCGACCAACCACCTCGACGCCGACGGCCTCGACCGGCTGCGCCAGCTGCTGGCTGAGCGCGCGGGCGGCGTTGTGCTCGTCTCCCATGACCGCGCGCTGCTCGCCGACAGCGCCCGCGAGATTGTCGCGCTCGACGCTCGCACCGGCCGCGCGACGACGTACGGCGGCGGCTGGGAGGCACACGAGCGCGAGCGGAACGCGGCCCGCACGCGAGCGCTCGACGCGCACGAGGAAGCGCTTGCGAAACGGGCCCAGCTGCAGCGCGCAGCACGCGAGGCCAACCGCCGCGCCGCGGCGACGAGCAGCAAGGCCGCCCACAGGCCGCACGACGGCGACAAGCACGTGAAGGAGTGGTTCGCCTCCCGCGCCGACGGCGTCGCCCATCGCGCCAGCACCATCTCGCGCCGCGCCGAGCGGATCGAGGTCCCCGACAAGCCGTGGCAGGACCGGCCGCTGCGGCTGGAGCTGACCGCGGCCGAGCGGCGCGGGGGCGAGGTCGTCGCGCTCGAAGGCGCCGTGCTGCGGCGCGACTTCGCCGAGGACGACGCGACCGTCGCGGGCCGCTGCACGAGCGGACGCGCACCGCTGCGGCGCGACGTCGCGGAAGGCCCCGCGAACAACGCCGCGCTGCCACGGCGCGGCGGATTCACGCTCGGGCCGATCGACCTCGCGCTGCGGCACGGCGACCGCGTGCTGTTGCGCGGCCCGAACGGGAGCGGGAAGTCGACGCTGCTGGCGGCGCTCGCCGGGGAGCTTCCGCTCGCTGCCGGCCGACGCGCAGCCGCGCCTGGGGCCGTCATCGCGCAGCTCGGGCAAGCGCGCAAGCAGCTCGCCGCCGACCCGCGGCCGCTGACCGCTGCCGTGCGCGAGCTGACGGGACTTGGCGAGGCCGACGCCCGTACCGCGCTTGCGTCCTACGGCCTCGAAGCCGACGCCGCGACGCGGCCGGCACAGACGCTCTCGCCGGGCGAGCGGACCCGCGCGGAGCTGGCGATGCTCGCTCACCGCCGCGCGACCTGCCTGCTGCTCGACGAGCCGACCAACCACCTCGACGTCGAGTCGCTCGAGACGCTCGAAGCGGCGCTCGCGGACTGGCCCGGCGCGCTCGTCGTCGCAACCCACGACATCCGCTTGCGTGACGCGCTCGCGCTCGAGCGCGAGGTCGTCCTGGAGACGCAAAACGGGCGGGCGGCCTGAGCCGCCCGCCCGCTCGTTCTCACGCGCGATCAGCGCGTGGCGCTGCGATCAGCGGTGATCGTGGCTGTGCGAGCCGTGGCCCGGGTGCGAGCCAGGCCCGTCGTGCGAGCCGTGGCCCGGGTGCGAGCCATGCCCGTCATGCGAGCCGTGGCCCGGGTGCGACGGATGCCCGCCGCTGCTGTTCGCCGGCGCGAAGCTCGAGCTGCCGGAGCCGACGGAGAAGACCGCCGCGCCGTTGTCGACCTTCTCGAACCGCGGCGAGCCCTCGCCGCCGGCAACGACCTGGCTGGCCCGCGTGACGCCCGGGATGCGGACCTCGGCGCGCTGGTTGGCCGGGACGTTGACCGACAGCGCGATGCCGCGCGACGTTCTCGTCCAGTCGACCGCGACGGTGCCGCGCTGCGTCCAGACCGAGCCCTTCACGTGGCCAAGCGAGTCGCCTCTCAGCGAGGGCGGCGCGATCGACACGGTGGAGGCGCCGGGCGACGTCACCGTGACGCCCATCAGCGTCTGGATCATGTCGACGATCCCGGTCGAGCCCCAGCCGTGCGACATCGACTCGTTCGACGAGGTCGACGGGTTGGTGCACGGCGCGACCGAGCAGCCCGGGTCCCACTGCTCCCACATGAACGTCCCGTTCTCGGCGACGATCCGGGCCGGGCCGTCAGCCGAGCTGTCGCTCAGCAGCTTGACGACCTGGTCGTCACGGCCAGCCATCGCCAGCGAGCTGAGCAGGACGTGCCAGGTCATCGGCCCCTGGTGCATCCCCTGGCGCGTCATCTCGTCGGCGAGCTGAGGCCACTGCGATCTCGGCGCGACGCCGAAGTAGAGCGGGTAGCTCTGCGCCTGCTCCGCGCTGTTGGCGATCTGCGGGTTGCCGTCCGCGTCGCTGAGGCCGTCGGTGTAGAGCCCGTTCGGCATCAGCAGCTTCTGGTTGATCGTGTTCGACAGGCTGTTCGCCATGCCGCCGTATCTGGCGGCGGTGGCGATGTCGCCGAGCGCCTGCGCCGCCTGCTGCGTGGCGCGGAAGGCGCCGACGGCCTCGGCGTTGTGAATGGTGCGCGCGGCGTCGTGGTCGAACGTGTAGCCGTAGCGCATCGGCGCCGGCCAGTCGATGATGCCGTGCGCGTAGGAGCTCGTCCCGCCCGTGAGGTTGTAGAGGAGGCCCGCCGCGTTGCCGCTCTGCGCGACGTCGCGCTGGATGTAGTCCGAGACGGCCGCCATCGCGCCGAAGGCGTCGGCAAGCGTCTGCTTGTCGCCCGTCAGCTGGTAGTAGCGCCACACCCAGTCCGGGAAGGCCTCGGTGTAGTCGGGGATGTCGCGCATGTTGTCGCCGTTGGGATAGACCGAGTTGAGCCGGCCAGGCGTCCCAAGGCTCGGGAAGGAGCACGGCGCCGCGGCGCAGTAGCCGCTGCTGGTCGCCTTCCACGAGTGCGTCTGCGACTCGATCGCCTCGCGCATCGCGCGGACGGTCGCGCCGCGCTCGCCGAGCGCGAGCGAGTTGGCCTCCGAGATGTCGATCCCGTCGCCGAGGAAGCCGCCCTTCTCACGCGTCGGCGTGTCCAGGTAGGTCTCCTGCGCGGTATCTCTCCCGGAGCGCTGCAGCAGGTCGAAGACCGTGTTGAGCGTAGGGTTGTCGGAGTCGAACGTCGCCGCGTGGTCGGCCGGGTCGTCGTTGTACTGCTCGACCGCGCCGATGTCGCTCGGCTTCAGCTGCGCGCCCGCGCCGGGCGCGTTGACCTGCAGGTAGCGCCAGCCCCAGTAGGTGAACGCCTGGCCGGTCTGGTCGCCGTCCTTCTCGGTGTACGACCACGTCATCGTCGAGCCCTGCGTGTCGAGCTTCGACGTGCCGGCGCGCTCGCCCTCGACGTAGGCGCCAGCCGCGTGGGCCTTGCTCAGCGGGCTGTCGAGCGTGATGCCCGTGCCAGCGGCTCTGGCGGTGCCGACCGCGGTGACGGTGCGCGTCTCCGGGTTGCCGGCGCCGTTGCCCTCGCCGGCCTGGTCGACCGTGATCGTGTCGCCGACGTGGAACGGCGAGACGTCGTCGACGTGGACGACGGCGTCGCCCGCGGCGGTCGCGGCAGACAGGACGCTGTTGCCGAGCCGGTAGCTCGTCTGGACGGTCAGCGCGGTGCCGGCTCTGCCGTCACCGATGTGAAGCTGCGGGACCCCCGCGAAGACGCGGCCGAAGTCGGCGATCACGGTGCCGTCGGCGAGCGTTCTGACCGACAGCGGTCTGATCGTTCTGTACGTCAGGTCGGTGATCGACGGGTCCAGGTGCGAGAACTCGTCGCGCACCGGGTTGGCCGGCCGCGGGTGCGTGCCGATCACGTACGCCGGCTGCCAGCTCGCGTCGTCGAAGCCGGCGGCGTCCCAGCCGTTGATCTCCTGCGTCGCGTCGTAGCGCTCGGCGTTGTCGCCTGCGTCGCTGTTGCGGCGGGTGATTGTCGAGTTCGTGAACGCCGTGTCCTTCGCGACTCTCCATGAGCCGTCCGTGACGAACGTCTCGCGCGTGCCGTTGGCGTGCTCGACGACGACCTTCGCGAGCAGGCCGGAGGGGCCGGCGAGCGAGTTCGCCGCGACGCCGTTGGCGTGCGCATCGGCAAGCGGGGTGGCGAGCGTCAGGCCGGTGCCGGTCGCGCCGGCGGTGCCGACGGCGGTGACTCTCGCGCGCTCCTCGTTGGCGCCGGTGTCGATGTCGACCGTGTCGCCGACGTCGTAGACGTTGACCGCCGCGACCTTGATCGTCGTGTCGCCAGCTGAGGCGGCAGCGGCGAGCTTGCCGGTGCTCGCCGGGCCGTTCGCTCGGCCCTGGCAGGTGCACGTCCAGTAGTGGTACATCGCGCCGAGCGCGAGCGGCTTGCCCGGCTTGACGGCGTCAGTGATGTCGGTCGCCGTGTACTGCCCCTCGCCGGGGTAGTCGAACGAGGCGCCGCGCGTCACCTCTCTGCCGTCGACGTGGAAGGTGTACTGCGCCATCGCCGTGACGTATGCGCGGGCGCGGACGACCCGGCTCGACGAGATCGCCGGGTACTGACGGCGCGCGAGCGTGTAGTCGTCGGTCGAGTCGTTGCCGCTGGTGACGCGGCGGATCCACTGCGCGCCCGACCAGTCGTTGTCACCGATGCCGGTGTCGAAGCCGGCCGGCTGCGACCAAGCCGAGGCGTCGCCGTCGCTGTCCCAGGTGCGGACCGACCAGCTGTAGCTCGTGCCGGCCGTCAGCCCAGTCGCGCCCTTGGGGTAGTCGACATACGACTGCTGGTCGGAGCGGACCTTGCCGCTGTCCCACACGGTCCGGCGCGCAGAGGCGCGCGCGACTCTGATCTCGTAGGCGGTCTGCGCGGCATCGCCCCGCTTGCTGTTGACCTGCCAGCCGAACGACGGCTGCAGCGGCGCGTCGAGCGGCTGCGCCTGGTCGTTGACCGTCAGGTCGCTCGGCGCCGACGGGCTCGGCGCGGGCGTTGGGCCGCCGTGGGCCGACGCGCCCGCGGCATGAAGCCCGAGCGCCGCAAACGCGCAAGCGAACGCCAGCGCCAGCATGCCCACCAGGGCACGCGGGGTCATCCGCCCACGGGCGGACCACCTTGCTCTAGTCATCTCTCTCCTCGTGGACCTGAAGACGGGATCGCGCCGGCCGGCCGTCAGGTCCCCCGGACCCGATTCGACCATCCGTGCGCGCTTGCGGTCACTCTATTCCCGCCAACCGCCCCAAAGCAAACTGATTCGCACACAAGTGATCAGACTTCGCACACAAAAGATCGAGATGTGTCGACAAAGCTCCCGAAGGGTGGTGGGAGCTGCTGCTGGCGGAGGGCGCTTTCAGCCGGCGTCGCGCCGGGCCATCACGAGGTCGGTGCGGTAAGGGATGACGATCTCGCCGGCGCCGGACTGCTCGATCGCGGCGCGGACGGCGGTGGTGAGCGCGTCGAGCTTTTCGGGGCCGAGCAGGATGTGGTCGGAGTGGGTAGCGATCAGCTCGGCGTAGGCAGCGGCGTCGATCCGCCACTCCCACAGGTACTCGAGCACCTGCGGCGGCTCGAAGCCGTCGACGGCGAGCGTCGAGGGGTCGATCCGCTGGGTGACCCGGCCGGTCAGCGTCGAGGTCTTCAGCAGCTCGGGGGCGTGCTCGGCGTAGACGGCGTCAACGGCTGCGTGGACAGGGCCGTGGCGCTCGGTCACGAGGTTCCAGACGAGTGCGAGCACGCCGCCGGGGCGCAGCGCCGTGTGCGCGACGGCGACGCCGCGGCCGTGGTCGATCCAGTGCCACGCCTGGGCGCAGACGACGAGGTCGAACGAGCTCGGCTCGCCGTCCCACGCCTCGAACGTCTGCACGAGCACCTCGACCGGCAGGGCCGCGACCCGGGCGGCGCGGCGCGCGACGGCGGCCATCTCCGCGTCGTGCTCGATCGCGGTCACGTGGACGCCGCGCCTTGCGAGCTCAAGCGTCGCGCGGCCGGTGCCGGCGCCCGCTTCGAGCGCGCGCTGGGCGCGACTGCCCGCTGGCGACGCGATCAGGTCGTCGAACAGCTGCGAGGGATACCCGGGACGGCGTTTGTCGTACAGCTCCGCGACCTGCCCAAACGACCGTGCCCGCACGTTCAGCTCCGTCATGGGAACGGAACGTACTCAATCCTCGTCGCCGAAGCCGAGGTCCTCGCCGAAGTCGTGCAGGCGCGGCAGCACGAGCCACAACAGCGTCAGCAAGGCGAATGTGAGCGTGCCGAAGACGACCGCCGCGGCCGTGTTGAACAGCAGGTCGGCGATCAGCACCATCGCGCCGACCAGCGAGATCGCGAGCGCGGCTATCCCCCAGATCGCGAGCTGGTTGGCGACCTCGACCAGCTCGCGGCGGCGGCGCGCGCGGAAGTTGAGGCGGTGGTACGCAGTCGGCGCGAGCAGCAGCGCGGTCGCGATCAGCGCGAAGCAGAGCGTGACGAAGTAGATGTCGCGCTGCGCCGGGGTGACGCGGTCCCATCCGTTCTGGAACGGCACCGCGAGCAGGAAGGCGAACAGCACCTGCACGCCGGGCAGCACGACGCGCAACTCGTTCAGCAGCTCGATCAGATTGCGATCGATCCGCTGCTTCTCGGTCTCTCCCTCAGCGCCTGACGGGCGCGTAGCCCTGTCGTCCACGTCGGCCATCTTGCCCTGAGCATCCCCGCCCACGCGCCGGACCTAGCGCGACGGCGCCCTCGCGGCGCTGCGGCTACGCTGGCGGTCATGTCGCAGCTGACGGTCCTTGTGGTTGACGACGACGCGCCTGTGCGCCGGATGCTCGAGCGCACGCTCGCGGCTGAGGGCTGGGAGGTTCGCGCGGTCGGCGACGGCGGCGCGGCGCTCGCGGCCGTGGAGCAGTCGGTCCCCGACGCGGTCGTGCTCGACGTCGCGATGGCCGGGCTCGACGGCCTCGCCGTCGCGCGGCGGCTGCGCGGCAAGGGCCTCGCGACGCCGATCCTGATGCTGACCGCGCGCGACGCAGTGAGCGATCGCGTCGCGGGCCTCGACGCTGGGGCCGACGACTACCTCGTCAAGCCGTTCGCGGCGGAGGAGCTGAGCGCCCGCCTGCGCGCGCTGCTGCGGCGCGGCCGCGCCTTGCCGGAGCTGCTCGCCTTCGCCGACGTGACGCTCGACGTCGCCGCCGGCCGTGGCGCGCGCCGCGGCCGCGACCTCGAGCTGACCCCGCGCGAGGCCGAGCTGCTCGCGCTGCTGCTGCGCGACCCGCGGGCGGTGATCACCCGCGAGGCGGCGCTGGAAGAGGTGTGGGGCGGCGAGTGGGAGGCCCAGCCCAACGTCGTCGACCGCTACGTCGCCTACCTGCGCCGAAAGCTCGGCGACCCGCCGCTGATCAAGACCGTGCGAGGCGTCGGGTTCGTGCTCGACGGGTGAAGACGCCCGCGCGCCCGGTTCGTGCTCGACGGGTAAAGACGCCCGCGCGCGCCCGGCGGCGGCGGGCGCGACCGCGCCGAGCGCCTACGTCTCGCCCGCCACCGCTCTGTCGATGAACGGCTCCAGCAAGGCCATCACGGTCGGGATCGCCTCGCTCGGCGGGTCCTTCGGCAGCATCGCGTAGGAGATCGCCAGGCGCACGAGCGACTCGGTCAGCGTCTCGGCGTCGGCCTGCGCGACCTGCGGCCAGCACTCGAGGATCACCGTGTTGAGGCGCATCGAGGCGAAGGCGACGACCGGCTGGGACTGGGTCGTGACAAGCGGAAGCATCCCACCGGTGCCGTCGTCGGTCAGCAGCATCCGCACGAGCGGGTCCTCGGCGGCCGCTCTGAGGAAGACGCCGAGCGCGGCGGCGAGGGCCGCGTGCGGGTCGTCGCGATGCGCGCGGACGGCGTCCTCGACCGCTCCCAGGAAGCGCTGCCCCTCGCGCACGACGAACAGCTGGGCGAACTCGTCGCGCGAGCCGAACTCCTTGTAGAGCGTCTGGCGGCTGACGCCGGCGGCGGTCGCGATCTCGGCCATCGTCACCTCCACCCACGGCCGCTCTTGCATCGCGTCGCGCGCCGCGTCGAACAGCGTCTCGCGCAGCAGCTCTCTCGCTGCGACGGCGTAGGGGGTGCGGGCCGGCGGCATCGCCCCAATGGTGCCAGCCGCAGCGGGCACGACGATCACTCGGCAGTCGCGTATCGCCGCAACACGCGCGCCCGCTTGCGCGGCTGGATGTTCGCGCGGGTGACGTCGCCGCGGTAGTGGGCGAGCAGGCGTTGGTCCATCACCCGCCGCCAGACCGGCGGGCAGACGGCCAGCACGATCATCCCCGCGTACCCCGTCGGCAGCTGCGGCGCCTCCTCGAAGTGGCGCAGCGCCTGGTAGCGGCGCATCGGGTTGGCGTGGTGGTCGCTGTGGCGCTGCAGGTGGTAGAGCAGCACGTTGGACGCGACGTTGTTGCTGTTCCAGCTGTGCTCAGGGCGGGTGCGCTCGTAGCGGCCGTCGTCGCGTCTGTCGCGCAGCAGGCCGTAGTGCTCGAGGTAGTTGACGACCTCCAGCAGCGAGAAGCCGAGGATCGCCTGCGCGATCAGGTATGGCAGCACGACCCAGCCGAAGACCGCCGTCAGCGCCGCGAACAGCACGACCGTCATCAGCCACGCGTTGAGGATGTCGTTCTTGATGCTCAAATGGCGGGCGTTCATGCGGTCGAGGCGGACGTTCTCCAGCTCCCACGCCGATGTCAGGCTGCCCTTGACCGTGCGCGGCAGGAAGGCCCAGAACGACTCGCCCATCCGCGAGCTGGCAGGATCCTCGGGCGTCGCGACGCGGACGTGGTGGCCGCGGTTGTGCTCGATGAAGAAGTGGCCGTAGCCGCTCTGCGCGAGCGCGATCTTCGACAGCCACCGCTCCATGCTCGCGCGCTTGTGGCCGAGCTCGTGCGCGGTGTTGATCGCGATCCCGCTGACCATCCCCATCGTCAGCGCGAGGCCGATCGAGTCGACGACGGTCAGGTCGCCGCTCGCCCACAGCCAGCAGGCAAAGACGAGGCCGGCGTACTGCAGCGGCAGGAACGCGTACGTGCACCATCTGTAATAGCGGTCCTGCTCCAGCCACTTGATCACGCTGTCGGGCGGGTTTCTCGCATCCATCCCGACGATCAGGTCCAGCAGCGGGAAGACGCCGAAGACGAGCACTGGGCCAAAGAACCAGAAGACCCCGAGGCCAGTCGCATGCACCAGGCCGAAGGCGATGAACGGGAGCGTCGGGACGAGCAGGCCGAGCAGCCACGCGTACCGCTTCCCGTCCTTCCAGCTCGCCGGCGTCAGCTCGGCGTCATCGCCGTGGTCGTGGTGATGGTGGTGATCGCCGCCCACGTCGTCGTGGGGATGCGCGACAGATGCCATGGCCTGCGTCTCCTCCTGGGTCGCCAACCGTGCTTGCGTTGCTCAGGTTGACACCAATGGGTGCTGGTGTCAATCGTGAGGGCAGGGCTGGAGGCGATGTCTCGCACTGGGCGCGGCGCTCGACGCGAGGGCGGGCGGGGGGCGGGCGGGTCGGCGATGCACGGGCGGCGCCGCTCTAGGCTTGCGTCCATGTCCCGCCTCTCGGTGCGCGTGCGCGTGGCGCTCGCTGCGGCGCTGGCGATCGCGATCGCGGTGGCGCTGCTGGGAGCGGCGACGTTGACGCTCGTCGACCGCCAGCTCCATCGCTCGCTTGACGACGGCCTGCGCGACCGCGCCGTCGAGGTCTCGCGGCTGGCCGCAACGACGCCGAGGCTGATCACCGCCGCCGGGGTGCTCGAAGGGCGCGTCGGCACGAGCGCGGCGTACGTTCAGGTGGTCGACTCGCGCGGTCGGATCGTCGCCCGCTCCGGCGCGCTCGGCGGCCGTGTGCTGCCCGAGGGGCCGGCGCTCAGACGCGCGCTGAACGACCGCGTCGCCGGCTATGGCGACGCGACGCTCGGCGACGAGCCGCTGCGCGTCTACGCCGCGCCGCTCGGCACGGTCGGCGGCGGCCCCGCGGCGGGCGGCGCGGTCGCGGTCGCCGGCACGACGACGAGCATCTCCGACATCGTCGGCCCGCTCCACGGCGTCGTGATCGCCGCCGCCGTCATCGCCGCCGTGCTCGCCGCGCTGTTCGCCGTGTGGCTGACCCGCCGCGCCCTGCGTCCCCTCACCCGCCTGACCGACGACGCCGAGACGATCGCCCGGACTGGCGACCCCGAGCGGCGGCTGGGCCGATCCACCCCCACGTTGCACGACGAAGTCGGCCGCCTCACCGCGACGCTCAACGCGATGCTCGACTCGCTCGCGCAGGCACGCGCGCGGGAGCGGCGGTTTGTCGACGATGCCTCGCACGAGCTGCGCACGCCGCTGACCGCGCTGCGCGGCAACGCCGCATACGTCGCGCGGCACGGCGCGGACGCGGGCGCGCTCGCGGACATCGAGGCAGACGCGGAGCGGCTTGCGCAGCTGCTCGACGACCTGCTCGCGCTTGCCCGGGAGGACGCGGCCGGCGCTCCGCTCCCCGCCACCGCAGACGCGGTCGACCTCGCCGAGCTTGCCAACACGGTCGCGAGAGACCACCCGCGCGCGACCGTCGCGACAAGCGGCGGGCGGGCGCTCGTGCGGGGCGACCGCGCCGCGCTGGAGCGGGCGGTCCGCAACCTCCTCGAGAACGCTGAGCGCCACGGCCCGGCCGACGGGGCGATCGAGATCGAAGTCGCGGGCGGCGCTCGCAGCGGCCGGATCGCCGTCCGCGACGCGGGCGCGGGCCTCGACCCGGCGCAGGCCGAGCGCGCCTTCCAGCGCTTCTGGCGCGGCGAGCAGGCGCAGCCGGGCGGCTCTGGCCTCGGCCTCGCGATCGTGCGCGCGACCGCTGAGCGCCACGCCGGCCGCGTCACCGTCAGCGGCTCGACCTTCACGCTCGAGCTGCCTCTCAAAGATCTCTCAAGGAACGGGCATACAACTCCTGCGTCACCCGTCACGAAGGAACTTTGATGAAGCGTCTTCGGACCATCTCCACACGCAGGCTGATCGCCGTCGTCGTCGGGCTCGTCGTGCTGGTCGCGGGCGCCGGGATCGCGCAGGCCGCGCTCGGCGGCAACGGCACGGTGCCGCCGCCGAGATCGCTGCCGACCGCGATCCACGAGGCCGTGACTGCGCCAGCCGTCCCCGGCGTCAGCGCCCGGATCAGCTTCACGAACAAGCTGATCCCCTCCGGCGCCGCCGCTGGCGACGCCGCGACGCCGCTGCTGTCGGGCGCCTCGGGCCGGCTGTGGTGGGCGGCCGACGGACGCTTCCGCATGGAGCTGCAGTCCGACATGGGCGACGCGGAGATCACCTCCGACGGCTCGACGGTGACGGTCTTCGACGTCCGCTCCAACACCGTCTACCGCGCGAAGCTGCCTGCCCAGAGCGACAAGACGACCCACATCGACCCGGGCGCGCCCACCGTCGCCCAGATCAGAGCGGCGCTCGCCCACCTCGCGCAGACGTGGAACGTGACCGGCCCGCAGGGCGTCAACGTCGCCGGCCAGCCGAGCTACTCGGTGCGGATCGCGCCGAAGGGCGACGGCGGCCTGCTCGGCGCCGCGACGCTCGCCTGGGACGCCGCCAACGGCATCCCGCTGCGCGCCGCCGTCTACGCCGAGGGCCAATCCGACCCGGTGCTGGAGCTGAAGGCGACCGACGTCTCGTTCGGGAAGGTCTCTGACGGCGACCTGACCGCGACGCCGCCGTCCGACGCGAAGGTCGTCGACCTCACGCCGGCATCCGGCAAGCCTCGACACCTGGGCGCGCTGCACCATCCCGACAGAGCCGTCCGCGGCGTCACCGCGGTGCAGGCGCAGCTGCTGTTCAGACTTGAGGCGCCCGCGACGCTCGCCGGCCTTCCGCGACGTGACGTCTGGCTCGCCCAGCCCGGCGGCAGCCCGGCCGCGTTCGTCACCTACGGCCAGGGCATCGGCGGGATCCTCGTCGTCGAGACCGCGAGCGGCAACAGCATGGGCGCGCTCGGCGCGGGCGCCGGCGGCAGCAGCGGCAACGGCGGTGGCCACGACGGCATGGGCGGCCTCAGCCTGCCCGAGGTGAACGTCGACGGCGCGACCGGCACCGAGCTGGCGACGGCGCTCGGCACGCTCGTGACGTTCGAGCGCGGCGGCGTCGAGCACCTCGTGGTCGGGTCGATCCCGCCGCAGGCGGCCGAGACGGCGGCGCGGGAGCTCACGCGTTGAGCGCGCTCGCGACGACCGCCGCCGAGGGGCGCGACGGCGTCACCGCGGCGCCACACCCGATCGAGGCGCGCGGCCTCGTCAAGCGCTACGGCGAGATCACAGCCGTCGACCACGTCGACCTGACCGTCGCGGCGGGGACGGTCTACGGCTACCTCGGCGCCAACGGAGCCGGCAAGACGACCTCGCTGCGGATGCTGCTCGGCCTGATCCGGCCCGACGAGGGGACGGCGAGGCTGTTCGGCCGCGACCCGCTCGTGGACGGCGCCGCGGCGCTCGACGGGGTCGCCGGCTTCGTCGAGGCGCCGCGCTTCTACCCGTACCTGAGCGGCCGCCGCAACCTCGAGCTGATGGCCGCGCTCGACGGCGGCGATGCCGCGGAGCGGATCGACGAGGCGCTCGAGACGGTCGGCTTGGTCGGCCGCGAGGGCGACAAGGTGAAGGGCTACTCGCACGGGATGAAGCAGCGGCTGGGGATCGGCGCCGCGCTGCTGCGCGACCCGCGGCTGCTGCTGCTCGACGAGCCGACGACCGGCCTCGACCCGGCCGGGATGCGCGACATGCGCGAGCTGGTCAGACGGCTCGCCGCCGACGGCATCACGGTGATGCTCTCCTCCCACCTGATGGGCGAGGTCGAGGAGCTGTGCGACCGCGTCGCGATCGTCCGCTCGGGCCGCGTGATCTATGAAGGCGCGCTCGACACGCTGCTGCACTCGACCGGCCAGCGCTACCGGCTGCGCACGACCGACGACGAGCGCGCGTGGGACATCTGCTCCTACCGCCCCGACCTGAGCGAGCTGATCAGAACGCACGACGGCCTCACCTTCGCCGCCGACGAGCGGGAGGTCGCCGACCTCTCGCTGACGCTCGCCCGTGCCGACATTGCGATCGTCGCGCTCGTCCCGGCGGCAGCCTCCTTGGAGGAGCTGTTCCTGCGCCTGACCGAGGGCGACGAGCCGGAGGTGGCAGCGAGATGAGCTCGCCCGACGCTGCTGCGCAAGGCGCTGGTGCCGCTGGCATGCGCTCGGCTGCGCGCGACGCCGCCGCGCAGGGCCCCACCGGAGCTGCCGGCACCCCGCCGGCGGGCGCCCTCGCACCCCGCGACGCCGAGCGCGCGGCCGCGCCGCTCGCCGCCGCCCGCACGACCCGCCGCCGCCCCCGCGTCGCGACCGTCTATCGCTGGGAGCTGCTGAAGCTGC
>DASYEC010000017.1:0-67168 GCA_036499225.1 Conexibacter sp.
GCTGGCAGCGCGAAGGCCGTCGGTTCGAGTCCCGACTAGCTCCCTTGGAACGGACCCCCCGCAGGAGCGGAGGTTCCGTCGCTCCAGGGGAGGCGAGCTTGGGTGCTGGCGCGCATTGGGCAGCAAACGAAGGACTCGCCTGCGCGTGTGGAGACGGCTGAGCCCGCCAAGGGCGCCTAGAGCTCGGTGCGTCCTTCGTTGTCCTTGTTGCGGAGGCCGAGCTTGGTGCTGAGCCGCAGCAACGGGTCGTACTTGCGGTCGGCGACGCGTTCCTTCATCGGGATGATTGCGTTGTCGGTGATCTTGATGCCTTCGGGACAGACCTCGGTGCAGCACTTGGTGATGTTGCACATGCCGAGGCCGGCGGCGCCTTGGGCCAGCTCTCGGCGGTCGTGGGTGTCGAGCGGGTGCATGTCGAGCTCGGCGTACCGCAGGAAGAAGCGGGGGCCGGCGAAGGCGCGCTTGTTCTCCTCGTGGTCACGGATGACGTGGCAGGTGTTCTGGCACAGGAAGCACTCGATGCACTTGCGGAACTCTTGCCCGCGCTCGACGTCGACTTGCTGCATCCGGCGCTTGTTGTCTGCGTCGCGGGGTGGCGGCGCGAACGACGGGAGCTCCTTCGCCTTCTCATAGTTGAAGGACACGTCGGTGACCAGGTCGCGGATCACCGGGAAGGAGCGCATCGGCGTGACCGTGATCGTCTCAGACTCGTCGAAGTCGGAGAGACGGGTCATGCAGAGCAGCCGCGGCTTGCCGTTGATCTCGGCGCTGCAGGAACCGCACTTGCCGGCCTTGCAGTTCCAGCGGATGGCGAGGTCGCCGGCCTGGGTCGCCTGCACCCGGTGCAGCGCGTCGAGGACGACCTCGCCCTCGGACACCTCGACCGTGTAGTCGTCGAGGTCGCCGCCGGCTTGGTCGCCGCGCCAGATCCGCATCTTCAGGTCGTAGCCCATGTCACTTCTCCTCAAAGTACGTCTTGAGCTCGTCCGGCATCACCGGGAGCGGCTTCTCATGCAGGTCGACGCCTGTGCCGGCGGCGTTCAGGTTGACGACGAGGTTCTTCGTCCCCCACTCGGCGCTGGGGCCGGGGAAGTCGTCGCGGGTGTGGCCGCCGCGTGACTCCTCGCGCGCCAGTGCCGCCTTGGCGATGCACTCGCTCACGATCAGCATGTTCCGCAGGTCGATCGCGAGGTGCCAGCCGGGGTTGTACTGCCGGTGCCCCTCGACCTTCATCGACTTCGCCCGCACCTTGAACGCCTCGATCTCAGAGAGCGATTCCTCGAGCTCGGAGTCGGTGCGGATGATGCCGACCAGGTCGTTCATCGACTGCTGGAGGTCGGATTGGATCGTGTAGGGGTTCTCTCCCCCCTCGACCTCGAACGGCGCCAGTGCGCTCTCCTGGGCCACCTTGATGTCGGACTCGTCGATCTTCGGCCGGCGGTCCCCCAGCGAGTTGGCGTACGCCGTCGCCGCCTCGCCGGCTCGCTTGCCGAAGACCAGCAGGTCACCGAGCGAGTTGCCGCCAAGCCGGTTGGAGCCGTGCATGCCGCCGGAGCACTCTCCCACGGCGTACAAGCCAGTGACCGCGCTCTCCTGCGTGTCCGGGTCAACCTCGACGCCACCCATCACGTAGTGGCAGGTCGGGCCGATCTCCATCGGCTCGGCCGTGATGTCGACATCGGCCAGCTCCTTGAACTGGTGGTACATCGACGGCAGCCGCTTGCGGATGAACTCCGGCGTACGACGGGATGCGATGTCGAGGTAGACGCCGCCGTGCGGCGTGCCGCGGCCGGCCTTGATCTCGGAGTTGATCGCGCGCGCGACCTCGTCACGCGGGAGCAGCTCGGGGGGACGACGGTTGTTCTTCTTATCCTCGTACCAGCGGTCGGCCTCCTCGATTGTGTCGGCCGTCTCGCTTTTGAAGAACTCCGGGATGTAATTGAACATGAAGCGCTCGCCCTCGGAGTTCTTCAGGACGCCGCCGTCGCCGCGCACCGACTCCGTGACCAGCAGTCCCTTCACCGAGGGCGGCCAGACCATGCCGGTCGGGTGGAACTGCACAAACTCCATGTTGATGAGCGACGCACCTGCGCGCATCGCGAGGGCGTGGCCGTCGCCGGTGTACTCCCACGAGTTCGACGTGACCTTGAAGGACTTGCCGATACCGCCGGTCGCGAGGATCACCGACGGCGCCTCGAAGGTGATGAAGCGGCCGGACTCGCGCCAATAGCCGAAGGCGCCGGAGACCTTGTCGCCGTCCTTGAGCAGGTCGGTGATCGTGCACTCCATAAAGACGTCGATGCCGAGCTGGACAGCACGCTGCTGCAGGGTGCGGATCATCTCGAGGCCTGTGCGGTCACCGACGTGCGCGAGCCGGGCGTACTTGTGGCCGCCGAAGTCGCGCTGCGAGATCAGGCCGTCGTCGGTGCGGTCGAAGAGGGCGCCCCAGTCCTCGAGCTCCATCACCCGCTCGGGCGCCTCCTGGGCGTGCAGCTGTGCCATCCGCCAGTTGTTCAGCATCTTGCCGCCGCGCATGGTGTCGCGGAAGTGCACTTCCCAGTTGTCCTCGGGCCAGCGGTTGCCCATCGCCGCCGCGATGCCGCCCTCGGCCATCACCGTGTGGGCCTTGCCCAGCAGCGACTTGCAGACGAGCGCCGTCCTCGCGCCCGCGTCGTGGGCGGCGATCGCCGCGCGCAGGCCTGCGCCGCCGGCGCCGATCACGACCACGTCGTACTCGTGCCGTTCCATGCCACCCGTCGCGTCGCCCGACATCTGGTTGCCGGTCATGGGGTGTCGCGTCTCGCTCATCGGAAAGCCGAGTCCTTAGAAGAATCGCGGGTCGTTGAAGACGTTGGCCGCCAGCAGGTAGATGTAGAGATCCACCACGACGATCGAGAAGAGGGAGTACCACGCGAAGTTGGCGTGCTTCGCGTTCAGCTTCGACGCCAACGTCCAGGCCTTGTAACGGATCGGGTGCTTCGAGAAGTGCCGAAGCCGTCCGCCCATGATGTGGCGACACGAGTGGCAGCCGAGGGTGTAACCCCAGATGAGCACCACGTTGACGACCATGAGCACGGTGCCGAGGCCCATGTGGATGCCGCCGGACTCGCCGTCGGTTGGCCCGAAGGCCAGGACCGCGTCGTAGGTCAGGATCAGGCCGACCACCACCGCGGCGTACCAGAACCAGCGGTGGACGTTCTGGAGGATCAGCGGGAACCGCGTCTCGCCCGTGTACTTCGTGTGCGGCTCGGCGACGGCACAGGCTGGCGGCGAGAGCCAGAAGGATCGGTAGTACGCCTTGCGGTAGTAGTAGCAAGACATCCGGAAGCCGAGCGGGAAGATCAGGATGATCAGGGCCGGTGAGAGGCCCCACCAGCCGAACGACTGCCCGAAGTCGGACGACCCCTTGACGCAGGAGTGGGTCAGGCACGGGGAGTAGAACGGCGAGAGGTACGGCGCGGAGAAATAATCGTGGCCCCAGAACGCCCGGAACGTCGCGTACGCGACGAACGCCGAGAACACCGCGAACGTCGCCAGCGGGTAGAGCCACCAGCGGTCGGTCCGGAGCGTCTTCACCCCGATCTGGGCCCGGGTGGTTCCGTTGACGCCCGATCGAGCTGTCTCTCGTGTTGCCTGCCGCGCTTCTGTTGACGCCATCGCCACCTCCGCTAGTCGGGTGCTGCGCAGTGTGCCAGTTCTTGCGTGAGCACAGGGCACATCGGCGTTCACTCGGCGCCGGTGGCCGGCCATCCCCGAGGCGTCGCGAGGATCTCTGGCGCGCCGCGCGTGAGCGCGAGTCTCAGCCGCCGTTGACGGTTATCGGCGGATTCGCGCCGCGGTCGTCACGGGGACACGGGACCGCGGTTGAGTCGTGGTCGGTCAGCAGCACGCCGTCGTGCACTACGCCGCAGTAGACCTCGATGTGCGGTGCGTTGAAATTCACGTTGCACCGCACGACCGGCCCGCCCTCTAGCCGAGCCGGGCTACGGACGCACGCGACATATCGGACGTTCAGCAGCTTCTCGTCCAAGCGCCGTTCCAGCATTCGTCTGACGGTCGGCACATCGGTGCGCAGCGCCGCCTCTTCGGAACGGCCGGAACCCGACGCGGTCACTGCAACCGTCGCCCCCGCCCCCGCCCCCGCGAGCGCGAGGACAACGACCGCCCCGACGACCGCCACCGGGCTCACGTCCGCAGCACCACCTTCGTCATCTCGCGCTGGTCGAACGCGCGGTAGGCCTCCGCGGCGTCATGGAGCGGAAGCTGGTCGGTCAGCACCGGCGATGGCCTCATCGCGCCGGACTGGATTGCGGCGAAGAGGCGCTCGCGGTCGCGGCCGGGATTGCCAATTGAGAATCGCAGCGTTAGCTCCTTCTCGAACATGACCGCGTTGTTGAGGGGATAGTCGGGCTCGAAGTGCGCGCCGATCACCGACACGACGCCGAGCGGCCGCGCGAGCGCAAAGCTGGCGTTGAGCGCCGCAAGCGCGCCGGCCGCCTCGATGACGACGTCCGCACCGATCCCGCCGCTCGCGTCGCCGACTGCCGAGGCCGCCTCGAACGGAGTCACGGCCATCGCGCCGAGCGTCTCGGCGAGCTGCCGTCGCTGGTCGATCCCGTCGACGGCGATCACCTGGCGCGCGACGCCGACCGAGGCGAGCACCGCCATCAGCCCCAGCGGCCCGCAGCCGAGCACGACGACGAGGTCGCCGTTGGCGACACCGCCGCGCTGCACGCCGTTGAACGCGGTCGGGAGGATGTCGGCGACGAAGACGGCGTCCTCGCTCGTCACGTCCTCGGGCACCGGCCACAGGCAGCGGTCGGCCATCGGCACGCGCACGAGCTCGGCCTGGCCGCCCTCCAAGCGCGGGTAGACGCCCGAGAAGCCGAACAGCGCGCGCGTCTGGCACTGCGTCTGTCGTCCCGCGCGGCAGTGCGGGCAGGTCCCGTCGGAGGTCATCGACGTGTTCACGACGCGCTGGCCGACGCGGATCAGCCCGACCGCGTCGCCGACGTCGACGACCTCGCCGACGAACTCGTGGCCGAGGATCGTGCCGTCCTCGAAGCCCGGCGTCCAGCCGTGGAACGGAAACAGGTCCGCACCGCAAAGCGCGCTGTGCGTCACATGCACGACCGCGTCGGTCGGCGCCTCGAGCCGCGGGTCCGGGGCGTCCACGACCTGCACGTTCTCCTTCCCGATCAGGCGGACGGCTTTCACGGCCGGGTCACCTCCAGCTGAGCCATGTCAGGAGCGGATATGGCCGGCGTCGACGACGATCGTCTGACCGGTAACCCAGCCGGACTCCTCGGAGGCGAGGAAGGCGACCGTCGGCGCGATGTCCTCGGGCTCCGCGTGCCGCGGCAGCGCCTGCAGCGACGCGACGAAGTCGAGCGCCTCTCTGTGAGCCGACTCCATCACCGCCTCCGAGCGGGTGATGCCGGGCGCGATCGCGTTCGCGGTGATGCCGTGGCGGCCGAGCTCAGTCGCCTGCGCGCGCGTGAGACCGATCACGCCGCCCTTGGCAGCAAGGTATGGCCCCATGTTGGGCGTGGCGGCGAAGTACGCGTTGGAGGCGATGTTGACGATCCGCCCGTAGCCGGCGGCGCGCATCGGCCGCTCGACGGCGCGTCCCATCAGGTACGTGCCGTCGAGGTTGACCGAGATGATCTTGCACCAGTACGCGTAGTCGACGTCGTCCCACGCGACGAACGGGACGATCGCCGCGGCGTGGACGAGCGCGTCGACTCTGCCGTGCTGCTCCAGCGCCTCCGCGACGATCCGCTCAGCGTCCTGCTCCAGCGAGACGTCGCCCTGCACCGCGAAGCAGTCCAGCTCGCGCCCAGCCGCTTCCGCGCCAGCGCCGTTGAGGTCAGCGACGACGACCGCCGCTCCCTCCTGCGCGAGCTTGGCGGCGCATGCGCGGCCGATGCCGCGCGCCGCGCCGGTCACGATCACGACCCTTCCGTCCAGCTTGCCCATCTCGCCCTCCCTCTCCGGCTACGCTGCCGGCGCCGGCATCGGCGCGTAGGCGTCGGGCGCCAGCTTGTAGCTCTTGAACGCCTCCATGTCGTGCGAGAAGAAGACCTGCGCGTCCCACGCTCTCGCGAGCTCTTTGACGCGCCGGATCGACCGCACTCCCTCGCACGGGTTCCAGTGGAAGCCAGCCTGGTGGTCTCTCGCGTATGCGTCCGCCGTGTAGACGACGTCTGCCACGAACAGCAGCGGCCGCGTCCCCTCCAGCTCGACCAGCAGCGACAGGTGGCCGATCGTGTGGCCGGGCGTGTGGAAGACGCGCAGCCCGTCGGCCAGCTCGGCGTCGCCGTCCACGAGCTGGAAGCCGGCTCCCGCGGCGTCCCAGCTTCTGTCCGCGTAGCCGAGCAGCTCGAACGGCTCCGGCGCGCGCCCCTGCCGCAGCTCGTCGCGGTGCAGGATCGTCTTCGCCGCGTCGAGATGGCGGTTGCCGCCGCAGTGGTCGAAGTGCAGGTGCGAGTTGATCACCGCGCCGACGTCGCCGACGGAGAAGCCTGCTCGCGCGAGCTGCGCTGGCAGCGTCTGCTCCTCCGTCTGCTCGGGCAGCTCGAACGGCAGCCGCTCCATCACGAGGTCTCTGTCGAACCCGGTGTCGAACAGGAACAGCCCGTCAGGGTGCTCGATCAGCACGCTGTAGACGGGGAAGCGAACCGGCGTGCCACAGCCGACGTTCCATGTGATGTGCGACTGGTCGATCACGAGCGAGCCGCTGTCGAGCAGGCTCACCCTCGTCGCTTTGGCCATCTCTCTCCTCCTCCTTTCAGATCCCTCCGCGCCTAGCCTTCGAGCACCTTGCGCACGCCGACGAGCTTCGCGCCGCGCTCGGCGACGAGCTCTCTCACCCGCTCCGGCGAGTACTCGAAAAAGCCTCTGCCGGACTTGATGCCGAGCGTGCCGGCGTCGCGCAGGTCGGTCGCCGTTCTCGAGATGCCGGCCTCGTTGGAGAGGTCTTGGTTGAGGAAGCCGGCGACGCTCGTGTAGATGTCGAGCCCGGCCATGTCGAGCAGCTGGATCGGCGGGACGACTGCGAGCTTGTAGCCGATCCCCCACTTGACGCAGAGGTCGAGCCCCTCGGCGTCGACGACGCCCTCGTCGAGCAGCGCGAGCGACTCGCGCATGATCGCGTAGAGGATCCGGTTCTCGACGAAACCCGGAACCTCCTTTCTGAGCGTCACCGGCTGGTAGCCGATATCGCGCGTCAGCTGCTCGACGGCGGCGACGACCTCGGGAGAGGTCTCCTCGCCGACGATCACCTCGTTCATCGGGATCAGCTGTGGCGGGTTGGACCAGTGCCAGCCGACGACCCGCTCGGGCCGTCTCAGCCCTTCGGCCATTCTGGTGACCGGGATGCCGGAGGTGTTGGACGCGATGATCGTGTCGTCGCGGATCAAGGGCTCAAGCTCGGCGAACACCTGGCGCTTGAGCTCGAGTCTCTCTGGGATCGCCTCGACGACGATGTCGGCGCCCGTCACCGCAGTCGGGAGGTCGCTCTCGAACGACAGCGTGCCGCCCTTCTCCTCCACGCCGAGACGGTCGAGGACCGTCGCGGCGACCTCAGCGGTGCCCTTCGCTCTCTCCAGCGCGGCCTCGCTCACGTCGAACAGCCCGACCTGCAGACCGCCGCGGGCGAGCACTGCTCCCATCCCCGGGCCCATCGTCCCGGTGCCGAGGATCGCCGCGCGTGCGAGCTTGCTCATACCGCCTCCTCCTCGTTCGCGTTCAGCTCTTGCAGCCGCAGCCACACCCGCTCGGGGGTCAGCGGCAGCTCGTTCATCGGGACGCCCGCGTCAGCAAGCGCGTTGACGATCGCGGCGGGCAGCGCGGCCAGCGCGCCCTCGCCGCAGCCCTTTGCGCCATACGGCCCGGGGCCGTCGGCGTTCTCGACGACGATCGACGTCATCTCGCCGGGCAGGTCTGCGATCCGCGGGACGCGGTACTCGAGCAGGCTGTCGTTGATCAGCAGCCCGTCGACGAAGACCATCTCCTCGAACAGCGCGTTGCCCAGCCCCTGCAGCGTCGCGCCCTCGTCCTGGCGCTCGACGAGCTGCGGGTTGATCGCCTTGCCGACATCGGCCACGGTCGCCGTTCTCAGCAGCTCGATCATGCCGGTCTCGGGATCGAGCTCGAGCTCGACGCCGGCGACGCAGACCTCCCAGAAGACCGGGCCCTCCGCGTAGGAGCCCGTCTTCCCGCCGGTCGGGCGCACCTCTCCGCCCTCGATGATCTCGCCGCCGCGGAAGCCGAACCGCTGGGCGATCACGTCGGGGAAGTCGAGCCGCTCGGTCCCGGCAACAGCGTGCCCGTCCACGAGCGAGACGTCGGACGGGTCGACCCCGAACGCCTCCGCCGCGCTCTCGCGCAGGCGCGCGGCGACGTTGCCCGCAGCGTTCTGGACCGCTTTGCCGGCGAGCGTCGTCGAGCGGCTCGCACCGGTCGAGCGGTCGTACGGCGTGAAGCGCGTGTCGGCGCCGTGGACGGTGACGCGATCGCTGCTGCAGCCGAGCTCCTGCGCAGCGATCTGCGCCATCACGGTGCGCGCGCCCTGGCCCACCTCCGTCGTGCCGACGTTGACCTCGACCGAGCCGTCGGCCGTCATCCGCACCGACGCACGCGACACCGGGTGCGCGCCGGCGGCGAGCAGGCCGACGCTGACGCCGCGCCCGCGCCATTCGCCTCGCGGCTGCCCCCAGCCAATCGCCTGCGCGACCTGCTCGACATCGCCGACCAGGTCGGCGTCGAGCGGCTTGCCGGTGCCGTCGGGCCGCACCGGCTCGCCCGGGACGACCAGGGCTCGGCGGCGCAGTTCGACGCGGTCGATCCCGGCGCGTCGCGCGACCTCGTCGATCTGCGACTCGCCGATCCATTGCAGGTGCGTCGCGCCGAACGCGCGGTAGGAGCCCGAGGGCGCGGTCGTGCAGTAGACGCAGCTCGCGTCGACGTGGACCGCCTCCCAGCGGTACGGGCCGGGCGCCGCGTCCGCCGCGGTCGCGGTCACGCGCGGGCCGTTGTCCGCATAGGCGCCGGTGTCCATCCAGAAGCGCGCCTCGCGCGTGAGCAGCGTCCCGTCAGCCATCGCGGTCGTGCGCATCCAGCACTTCATGCCGTGCCGGCGCGAGGTGACCATCGACTCGTCGACCCGGTTGGCGATCTTCACCGGCCGCCCCGCCTTGCGCGACAGCGCGACGGTCAGCGGCTCCATCTTCGTGTACGACTTGGAGCCGAAGCCCCCGCCGAGATACGGCACGACGACCCGCACCTCGCCCGTCGGCACGCCGAACAGGTCGGCGATCTCGGCCTGCGTGAGGAACGGATGCTGGCAGTTGGCCCACAGCGTGATCGCACCAGGCTTGAAGTCGGCGATCGTCGCGTGCGTCTCCATCGCGTACTGGTAGACCGCCGGGAACGTGTACTCGCCCTCGACGACGATGTCGGCGGCATCGGAGGCGGCCGACACGTCGCCGGCGGAGAGCGTGTAGCGGTAGCCGACGTTGCCGTCGCGCTCTGGCAGCGTCCCGAGGCCGTGGAAGAGGCCGGGGACGACCGGCCCGTCGTGCAGCAGCGGCGCGTCGCCGGCAAGCGCTCTGTCGAGCGAGTCGAGCACCGGCAGCTCCTCGTACTCGACGACGATCGTCCGGATCGCTGCGTCCGCGGTCGCCTCGTCGACGGCAGCGACGGCGGCGACCGGCTCCCCGTGGAAGCGCACCCGCCCGATCGCGATCACGGGACGGTCCTTGATCGCGTGGCCGAAATACGGGTGGTCGAGGTCGCCCAGGTCCTCGCCGGTCAGCACCGCGACGACGCCTCGCATCGCCTCCGCCTCGCTCGCGTCGACCGCGACGATGCGCGCGTGCGGGACGTCGCTGCGCAGCACCTTCCCAATCAGCATTCCCGGCATCTCCATGTCGCCGACGTACTGCGCCTGGCCGCTGAGCTTCTCGCGCGCGTCCTTGCGCACGCGGCGGGCGCCGACCTCCTCGGGCCGGACCGGCGCCTCGGGCACGGCCGGCGCGGCGGGGGCCAACGGCGTCGCGGCCTGCGGGCTCTCGACGCTCATCTCCCTACCCCCGCGATCTCGCGCGCGGCGTCAAGGATCGCGCGGTAGCCGGTGCAGCGGCAGATGTTGCCGTCGAGGCCGTGGCGGATCTCGTCCTCGCTGCGCAGCTCACCGGCGTCGGCCAGCGACTTGATCGTCAGCAGGAAGCCGGGTGTGCAGTAGCCGCACTGCAGCGCCGCGTGACGCTCGAACGCCTCCGCGTAGCGGCCGAAGTCGGCGTGCCTGGCGAAGCCCTCGATCGTCAGCACCGAGCGCCCGTGGGCCTCGTGGGCGAGGTACGTGCATGCGCTCACCGGCGCGTCGTCGACGAGCACGGTGCAGGTCCCGCAGACCTGCACGTCGCACGAGCGCTTCGCGCCCGTCAGGTCGAGCTCGTCGCGCAGGAAGTCGAGCAGCAGCACCTGCGGCTCGACCTCCGCCGCGACCTGTCTGCCGTTGACGGTCAGCTCGATCTCCACCGCATCACGCTCCTTCCGGCATGCCGAAGTCGCGACCGTCGCGGCGCAGCTCGCGCACCCACGCGCTCCAGTACTCGTCGACGAAGCCGTCGCGGTACTTGCCGCTGTGGATCCGCTCGAGCCACTTGTCGGGGATCGGGCGCAAGCCGCCGAACGTCGAGGCGATCGACTGCAGCCGGATGCTGCGCTCGAGCAGCACGGCCGTGAGCGTCGCCCAGGCGATGCTGCGCTCTGCGACGAGCACGCCGTGGTTGCGCAACAGGAGCGTCGTGTTGGAGCCGAGCGCCTCGGCCACCTCGACGCCCTGCTGCTCGTCGATGATCAGGTCCGGGATCCCGTCGAAGGTCGCGAGGCCGTCGATGAACAGCACGCCGTCGTGGGTCAGGAACTCGAACTCCGCATGCGTCGCGCCGAACGCGGTCGCGTACGGCGGATGGCCGTGGACGACGCAGCGCACGTCGGGCCGGCGCTTGTAGACCTCCGTGTGCAGGACGGTCTCGAGGTGCATGTCGTCGGGCGCGTGCGCGCGGTCCTCGTCGAGGTCGTAGGCGACGACCTCCTCTGGCGTGACCTCGCCGAGCGCGACCCCTCTGCGCTTGATGTACACCGTCTGGTCGTCGTCGCCGCGCGCGCTCACATGGCCGAGCGTCAAGTCCTGGTAGCCCTGCTCGGCGAGGATCCGGCACGACCACGCGACCTGCTCGACCAACCGCTGCTGGGAGGGCACGGCGATCACCGACGCTCGGTCGGCGGGTAGTCGGGGTGCGGGAAGCCGAAGACCATCGCGACGTCCTCGTCGGAGGTGTTGACGACGGCGTGCCAGACGCCGGCGGGGATGTGGATGCTCTCGCCCGCTCTGAACGGGACGGGCGGCTCGCCGTCGAGGCGCAGCTCGCCGTGCCCGGAGAGGACGTGGGCGACCTCCTCCGTCTCGTGCTTGACGAGCCCCAGCTCGGTGCCCGGCGTGAAGACCGAGTAGCCGAGCGACGCGGCCGCCTTCCCGCTCGTCGTGGCGGAGGTCACGACCATCCGGCTCCAGCTCCCGCCGGGCAGCTCGATCGGCTCGACGCTGTCGAGCCCGACGACAGTGACGCGCCCGCTCATCACAGCACCCACTCGCCGTCTCTGAGGATCCAGCGGCCGTCGTCGACGACCTGCATGCTCGCGTCGAGCACGACGCCGTCGAGGTGCAGCGTGCAGACGTTCTGGCCGCCGGGGTACGCGTTGTGGTTGTCGCCCAACGCGCAGTGGACGGTGCCGACGCGGCCCTTCTCCGACGGCGTGCCGAACGGCGCGACCTCCGAGACGCCGAACGCGAACTCGCCGATCACGGTCGCGTTCTCGACCGGGGTGACGAGCTCGCGCAGCCGGTCGGCCTCCTCGCCGCCCTCGATGCTGACGGCTCTGCCCCCCTCGACCGTCCACGTGATCGGCTCCTCCACCTGGCCGCTGACGCCGATGCCGAGCATCACGCCGTCGACGACCCACGTGCCGACCGTCTGGTCTTCGACGGCAGCGAATGCGACCTCGGCCCACAGCGGCAGCGGGCCCATCATCTGGCCGCGCCGCTTGATGGAAGTCACCTCCAGCGCCGGACGGTCCTTGATCGTGACGGTGAGGTTGGTGCCCTTGGCGGTCGTCACGCGCAGCTTCTCGACCCCTCTGAGCGCCTCGATCGCGTCGAGCGCGCGCTGCTGGGCGAGCAGCAGCTTCTCCTTCGTCAGCCCCCACTCGCCCATGCCCGGCTCGACGGAGGCGATCTTCGCGTTCGCCCTGCAGGACTCCTTGACGGCCGAGACGTGCGCGAAGCGGTTGGCCCACTCGAGGTTGGTGACGATGATGATCTCGTCGGAGCTCACCATCGCCTGATGGAGCTGTCTGGGCGGCGCCATCGGGAACATCGTGTCGGCACGCCCGCGCCGCACCTGGGCCTCGTTGTTGACGATCACGGGCCAGGCGCCGCGCTCCAGGCACACCTCGTTGACCACGCGCGCGAGGTGCTCGTTCTCGTCGTCGGTGATGATCGTGACGACGTCGTCGGCCTCGACGCTCATGCAGACGTCGACGACCAGCTCTGCGTCCTTTTTGACGGCGGCTGCGTCAGGCATCGTTGATCTCTCCTCGAGGCGGCTCAGGCGGTGGTGGCGTCGACGGCGGCCCCTCGGAAGGCGGGCAGCACGTCCTTGGCGAACCGCTCGACCTGGTCGAACTGGTCGAGGTCGCCGAAGCGGCAGATGAAGTGGTTCACGCCGCGGTCGGCGAACTCGCGGATCCAGGCGACGATGTCGTCGGGCGTGCCGACCGGCCCCCAGTTGGAGAGGTCCATCGCTCTCGACAGCTCGGGGTAGTACTTCCCGATGTACTCGTCGATCGCGGCGTTCGCCTGCTCCTTGGTGTCCTTGATGTTCATCGTCACCTGATAGGAGACGGTGTAGTCGGCCCAGTCGCGGCCGAGCTCGCCGGCGGCGGCGGTCAAATAGCCGATCTGCTCGGTCAGCTCCTCGGGATGCTGGGCGCGACAGCACGTCATCCAGCCGTCGCCGTGCTCGACCACGCGCCCACAGGCGCGCGTCATGATCCGTTGCATCTGGTCCGTCGGTCTGTCGCCGAGCAGGCGCGGGTTGGAGACGATCCAGATCGGCATGTGATCCTGCAGCGGCTTGAGCGGCGCCATCTCCGTGCCAGAGTGGAAGGAGACGTCGTCGTAGGAGAAGTAGTCGCCCTTGAAGCTCGTCGACCCTGTCCTGAACAGCTCGCTGACGACAGCGAGCCCCTCTTCGAACAGCGTCGCGCGATCTCTGAACGGCAGCCCGAGCGCCTCGTACTCCCGCCGTACGCCGACCTCGGCGCTGCCCATGCACGGCCCGTAGATCATTCGCCCGCCGGAGATCACGTCGAGCGTCGCCCACTCGGCCGCGATCCACAACGGGTTGCGCGTCGACGACACGAGGCAAGCGGTGCCGAGCCGCACCCGTCTCGTGCGCTGCGAGAGCGCGCCGAGCAGCGTCATCGCCTCGTAGCGCGGCTTGGAGAAGAGGCTGTCGCCGACCCAGATCGAGTCGAAGCCGAGGCCTTCGACGACGGTGGAGAGGTCGAGCAGCGCCGCGAGGTCGTAGTCCGGCGCGATCAACGGCTCGCGGTTGTTGAGGTTGACCCCGAAGCCAAGGGGTTTGCCAGTCGTCCCGTCGCCCATATGTGCCCGTCCTCTCCTGTGGCGTGTTACTCGTCCGGCGGCTCGTCCTCGAACAGGGCGGCGGCGTCGGAAGAGTCGATCACCCTTTGAGGCACCTCGATGTGCTCCTCCAGCAGCCGCGCCGCGCGTGTCGCGTCGCCCGCGTCGACCGCGTCGAGGATCGCCCGGTGCTCGGCAATCGACTGGTCCAGCCCTCCGCGCAGCTCGAAAGACTTGTTCATCAGGCGTCCCATCTGGGCCATCAGCTGACCGTGCATCTCCTGCAGCCGCTCGTTGCCGGAGGCCTGCACGAAGACGTCGTGGAAGCGGCGGTTGACGACGAAGAAGCCCGCCACGTCGTCCCTGTTCGCGCACTCGACCATCTCGTCGGCGAGCGCGTGCAGCTCGGCGCGGTTCGCGTCGGTGAGCCGCGGTACGGCGAGCTTCACCGCGAGCGACTCCAGCGCCTCTCGTACCTGGTAGCCGTCCATGAACTCGGTCCGCGACAGCTTCGTCACGACCGCGCCGCGACGGGGTCTGATCGTG
The DNA here is from genome assembly GCA_036499225.1 of Conexibacter sp. Classification (GTDB taxonomy): domain Bacteria; phylum Actinomycetota; class Thermoleophilia; order Solirubrobacterales; family Solirubrobacteraceae; genus Conexibacter. The sequence goes on from DASYEC010000017.1 coordinate 14,261, forward strand.
ACGAGGCCCTCCGCCGCGAGCCGGCCGAGCGCCTCGCGCAGCGGCCCGCGGCTGATGCCCAGCTGCTTCGCGAAGGCGGCCTCGTTGATCTCGGTCCCGGGCGCCAGGCGGCTGGTGAGGATCTCCTCGCGCAGGTGCGCGAAGACCTGCTCCCACAGCGTGCGGTTCTGAACTCCAAACGTGCTCGACGTCTCGACGCTCATCCTTCTCCGACTCCCCCTGAAGTGTCGCTTGTCAACAGCCAACCGGAACGCTAGCATGCCCCCCAGGAGCGAGCAAGGAGAGGTCCGGATGTCGCATCACAGCGGCCTTCCACCGACCGGGTACGACGCGATGCAGCTCGTGGACGCGCACATGCATGTGGGCGAGTTCCCCGACTTCGACGTGCGGCTCGACGGGCCAGGCCTCGACCGGCTGATGCGCCACTACGGGATCGTCAGAGGCGTCGTCTTCACCCCCGACAACGCGTACGCGCGAGAGGTCGTCGAAGAGGTCGAGGGCGCCTACGGGATGGTGTGGGCAAACCCCCGCCTCCCCGGCTTTCTCGACGAGGCGCTCGAGCTGCTGGACCACCCGCGCTTCGTCGGCGTCAAGCTGCACCCGCTGCTCGACGGGTTTCACCCCAACGACAAGCGGCTGCACCCACTCGTCGAGGAGCTCGTGCGCCGGCGGATGCCGGCGCTGGTGCACTGCGGCCACCCGATCTTCTCGCTGCCGTGGTCGATCGAGGAGCTCGCCAGAGCGTTCCCTGAGGCGCGCGTGATCCTCGGCCACATGGGCCACGGGAACATCATCTACATCAACGCCTCGATCGACGTCGCGGCGCGCAACCCGAACGTCTACCTCGAGACGTCGGGCATGCCGATGCACACGAAGATCGCCGAGGCAGTCGAGCGGGCTGGCAAGCACAAGGTGATGTACGGGTCCGACGCGCCGTTCCACGAGGTCGGCGTCGAGGTCCGCAAGGTGCTCGTCTCCGGCCTGGAGCCAGAGCTGGTGCGCCGGGTGCTGTCCGAGAACGCACGGACGTTGTTCTTCGGCGATGAGGAGGAGTGGCTGGACAACGAATCGGTCACGGGGGATCGATCAGGCGAGAGGACATGAGGAACGTGGCACTGAACAAGCTCATTGCATTGCTCGCGATCGTCGCCCTGGCGATCGGCGTCGCCGCGTGCGGCAGCGAGGACAACGGCGGCGGCGGCACCGGCACCTCCGGAGGCGCGAGCACGTCAAGCACGACGAGCGGCGGCGGAGGCGGAGAGACCGTCACGAAGATCGCCTTCGCCTCCCCCGAGAAGGGCAACGACTTCGGCTGGAACCAGCAGGGCGTCGAGGCGGCCAGAGACGTCGCGAGAGACATGGGCCTCGACATCGAGGTCGCCGACGGCTCCGGCTACGACAACGTCGACCCGATCCTCGGGCAGCTCGCCGGCAACGGCGCGCAGCTCGTGATCGCCCACGCCAGCGGCTACAACGCCTCGGCGGCTGACGTCGCGGTCAGAACGCAGGTCCCGATGATGAGCTGGGACAACCCCGAGGGCCTTGAGCCCGGCCTCGTCGGCGACGCCGAGACCAACAGCCAGCAGGGCGCCTACCTCGCCGGCGTGCTGGCCGCGAGAACCAGCAGATCGGGCACGCTCGGCATCGTCACCTCGGCCGACGACACGAACTGGAACAAGATGTCGGGCGGCTTCATCGCGGGCGCGCGCAGCATCGACCCGAACGTGAGAATCCTCTCGGCGCAGATCGGCCAGGCCGGCTACGCCGACGCGGCCGGCGGCAAGCGCGTCACCCAGACGCTGATCGCTGGAGGCGCGGACATCATCTTCGGCATGGGCGACGGCTCGTCGTTCGGCATGCTGCAGGCGGTCGAGCAAGCCAACGGCGTCTCTTTCATCGACGTGATCGGCGACAAGTCCTCGATCGACAGACAGAGAGTGCTGCTGTCCTCGGTCGTCTGGGACTTCCGGCCGGCGTTCAGACAAGCGGTCGAGGACGTCGACAACGGCACGTTCGGCGAGCACACGTACACGCTCGACCTGGCCAACGGCGGCATCTCGCTGCTCAGAACCGACCAGGGCAGCGCCGCGGCGTGGAGCGCGGTCGCGCAGGCACAGAGAGGAATCGAGGACGGGTCGATCAAGGTTCCGCTGACGTCCAGAAAGGATCAGGTCGAGGCGCTGCTGAAGCAGTAGCCGTCCATGCGCGCCGGCCGCGCTGACCGTGGCCGGCGCGCGAGACCGCTGACGCCTATGAGCATCACGTCAGACACGACGCCCGCGGTCGAGCTGCGCGGGATCACGAAGGCCTACCCCGGCGTCGTCGCCAACGACGACATCGACCTCGTCGTCTACGGCGGCGAGGTCCACGGGCTGCTCGGCGAGAACGGCGCCGGCAAGTCGACGCTGATGAGCATCCTCTCCGGGATGGTTCAGCCGGACGCCGGCACGATCCTAGTCAACGGAGACGTTGAGCGGATCGACTCGCCGCACGCCGCCTTCGACCTCGGGATCGGCACCGTCTACCAGCACCTCACGCTCGTGCCGACGCTGACGGTGCTGGAGAACCTGATGCTCGGCTCGCACGAGCTGCGGCTCGACGTCGCTGGCGCGCGCGCGCGCTTCGCCGAGCTGGCGGGCATGCTCGGCGCGCGGATCGACCCCGGGGCGCTCGCCGGCTCGCTGTCGCTCGGCGAGCTGCAGCAGGTGGAGATCGTCAAGGCCCTCTGGCGCGACACGCGCGTGCTGATCCTCGACGAGCCGACCTCGATGCTGACGCCGCAGGGCGTCGCCGAGCTCGAGGCGGTCATGACCCGCCTGAAGGAGCGCGGCATCGCGATCGTCTTCATCACGCACAAGCTGCACGAGGCGATCGAGATCGGCGACCGCGTCTCGATCCTGCGCGCAGGCCGCCGCGTCGGCGGTATCGACCCGCACGAGCTGCACGCCGCCAGCCCCGAGGCGATCAGAGCACGGATCGTCGAGACGATGTTCGGCGAGGCCGCGGCACAGCTCGCGGGCGTCGCCGAGCTGGAGGTTCGCGTCGAGCAGATCGAGGAGGCCGCGCCCGACCGCGAGTTGGCGCACGAGGCAGCGCTCGAGCTCGTCGACCTGTCGGTGCACGGCGGCGCCGGCGAGATGGGCGTCCACGACGTGTCGCTGACCGCGCACCGCGGCGAGATCCTCGGGATCGCCGGCGTCGACGGCAACGGCCAGCGCCAGCTCGCCGAGGCGATCTGCGGCCAGCGGACGATCGCGCGCGGCGACATCAGGCTGGCGGGCAGATCGGTGCGCAAGCTCGGCGTGCCAGAGCGCCAGCGCCGCGGCGTGCGCTACATCACCGACGACCGCATCCACGAGGGCACGGTCCGCGACATGACCGTCTCGATGAACACGGTCATCAAGCGGATCGGCCAGGCGCCGTTCTGGAAGCGCGGCGCGATCCGCGAGCGCGAGATCGACGCCTTCGCGCAGGAGCTGGTCGACCGCTACGAGATCCGCACCCCAGACCTGCGCACGAACATCGGCAAGCTCTCGGGCGGCAACATCCAGAAGGTCGTGCTCGCGCGCGAGCTCGCCTTCGACCCCACGCTCGTCGTCTACAACAAGCCGACGTACGGGCTCGACGTCAAGACCGCGAGCTTCGTGCGAGCGCAGATCCGCGAGCAGGCCGACCAGGGCGTGACCGCGATCCTCATCTCGACCGAGCTCGACGAGCTGCTGGCGCTGTGCGACCGCATCGCGGTCATGTCGGGCGGGCGCATGACGGGGATCGTCGACAACGGACGAGACGCGCACGCGCGCGTCGGCGAGCTGATGCTGGCATGAGCGCCGCGACGCAGCCGATGGCGCCCGGCGCCGGCACGCCCGCACCGGCCGACGGCAGCGAGCGCGCCCGGGGCGACCTGCTCGCCGTGCTGGAGCCGATCTGGCAGGCGATCGTTCCCGTGATCCTCGCGATCGTCGCGAGCGGGATCCTGCTCGCGGTGATCGGGCGCAACCCGTTCGACTTCTACGACGCGATCCTCCATAACGGGCTGCTGACGGACTTCGGCGTGCAGCAGAGCGTGACGCGGATGGCAACGCTGCTGTTGATCGCAGGCGGCCTGATCGTCGCCTTCCGCGCGAACCTGTGGAACCTCGGCGGCGACGGCCAATGGCTGCTGGCGGCTGCCTTCGTCGCCGGCCTCGCGCCGTCGGTCGTCGCCTCGCTCGGCGACGGCCTCGGGCTCGCGGTGATGATCGTCGTCGGCTGCGTCGTCGGCGCGCTGTGGACCGTCGTGCCGGCCTTCCTCAAAGCCGAGTACGGCGTCAACGAGATCATCTCGACGCTGATGATGAACTTCATCGGCATCGCGCTCGCGAACATCCTCGTCAAAGGCCCCTTCCTGACCGACAGACCGGGCGTCCCGCGGACCGACATCCTCGACCTCGACGACCGCCTGCCGCTGCTGGGCAACACGCAGATCCACATAGGGATCGTGCTCGCGGTCGCGGTGATGCTGGCGCTGCACTACACGATGACGCGCACGCCGCTGGGCCTGCGCCTGCGCGTGCTCGGCGCCAACCCGAGAGCTGCGCTGCACCTCGGCTTGCGGCCCAAGCGGCTCACGTACATCGCGTTCGGCGCCTCGGGCGCGCTGATCGGCATGAGCGGCGCGGTCTCGATGCTCGGCGACTGGGGCTCGTTCCGGGCCGACTTCAACCCGGCCTACGGCTTCCTGATGGTGCCGCTCGTCTTCCTCGCGCGCCTCAACGCGCTCGGGACGATCGCGTTCGTCGGGCTCTTCTCGGTGATTCAGATCGGCGGCGACACCGCGACCCGCCAGGCCGATCTCCCGACCGACTTCATCCTCGTGCTCGTTGGCCTGTTGCTGTTCTTCATGACGATCACCGAGTACGTGCGGATCCGCCGCGCGCAGCGCTCGGCGTACGTGCCGAGAGGGCTGGGAGCTGGAGTGAAGACGGCCGTCGGCTCCCCCGCTCCGGGCGCTGGCGCGGCGAGAGAGGGGCCCGCGTGAGCGACCTCTTCACCGAGCCCGTCCTGACCGCGCTCGTCGCCGGCGCGGTGCTCGCGATGATGCCGATCATGCTCGCCGCGCTGGGCGAGTCGATCTCCGAGCAGGCGGGCGTGCTCAACGTCGGGCTCGAAGGGATGATGCTGTTCGGCGCTTACGCCGGCTTCAACGGCGCGTACTACCTGCACTCGTCGTGGCTGGGCCTGCTCGCCGGCGGCATCGGCGGGATGCTCTCCTCGCTTGTGATGGTCGTGCTGTGCGTCCGGATGCGGCTCGACCAGATCGTCGTCGGCGTGGCGCTGTTCCTGTTCGCCGAGGGCGTGACCAGCCTGCTGCACGGCGCGCAGTTCGGCAGCGAGTACCCGCGCATCGACGAGATCGGCGAGGTCAAGGTCCCGCTGCTGAGCAAGATCCCCGTCGTCGGCGAGTCGCTCTTCCACACCCACCCGGTCGTCTACCTCGCGGTCGCGCTTGTGTTCGCGGTGCGGTGGATGCTCAAGCGCACGTCGCTGGGGCTGTCGCTGCGCGCCGCGGGCGAGGCGCCGGCCGCGCTCGACGCCGCCGGCGTCGACGTCACCCGCACGCGCACGCTCGCCGTGCTCGCGTGCGGGATGCTCGCCGGCATCGGCGGCGGCTACCTGTCGATCATCGCCGCGGGCACGTTCACGCCGCTGATGACGCAGGGCGCAGGCTTCATCGCGATCGTGCTCGCGATGCTCGCGCGGGGCAAGGTCCTGTGGGTGATCGCGCTGGCGTTCCTGTTCGGCGTCTCGCTCTCGATCTCGACGGCCCTGCAGCTCGCGGGGATCGACATCTCGACCGACGTGATCCAGCTGCTCCCCTACGCCACGGTGATCGTCGTGCTCGTCGCGTTCGCGCGGCGCTCGTACCTTCCGTCGGCGCTCGCGCTGCCCTACTTCCGCGGAGAGCGTTGATGGACGCACGCACCACGTTCGCCAACCCCCTCCGGCACCTGTTCACGAAGGAGCCCTGCTGATGCAAGCCCCGGAGTTCACGCTCACCGCGGGGCCGACGATGGCGTCTGACCGTGTCCGCGCGGCTCTCGGCTCGCCGGTTCTGTTCGACTACGACCCGGTCTTCCTCGAGCGCTTCCGCCAGCTCGAGCGCGACGTCGCCGAGCTGCTTTACACGGACAAGGACGTCGTGCTGATGCAGGGCGAGGCCGTGCTCGGGCTCGAGGCGGTCGCCAAGGCGCTGACGACGCGCGGCACGAAATGGCTCAACCTTGTCTCCGGCGTCTACGCGGCGTGGTTCGGCGACGACCTGCGCGCGCTCGGCGCTGAGGTCGTCGAGCACGTCGTCCCCTACGACGAGGCGATCGACGCAGCCGACGTGCGGCGGCTGCTCACCGAGCATCCCGACGTCGAGCGGGTGGCGATCGTCCACTCCGAGACGCCGTCGGGGATCGAAAACCCGCTTCACTCGGTCGGCGAGGCCGTGCACGAGCATGGCGCGCTGCTCGTCGCCGATGTCGTCTCGGCCTTCGCCGGCACCGACGTGCGCGTCGACGACTGGCACGTCGACGTGTGCGTCGCCGGTCCGCAGAAATGTCTCGCCGGACCGCCCGGGATGTCGCTGATCGTGGTCAGCCCGCGGGCGTGGGAGGCGATCGCTGCCAACCCGGATGCGCCGCGCGGCTCGTTCGTGTCGCTGCTGGACTGGAAGGAGCGGTGGGTCGACACGGACCGCTCGAAGTTCATCTACACGCCGTCCGTGTGCGACGTCAACGGCGTCGCCGCGGCGGTCAGGGAGGTGATCGACTGCGGCGGGATCGAGGCGTCGATCGCGCGGCACGCGGTGGCGGCGCGGGCGGCGCGGGCCGGCGTCAAGGCGCTCGGCCTCGAGCTGTGGGCGCGCGACGAGGCGTACGCGGCGAGTTGCGTGACGGCCGTCCGCTGCCCAGAGGGCGTGACGACCGGCCAGGTGCTCGCGCACATCCGCGAGCGCTACGGCGTGATGCTGTCCAAGGGCTACGGCGAGCTCGCGGACAAGCTCGTGCGCCTCGGCCACATGGGCCCCGCGGCAAGATCGCTGTATCCCGTCGTCGCGGTGACCGCGCTCGGGCGCGGCCTCGCCGACCTCGGCGTGGCGGTCGACGTGGGCGCCGGCGCTGCCGCTGCCGCAGAGACGATCTCGGCCGGTCAGGCGGAGCTCGTCGCATGACCACCCTCCCCCCGTTCACCGTCCATCGCGCCGGGACCGTCGAGGAGGCGACCGAGCTGTTGGAGCGCTTCGGCGACGACGCCGTCGTCTATTGCGGCGGCACCGAGCTGCTGCTCGTCTACAAGCTCGGCTTCGCCGACTACAGCGACCTCGTGGACGTGAAGGGCATCGAGGAGCTCCACGGGATTGTTGCCGAGGCGGACGAGCTGCGGATCGGCGCCGCAGTCACGCACCGCGAGATCGAGCGCTCGTCGGTCGTCGAGGAGCACGTCCCAGCGTTCGCGCTGATGGAGCGCCACGTCGGGAACCTGCGAGTTCGAAACCAGGGCACGATCGGCGGCAACCTCTGCTTCGCCGACCCGCACTCGGACCCCGCCACGTTCCTGATCGCCGCCGGCGGCGCCGTGACGATTCGCCGCGGCGGCGAGGCGCCGCGGCGGATCCCGATCGAAGAGCTCGTCCGCGGCCCGTTCGAAACCGCCCTCGCGCCGGGCGAGCTGCTCGTCTCCGTCCACGTGCCCCGCCCTGCTCCGGGCAGCGCCCTGGTCCATCGGAAGGTGTCCTTCCACGAGCGTCCAGCGATCACGGTGGCAGCGTCGCTGCGCGTTGCGGATGGCGTCGTCGCCGAGGCGCGGCTGGCGGTCGGCTCGGTCGGCATCGTCCCGGTGCGGGTCACGGCGGCCGAGTCGCTGCTGACCGGCGTCTCCGCCGACGCCCCGTCCGCCGACAGGATCGCCGCCGCTGGCGAAGCTGCCGTCGCGGCGGCTCGACCGGTCGCTGACGCCAACGGCTCCCCGGAGTACAAGGCGCAACTCGTGCGCGTCATCAGCGGCCGCTGCATCCGCGACGCAGCGGCGAGCGCCCTGCTCGCTTGAGCCGCCCGCCGCTCAGCGCGGTGAAGACCGCTCTGATCCGCCGTTTGTGCCCGCAGTGAACACGCTCCGCAGCGGCGCCGCCGCGCGGTCGCGGGAGCTCAGCGGTCTGAGGCCGTAGCGGCGCTCGATCGTTGCGAGGATCGACGTCGTGTCGTGCGAGGCGTGGTCCACGACGAAGTCACGGCGCAACCCCGGGGCGATGATCAGCGCCGGGACCCGGGTCCCCGGACCGTGCAGGTCGCTCGGGCCGCCTGGACCTCCGGCCTGGCCCGGCGGCGGAACGTGGTCCCACTGGCCTCCGAACTCGTCGTACGTGACGACGATCATCGTGTCCCTGGCGCAGCGACCGGAGAGGACCGCCTTGAGCAAGCGGACAAGATGGTCTGAGCCGTTGGGCTCGCTCGCGTAGCCGGGATGCTCGTTCTCCGCGCCGGCGGGCTTGACGAACGAGACCGGCTTGAGGCGGCAGCGCTTGCGCGAGTCGCGGGTCAGCGCGAGGAGCTCCTGCTCGTCGCGCAGGTGCGCTCTGCGAGCCGCGGTGCCCGGCGCGAAGCTTCTGAAGTAGTTGAGCGGCTGGTGGTGAAACTGGAAGAGCTTGTCCGGGCAGTTCGGGTACGTCGCGTTGGCGATCGTGTTCGGGTCCGAGCAGGTCGGCCCGCTCCCGTTGCTCCAGCCGGGCGCACCGACGTCGCCGTTCGCGTTGGACCACCCGCCCGAGTACCAGGCCCAGTCGACGTGCCTGGCGCTGAGCCGGTCGCCGATCGTCGGATTGGTCAGCGGCGGCAGCCGTCTGGCGTCGGCCGTGCCGGGCGCGAACGGCTGGTACCACGGCTGAATCGTGTTGACGGCGAAGTCGCCGCACAACAGGCCGGGCCTGCCCAGGCCGGCGCAGCTCGCCGTCAGGGGGTTGTCCTTCACGTCGCTCGTCGTCGGCGCGTACAGATCGGTTCTCGTCGGCATCCCGTTGGCGTCGATTTTGGAGTGCAGGTCGTCGGGGCCGCCGTCCTGCACGGCGTTGGCTGCAACGGGCGTCGCCGCCGCGACGAGCCACTGGTGGTTGAGGAACGATCCGCCGAAGGCCGCCTGGAAGAAGCGGTCGGCGATCGCGTAGCGCGGATGGCCGGGCACGTGGAGGTAGCGGTAGATCGGCAGCGTGCGCGTGCGGTAGTGCCCCTGCGTGAGGCCGGCGGCGTCGCTGCCTGTGGTGTAGCGGTCCTGCCGGCCGCCGTCGAGCTGGTACTGCTCGTTGTAGAAGCGGTGCACGAGGTCACGCGTGCAGCCGCCGGGCTGCCCGCTTCCCGTCTTGACGCCGTTGGGCGCGCTGGCCCCAGGCGCGGGACAGGTGGTGTCGGTCGGCTTGATGAAGTCGTCGATCCGGAACGGCGCGTTGGGGAAGTGACTGACGAACGGTCTAGCCGTCGTCGTGTCGGTGCAGGTCGGCGACAGCGGGTCAGGCGCAGTGAGGTTGACGTCGTTCTGCAGGAGGCAGGTAAACGGCCTCCCGTTCTGGGCGACCTGCTGGGTATGCGCCGGGTCGGCGTCTCGCAACCCGTCGACCCGCTCCCAGCCGCCGTAGAGGTTGTCGAACGAGTGGTTCTCCTGATAGATCACGACGATCCGGCGCGCGCCGCCGAAGGCGTCGTCGTCGCCGCGGGATGCGCGGTTGCCACCAGCGCCTGCGACAGCTGGCGCGACGATCGTCAGCGCCAGCAAGACAGTCAGCGCGGAGATGAAGGGAATGCGGACACGCATCGGGTCGGCCTCGCGGTTGGGCTGCGTGGTCGAATGGCGGTACCCGCTCGGCGGGGCCCAAAACCATGACGCACTCGTATTCGGAGTGAACGAGGGCGCGCGGTCAGACCAACGACCGTGCCATGCCGTCGCCGGTGGGCTAGCGTCTGGCAGACCCTTCGCGGGAGGAGCGATCATGCAGCAGGTCTCACGCAGGTCCATGCTCATCGGCTCAGGCGCAGCGCTCGGGTCACTGGGCCTTACACGCGACGCCATCGCAGTCGGCCGCGGCCACGCCGGCGAGCACGCAGCGAGCCGCGCCCGGCACCATCGCCTGCCGATCGTGATCGGCCATCGCGGCAGCCCGGCCTACCGTCCGGAGCACACCATCGCGTCGTACAAGCTGGCAATCGAGATGGGGGCGGACTACATCGAGCCTGATCTCGAGTTCACCAAGGACGGCCAGCTCGTCGCGCGCCACGAACCGGACATCGGCGGCACCACGGACGTCGCCGATCACCCGGAGTTTGCAAGCCGGCGGTCGACGCGAACGATCGACGGGACGGTGTTCGCCAACACCTGGTTCACGTTCGACTTCACGCTCGCCGAGCTCAAGACGCTGCGCGCCAAAGAGCGCCTCCCGGCCGTGCGGCCGGCCAACACGGCATTCGACGGGCTGTTCGAGATCCCGACGTTTCAGGAGGTGATCGACCTGGCGAAGGCCGCCGGCGTCGGCATCTACCCGGAGACCAAGCACCCGACGTTCTACGCGTCGATCGGCTTCTCGTTCGATCGGCCGCTGCTGGGGACGCTGCGCCGCAACGGGCTCGACCGTCCGCACGCAAGCGTCTTCATCCAGTCCTTCGAGGTCGGCAACCTCAAGCGGCTGCGCCGCCAGACACGACTGCCTCTGATCCAGCTCATCGACGCGACCGGCGCGCCGGCGGACTTCGTCGCCTCCGGCGACCCACGCACGTACGACGACCTCGTGACGCGGCGCGGCTTGGCCGAGATCGCCGGCTACGCCGACGGCATCGGCCCAGACAAGAGCCGCATCGTCCTGGGCAACGCCAGCGGGAGACCGCTCGGCCGCCCGACGACGCTGGTGCCCGACGCCCACCGCGTCGGCCTGCTCGTGCACCCGTTCACGTTCCGCCCCGAGAACGAGTTCCTCGCCAGCGACTTCCGACTCGGCAACCCGAGCAGCCCGGAGTTCACTCGCGCGCGCGGCGATCAGCCCGCCGAGCTCGCCCTCTACTACCGTCTGGGCGTCGACGGCCTCTTCGCCGACAACGCGGACACGGCGGTGGCGGTGCGAGAGAAGACGTTCGCAGCGCCAACGCCACGACACGAGGCGAGCGCTCTCGCAGCAGCGCCGTGAGAGGGTCCGCGAGCGTGCAAGACCGCCTCCGCCCGCCACCACGCGGCAACGTCCGCGTCCAGCTCGCGGGCGAGCCCCACGGCGGCGGCACCGGCTGAGCGCTCGGTCACGCGCGCGCCCACGCCGGCCAGCTCACGCGACGTGCGCTCAAGCGCGCCCGGCGCCTGCTCGCCCGCGAGCAGCAGCACGGGCAGCCCACCACGCGCACCGGCCTCGGGCAGCACCCACCCCGGCACCTCCGGCAGCACCGCATCGACTGCCACCACGCCGGCCAGCCCCTCCGGCATCAGCCGTGCCAAGGCGAGCGCCAGCGCACCGCCCTGCTCGTGCCCCACGAGCAGCGGCGCAACGCCCCACGCCTCACGAGCACCCAGCACGAGCTGCTCCGCCGCATACAGCCCGTCGCCGAAGGTCGCTGGCTCCACCTCCCCGTCGATCCCGACCACCCACCAGCGCTGCCCCACGTGCGCGCGGCTCAGGTACAGGAAGCGCAGCGGCTCGGGGATGACCATCCGGTGGCCCGGCGCCAGCGCGCGCGCCAACGCATCCAACCGCGCTCGGTCGGTCGAGATCCCGGTGAAGACGACGGTCGTCGCGCCATCACCGACGCCGTTGACAGCTCCCTGCGCGGCGCGGACCTCGTACACGAGGCCCGCGCGGTCCAACGCCTCCATCTCCCGCGGCCCTTCCTCAGACCTCTTTGACGGGCTCTTTGACGGCGCTCTCGCCGGCCGTGAAGCCGTAGGTCAGGCCGGGGCCGATCGTCCCGCCGGCCGACCAGTACGCCTGCCCCGCTGGCGAGGCGATGCAGTTGCCGGCGCCATACAGCCCCGGGATCGGCTGGCCGTCGATGTGGATCACGCGGGCGGAGGTGTCGACGAGCGGGCCGCCGTTCGTGTCGAGCGTGCCGCCGCCGATGAGGATGCAGTGGTAAGGGCCCGAGCTGCTGAGCGGGTACATCGACGAGTTCTTCGTGTTGCCTCTGCGGCGCGGCCCGCCCCACGAGACCTGAATCGGCGTCGAGCCGCGCCCGAAGTCCGGGTCATGGCCGTTGCGCGCGAACTCGTTGAAGCGCTCGATTGTGCGCTGCAGGTTGTCGGCGAAGCCGTCCGTCAGCCGGACGCTCGGCCCGATCGAGTTGGTAATCGAGTATCTGCCGCGCAATTCGTCCAGCCGTCTCTGAACGTTCTCCGCGAGCTGCGGGATCGTCGCGCCGCTGATGACGAACGGCGCCTGCGTGCCGGGTCTCGGTATCGGCTGGCCGTACGCCTGTGCCGGGTCGTTCGCGAGCGCGTCGTCGTAGACCATGAACTGCACGAGGTTCGGGTACTCCGCGCGATTCGTGTCCCACACGAAGTGACTCTGCGTGTGCTCGTTGTACGGCGTCTTCTCGCTGCTGACGCGGTCACCGTAACGGTTCACCATGATCATGCTGTCGCCCGGCGGGATCCACAGGTCGTCGACGACGCTTGAGTTCGCGAGCGCTTGCTCCAGCACGTGCTGGACGAAGAAGCCGTTGCGCATGTTCCCCATCCGCGCACCGATCTGGCTCGCCATGTCGATGAAGTCGCCGGTGTTCGTCGGCACCGCGCAGCCGCCGAAGATCGGCGCGCGGAGGTAGTTCATGACCTTCGAGCGATCCTGCGTGAAGCCGCCGCTGCCGAACACGACCGCCCGGCGGGCGCGGTACATCCGCTCTCCCTGCGGCGTCAGCGCGAGCACGCCGACGACCTCGCCCTTGCCGTTCGTCGCGATCTGGATGACGTGCTGGCTGGTGAGGATTCTCACCCCTCTTCTGCGCGCGAAGGTCGCCAGCCCGGTCATCAGGCTCCCGCCGCCCCCGCCCTCGGAGCCGACCGGGTTGAGCGTGCGGCCGTGCGTCGCCTTGTTCTCCGGCAGCTCGGCGTGGTAGTCGGGATGCGTCCACGTGATCCCGCCAGTCGGGTTCTGGCCGGGCAGCAGCGCCGCGAACTGCGATCTGATGACGCCCATTTGGTCGAGCTGTTGGACCACTTGCGACCCGCGGTCGTAGTACCCGGCGATCGAGTCATAGGTGAATCTGTCGAGCCCGAGCTGCGGCGAGTCGGGGTCATAGACCGTCGGGTAGGACAGGCGCGCCATGAGCTTGACGGCGTCCGGCTTGGGATCGTTGACCCCTCTGGCCTGCATCAGGTGATTGTTGGGGATCCAGTAGGCGCCGCCTGAGCGCGCCGTCGTGCCGCCGATCGCCGGCGCCTTCTCGAGCACGAGGACTCTCGCGCCGCCCTGCGCCGCGGCAACCGCGGCCGCGAACGCGGCCCCACCGCCCCCGACGACGATCACGTCGGCCTCGGCGTCGAACGTGCGCCCTGCGGCGCGGGCAGCGCGCGGGATGCCGGCCAGGGCCGCTCCGCCGGTGATCGCTCCGGCCGCGGCCAGCAACGACCGCCGCGACACCTTCGAGCTGTTGGAGCGGTCCTGCGCCGTTACCTCGTCGGCCATCTCATCTCCCAGATCCCAACAATTTTTTGGCTGCTTTCCGGCGCGACTATCTCATATTTTGTTTCGATGGTGTACGGTCTTCGCGCCTTCCCTGCGTTTCGCCCCCGACTTGGAGACCCGCATGCCGCGCCGCGTCCTCATGTTGCTCACCGTCATCTGCGCCTGCGCAGGGTTGACCTTCGGTCTGGCCGCCTGCGGCGGGAGCGACGACAGCAGCAGCGACAACACGACCAGCGACACCGTCCAGCTCACGGACAAGCCCAGCAACCCAGAGAACGGCTCGAACGCCGGCACGCCCTCGGACTCCGCCGGTGGCACGGACAGATCGAGCGAGAGCGCCGCCGGCGGCGCCGGCGAGAACGCCTCTGCCGGCAAGGCGATCTTCACGCAGAGCTGCGCGAGCTGCCACACGCTCGCCGACGCGGGCGCCAGCGGCTCGGTCGGCCCGAACCTCGATGACCTCAAGCCGGACGCGGCGACCGTCGCAAGACAGGTCGCCAACGGCGGCGGCGGGATGCCCTCGTTCACCGGCACCCTCCAGCCCGACCAGATCAGAGAAGTCGCCGCGTACGTCGCCGGCGCCGCGGGCTCCTGAGCGTGCCGGCCGCCACCTCGCCGGAGACCCGGGCGGCGAGGCTCACGGGCCACGACGGATAGCCTTTCGCGTCGCGGGGCCTGCGGAGGTCCCCGCGACGATGACGAACGATCTGCCCGACCCACCTCTCGGCCCGCGTCTGCGGGAGCTGCGCCAGCGCCGCGGACTGTCGATCAAGGCGGCGGCCGAGCAGGCGAGTCTGAGCGCCTCCTTCCTCTCGCTCGTCGAGCGTGAGCAAAGCGACCTCGCGATGAGCCGGCTGCTACGGCTGTTGCAAATCTACGGCGCGACGCTCACCGACCTCGTCACGCCGCGCGGGCCGCGCTCCGATGTCGTACGCCGCGGCCAAGAGGTGCGCGTCCACTCGCCCGGCGAGCACATCGACGCCTATCTGCTCGTTGCCGACGGCGCCCGCCCGCTCGTGCCGATGATCTGGGTCTACGAGCCGGGCGCAGCGATGCGGGAGCCGGTCTCCCTCCCGACTGACCACTTCAGCCACGTGATCGAGGGCGACGTGACGATCGAGACCGACGACGGGCTCCACCGCCTCGGCGCCGGCGACACGGTCTACGTCCCCGCCGCCCGCCGCTTCCGGATCCGCAACGACGGCGAGGAGCCCGCGCGGATCCTTGGCTGCGGGGTCCACGCCACCCCCGGCGGGCTCCCAGGCCTCAGCGCCCCGCCCGGCGCTCCCGCAGGGTCCAGACGTCCCGTCGCGGGCCCGTGAGGTCGGCGAAGCTCGCGCAACCGCGGCGCTCCATCGGACGAAACCCCGCCTAGGCGGGTTTCGTCGTCGGGAGGAGGCGCACTTGGGTGGGCTCGGTGACGGGGCACCGTAACTTGATATACCATCCACCAAATCGCACCACCGAGGAGGGAGGGTCCAATGGACCTCGGGCTTGACGGCAAGGTCGCGTTCATCACCGGCGCCAGCAAGGGCATCGGCGCGGCGTGCGCGGCGCTGTTGACGACGGAGGGCTGCGACGTCGCGATCGTCGCCCGCGGGCAGGAGGGGCTGGACGCCGCCGCGGAGCGGCTGCGCGCGGAGAGCTCACGGCGCGTGCTGCCGATCGCGGCGGACATGTCCGACAGCGACGACGTCAGACGCGCCGTGCAGCGGACGGTCGCGGAGCTGGGGAGAATTGACATCGCGATCCCCTGCGCCGGCAGCTCGCCGGGCGGGCTCGTCGAGCAGCTGACCGACGAGCAGTGGTTCAGCAGCCTCAATCTGAAGTTCATGGGCCACGTGCGCACCTGCCGCGAGGTGCTCGGGCACATGCGCGAGCGCGGCGAGGGGACGATCGTGCTCGTCGTCGGCAACGACGGCCTCAAGCCGACCTACTGGGAGACGACTGCCGGCGCCGCCAACGCCGCCGACATCAACTTCGCCTCGGCGATCGCCGAGCAGTATGGCCCGTACGGCATCCGGGTCAACACGGTCAACCCCGGGCCCGTCAACACCGACCGTTGGCAAGGCCTCGAGCAGGCGCTCGCGCGCGACCGCAACACGACGCAGGAGACCGCGCACGACCTCTGCGTCGGGAGCATCCCGCTCGGCCGGATCTGCGAGCCCGAGGAGGTCGCCTACGTCGTCGCGATGCTCGCGTCGCCGCTCGCCTCGTTCGTCAACGGCGCGCACATCCCGATCGACGGCGCTCAGCGCAAGGGCCTGATCGACATGCCCCTCCCCACCGCCTAACGGTCAGCGATGGCCGTGAGCGGGCTGATCGACTGTCACGCCCACCACTACCCGCAGGCGTACCTGGACGCCTGCCACCGGCATGACAGCGGGCTTGACACCTACCTGCGCGACGACGGCCGCCTCGTCGTGCTCCAGGACGGCGCGGTCTCGCTTGCCGCGCCTCAGCCGTTGCCCTCGCTGGAACAGCGGCTGCGAGCGATGGACGACGCCGGGATCGAGATGCAGCTGCTGTCGGTCTCAGCGCCTAACGTCTACCGCTTCCCCCGTGCGCTGCGCCTCGCGGTCACGCGCGAGGTCAACGACGAGCTGCTCGCGCTCGCGCACCAGTCCGGTGGGCGGCTGCAGGTCCTGGCAAGCCTGCCGCTGCCCGACGTCGACGACGCGCTCGCGGAGCTGGAGCGCGTCATGCGAGCGCCGACGGTGCGCGGCGTCTTCCTCTGCACGACGATCGACCGCCGGACGCTCGACGACCCGGCGCTCGACCCCCTGCTGGCCGAGCTTTCGCGCCGTGAGCTGGCGGTCCACGTCCACCCCACGACGCCATGCTCCACCGACGGCGTGCGTGAGTACGCGCTGGCGCTCGCGCTCGACTACCTCGCCGAGACGACGAACGCGATCGCGCGGCTTGCGTACTCAGGCACGTTCGACCGCCATCCGGGCATCCGCTGGGTCTTCAGCCACCTCGGCGGCACGACGCCGTTCCTCATCCACCGCTTCGACAACTACTTTCGGCAGTTCCCGGAATGCCGCGAGAAGATCGACCGCCCGCCGAGTGAGATCCTGCGCCGCGTCTTCTTCGACACGGTCACGACGCACGCGCCGGCGATGCGCTGCGCGCTGGAGACGTTCGACGCCGGGCAGTTCGTTTTCGGCACCGACTACCCGCACGTGCCGGGCGGGATGCGGCCGTTCGCGCAGCTCGTCGACGAGCTCGTGCCGGAGGACCGGCTCGAGGAGGTCCGGCGCGGCACGGCGATGCGGGTCTTCGGGATCGACGATCCCGTCAACGACCGTGTTGAAGGATGAACGGCGCGCGGGAGGCGGACGTCGCCGTCACGGTCGGCGTGCGCGGTTGCGGCGGCGCGCGGCGCTCAGAGGTCGCCGTCGCCGTCCGCGTGCGCGGAGGCGACCTGGAGGATGTGCTCGCGCGTCAGCCGGCCGGCGGTGTCGGCGTCGTGGCGCCGCACGGCGTCGATGATCGCCGCGTGCTGGGCGACCGACTCGCGCACGGGCCGCACGACCTGCGGCCCGAGCGGGAAGGCGCTCCACAGCCGTCGAAGCAGCGAGATCAGCAGCGGCGAGTCGGCCAGCTCGTAGAGGCGGAAGTGGATACGCAGGTTGAGGTCGCGCACGGCCGTCGGCTCGCGCGTGCTGCCGAGCTCGTCATTGAGCGCCGTCAGCTCCGCGACGTCAGACTCCGTCGCGACCTCCGCCGCCAGCTCGGCGGCGAGGCCTTCGAGCGCGGCGCGGATGCGCGCGTTCTCGGGCGTCGCGCCGTAGTCGACCTCGACGACGGTCGCACCGGAATGCGGGCTGTGGCGGACGAGGCCCTCGGACTCCAGGCGGCGCAGCGCCTCGCGCACCGGCGTCGCGCTCACGCTGAAGCGCGCGGCGAGGTCGCGCTGCTTGAGCGGCTCGCCGGCTCTGAACTCGCCCTGCTGGATCAGCTCCCGCAGCGCCCCTGTGACCATGTCGATCTTGCTGACGTATTGGTGTTGCATAGGTGATGGCGCCTCAGCCGCGATATACCATATCTCGCATGCCACGCCCGATGGCGCAGCGGAGGATCGCGCTGGAGCGCTCGGCCGAGGGAGTGCTGACGGTCCTGCTCGACCGCCCGGCGAAGCGCAACGCGCTCGACGGCCCCGCGGTCGAGCAGCTGCTGGAGGCGTTCGGCACGCCCGACGTGCGTGCGTTCGTACTCGCCTCCAGCGACCCGCTCTGCTTCTGCGCCGGCGCCGACCTGACGCTCGGCGACGACGTGCGCGCCGGCGTCAGCGACCAGCTCTACGAGCTCTACCAGCGGATGCTGCACGCGCCGGCGCCGATCGTCGCTGCGCTCGGCGGGGCGGCGGTCGGCGGCGGCGCGCAGCTCGCGATCGCCTCCGACCTGCGCGTCGCGACGCCCGGGACGACGCTGCGCTTCCCCGGCCCGGGCCACGGCCTCGCCGTCGGCGCGTGGGGCCTGCCGTCGCTTGTCGGTCGCGGCCGCGCGCTCGACCTCTGCCTGACGATGCGGCCGGTCGGCGCTGAGGAAGCGGCGGCGATCGGCCTTGTCGACCGTGTCGTCGACGACGCGCGCGGCACCGCCGCTGCGCTCGCTGCCGGCATCGCCACGCTCGACCCGTCGGCGGCGACCCGCGTCAAGCGGGTCGCCGCCGACGCGGCCGGCGCGCTGCTCGCCGCCGTTGCGCGCGAGCGCGGCGAGAACCGGGCCGCCTGGTCGGGATCGACCGCTGGCCTCGCGAAGCCCAGACACGGAGGCGAGCGATGAGCGGATCGCTCGACGCGCTGGCCGCGCCGTCGCGCACGGTCGCCGGCCTCGCGGACCGGACACGTGGAGGCGAGCGATGAGGGAGCCGCTCGACGCGCCCGAGTTGCGCGCCTTCAGCCAGGCGGCATGGGCCCGTCACCTTGGCCCCGGCGCCCGCCCGTTCTCCCCCGCCGCGCTCGCCCAGGGGTCGCTCGCCGCGGCGTTCCACGAGACCGCGCAGCGTCGCGCCGGGCACCCGGCGCTGGCAATCGACGGCATCGAGGTCACGCACGCGCAGCTCGACGAGCGCGCCGCCCGCACGGCCGGCTGGCTGACCGGGCGCGGCGTCGCGGCGGGCGACCGCGTGCTGCTCGCCGCCCCGACCTCGCACGCGATGGTCGCCGCCTACCTCGGGATCCTGCGCGCCGGCGCCGCGGTCGTGCTCGCCAACCCGACGTTGACCGAGCGCGAGCTGTCACACCTCTGGAGGGACAGCGAGGCGACGCTTGCGCTCGGCCTCGGCGACGCCGCCGCTCGGCTCGCGGCGATCGACCCTCGACGCGCCGTCGACGTCGCGGGGGCGGAGGACCCGGCGACCCCGCTCGGCTGCGCGATCATCCAGGCCGCGCCGCTCGCGCCCGTCGAGCAGCGGCCCGACGCGCTCGCGCTGCTCGCCTACACCTCCGGGACCACCGGCACGCCGAAGGCGGTCCCGCTGACGCACGGCAACCTGCTGTCGTCGATCCGCGCGGCGATGCTGGCTTGGCGCTGGCGAGAGGACGACGTGCTGACGCACGCGCTCCCGCTCTTCCACCAGCACGGCCTCGGCGGCGTCCACGCGACGCTGCTCGGCGGCTCGCGCGCGATAGTGCACAGCCGGTTTGACGCGGAGCGGCTGATCCGCTCCTTCACGACCGACGGCGCGACCGTGCTGTTCGCCGTCCCCGCCGTCTACGAGCAGCTCGCGGCCGCGCTGGAAGCGCGCACGCCGACGCCGGCGACGACGCTGCGCGTCGCGATCTCGGGCTCGGCGCCCCTCTCCCCCGCGCTCGCCGAGCGCGTCGAGCGGTTGCTCGACCAGCGGCCGCTCGAGCGTTATGGCACGACCGAGAGCGGCCTCGACGTCTCCAACCCCTACGACGGCCCCCGGCGGCCGGGCACGGTCGGGTTGCCGCTGCCCGGCGTCGACCTGGCGATCGTCAGGGACGGCCGCCCGCTGCCAGACGGCGAGCATGGCGAGATCGCGCTGCGCGGGCCGCAGGTCTTCGCCGGCTACCGCGGCAACGCGCAGGCGACGGCCGAGGCGTTCCACCCCGGCGGCTGGTTTCGGACCGGCGACCTTGGCTTCATCGACCCCGCCGACGGCTTCCTCACGATCAGCGGGCGGCTGAAGGAGCTGATCATCAGCGGCGGGATGAACGTCTACCCGCGCGAGGTCGCGCTCGTGCTCGAGCAGGCTCCGGGCGTCGCACACGTCGCCGTCGTCGGGATGCCGTCGGCGCGCTGGGGCGAGGAGGTCGTCGCCGCCGTCGTGCCGGCCGCCGGCCCGCCACCCGACCCCGCCGCGCTGATCGCCTTCGCGCGCGAGCGGCTTGCGCCGTACAAGTGCCCCAAGCGCGTCGTCTTCCTCGACGCGCTCCCGACCAACGCGGTCGGCAAGGTCGTCGCCGCTGACGTCGTGCGGATGATCGGCGCGTGAGCTCCGCCGACAGAGACGCCGAGCAGCCCGGCGGGGACAGCGGCGAGCGACGGCCCGCGCCGCGGGACCAGCCTTCGAGCACGACCGCGAAGGAAGCTGCGCTGGCTCGCGCGCTGGAGCGCGCGGTCGAGCGGTTGCGCGCGGCGCCGCTCGACGACCTGCAGCCGACGCTTCCGCGCGCCGAGCGATGAGCGCGTCGCTGCTCAGCCTCCCCGCGATGCAGACCGCGCTTCGGCGCCGGGCGCTCAGCTCCGTCGAGCTGGTCGAGCGAGCGCTCGCGCTCGCCTCCAGCGCACACGAGTGGGAACTCGGCGCGTTCGTCGAGCTGACGCCCGAGGCGGCGCTCGCGCAGGCGCGCGCGGCCGACGACGAGCTGCGCGCCGGCCGCGCCCGCGGGCCGCTTCACGGGCTCCCGCTCGCGGTCAAGGACGTGATCGACGTCGGCGGCGTCGCGACGCGCCTCGGCACGCCGGGCGCCGGCCACCGCGTGCCCAGCGCCGATGCCGACGTCGTGCGCCTCGCGCGCGCCGCGGGCGCGATCCCGATCGGCAAGACGGCGACGCACGAGCTCGCCTACGGCATGACGACGCCGGCGGTCGCCAACCCGCGCGACCGCACTCGCACGACCGGCGGCTCGAGCGGCGGCTCGGCCGCCGCGGTCGCCGCTGGGCTCGCCCCGCTGGCACTCGGCACCGACACGAACGGCTCGGTCCGCTGCCCGGCTGCGCTCTGCGGCGTCGTCGGGCTCAAGCCGACCTTCGGGCGCGTCCCGCGCGGCGGCGTCGCGCCGCTGGCGTGGAGCCAGGACGTCGTCGGCCCGCTCGCCGAGAACGTCGCCGGCTGCGCCGCGCTGCACGCCGCGCTGACGGAGCGTCCGGCGCTCGCGGACCTGCGCCGCGCCGACGAGCTGTGCGTCGGGGCTGACCGCGAGCTGTGCGAGCGAGCCGCTGCCCCAGAGGTCGGGCGCTCCGTGCTGGCGGCGCTCGACGCACTCGCCGCCGACGGCGCGCGCGTCGTCGAGGTGAAGCTGCCCGACCAGGCGCTCGCGGGCGCTGCCTCGTATGTGACGATCGTCGCCGAGGCCCACCGCGCATGGGGGTCGCGGCTCGAGCACGGCGAGGCGTTCAGCGCCGACATCGCCGCCGCGCTGCGCGTGGGCGCGCAGGTCAGCGCCGACGCCTACCTCCGCGCCGCGCAGGCGCGCACGCTGCTGCGCCGCCAACTCGCCGAGCTGTTCGCGGCGAGCGGCGTCGACGCGCTCGCGATGCCGACCGTCCCGGTCGTCGCCGCTGAGCGCGACGCCGCCCGCGTCCTGCTCGACGGCGGCCTGCGCCCGGTCGAGAGCGCGCACGCGCGCTTCACCGCGCTCGCCTCGCTCTGCGGAGGGCCGGCACTGAGCGTGCCGTGCGGCGTCGACGCCGACGGCCTGCCGATCGGCCTGCAGCTGCTCGGCCGACCCGACGGCGAGGCGGCGCTGTTGCGGGTCGGCGCCGCGGTCGAGCGCGGCCGCGGCGGCGCGCCGCTCGCGTGAGGCGAGCAGGCCGTGGGCGGGCCCCATGCTGCCCGACAGGCGAGCCGCGAAGACTCCGCTTCAGCTGGCGGGCCCGGCGACCTCCAGCGCGATCGCGGCGTAGACGCGCGCCGCCTGGACGAGGTCGGAGATCTCCATCGCGAAGTTGCCCCCGCCGACGCTCGCGCCTGGCCCGTAGACGACGGTTGGGATGCCAGCCTCGATGAAGACGTTGCTGTCGCGCCACATGCTCGTAATCGCCTCGATCGGCCGGCCGGGGACGCCGCCGATCACGCGCCCGTGGGCGCGTTCGATCCGCTCCGCGAGCGGGCCGACGTTTCGCGCCTCGTAGCCGCGCCGGTAGACGAACGGCTCGACCGTCGCGGGGACGCCGCTCTGCGCGATCGCCTCGCGCAGCTCACGCTCGACGCTGCGCGGGTCCTGCTGCGGCGTGATGCGGGCGTCGACGTAGAGATGGCAGATCGAGGGCGTCTTGGTGATCTTGTACGGCACGCCGCCGCGGATCGCGTTGACGCTGACCTTCGGCACGACCGTGCCGCCGTCGCAGCGGTACACGTGCTCCTGCTCGTAGCGCTCGGCCCACGCCTCGATCGCCTCGATCACGCGAACCGAGCGCACGATCGCGTTGGGCGACTGCTCGATCGAGGTCGGGCGCGGCAGGTATGGCGTATAGAGCGGCGGCTCGACGCCCTCGACGTTGACCTTGAAGAAGGCCTTTCCCGCCTCGACCCAGCAGAGGCAGAAGCTCGTGCCCTCGGCGACGACCGCGTAGTCCGCCGTCACGCCGCGGTTGACGAGGTAGCGCGCGCCGGCCTCTTTGGCGATGTACTGCGGCGGCTGGAACTCGTCGACGGGCTCAAGGCCGATCTCGCCGACGACGGCGGTCAGCAGCAGGTCGCCCGCGAGCTCGACGCCAGCCCGCTTGATCGCCGCCGCAGCGATCAGCCACGTCGACATCACGCCCTTGTTGTTGACGATGCCGTTGCCGATCAGGCGCTCGCCCTCGCGCCAGGCCTCGTGGTATTCGCGCGCCCCGGCGAGCGGGGTCGTCAGCAGCTCCTCCTTGGCGATCGTCGTGTCGAGGTGGCTGTTGAACAGCAGGCTCGCGCCGCCGCCGCGCCCCGGCAGGCGTGCGACGACGTTGGCGCGGTCGGGGAACAACCCCAGCCGGCGCGGCGCGAAGCCGCGCGCGCCCAGCCAGTCATAGACGTAGTCGGAGGCGGCCCCTTCCTCGCCAGTCGGGCTGTCGAGGTTGCCGAGCGCCAGCGCCAGCTCGACCAGCTCGTCCTCGTCGATCTCGGCGTTCACGCGTTGCAGCAGCTCGTCGGACATCTCGGACCCTCGCGATCGACAATATGATCATTCGTAATACAACAGACGGCACGCGTCGCCGTCAATGCGAGCGACGCGACCCGCCCGACCGACGCGACCGACGCGACGGACCCTAGTCATTCGTAATACGATCCGTTACGATCGCCACGTGGAGACTGGTGCGCTGATCGAACTGGACGAGCAGATCGAGAAGGGCTACGTCGGGCTCGCCCGCCTCGCGCGCGGCGTCTGCGCCGCCGCGGACTTCCGCTCGCTGGCCGTCGCGGTCGCCGGCGCGCTCCACGACCCGTTCGCCCCAGCCACCGTCGGCGTGCGGCTGTGGGCCACGGGCCCCGAAGGGGTCGAAGAGGTCGTGCGCCACCCGCTCGACGGCGACTTCCCGCCCCTCGCGCAACGTGAGCTGCGCGGGGCGCTGCGCGCCGATGAGCCGACCGAGGCCTCCCGCGGGCGGCTGCTGAGCGCACTGCGCTGGGCTGGCGCCGACGTCGGCGTGCTCGAGCTCGACGAGCAGCTCGTCGACCGCGAGCTGCTCGGGCACGCCGCGGCGATCGTCGCCTGCGGCTTCGGCGGGCTGATCGCGCAGCGCGACGGCGGGCCGCCGTCCGCCCCCGGTGCCGACGCGGCGCGCGACGCGGCAGCGCTGATGGCCGCGTTCGCCTGCGAGGCGAAGCGGCTGCTCGAGCACGACCGCCTCAGCGCCTACTTACTGACCGGCGACGGCCGCGCCTTCGAGCGGTTCGCGGTCGCCACCTCGCCGACGTTGCCTGGCGAGGGCGTCGTGATCCCGTTCGAAGACGTCGGCCTGCGCCATGTCGTGATGACGAACCGCCCGCTCGTCTCGCGCGACCTCGCCAGCGACCCGCGGATCGTCGGGCGCGAGGACCGCGTGATCGCCGCCGCCGGCTTCCATGGCTTGATCAGCGTGCCGCTGCGGCTCGACGGACGGCCGTTCGGCGTGCTCAACTTCGTCAGCCGTGAGCCCGGCTTCTACGGTGACGAGGACCTGCCGATCGCGCAGCAGATCGCGGACCAGGTGTCGGCCTTCATCGACAACCTGCGCACGCAGGAGCGGACGCGCACGCAGATCCGCCACCAGGCGGTCGAGTGGGAGCGTGTGCGCATCGCGCGTGACGTCTCCCATGCCGTCACGCAGACGCTCGGCGAGATCGATGCGATCGCTGAGCAGCTGCGCCAGCGCAGCGGCGACGGCGACCCTGTCGCGCGCGACGGCGCCGCGCGCGTGCGCGCGCTCGTCGCGCTCGAGCTCGCCGACGTCCGCCGCGCGCTCGCTGACCTCGCGCCGCGCGGCCTCGACGCGCACACGCTGTCGCAGGCGATCACCGCCGGCGTCGCGCGCTGGCGCGAGCGCTCACCGCAGTCGACGCTGACGATCCGCGGCGACAGCGCCCGCCTCTCGCGCGCCGCGCGCCACACCGCCTTCCGGATCTTCCAGGAGGCACTCGCCAACGCTCGCCTGCACGCGGGCCCGTGCACCGTCCATGTGACATTGCAGATCGAGCGCGACCTGACGCTGACGGTCGCTGACGACGGCGTCGGCTTCGACGTCGACGCGGTCGACGGCAGCGGCGGCACCGGCCTGCAGGCGATGCGCGAGCGGGCACGGGCGATCGGCGGGATCCTCTCCGTCGACAGCGCGCCACACGCCGGCACGAAGATCACGTTCCGACTGCTCGGCGGCGGCGAGGGGCCCGAGCTGGCGCCCGGCGGCCAGGAGCCCGCCTCTGCGGCGGCGCCCGAGCGGCCCCGCCTGCGGGTCTTCGTCGTCGAGCCGACCGAGATCGTGCGCGCCGGGCTTGTCGCGACGCTCGAGCGCGAGGGCGATATCCGCGTTGTCGGCCAGGCCGCGAGCGGCGAGGAGGCGCGCAGCCAACTGGTGCGACTCCACCCCGACGTCGTGCTGCTCGACGTGCAGGCGGGCGAGAGCAACGCGACGCGCACGATCTGCGAGCTGCGTGCGCGCCTGCCGGCGTGCGCGCTGTTGCTCCTCGAGGACCACGGGACCGGACGCGAGCGCGCGCTGATCGACGCCGGCGCGAGCGGGATCGTGCCGACGACGATCGGCGCCGCCGAGCTTAACTACAAGGTCCGTGCCGTCGCCGGCGGCGCGACGCTCGGCGACCTGCCCGGCCCCGCGAGCCGGCGGGACGGCTGCGGGCTGACGAGCCGCGAGCGAGAGGTGCTCGTGCTGCTGACCTCGGGTCTCACGAACGCCGAGATCGGCGGGAAGCTCTACCTCGCGACGAAGACCGTCGAGCGCCAGGTCGCGACGGTGATCCACAAGCTCGGCGCGCGCAACCGCGCGCACGCCGGCGCGGTCGCGATCGCCCGACGACTCGTCGAGCCGGCCGAGTTGGGCGAGTAGGCCCCCGCCTCAGGCGATCCCGTACGCGCGCAGCGCGTTCCCGCCCGCGATCAGCTCGAACTGCTCACCGGCGACGTCGCGCAAGGTCGCGAGGCCCTCGTCGTCGCCCATGTCGAATGGCAGATCGGTGCCGAAGACAACGCGATGCGCGCCAACGCGCTCGATCAGGAAGCGCAGCGCCACCGCGTTGAAGATCACGCTGTCGAACAGGAAGCGGTCGAGATAGCCGATCGGGTCGCGGTGCGCGTGCTTGCGCGTCTCCTGACGCACACGGTAGGCGTGCGCGAGCCGCCCGAGCTGGAACGGCACCGCCCCGCCGGCGTGCGAGAGCTGGAAGGTCAAGCCTGGGTGGCGGTCGAGCACGCCGCCGACGATCAGCCGGAAGGCGGCCACGGTCGTCTCGAACGGGTTGCCGAGCACGTTCGCCAGATGGAACCCCGCGAGGTCGGGGCCCGGCGGCTCGATCATGTTGCGGTACGGGTGCACCATCACCGTCGTTCCCAGCTCCTCGGCGACTGCGAAGAACGGCTCGTAAGCGGGGTCGTCGAGCTGCCGGCCGCCGGCGCCCGGGCCGATCTCGACGCCAACGAGGCCGAGCTCGCCGCAGGCGCGGCGCAGCTCGTCGGCGGCGGCCTGCGGAGCGTTCAACGGGACCGTTGCAAGCACGCGGACGCGCCCGCCAGCCCGCCGCGCCAGCGCGGCGCCGGCGTCGTTGATCGCGCGATGGGCGAGCAGCGTCTGCTCGGGGTCGGCGTCGTAGAGCAAGAGCGACGGCGAGATCGAGCAGAGCGAGACGTCGATCCCGTCGCGGTCCATCTGCGCGAGCTTCTCCGACAGGTCGCTGAATGCCGGCAGGACCGGGTAGGCGAGCCCGTTTGGGTGGCGCACGAGCGGGTCGCGGCCTTTCCGGTCGAGCACTTCCAGGCCCGGCGGCCCACCGCCGGCGCGCAACAGCTCGACGAACTCGAGCGGGATGAAGTGTGTGTGGGCATCGACGACCGGCATCGACGCTCACGCCTGCTCCGGCGCGAAGACCTCGATCCGCATCGGCGTGCAGTCGCGGCCGTTGCAGTCGGTCAGAAGGTCCTCGGGGCAGTTCGACAGCCCCACGAGGCAGTCGATCTCGGCGCGCAGCTCGATGTAATCGCCTGGTCTGGAGACGGGCGTGAGGATCTCCCAGCGGCGCGTCGCGCAGTTGTGCTGATAGTTCATGAAGACGTCGAACGTGTCGGGGACGTCCTCGGGCAGGATCCCGTAGCTCGCAACCGCCTTGCTGATGATCTCGTGACAGCCGTCCTGCACCGGCACGCCATGTGACTCGAACAGGAAGCGGTTGCACATGCGGTTGTGCGCGTCATGCACGCCCTTGGGCTCTGGCGTGTCGGCGACGATCGTCATCATCGGCCGGCACAGCGTCGACATCAGCGTGTCGCCGACGCTCAGCCGGTCGCGCGGGACGTACTCGGCGCCCGGCGCGGGCACGTA
Source organism: Conexibacter sp. (assembly GCA_036499225.1). GTDB lineage: Bacteria > Actinomycetota > Thermoleophilia > Solirubrobacterales > Solirubrobacteraceae > Conexibacter. The sequence continues at coordinate 41,130 of DASYEC010000017.1, forward strand.
TCGCGTGCGCGAGTTCGACGTCGACAGCTTCTCGCGATGGTTGTCGGCGTTGAACACCGCGACGTCGACGACCTGTTGGCCCTCGATGTCGGTGATGCGCAGGCTCTGGCCCCGCGACACCTCGACCGCGAGCCCTGACTTGGGCGCCATCACATGCGTGAAGATCGCTCTCACCTCGCCGCCTCCTGGTTTCCTGGCCGTCGTCTCGGCCGCTTGGAACAAGCGCCGCCAGTCTCCCCCACGCGTAGGCGCGGCGCATCGGGAAGAGCGGCCGAGCCGCGGAGGGTAAACCCGCTGGGACGGTCGGCATCTTCCCGATGACACTGCCGCTCAGCGCTCCGATACTGACGCCGTCGGAGAAGGGGCCTCGAGAGGGCCCGCGCCAGCTCACAGGGAGAGCCAGACGTCGTGAGACGACTCAGGGTTGCCATCGACATCGGCGGGACGTTCACGGACCTCGTCGCCTACGACGAAGAGACGCACGAGGTCGTCACCGTCAAGACGCCGTCGACCCCTCCAGGCTTCATCGACGGCGTGATGAACGCGCTCGCGAAGGCCGGGATCAAGCCCGAGGAGGTCAGCGCCTTCCGCCACGGCTCGACGATCGCCACCAACGCGATCATCGAGCGGCGCGGCGCGAAGACCGGGCTCGTCACCACGAAAGGAATGCGCGACGTGTTGGCGGCCGGGCGCGCCAACCGCCCCGACCTCTTCAACTCCAACTGGGACCCTTCGCCCCCGCTCGTCGAGCGCCGCAACGTGTTGACGGTCGCCGAGCGCGTGGACTACGAGGGGAAGGTGCTCGTCGAGCTCGACGAGCAGGACGTCCGCGCGGCGGCGCGCAAGTTCAAGAAGCGCGGGATCGAGTCGGTCGCGGTCGCATACCTCAACTCGTTCATGAGCGCCGGCCACGAGCTGCGCACCAAGGCGATCCTCGAGGAAGAGCTCGGCGACAGCGTGCGCATCTGCACCTCAGCCGAGACGCTGCCAGAGATCCGCGAGTTCGAGCGCACCTCGACCGCCGCGGCGAACGCGTATCTGATGCCGGTGATCGAGCGCTACATCGACACGCTGCTGACCGCGCTGCGCGACTGGGGCTACCACGGCGACGTTACCGTCACGCACTCGGGCGGCGGCGTGATGTCGGCCCGCTCGGCCCGCACCGTCCCGGCCCGGATCTGCCACTCGGGCCCGGCGGGCGGCGTGATCGGCGGCGCGCTGGTCGGCAAGTCGGCGGGGATCGACAGCGTCATCACGTTCGACATGGGCGGCACCAGCGCCGACCTCTCCCTCGTCCACGAAGGGCGGCCGTCGATCGCGTCGGAGTGGCGCGTGGACTGGAACATCCCGATCCTCTTCCCCGCTGTCGACCTCGTCGCGATCGGCGCCGGCGGCGGCACGATCGCGTGGGTCGACGCCGGCGGGTCGTTGCGCGTCGGCCCGCAGAGCGCCGGCGCCGACCCCGGCCCGGCCTGCCTGGACCGCGGCAACGACCAGGCGACGATCACCGACGCTCACGTCTTCCTCGGCCGGCTCGACCCCGAGACCTATCTCGGTGGCGACGTCGACATCGATCCGGAGCTGGCCGAGCAGGCGATCACGCGCCTCGCTGACACGCTCGGGATGTCGGCACCGGAGGCGGCCAGCGGCATCCTGCGGATCGCCAACGCGCACATGACCCAGGCCACCCACCTGATCTCGGTCGAGCGCGGCTATGACCCGCGCGAGTTCGCGCTCGTCGCCGGCGGCGGCGCAGGCCCGCTGCACGCGGTCGAGATCGCGCGCGAGCTCGGCATCCCGACGGTGATCGTGCCGCCGACGCCGGGCGTCACGTCGGCGCTCGGGATCCTCCAGGTCGACCTGCGCCACGACCTGCTGCGCTCGGTCCTGAAGCAGGCGCACCAGATCGAGCCCGCGGAGCTGGGCCGCGTCTTCGGCGAGCTCGACGCCGAGGCGCGCGAGATCCTCACGCGGGAGGGCGGCAGCGGCGACCTCGAGGTCGAGCTGTCGCTCGACGTCCGCTACTACGGGCAGACGCCCTACGTGAACATCGTGCTCGACGAGGTGCCCAGAGACCGCGCCGCGATCGAAGCGATCGTCGAGCGGTACGGCAGCGAGTACGAGCACGAGTTCGGCTACCGCCTCGGCGAGGAGGTCGCGACGGTCGAGCTTGTCAACGCCCGCGTTGCCGCGATCAGCCGCACCGGCGAGACGGTGATCGAGCAGACCCCGCCGCCCGCCGGGCCCGCCGCCCCGCGCCAGACGCGACCGGTCTGGTTCGACGAGACCGGCGACTACGCTGACACGCCGATCTACGCGCGCGGCAGACTCGCCGTCGGCACGCAGATCGCCGGCCCGGCCGTGCTCGAGCAGGTCGACACGACCGTGCTCGTGCCGCCGGGCGCGAGTCTCTCGATCGACGAGCACCTCAACATCCTGATCGAGGTCGCCGGCAGCGCAGGCGCGCCCGCCGCGGCGGGCCTCGCATCCGCGAAGGGAGCCTGAGATGGAGCCGACCGGCCCCGCGACCGCGCCGTCGCTGCGCAACGACCCGATCACCTTCGAGGTCCTGCGCAACGCCTTCAAGGCGATCTGCAACGAGGCGAGCGCGCTGATCGAGCGCGTCTCCTACGCGCCGACGATCACCGAAGGCCATGACTACTCCGTCTCCGTCCTGACCCCCGACGGGCGGCTCGTCTCGCACGGCCAGCGCGACCAGGCGCCGCACATGGGGACCTTCGAGGCCTCCGTGCAGCACCTGGTGCGCGAGGTCGCCGAGTTTCAGCCGGGTGACGTCTTCATCTACAACGACCCCTACACGGGCGGCACGCATCAGAACGACGTCAAGATCATCCGCCCGATCTTCCACGAGGGCGAGGTCTTCGCCTTCGCGATCGCGCTCTGCCACTGGCCCGACGTCGGCGGCCCGATGCGCGGCACGTTCAACCCGCACGCGACCGAGTGCTACGCCGAGGGCCTGCGGATGCCGCCGCTCAAGCTGTACGAGCGCGACCTGCCGAACAAGCCGATCTGGGACCTCATCGACATGAACGTGCGCGTGCCGAGAGAGCGCGTCGCCGAGCGGTTCGCCCAGTACCAGGCCGGCCGGCTCGTCGAGCGACGGCTGCTGGGCTACGTCGAGAAGTTCGGCGCCCAGGCGATCCGCGACGCCTTCGAGGACACGATGGACCACTCCGAGCGGCTCTTCCGCGAGTGGGTGCGGCGACTGCCGGACGGCACGTACGAGTTCACCGACTGGGGCGACCGCGACATCGGCCGCGAGGACCAGCCGCCGATCAAGGTCCACGCGAAGCTTACGATCGACGGCGACGACGTAACGATCGACTGGTCGGGCTGCGACCCGGCGCCGATCGCCTCGTGGGGCTTCGCGCGCCCCGCGCTGCAGTCGGCGACCTATGACGGGACGATGCACTGCTTTCCAGAGCTCGCGCCGCTCAACCACGGGGTCGTTCGCGCGATCAACATCGTCTCGGTCAAGGGCACATGCGTCGACGTCGAAGCGCCGACGCCCGTGACCGGCTACTGCTCGGGTGCCTACGAGAAGGTCGACTGCGTGACGATGGCCTGCTGGGGCCAGGCGCTGCAGCGGGTCGACCCGACGCGCGTCCACGCAGCGACCGTCAACCTGCAGAACTTCTGCACCGGAGGCGTGCACCCGAAGACCGGGCAAGATTTCGTCTCCTACATGTGGCTGGAGGGCGGCCAGGGCGCGCGCGCCTACGCCGACGGCAACTCCTTCTACATGATGATCTTCATCGGCGGCGCGTCCAACCAGCCCAACGAGACGCTCGAGCGGTGGTACCCGATGTACTACACGAGCACCGAGGCCGAGGTCGACTCCTGCGGCGACGGCGAGTTCCGCGGCGGCTTCGGCCTCGCGCGAAGCTTCGAGGTATGGGGCGACACCGAGCTGGTCGTGCTCGGAGATCGCGAGACGGTCGGCCCGCCTGGCCTCGCCGGCGGCACGAACGGCGGCCCGAACATCCTCGTGCGCAACCCAGGCACGCCGCAGGAGCAGAACCTCGGCATGTTCACGACAAAAGTGGTGTTGAAGAAGGGCGACAACGTCCATTTCGCCTCCAACGGCGGTGGCGGCTACGGCCTGCCGTGGGAGCGCAAGCCCGAGGCCGTGCTCGAGGACGTGATCGACGAGCTGCTGTCGCCGCAGAAGGCGCGCGACGTCTACGGAGTCGCGATCGACGTGGTCGACGCGGACGCGCTCGACTATCGCATCGACGCGGCCCAGACGGCCGAGCTGCGCGCGAAGCTGGCGACGAGCGACACGCGGCCGCGCGGCACCGCGCCGTTCGCGGTCAACCCCCTCGGCGAGCAGCTGTTCCGGCGCCCGTCGGAGCTGGGCACGCGCGACGGCGCGCCGGGAGCGCTGCCCGGGCAGGCAGGCTGACGCGCCGATGGCGAAGCGATCGATCAACCCAAAGGGGATGGCACCGCCGTTGGGCCCCTACGTTCACGTCGTCGTCCCTCCGCCGGGCCGCCTCGTCTTTTGCTCAGGCGCGGTCGCCTACGACGCCGACGGCGAGGTCGTCGGCGTCGGCGACGTCGTTGCGCAGACGCGGCAGGTGATGGAGAACCTCAGACGGGCCCTGGCCGCCGCCGGCGCGACCTTCGACGACGTCGTCAAGATCACGAGCTTCGTGATCGACGTCAGCGAGTACGCGAAGATCGCGCCGGTGCGAGAGGAGTACCTGAGCGCGCCGTACCCCGCCAGCTCGATGGTCGAGGTGAACGGGCTGATGCAGCCGGAGCTGCTGATCGAGATCGAGGCGGTCGCGGTGGTGCAGGACGGTGCGTGACGCGGCCGGCGAGGACCCGGTCATCATCACCGTCGCGCCGACGGGCCCGCTGACGAGCCGGCGCGACCATCCCGACCTGCCGACCACCCCCGTGCAGATCGCTGCCGCCGTCGCCGCGGCCGCCGAGGCGGGGGCCGCGATCGCGCACATCCACGCGCGCGACGAGCAGGAGCAGCCGACCGCCGACCCCGCCGTTTACGCCGAGATCGTGCGCGAGATCCGCGCGCGCTGCGACATCGTCGTGCAGGCGTCGACCGGGGTCGGCCTCACAGTGCCCTGGCAGGAGCGCGTGAAGATCGTCGCCTCCGACGCCGTCGACGTCTCGATGGCGACGCTCAACCCGGCGTCGATGACGTTCGGGCGCGGGACCTTCCACAACCCGCCGGAGCTCGTCGAGCAGCTCGCGCTGCTGATGCGCGAACGCGGCATCCGGCCCGAGCTGGAGGTCTACGACCTCGGCCATCTGCCGCTCTGCCTCGAGCTTGCCAAGCGCGGGCTCGTCGCGGAGCCGCTGCACTTCAGCTTCGTGATGGGCGTGCGCGGCGGGATGCCCGGCGACCCGCAGCTGCTGCCGTTGCTGCGCTCGATGCTGCCGGCCGGCTCCGTCTGGCAGGCGATCGGCATCGGCCGGGCGCAGCTGCCGCTGTCGCTGGCGGCACTCGCGTTGGGAGGGAACATGCGCGTCGGGCTCGAAGACAACGTCTATCTGCGTAAGGGCGTGCTGGCCGAGTCCAACGCGCAATTCGTCAGGCGTGCGGTCGAGCTCGTACGAGCCGCTGGCCGCGAGCCGGCGAGCCCGGCATGGGTCCGCGAACGATTGGGGGTGAGCTGAGATGGCTGATGCATTGCTTGTCCATGACGGCGAGGTGGTGGTCGACGGCGCGCTGAGGGCGCTCGACGTGCTGATCGAGGACGGCGCGATCGCCGCGCTCGGCGAGGGCGCTGCGGCGCCCGAAGGCGCGCGACGGCTCGACGCGCGTGGCAAGGTCGTGCTCCCCGGGCTGATCAACTCGCACATGCACTCCGGCGAGAACTTCAACCCCGGGCTCTACGAGAACCTGCCGCTGGACCTGTGGTTCGTCCACTCCCACCAGGTCACGCGCACCGAGCCGCTCAGCGCGGAGGGAATCTACGCGCGCACGCTGCTCGGCGCGACGCTGATGCTGCGCAGCGGGACGACCAGCGCGGTCGACTTCCTTTTCGAGGCGCCGGAGATCACGCTCGAGACGCTCGAGCCTGTCGTGCGCGCCTATCGCGACATCGGGATGCGCGCAACGATCCTGCTCGGCGTCGCCGACAAGCCGTTTGCCGACTCATTGCCGCTGCTGGACGGCGACGGCGCTGCGGCGCGCGAGGCGCCGGTCGCGGGGACCGCGAAGATCATGGAGCTGGCGCGCGCCGCTGTCGGGCGCTTCCATGAGCCGGACGGGCTGATCAACATCGGCCTCGGGCCCTCCGCTCCGCAGCGTTGCAGCGACGAGCTGCTCGACGCCACGCTCGCTTTCGCGCGGGACGACGGCCTCGTCTGGCAGACGCACGTGCTGGAGACGAAGTCGCAGGCGTTCACCTCGCGAGACTGGCACGGGATGTCGTTCATCGAGCGGATGCATGAGCGCGGCATGCTCGGCCCCGAGACGACGCTCGTGCACACTGTCTGGCTGAGCGACCGCGACATCGCGCTGATGGCGAACAGCAGAACGCCGGCAGTCCACTGCCTGCTCAGCAACCTGCGCCTCGGCGACGGGATCGCGCGGCTGCCGGCGCTGCGCCGCGCCGGCGTGCGGGTCGCGCTGGGCACCGACGGACGCGGCTGCGATGAGACGCTCGACATGTTCGAGCTGGCGAAGATGACGGCACTCGTGCACAAGGCGCACGGCGGCGACTACCGCAGCTGGACGACCGCGCAAGAGGCGCTCGACATGTGCACCAGCGAGGCGAGCGCCTGCACGGGACACGGCGAGCGCCTCGGCCGCATCGAGGTCGGCGCGCACGGCGACCTCGTGCTCGTGCCGCGCGATGTGCCGGCGCTGACGCCGCTGCACGACCCCGTTCGCCAGCTCGTGTTCGGCTCTGCGGGGCGCGACGTCGAGACCGTGGTCGTCAACGGCCGTGTTGTCGTTGAGGGCGGCGCGCCGGTCGGCGTCGACCTCGCGTGGCTGCACGCGCAGGCGCGCCGCTACCTGCCCGAGTCGCTCGCCGGCGCGCGCTCGGTCGACGCCAGCGCGATCGAACAGGCGGTCGACGAGATGTATCACCGCGTCGAAGCGCTCAAGCTCGACGTCGACAGCTATCTGCGGCCGTGATCAGGAGGGCAGGCGCTCGAGGGCCCCGGCAAGGGCCTCGAGCGCCTCCAGGTTGTGGCCCGGCAGGAAGCGGTCGACGTGCGGCAGCGCCGTCGCCATGCCCTGCGCGAGCGGCTCGTAGTCGGGCTCGCCGGCAAGCGGGTTGACCCATACGACGGTGTGGGCACGCCGTCTGAGCCGCGCCATCTCCTCGTCCAGCAGCTCGACGCCGCCGCGCTCCCAACCGTCGGAGACGATCACGACGACGGCGCCGCGCGTCAGCCCGCTGGCGGCGCTGCGCGCGTTGAACGCCGCGAGGTTGTCGCCGATCCGCGTCCCGCCCGCCCAGTCGGGCACGGCCCGAGCCGCGTTGCGCAGCGCGCGGTCGGGATCGCGCGCGTCCAGCTCCGCGGTGACGCACGTCAGCCGCGTGCCGAAGGCGTACGCCTCGGTTTCGCGCCCTGCAGCGACAGCCGCCTGCAGGAACATGAAGACCGCGCGCGCGTACGGCTCCATCGAGCCGGAGACGTCGACGAGGAAGACGAGCGTGCGCGGCACGCGGCGACGGCGCCGCCACGCCCGCTCAAGCGGATAGCCGTCGGTCCGCAGCGCTCGGCGCAGCGTCCGCCGCTGGTCGACGTCGCGGCCCCGGCGGGCGGCCTCGAAGCGGCGCGAGCGCCGGCGCGGTCGTGCCCGCGCGATCCGCTCGACGAGCAGCCTCGCCGCGCGCAGCTCGGCGTCGCCGTAGGTTGCGAAGTCGCGCTTGCGCAGCCGCTCAGCGGCCGACCACGTCATCCCGATCTCGCTCGCTTCGCCCGAGTCCTCGCCGCCCTCCTGGCCGGGGACGAGCAGGTCGTGCTCCACGCCGGTCAGCCCTCCGGCGGCCGCCTGCTTGTCTCGCTCGCCGGCGCCGGGCGAGGGGGCGGGCAGCGCCTCCTGCTGCTCGTCGGTCGGCTCGTCGACGGGCGGCGGCTGCCATACGGAGGCGAAGGCGGCGTCGAACGGCGCGATCTCACGCTCGTGCGAGACGAGCGCACAGCGCAGCGCCCAGTAGACGTCCTCGCGCTGCGTAAGGTCGACGGCGTCGAGCGCGAGCAGCGCGGTTTGGACGCGCGCGGGCCCGGCGTCGCCGCCGGCCGCGTGAAGCCGCCGCGCCAGCTCGGCGACGCGCCGCACGAGCGTCGTGCCCAGCGGGGGCGTAGGCGACGTCGCGCTCATCGCTCGTCCGCGGCGCGCCGTGCGGCAGCGACCAGCTCGCCGATGTCGCGGGCGCGGGCGCGCTCGAGGTCGTCGCGGTGCTTGAGCGCCGAGCCGAGCGTCGCGTCGACCAGCTCGGGCGCGAGCCGCTGCTCGCCAAGCGCAGCGAGCGCCTGCACCCAGTCGAGTGTCTCGGCGATCCCCGGCGCCTTCTCCAAGTCCAGCTCGCGCAACGCGGCGACGAGCTGCGCGACCTCGTGCGCGAGGCGTGCCGGCACCTCGGGCAGCCGCGCCTGGACGATCGCGACCTCCCGCTCAAGCGACGGGTAGCTGATCCAGTGGTAGAGGCAGCGGCGCCGCAGCGCGGCGTGCAGGTCGCGCGTGCGGTTGGACGTCAGCACGACCACCGGCGGCCGCTGCGCGCGGATCGTGCCGATCTCCGGAATCGTCGCCTGGAAGTCAGACAGCAACTCGAGCAGGAACGCCTCGAACTCGTCGTCCGCGCGGTCGATCTCGTCGATCAGCAGCACCGGCGGGCGCGGGTCGTCATGCTCGATCGCCTCCAGCAGGGGGCGGCGCAGCAGGAAGTCGCGGCCGAAGACGTCGGCGACCGGCAGCTCGGCCGCGTGCGTCGCCTCGAGCGTGCGGATGTAGAGCATCTGGCGCGCGTGGTTCCAGTCGTAGAGCGCGCTCGCGACGTCGATCCCCTCGTAGCACTGCAGGCGGATCAGCCGCACGTCGAGCGTCGCCGCCAGCGCCTTGGCGCACTCGGTCTTACCGACGCCGGGCTCGCCTTCGAGCAGCAAGGGCCGGCCGAGCTCGAGCGCGACGCCGATCACGGTCGCGAGGCCGCGATCGACCAGATAGGCGCGCTCGCGCAGCCGCTCGGTGACCTCGGCGACCGAGAGCTCCATGGTCAACGCTCGGCGAGGTGCGCGTCGGGCGATTCGATCGCGATCCGCGCGGCGGCCCGCAAGCCGTCGTCCGGCCAGCCAAGACCGACCGATTGGCTACGCCCCACTCCGACGCCGCTCATTGTCGGCGGAACACCTCAAAGCGCGCGAACGCGTCGTCGATGTCGATCGTCGAGTAGGCGAGGCGCTGGCCGTCGAGCGAGTAATGGACCTCGTGCAGGCGGATGAACGCCTGACCGGCGTCGACGTCGAGCGGCGTTGTGCCGCTGTCCTGCTTGACGACGGGCACGATCTCTGCGACGGCGTGGTCGATCGGATGCGCGAGGTAGCGCTTGCTGAACTCGAACAGCGACGCGGCGGGGCTGTCCGGCATCTCCCGCACGATCAGCTCCCACGGGACGAGGTCGCGCACGAAGATCGCGCGCTCGCCGTCGGCGGAGTAGACCTTTTCGGTCACGAAGCTCTCCATGTCCGCAGGGATCTCGAAGATCTCAGTCATCTCCGGCGGCGGGGACTCGCGTCTCCAGCTCTGCTCGACCGTGACTCTGTGACCCTTCTCCTTCAGCAGCCGGTCGAAGCCGATCAGCCGCTGCAGCGCGAGCGTCGGCGGCCCGATGTGGCGGTTGATCGTCGTGCCGATCGCGCGACGGCGCGTAATGATGCCGTCCTGCTCAAGGCTCTGCAGCGCCGTGCGGATCGTCGTGCGGCTGACGTTCAGCATCTTCCCGAGCTCGTCCTCAGACGGCAGACGGTCGCCGTCGAAGCGCTGCTCGAGGATCGCCTCCAGGATCGCGTCGCGGGCGCGATCGGCCAGTGGCGTGTTTTCGAGCTCGTTGAACATTCCAGTCACTTTCAATCGTTCACAATCATGGCCGGCGCTGGCTGAGCCGCCGGGTGTCTTTCGTTGAACGAATGATAAACCTTGACGTACAGCCTAAGTAAGACGCGCTTGGAATCAACATAGGCGCGTCTCAGACGTTCGATCAGCTTCCAGGATTTTGGTGGCCGGAAGCGTTCGCGTCGACCCACTCGACGCGCTGTTCGATCTCGGTCTTCGGGGCTTGGCATCTTCGTCCGCCAGATGTCATATTACGTAGTACCAACTGTACTCCGACTTGAGAGGTGTGCAAGGGAAATGGGGAGATCGCCTGGCGCGCACTCCGCAGGCTCGTCGACGTTCCCGTTCGGCGAGTGGCAGGCTCTGCGTGCGAACTTCCTCGCGGCGGCATCGCGAAGCGCGCTGACCGCGCGCCAGCTGGAGCGCTCCGGGCGAACGGCCGCCGAGGTGAGCGCCTCTCCGGCCGACTGGCGGACGCTGCAGCCGATCACCAAGGCCGACCTGATCGAAGACCAGCAGAGTGCCGCGCCGTACGGGACGCGCTGCTGCGTGCCACCCGCCGAGATCGGCCTCGTCGTCGAGTCGAGCGGCAGCACCGGCCAGGGCCGCGAGGTCCACTACCTCAGCCGCCCCGACACGGCGCGCACCGCGAGCGGGTGGGCCGGCTACATCGAGCAGATGGGCGTCACGCCGGCAGACGTCGTCGCGCTCTGCTTCCCGGTCGGGATGGCCGGTGGTGGCGTGCGCCACCTGATGGCGTACAGCGAGCTCGGCGCGACCGTCCTGCGCGTGGGCGGGCTGACGACCGAGCGCAAGATCGAGGCGATCGGCTTCTACGGCGCGACGACGATCGTCGCCACCCCTGCCTACGTCGACCGCCTCGGCGTCGTCGCCGAGCAGTCCGGCGTCCACCCCTCGGAGTTCGGCATCCGCCGGATCGTCGTCGCCACCCAGTCGGTCAGCGTCGACTGGATCCACGCGACCGAGGCGCTGTGGGACGCGAAGCTGCACGAGTGGTACGGCACATCGGCCGGGATCGCCGCCTTCTCCTGCCAGGGCGGGATGGCCTCGCCCGGCGGTCGCCGCGGCACGCTGCATTGGAGCCCGGCGATCTCTGCGCAGGAGGTGATCGACCCCGCGAGCGGCGAGCCTGTCGCCGACGGCGAGCGCGGCGAGATGGTCGGCACGCCGCTGCTCAACGAGGCGGAGCCGGTCTTTCGCGTCGCGACCGGCGACGAGGTCCGCTTCCGCGCCCCGGGCAGCTGCTCGTGCGGATCGCCGTGGCCGGGGGTCGAGAGCGGCACCATCCGCCGCCTCGACGCGATGTTCAAGGTCAAGGGCGTCAACCTCTGGCCCGCAACCGTCGACGCCGCCGTGCTTGGCGTCGCCGACGTGCTCGACTACCGCGCACGGATCGCGCAGGGCGCCGACAAGCGCGAGCGGCTGCTGCTGACGGTGCTCGCGCCCGACGGCGTCGACGACGCGCTCTCCGAGCGGGTCGGCAGCGCGCTGCGTGAAGCGACCGGCCTCTCGTTCGAGGTCACGGCGGTCACCGACCGCTCCGCCTGGCACCACGAGACCGCGGGCGAGTCGAGCAAGGCGAAGCGCTGGGCTGACGAGCGCGGGAGCGTCGCATGAGCGACGCGCTCGTGACGGCGGCACGCGCCGGGGCGATCGTCACGCTCGCGCTCAACCGTCCCGAGAAGCGCAATGCGCTCAACGACGCAATGCTCGAGCAGCTCTCCGAGCAGATCGCGCTGCTCGCGCACGACCGGGCGGCGCACGTCGTCGTGCTCGGCGCCAGCGGCGACCATTTCTGCGCGGGCTTCGACCTTGACACGGTGCGTTCCGACGAGACCTCCGAGGACCGCATGGAGCGCGAGCGCGAGCACCTCTTCGAACTGGCGCTCGCGCTGCGCGACGTGCCACAGCCGACGATCGCGGCGGTGCAGGGCGCCTGCGTCGCGGCCGGCCTGCTGCTGTCGCAGAGCTGCGACCTCGTCGTCGCGGCCGATGACGCCTTCTTCTACAACCCGCTGCCGCGGATGGGCGGCGTCGGCCTCGAGCTGCTGCTCGAGCCGTGGGACATGGGCACGCGGCTCGCGAAGCGCTACCTCTTCACCGGCGAGCGGATCCCCGCCGCCGACGCCTTGCGGCTCGGCATGGTCACGGACCTGGCGCCGCGGGCAGAGCTCGACGGGAAGGTAGCCGAGCTGAGCGAACGCGTCGCCGCGATGCCGCCGGTGACGCTGCGGCTGCTGAAGCGCTCGCTCAACCGCACGCAAGACCTGATGGGGATGCGCGACGCGCTCGAGCACCACTTCGCGCTCCATCACCTGGGGCACGCGAGCGCCGAGTCGCGCGCGCTGCTGCACGAGGCGCGCAGAGGGCGGCCGTTGAAGGAGTACTTCGAAAAGCGAGACGAGGGACAGTTATGAGCGAGCCGCGCGTGATCGACTGCCACACGCACCTGTACGGGGAGGAGATGACGCCCTCCTATTGGGTCGACGCGATGGCCGACTACGGCGGCCACCTCTCGGGCCGCGCGCCGGCCGACGTGCGCCAGCGGATCGCCGACGACTGGTTCGACCCGGCCGGCGACCGGCTCGTCGCCGACATGGACGAGGCGGGGATCGATCGCTCGATCGTCTACATCCTCGACTTCGGGCTGCACTCCGGCACGAACGACGGCGTCTCGCTCGAACGCCGCTACGAGCTGTTCGCGAACGCCGTCGCTCGCCACCCTGGCCGGCTCGTGCTGTACGGCGGGATCGACCCCCGCCGCCCCGACGCCGCGCGGTTCATAGAGCGAGCGAAGGAGGAGTTCGGCATCAGCGGCGTCAAGGTCTGGCCGCCCGCTGGAGCGCTGCCCAACGACGCCTCCTGCTATCGCGTCTACGAGAAGGCCGCCCAGCTCGGGCTGCCGGTCGTCGTCCACACCGGCCAGGAGATCGGGCCGCTGCGGAGCGAGTGCACGCGGCCGATCCTCGTCGACCAGCCGTCCAACGACTTCCCGGAGGTCACCTTCGTGCTCGCGCATGCCGGGATGGCGTGGTGGCAGGAGGCGGCCGAGATCGCCTGGCACCACCCCAACGTCTACCTCGACATCGCCTACTGGCAGTCGAAGTTCCTGCGCTACCCGGAGGGTTTCGCGCACGAGCTGCGGACGCTGATCTCGACCGCCGGTAAGGAGCGCGTGATGTTCGGCACCGACTGGCCGGCGATGCGCAAGGTGCCCAAGGTCAGCCACGCGACCTGGGTCGACGTGCTGCGCCGGCTCCCTGAGGAGGCGCCCGGCGGCGTCCCGTTCGAGCGCGACGAGATCGACCTGTTGCTCGGTGGCGTCGCCGCGAAGGCGCTGAGCGTCTGATGGCCTGCGGCTTCGGCTTCATGATGGGCCTCAGCCCGCGCGAGCCGATCGCGCGCTTCGGCGCGCTCGCGCATCAGGCTGAAGCGCTCGGCTTCGAGGCCGCGTACCTCGCCGACTCGCAGCTCTACACGAAGGACGTGTACGTCGCGTTGGCCCTCGCCGCGGGCGCGACAAGCACGATCGCGATCGGGCCGGGCGTCACCAACCCGATCACGCGCGAGCTGACGGTGACGGCAAACGCGATCGCCGCGGTCGGTGAGGTCAGCGGCGGTCGCGCGCTGCTGGGCATCGGCGCCGGCGACGCGGCCGTCTTCCCACTCGGCCGCACGCCGGCCTCAATCGCGACGCTGCGCTCCGCGATCGAGTCGTTGCGGGCGCTCGCCCAGGGCGAGACGATCGTCGCGGGCGAGCACGGCGTCTCGGTCGCGGCAGGGCGCGCCGAGCACCCGATCTTGCTCGCCGCCAGCCAACCGCGCATGCTCAGGCTGGCCGGCGCTGTCGCCGACGGCGTGATCGTGATGGGCGCCGCCGACCCGGCGCTGACCGCATGGCAGCTCGACCACGTCGCGGCGGGAGCGCGGAGCGTCGGACGCACGCTCGACGACCTGACGATCGACCTCTGGTTCACGATCTCGCTGTCGGACGACCGCGCGAGAGCGTTGAGCGACGTGCGCCCGTGGGCGGTCAGCCAGGCACGCTGGTTCCACCGCTGGAGAGCGCTGCCCGAGCCGCTGCTCCCCTGGGCCGACGAGTTCCGCGCGGCCGAGGAGGCGCACGACTTCCGGCGCCACCTCGCGCGCGGCTCCGACGCGACGCCGTCAGTCAGCGACGAGTTCGTCGACTGGATCGGCGTCGCCGGCGACCTCGACCACTGCATCGCGAAGATCCGGCCGCTGCTCGAGCTCGGCCTCGACCGGATCACGTTCGCGTTGCTGCCAGGCGGCCGCGGCGAGCGGCTCAAGCGCTATGGCTGCGAGCTGCTGCCGGCGCTGAACCCCTCCTGATGGGGGTAGTGCGGCCGCGGGTTGACCGCGGCGGCCGGCAGTCTGATCCTGCCGGAGTCGATCGCCGCGATCGTCTCTCGCGTGACACGGGCGATCTCGGGATCTCTCTGGTATCTCGGGCAGAGCTGGAGCGTCTGCAGTCTCGGCTCCTGCAGCGCGAGGAACGTCGTCCCCGGTCTCAACGTGCCCTGCGCGTACTCGGTCAGCAGCCGCTCGACCATCGCCTTGCTGTCGACGAAGTTCGTTCCGACCATGTTGTCGTAGCCGTCGCAGTCAGGGATCACCTCGCTGAACAGCGCCGGGTCTCTGCCCGACTCGCGCCCCGCCGCGTAGGCGCCCGGAAGGCCGCCGTTGATGAACGGGAAGATCGCGTCAGCGCCGTCGTCGATCATCGCCGCGGTCGCGCTCTTCGCCTTCGAGACGTCGTTGAAGTCGCCGACGAGGTTCGTCAACACTCTGATTGACGGGTCGACGCTCGCGACGCCCGCCTCGAAGCCGGCCATCCCCTCCATCGTCGGCGGGATCTCGGCGCCGCCAACGTAGCCGACGGTGTTCGTTCTCGTCAGGTGGGCGGCGACGACCCCAGCGACGTAGAGCATCGCGCCCCAGTCGTTCGCGAAGCCGGTGACGTTTCTCTGGAATCTCTGTGTGTAGCCCGAGACGTCAAGGAAGTAGGTGTTCGGAAACTTCGGCGCCTCGGTGTCGAGCACCGGGCCGAAGCTCGAGCTGACGGTCACGACGAGCTGGTTGATCGGGGCAAGCGTCTCGATCGCGTCGACGCGCTGGGAATCGTCGGCGCGGTTCTCGAGCGCTGCCGTCAGCTTCAGGTTGGGGAACTTTCTCTGCGCCGCGACGATCCCCTCGTAGGCGGCCTGGTCGAACGACTTGTCGTTCTTGGGCCCGATCAGCGCGGCGGCGACTCTGATCTCTCTGCCGTTCGCAGCGGTCGTCGGGGCGCCGCCGCTGTCGTTGCTCGAGCTGCCGCAGGCGGCGAGCGCGAGCGCCGTCGCGGCGCTCGCGGCGGCAAGCAGCGTTACATGGGTCGTCGGCTTGTAGCTCATCGGTTCCTCCCTTTGCCGCGCCCCGGCTGGCCGGGTCGCTCGGTGTGTCGGTCGTTTGCTGCAAAACGCTCGAAGCCGTGGTCACAGCCGCAGCGCCGGGGCGACCTCCTCTTGGATCACGCGCATCCGCTCGGTCCGGCCCGAGCCCATCAACGGCAGCACCAAGTTGTCGACGCCGACGTCGAGCAGCGCCTGCAGGCGCGCGGCGCAGACCTCCGGCGGGCCGGCGATCGCAAGCGTGCGCGCGAGCTCGTCGCTGACGCTCTCCTGGTGATCGGCGCGCGTCGAGAGGTGCTCGCGGTAGTCATAGCCCTCCTTCGCGCGCACCAGCTCGTCGCGGTGGCGCTCGAGCGCCTCCGGCAGCTGGTCGACGTCGGCGAGCAGCCGCGCCTGGGCGCTCGCCCACGAGCGCACGTCGTCGAGCGCGGCCGCCTCGTCGTCACCGACCGAGGTCGTCGCGACGAACGAGACCTCGAGCTCGGAGCGAGAGCGCCCGGCCTCGGCGAGGCCCTCGTCGATCCACGTCAGCTGCTCGGCGACGAGGTCCGGCTGCGCCGGCCCCATCACCACGGCGCCGTCGGCGAGGCGGCCGGCGAGGCGGCACATCCGCGGCCGGCCGACCGCGAGGTGGACCGGCACGCGCGGCGTCGGGTAGGGCAGGCGGAAGGGACGCCCCTCCCACTCGCCCTCCTCGCCGGAGAGCACCTCGCCGAAGAAGCGCAGCGCCGCTTCGACCTCCGCGATGCGCGACGGCCGCGCGCCGATCCCGCGCACAGCCGAGTCGCCGGAGCCGAGGCCGAGCACGGCGCGTCCGCCCGACAGCTCCGCGACCGCCGCGATCGCGCCGGCTGTGACGGTCGGGTGGCGCGTCAAGACATTCGTTACGCCGGTCGCGAGCTCGATGTCGGTCGTCCGCTGCGCCGCCGTCAGCAGGCCGGCGTAGACGTCCTTCATCGCAAGCTGCGAGTCGATCAGCCAGATCCGCTCGACGCCGCGGCGCTCGAGGCCCGCGGCGAACTCGGCGAAGTCGGCGAGTGACTCGCGCGGGCTGATCCCGATGCTGACGTCGAGTCCCATCTGCGCTTCACCTCCGCTTGTCGTGGAGCCGGCGCCGCTTGCGGAACCGGTCGGGGATCTCCCCAGTCACGCGCTCGCCGCCCGTCGCGTTGACGGAGGCGTGCAAGCCGGTGAGGCGGCCGACGACTTCGGCGACGCGCGCCGCCGCGCCGTCGTCGTCGCGCTCCAGCTCGACCTCGATGCGCAGCAGCTCGCGGCCGTCAGCGCCGAGCTCGACCGTCGCGTCGTAGTCGCGCACGCCGTCGACGTGCAGCACGGCGGTGTCAAGCGCCTCTGGCCAGAGGTTGACGCCGCGGACCTTGACCATGAAGTCGTAGCGCTCGACCATGCCTGCGCGCAGGTGCGGGCCCGGCCGTCCGCACGGGCAGGCGTGGCCGACCGTGACGCGGTCGCCTGTCGCGAAGCGCACGAGCGGCGAGGCGCTGGAGACGAACGGCGTGATGACGAGCTCGCCGTCGCCGGCGTGGACCGGCGCGCGCGTCTGGGGGTCGACGACTTCGTAGACGCCATGGTCGGAGAGGGCGTGCAGCGTGCCGCGGCGCCCTTCGGGCAGCGCGCCGACCGGGCAGCTCCACGCCATCGCGCGCTGCGTCGAGCCGTACTGCTCGAAGACGCGCGCGCCCCATTCGCGCTCGAGCCGCTGCATGCGCGGCTCCGACCACGACTCGCCGGCGACGACCAACCGCCGCACGCCGCACGCGGTCGGGTCCAGGCCGGCGCGACGCGCGTCGAGCGCGAGGCGCAGCACGTAGGAGGGCGTCCCGACGACGGCGTCGGGGCGGAAGCGGCGCAGACAGTCGAGTTTGCGCTCGGTCGCGAAGCTGCCGACCGCGAGCACGTTCGCGCCGAGCAGCCGCAGCGCGTGGTAGTACCAAAGCCCGGCCGCGGCGGTCGTCAGCGGAAGCGTGTCGAGCACGACCGCGCCGGGGCGCACGCCGGCCCACGCGAAGCCGCGCGCGGCCATCGCGAAGACCTCTGCCTCGTCCGCGTCGTCGAGCGGGTATGCCTCCTCGCCGGCCCCGCTCGTGCCGCTCGTCGTGACGAGATGGCGGATCGTCGCGGCGGCGACGCGCGTGCGCGAGCCGAACGGCGGATTGGCGGCGATGTCCTGCAGCACGTCGGCCTTCGTCGTCACCGGCAGCTCAGCCAGCTGGGCGACGTCGTCCAGCCGCACAGGCGCGCCGCGCAGGCGCTCACGGTAGAACCGAGTCTCGCGCGCGCGCGCGAGAACGACGTTCAACCGCTCGAGCTGGAGCGCATGCAACACGTCCGGGTCTTGCAGCCTCGGCTCGACGTCGAGCCTCGTCGTCAGGTCGCTCATCATCGCGCTCCCTCTGGGCTCCTCAGCGCATCAACAGCGTCAGGGCGTACGCCGCCGAGTCCATCCCGGCCAGCGCGCCGCCTTGGTTGTGCGCGAGCGCCACGAGCGGGCGCTCCTTCGCTTGCCGTGCCCCTGCGTGCCCGCGCAGCTGCCAGACGAGCTCGGCGACCTGCGCGAGGCCGGTGGCGCCGACGGGGTGTCCGCGCGAGGTCAGCCCTCCGCTCGGGTTCACCGGATGCGCGCCGCCGAGCGCCGTGACGCCCTCGCGCAGCAGGCGTGGGCCCTCGCCGGGCTCGCACAGCCCCAACTGCTCGTAGACGAGCAGCTCGATCGGCGCCATCGCGTCGTGGACCTCGGCGACGTCGATGTCCTCGGGGCCGACGCCGGTCTCGTCGTAGAGCTCGCCGACCATCTCTCTGAGCGTGCTGAAGCCCTCGTCGCCGGTCGTGAAGGTACGGCCGGAGCGCAGCTTGATCGCCGCGACCGAGACCGGGATCGAGTCCGTCAGCTGCTGCGCCAGCTCCGCGGCGCAGACGATCGCGGCGGCGGCACCGTCGCCGATCGACGAGCACATGAAGAGCGTCAGGGGGTCGGAGATCATCGGCGATCCGAGCACCTGCTCGGCGCTCAGCGCCCGCCGGTGCTGCGCATTGGGGTTGAGCGAGCCGTTGCGGCTGTTCTTCACGACGACGTCGGCGAAGTCGCGGGCGCTCCAGCCGTATTGCTCCATCCGTCCGCGCAGGTTGTACTTCGGGTGGGCGGCGTAGACGGCGCTGAACTGCATGCCTTGACGCGCGAGGTCGATCTCCGAGTCGGCCGCCAGCGCCGCGAGCGAGCGCGCGGTGTCGCCGACGAACATCTTCTCGACCCCGAGCGCAAGCGCCACGTCGCATGTGCCGGCCGCGACCTCCAGCCATGCGCCGCGGAGCGCCGTCGTCGCACTCGCGCAGGCGTTCTCGACGTTGACGACGGGGATCTCGTCGAGTCCCGCCTCACTCAGGATCACCTGCCCGCGGACGCCTTCCTGGCCGGTCAGCAGGCCGCCGAGCGAGTTGCCGACGTAGGCGCAGCCGATTCGCCGCGGCTCGACCCCGGCGTCGTCGATCGCGGCCCACGCCGCGTCACTGCCCATCTGCTTGAGCGAGCGGTCGAGGTGCTTGCCGAAGCGGTGCATCCCGACGCCCGCGATCACGACATCACGCATCGTCGTCCTCCAGCGGACGGTACTTGCAGGTCACCTGGCCGGAACCCGGCCAGACCGGCTCGACGACCAGCTCCATCAGCTGGCCGGGGCGCAGCGCGTCGGCGCTCGGCACGACCGTGTCGCTCACCAGCCCGAAAACCGTGATCCCTTCCGGCAAGCGAAAGTAGGCCTGCAGATAGGACGCTCTCCAGCCGGCCGGCGCGGCGTGGCAGACGGTGAAGCTGTAGAGCTGCGCGCGTGCGCCGATCTGCGCCGGGCGCATGCTGCGGCGCTTGCAGCGCGGGCAGGCGCCGCGCGCCGGGAAGGCGTGGCGGCCGCACAGCTCGCAGCGGCTCGCGCACAGCCGCGGGCCATCGGGCGTCTCGTCGTAGAGCCCGGGCAGCAGCTGTGTGCGCGCGCCGCTGACCGGCATCACGCACAGAGCTCCATCGCCGTGCCGGCGTAGACGAGCGCCGCCTTGTGCAGGTCGCCGACGCCGACGCTGACGCCCCCGCCGCCCGAGCCGGCGCCGGGCCCGTACATCGCCGCGGGCACGCCGAGCTCGTTCCACACATTCGTGTCGCGCCACATGCTCGTGGTCGGCTCGCGCGGCAGGCCGGGCCCGTCGTCGAAGACGCGCCGGTGCGCGGCGCCGATCGCCTCCGCGAGCGGCTCGACGCCTTGCGCCTCGTGGCCCGGCCGGTGCAGGAACAGCTCGACCTCGCCCTCGACGCCGGCGGCTTCGAGCAGCTCGTGCACCTCGTCGACGGTCGCGGTCGGCGACTGGCCAGGCGACGTGCGCAGGTCGAGGTAGAGCGAGCAGCGCTCCGGCGTGCGCGTGATCGCCCATGGCAGCCCGCCGCGGACCGCGCCGATGTTGGCTGCCGGCGCGACGATGCCGCCGGGCGACTCGTAGCGGTGGCGCGCGGTATAGGCGTGCGCCCAACTCTCCCACGCGGCCAGCACCTTGCCGGCCATGAAGATCGCGTTCGGGCCGCCGTCGGCGGGGACGAACGGCGTGTAGAGGGAGCCCTCGTGGATGAGGTCGACTCTGCAGAAGACCTTGCCGGCCTCGACCCAGCCGACGTTGAAGCCGGTCGCCTCCGCGACGAGCGCGTAGTCGGCGACGCCGCCGTGAACGGCGAGGTAGCGCGCCCCGAGGTCCTTGCCGCTGTAGCGCAGCCCCTGGAACTCGTCAACGGGCTCGTTGCCGATCTCGCCAGAGACCATCGTCATCACGACGTCCCCGCGCAGCTGGACGCCCGCCTCCTTCATCGTCGCGACGGCGACCATCCACGCCGCCATCGGCCCCTTGTCGTTCATCACGCCATGACCGTGCAGCACATCGCCCTCGCGTCGCCCGCTGTGGAAGATCGCGTCGTCGGAGCGCACGACGCGCGGGTCCCCGCTCCACACCGCCGTGTCCATGTGGCTGTTGAACAGCAGGCTGCTGCCGCCGCCGCTCCCCTTCATCACCGCCATCACGTTCGGCCGCTCGGGCAGCAGCCCGACGGTGCGCGGCTTGAACCCATGCTCGGCCAGCCACTCGCCGATGAAGGCGGCGACCTCGGCCTCTTCGCCAGTCGGGCTGTCGATGTTCGCGAGCTGCAGCGCGAGCTCGGCGATCCGCTCGGCGTCCACCCGTGCGAGCACGCTGTCGATGTCGACCATCACTTGTGGCTTTCCTCTCGAGTGGAATCGATCAGTTCCATCACCCGGCCGGGCGTGATCGGCAGCTGGGTGAAGACGGCGTCGCCGCCGAGCGCGTCCGCGACCGCGTTGGCGACCGCGGCGCCGACGCCGACGATGCCGGCCTCGCCGGCTCCCTTGACGTGCAGCCCGTTGCGGGTTCTGGGGTCGTGTTGGGGCAGCTGCAGCACGAGCGCGTCGATCGGCGGCACCTCGGCCGCCGTCGGCATGCAGTAGTCCATGAACGACGTGACCGTCGGCTGTCCCTGCTCGTCGTAGGCGAGCTGCTCGAGCAGGATCCCGCCGACCCCCTGCGCGGCGGCGCCGACGATCTGCCCGTCGACCAGCAGCGGGTTGACGACGCGGCCGACATCGCACGCGATCACGAGGTCGCGCACGGCGACGTCGCCCGTGTCGCGGTCGAGCTCGACGACCGCGAGCGCGCCGCCCATCGAGAAGCTGCGGCTGTGCTTCTCGTAGCGGTGGCTGCCCTCGCAGCCGAGCTCGGCGAAGGTCTTCGCCGGCTCGCGCTGGCCCCGCGCGCGGACGATCCCGCCCGCGATCAGCTCGACCTCCTGCTCGTCCAGCCCCAGCGCGGCCGCGCCAGCCGCGCGCGCCCGCTCGAACAGGTCTCTGATCGCGCCGACGACCGCGTTGCCGCCGAAGACGACGCCACGGCTGGAGAAGGACCCGGCCCCCTCGGTAATCTCGGCAGTGTCGTTGTGCTGCACCGTCACCTTCTCGATCGGCACGCCGAGCGCGTCGGCGGCGATCTGCGCCAGCGCGGTCGCGATCCCCTGGCCGAGCGAAGCGATCCCGACCCAGACGGTGAAGCTCCCGTCGGCGCCCGGTACGACGCGCGCCCACTCGTAGGGCCCGCGGCCCCCGGCCTCGACGAAGGTCGCCGTGCCGACGCCGCGCAGCCGTGAGGCGGGCGGCTCGCTCTCGCGCAGCTCGCCGTAGCGGCCGCGCTCCAGCAGCCGCTCCCACAGCAGCGGGAAGTCGCCAGTGTCATAGACGATCGGCTCGGCGACGCCGGTCAGCTCGAGGTCGTAGGGCATCCGCGCGACCGGCACGAGGTTGCGCCGCCGCAGCTCGGCCGGATCGAGCCCGAGCCGCCGCGCCGTCAAGTCGATCATGCGCTCGCGGTGCAGCGCCGGCTCGTACTGGCCGGGCCCGCGGTACGTGCCGGCCGGCGTCTTGTTCGTGACCACGCCGAGCGTCTCGATCGCGTACCCCTCCCACGCGTACGGCCCGGGCATGTGGGTCGCGGTGTTGAGCACGAGCACGGCGCCGTTGGTGCGCATGTAGGCGCCGAGGTCGATCCACGCTCTGGCGCGGAAGCCGAGCAGCTTCCCATCGGCGGTCGCCGCCAATTCGAAGTCGCAGACCTGCTCGCGCGAGTGGTTGACGGCGACGAAGTGCTCCTGGCGGTCCTCGACCCACTTGACCGGCTTGCCGGTCGCGATCGCCAGCCAGGGGATCAGCAGGTCCTCGGGGTAGATCTCGCCGCGCGGCCCGAAGCCGCCGCCGACGTCAGGCTCGATGAAGCGCACGCGCGCCTCCTCGAGCTCCAGCAACCCCGCGATCACTCTTCGGTTGTGGTGCTTGACCTTCGTCGGGCCCCACACCGTCAGCTGGCCGGCGTCGCGGTCGTACTCGGCGATCAGCCCACGGGGCTCGAGCGGATGAGCGGTGTGGCGGTGGACGCGCAGCCGCTCGCGCACGACCACGTCGGCGCGCTCGAACAGCGCGTTGAGGTGGTCGCCGCGCGTGATCAGCTCACTCGCGACGACGTTGCCGCCGGCGGCGGCATGGACCGGCGTCGCGTCCTCGCGCGTCGCATCGAGCGCGTCTGTCAACGGCGGCGTTGGCTCGATCTCGGCGCGCACTTCGGCGGCGGCGTCCTCGACGCCATACGGCGAGGCGCCGACGACGACCGCGAGCGGCTCGCCGACGTAGTTGACGCGCTCGCGCGCGAGGAACGGCTGCAACGCGGCGCGCGCCGCGTCGGTCGGCACGAGCCGGATCGGGATCCGCAGCTGCTCTGGCAGGTCGGCCGCCGTCAACACCATCGTTACGTCGGGACGTGCCCGCGCCGCCTCGACGTCGAGCGAGCGCAGCCAGCCGCTCGCCGTCTCGCTGCGCACGACGCGTGCGTAGAGCTGCCCCGGGCGGTCGATGTCGTCGATGAACGCGCCGTCGCCGGTCAGCAGCGGCCGGTCCTCGACGCGCAGGACCGAGCGCCCCACGTAGCGGGGCGCCTGCTCCATCAGCGGCGTCGGGTCCTCAGATGCCGTACGCTCGCGCGGCATTCTGATGCAGGACCTTCTCGGCGGCCTCCCCGTCGAGCGCGCGGACCGACTCCAGCCCCGCGACGTCCGCGATGTCGAACGGGTGATCGGTGCCGAACACGACCCGCTCGGGCCCGACGAGCTCGAGCAGGAAGCGCAGCGGGCGCGGGTCGTAGACGACCGTGTCGAAGAGGAAGTTGTCGAGGTATTGAAACGGCGAGCGCTTGGCGACCTCGCGGACGGCCTCGCGCTTGTGGTACGTGTGGTCGAGGCGCGCGAGCTGGAATGGCAGCCCGCCGCCGCCGTGGGAGAGCTGCACGCGCAGGCTCGGATGGCGGTCGAAGACGCCCCCGAGCATCATCCGCGCGGCGGCGAGATGCGTCTCGACCATGTTGCCGACGTTGTTGAGCAGGAAGAACCGCCCGAAGCCGGGGATCGACTGCAGTCCGAGCATGTAGGTGTACGGATGCAACAGGACCGGCGCCCCCGCCTCGGCCGCGGCCGCGTAGAAAGGGTCGAGGCTGGCGTCGTCGAGCATGACCTGGCCGCCGACGCTGGTGCCGATCTCGACGCCCTTGAGGCCCAGCTCGCCGCAGGCTCGTCGGACCTCCGCGGCGGCCAGCTCGGGCTGCGTGATCGGCACCGTCGCCATCCCGACGATGCGCCCGTCCGACGCGGCGGCGAGGCGCGCCGCCGCGTCGTTGACCTGCCGGCACAGCTCGTCCAGCCGCTCGACGTCGAGCTCGTAGAGGAAGAGCGGTGCGGCGATCGACGTCAGCGAGACGTCGATCCCATGCGCGTCCATCCACTCGAGCTTGGCGCCGGCGTCGTGGAACAGCGGCGTCAGCTCGAACTGCAGCCCCCGCTCGCATACGATCCAGGTGCCCTCGGGCCGCTGCACGGCGCGCGCGAGCGGATAGCCGCCCTCGCGCAGCAGCTCAACCACCTCCAACGGCAGGAAGTGGCTGTGGACGTCGACCACCCGCGCCATCAGCCGCCGCTGCTCGCGTTGTGCAGCTCGCCGTCGAAGCCCTCGCGCCACGGGTAGTCCGGGCGCGGGTTGAGCGCGTCGTCAGGCAGTCTGATGTCGCCGCTGTTGAGGCCGTCGATCGTTCTCTGCGCGATGTCGCCGATCTCGCTTCTGTATCTCGGGCACAGCTCGAGGCGCTGCAGCGACGGGTCCTTCAGGTCAGCGAAGACAGCCTCGCCGGGGGGCTGCAGCGAGCCCTCCGCGATTCTTCTCAGCATCGTGTCGGCCGCCAGCTCGTTGTCCGCGAGGTCAGTGCCGATCGTGTTCGGGTACGACGTGCAATCCGGCAGGTCGAGCTTGAACATCGGCGGGTTTCTGCCCGACGCGGTGCCGGCCGCGAACGCGCCCGCGATCCCGGCGTCGAGGTAGGGCAGGATCACGTCAGCGCCGTCGGACAGCATCGCTGAGGTCGCGGCCTTCGCCTTCGCGACGTCGTTGAAGTCGCCGATGATGTTCTTCAGCACTCTGATCGACGGGTCGACGCTTCTGACGCCGGCGGTGTAGGCCACGAGCGATTGCTCGGTCGGCGGGATGTCGGCGCCGCCGATGAAGCCGACGGTTCTGTCTCTCGTCAGGTGCGCGGCGATCACGCCCGCCTCGTAGCCGGGGTAGCCGCGGTCGGGCACAAACGAGTAGACGTTTCTGTGGAATCTCGCTGGGCTGCCGAACAGCGTGATGAAGGTCGTGTCCGGGAACTGGTCGACGGTCGAGTCGAAGACCGGGCCATAGGAGGCGCTGACGCCGACGACGACGTTGTCGATCGGCGCGAGCGTCTGCACCGAGTCGGTCTGAGAGGCGGCGTCGTCACGGTTCTCCAACACCGAAGAGATCGTGATGTCGGGGTTCTCTCTCGCCGCCTTCTGCATCCCCTCGTACGCGGCCTGGTTGAACGACTTGTCGTTCTTGGGGCCGATCAGCCCGGCCCCCACTCTCAACGATCTCCCTGACGGCGAGATGCTGCTCGACGTCGAGCTGCCGGTGCTGCTCGATCCCGAGCCCGTACTCGAGTTGTCATCGCTGCTGCTGCCGCATGCCGCGACTCCGACAGCGATCGCTGCTGCGGCAGCGACAGCCGTCAACGCGCGTGCGCGTCCCTCCCAGACGTACATCGACGACCTCCCTCTGTCGACTCTGGCAGCCGGCGTGACGGCGGCCGGCCATAGACGTTCTCTCCCTCGTATAATGTACTACGAATGACGCTTCGTCAACCGCATCCAAGCGCCGTCGGTCAGACTGACGCGCGCAGCGAGGCAGAGGCTGCATTCCTGCGCGAAGCGCTCGTGCCGCAGCGCACCGCGCTTGTGGCGATCGACTTCCAGAACGACTTCTGCGCGCCGGGCGGCTTCTACGCGACCGTCGGCAACGACCTCGCGATGGGCCAAGCCGCCGCCCGCCAGACGGCGGCGCTGCTGCCATGCGCTCGCGACGCCGGCGTGCTCGTCGTGATCGTCCGCGCCGTCTACGACGCGCCGTATGTCAGCCCGATGATGCGCCGGTTCTATGAGCGAAAAGGCTTCCCGCTGGAGTACTGCCGCGAAGGGACGTGGGGCGCCGGCTTCTACGAGATCGCGCCGGAGCCGAGCGACCTGATCGTCACCAAGCACCGCTACAGCGCCTTCGTCGACACGCCGCTGCACGCGATCCTCCGCGCCCACGAGATCAAGACGGTGTTGCTCGCCGGCGTCGCGACGAACGTCTGCGTCGAGTCCACCGCGCGCGACGCCTTCATGTACGACTACGACGTCGCCGTCCTGGCCGACTGCACCGGCAGCTACAGCGAGCAGCTCTACGAGGCGACGCTCGAGAACACGCGGCGCGCCTTCGGCATCGTCACCAGCGCGGCGGAGGCGACGGCGATCTGGGACCGCGCGGGCGCCGAGGCGCCATAGCGCGCGAGCGCCGGGGCATCGTCGGGCGCGGGGCGTCGTGGCCCCCGCCCACGAC
>DASYEC010000018.1:0-24945 GCA_036499225.1 Conexibacter sp.
ACTCTGACTCGACTTCCACTCGGTCTCCGACCACGAACGTCATCCGAGAGCCCCTTCGATTGCTGCGATAGGAGCGTACGGCGCAGGACCAGCCACCGCAACGGCGATCGAATCCGACGCGAGCGCTATCGCAATGCGCGAGGACCAGCAGCAGTATCGACGGGCCGACACTCCTCCTTTGAGGCAGGGCAGCACTCGCGGCAAAGCGGGTCTTGTCTCGCCGCTAGGCTCGTGCGTGTGTCTGAGGCGCCTCGCTGGCGGATTTGCGTCGAGGTGCGGTCGCCGGACGTCGGCTCAGCGTGATGATCCTCGACATCGCGGAGGGCCACATCCAGGGCGTGAGCGCGATCGTCAACCCGGACAAGCTGCGGCACCTCGGGCCGCTGGCCGACCTGGGCGCGCTGCTGCGCAAGCGCAGCGAGATTCATCAGCTCGCCGACGCGGCGCCGGGGCGCGCGTGATCGACGCCGAGCTCGCCGGCGGCGGCGCTCACGAAGTCTTCCTGCCCTCCGGCGCGCCGCGCGATCCGGGCCTCGCGACCGGCCTGCGTGACGTGATGGCCTCACTCGTCGATGCGCAGATGGGGCGGGAGCCCGAGCTGGCCGGGCTCGGCGGTCCGCCGCTGCTGCAGACACGACGCGGAGTCGCGCAGCAGCCGGCCGGTCAGCCGCACTGGACCTGCAGCTGGGGCGCGACCGCCGCCGGGTTGCCGTCCTTGGAGAAGTACCGCACCCCGTCCGTGCTGTTGCCGTGCGCGCGGATGGTGAGCATCCCGTTCCCGGTCACCAGTGCCGAGACGTCGACCACGTAGGTCGTGTTCAGCGCCACGGGTGAGGAGATGGCGGCGATCGGAGGCCCGGCCGCCGCGGCAGGCGCGGTGCTCCACGTGACGCCCGACTCCAACCAGCTCGAGCTGACCGCGGCGCGGAACTCGCCGCCCTTGTCGGCGTTGTCGTTAGCCGTGCCCCCGACCGTCAGCCGCAGCTTCGCTCCCGAGACGGTCGGGCAGCCGGTGCCGGCGCCGGTTCCCGTGATCGTGAACTTCAGGAGGAAGTCGCGCTGCGGATCCGCGTCGGCCATCACCCGCGTATCGGACCCGAACGCAGTCGTCGGCAGCCCGGCGTCTATCGTCGCGTCGTCGCTCGGGCTGAACGCGAGCGTCGACGTCTGGCCCTGGGCCGGCGGGATCACGCCGTGCATGTAGAAGCCCGATGTGTTGTCCGAGGCCAGCACGACCACGCCCGAGCTCGCCGTCGCCACCTGCTTGGTCGACGTCGAGTTGTTGATGTACTCATCGCCCGCCGTCTGGATGAACGGCGTCCCCTTGCCCGCGGCGAAGCTCGGCGCGCTCATGCTCGTCGTCTTGTAGTAGATGGCGGTCTTCGCCGTGCCGGAGTTGATCGTGCCGCCGCCCACGGGCGTCGTGGAGAAGACCCACAGCCTGTCCTGCGAAGGGCCAAGCATGAGGATCGGACGGGTCTGGTCGTCGCCTACGGTGCTGACGGTGGTGGAGCTCCACGACTCGGTCGCGGGATCGCGCTTGAGCAGCAGGATCAGCGGTGCGCCCGGATTCGGCGCCTGGAGGTCGCTCAACGACGTCTTGACCGTCGCGAACACCTGGCCGTTGACCTCCTGCAGCGATTTCAGGTTGATGTGGTCGTCGGCCATCTTGGCGCCCTGCACCGCCTTTTTGACGGCCGCCCAGGTCGTCGGCGGATCGCCGTTGCGATGGACGGCGAAGTACATGGCTTCGTCGACTTGGTTGCTCCACATCACGCCGATATTCCCGGCGAAGGAGACCACCGAGGAGATGTCGTCGGCGGACACGGTCGTGCCCGCCACGGGGATGACGAACGGCGTGCCCCACGCGCCCGTGCCGCCGGTCGTGTCGGCATAGACCTGGTTGTTGCGCGTCCAGGTCGCCCACAGGGCTCCGGTAGCGTCCTTGTCGATCACGATCGCCTCCATGCCGCCGCTGACGATCGTCGTCGGATATCCGCCGTCGAGCGTGTATGCCTTGGCGGAGGCCGAGTAGCTGAACCGGTACAGCCTGGCGCTGTCGGAGCTGCTCGTGGGGCTGCGGCCGGCACTGGCGATGTAGAGGTGAGTGCCGTCCCAGAGGGCGTCGGCCCAGGTCGCCGGCCGGGGGTCCACGGCCGTCGCGGTGACGGTCCACGCCTGCGTGGCGGGGTTCAGCCGGTAGATCCGCCAGGTGTTCGACGAGCGGTCGAACAGGTCGCCCCACCAGAAGCCGTCGTTGTACCAGAGCTTGCTCTGCGGCTTCTCCGCCGACGGGCCGTTGACGCCGGGCGCGGCCCATGCGAAGTCGCGATAGCCCGTCGCGGCGCTCGCGGCGGCAGGACTCCACGCCGCGAGCAGACCCAAGGCCAGCAGAACGACATGGCGAGTTGACTTAACCATCTTCGCCCCTTCGATGGACGTCTGCGAGGAGACGAGGGCATCCTAACCGCGCGGCATTCCCGAATGGGGAATTTCCCGAGGCTCGGTGTCAGGTTTTCGAGCGCGGCCGCACAGCGGTGCCGCGACGCAGGTCTACTCGCGAAGACGCGACTCGTATCGAGGTCGTTGTGGTCAAACGGGAGAAGGAGGCAAGGTGCGCTCGGGAGCTACGCACGGAAGCGGTCACAGCGACGGCTCCCGCCTGCGAGCGGTCGCCGTTGAGGCGGCCTTGGCCGGCAGCCTCGAGTCCGCCGCGGCGGCGTAGGCGGCGACGGTCAGCTTCGGCGCGGGCGCGCAGGCGACCACCCTGCTGGTGTTCGCCGGGCGCGACGTCATGGACGGCGGACGCGGACGAAACCTCGCCACCAACCTGCCCGGGCGAGTCTGGAAGCACCTCTACAACGGAACGCCAACGGCGCCCGTGCTCGCGAGCTCCCATACATCGGTTGATCCGCTCGCCATGTACCTCGGGTGGTGGCGGTGGCCGCGTCCCTCGCCCGGCGTGTTCGTCGTCGGCTGCGAGTGGCCCATATACGGCATCCCCGAGACGTTGGTCGAGCTCGACACAAACACGCTCACCTGGCACGCCTCCGGCGGCGACGACACACCCGTTAGGTGACGAGCACGCGATTCGCCGCTGGCAGGCCGAGCGAGCGCACGACACTCCAGATCCGCGCCGACGCCCGTACAAGCCAGAGTGGATCCCTGCCCACATCGTCGCCGATGCGGTCCGCCGCGCGCGTCGGGAAGCGGGCATCAGCGTCGACGAGCTCGCCGATCGGCTCGCACAGACGAAGGAACGGGTGCTGGCGATCGAGGCCGGCGAGGTGGAGATGGAGTTCCTCGACGTCGCGCACATCGGTCACGTGCTCGGAACCGGCATCCACGTCATCTATGACGAAATGCGCCTCATCGAGGAGTCAGAGCACGAGGGGTGACGCCCGTGGTGACTGCTGCTTCCGCCTCATAGGAATCGAGGTGATGAATGCCAAGACGGTCCTGCCTGAGGCGCTGCTGAGCGAGGCCACGCGCATCTAGCGACTGCTCCTTCAAGGCGAATGCGACACTCAGCGAGCGGTGACCTCCCGCAGTCGCGTAGCGACGGAATCCAGCCTCATGACCTCCGCCTCGCGTAGGAGCGCGTTTGCAAGCTGCACGGCCGATGCCTGCGGGTCGTCTGGAATCGCTTCGGATGCGACCTCGACGGCCAACCCGTATTCGCCATGGTCGAGGAATTCCTTGAACCACGCTTGGGTCTCCTGCGGGAGCGCTTCGCGGACGAGCGGCATCAGCTCCCGCAGCCGTGCCTCCCGCTCGGCGTAGTACTCATCGCTGAAATCCGGATCCCGCACCGGGCTGCATCCTGGCACCGCCGCTGCTCCTTTAGGCGATAGGAGAAGCGACGTCAGCGATGATTCGGCGGGATGAAGCTGCATGACCTTGGGCTGGTGGCCGCCGAATGGGAGGCGAATGTCCTTCCGCGTGAGCGCATTCCTGCCCTAGCGACCGAGCTAATGCTGGCGGGGAACGACACGCCATCTCTTCGGGCGGCGGCAGGGCTGCTTTCTACCGAGCTAGACGCGGCCCATGAGGTGTTCGGACGTGCCCTCGCCGAGCTGGGATACGAGCGGGAACGGGACTCTCGCGGCCGTGGCCGCGCGCTGGCGCGAGAATACGCACACCGGGGACTTGACGGCCGGATGCCGCTGGTCGAGGCCGTCGACCGTATCTACAAGCTCTCGCTTGACTTCGACCACGAGGCGTGGGCACTCAGCGGCGAGTCCCTCACCACGTTCGTCGTCCTCGCCGACCTTTGGGTCGACGAGCCACGGAAGCGACCGGAGCTTGAAGGCGACATGCGGGAGCAGTTGCAGAGCCTGCTCCGTCGCCTGTAGCGATGGTTTCGGCGGGCGGCGCGAATGAATTACGAGGACCCGCCGCTGCCTAGCCATCACGAGGCGGACGAGCTGCTGTCGGCAGCACTGCGTGGCGAGCACACTGAGCCGGATGCGAACTCCGTTCTCGTGGGACTAGCCCTCTACGATGGCGACCGCGCCTTCGTCGAGGACTGGTGCGTGAGGCTCGCCGAGGGCGCACCAGACCAGTGGCTGCGCGGCCTTGCGTGCCTTTGCATCGGCAGTCATCTGGCCCGACGCTTCGGCGTCGTGAGCGACCGTGCCGCCTCGCTCGTTAGGACCATGGCGGAAGACTCGGCGGTGGTGGCGGCTAATGCGCAGGTACTCGACGCGCGGGACGACCTCGACCTGTTTGTTGGGAAGCCGTAGCCGCTGTCGCATCGAGGCAGACGGGGCAGCGGTCCGGCGGCGCGGCCCGGCGCTCCGTGCAGGCGATCGGAGCAGCGAGGGCGGCCAGACCACGAGCCCGTTTGTGCGACAGCCTCGCGCGAAAGGAGCAACGCGTCGCCGCGCAGTCGGTGCGATACGGAGCAGGATCTTTGTGGTTGAGGTCGCGCGAGACCCGTCGATCTGCGGGGCTTGCACGCGGTCGATCGGCCGAGGTCCTTGGCGACCTCGTAGACGGTCGCGAGGATCTCCTGGTTGTTGCCGGCCATCTTCGCCAGCTCGCCGGCGCCGGTCAGGAGCCCGCCGCCCGGGAGGACCTTGATCAGCGCCTTGCCGGCATCGGCGAGATGCTCGGTCGGACTGAGCGCATCGATCGGGGTGTTGGCGGCGTTCTCGAGGCCCTCCACGAGGGCGTCGCCGGCGTAGTTCGCCACCTGCCCGGGGCCGAGCACCTTCGCGCCCGTGGCGAGGAGCTGCGGGTGCTTGATCGCCTCGCCCATGATCGCGTTGCCGATCGCGTCGCGGTTGGCATAGACGAGGCCGCCGACCAGGGCGGTGAGGCCGAGGAGCGATGCGAATCCTACGCCCGCAACTCGCGGTTTGCACAATCAAGGATCGCGTGATGGTGAGTTCAGCTCGGGTTCGCTTGCGGACCTATT
Organism: Conexibacter sp.; assembly: GCA_036499225.1. Lineage (GTDB taxonomy): Bacteria > Actinomycetota > Thermoleophilia > Solirubrobacterales > Solirubrobacteraceae > Conexibacter. The sequence continues at coordinate 5,423 of DASYEC010000018.1, forward strand.
CGCCTCGGCTCGGACCGCAAGTCAACTCGGCGCCGCTGGCGCCTAACGCACGGCCCTCTCGGCCGAGCGAGGCGCCGCAGTGGTTGGAGTGCCGCGCTCGACGCGTTCATGACCACGCGAAACGTGCGTCGTGGATGTAGCGTCGGCCCGTCCACACGCGATAGGAGGGACCATGTACAGGACGCTATTCGCCTGCGTGTTCGTAGCGCTGCTCGCGTCGGTCGGGACGGCCGCGGCCGGTAGCGCCATCACCGGCAGTGACGTGAAGAACTCGTCGCTGACAGGCAGCGACGTGAAGAACTCGTCGCTGACCGGCGATGACGTGAAGAACGCGTCACTCACCGGCTCCGACATCAAGGACAAGTCGCTCAAGCCGGACGACTTCAGCGGCTCGGTACAAGGTCCACCTGGTCTGCAGGGTCCCGCAGGTCCCTCGGGAGCGCAAGGTCCCTCGGGAATGCAGAACGCCACCGAGGTCGTCGGCAACACTGCTTTCCTCCCAGATGGTGGCGTCGCGTCGTCCACGGCTCAGTGCCCGCCCGGGATGATCGTTCTCGGCGGTGGATGGGACGGCGTGAACGCTCCGCCGGTGGCTGCCACGGTCAGCTACAACAAGCCCTACGGTGGCACTAGCTGGGGCGTTATCATGGTCGACAACGGGGGCGGTGGTTCGACCTTCCGAGCCGTAGCCACTTGCGCGCCCGGTTCTAACGCCGCTATCGCAAGTGCCTCGGCCGCAGCGAACCGATCCTCGATCGCGGACGACTTGGCCACGCTGCAAACTCGCAAGTGAGTGTCCGGTGGTCGCTCAGTCTCGGCCCGTTGCCGGCCAAGGTGGAAGGTGACACACGGAGAGCCCTCACGTCTGTTGAGCGCACGTCCGGCCCGCCCTTATATCTCGCAGAGGACGCGCAACCCGTTCCTAGCGAATGCGGTTCGGGCGGACTAGCTGTCTCGACGACGAGGCCCTCGAGGTGCCCGAAGCGCGACCCCGACCGGAGACGCCCTCGCGATCGGTGCCCGGTGATCAGTGGGTAACCCGAGAGTGCCCGGGACATCCTCGAGCGGATCGCGAGCGGCCGCGCGCGTACCGAGGTTGTGGGTCGGCAAGGTCACCGCGAAGACATCCGGATTGCTCGTCTGCCGTGGATTCATGAGGCATGGTTGATCGTGGCTCCGCGAGGGGTCTAGCTTGCGGTTCGAGCGCGAAATCGTGGTGGTGACGTCGTGAGGGCACTGTGGCGGTGGTATCGGGCCCGGCGTGCTCGCACGCAAGTGGGGCTCGCCGTCCTCGCCCTCGTGGTGCTGATCGGCGTCGGGGCGCTCTCGCCGGACCCGGAGCCGAGGGAGTCAGCCGACCGTGCCGCCACGGCGCCGACGATCTCCCCGTGGCCGACCACCACGCCAACGACCACGGCGACTCCGCGCTCAACGCCAACCGCTACGGCCGTCGCGACAAAACGGCGTGGCTCGAGCCGCAATGCACTCGTGGCGCTCGAGGCACTCCCGGTGAAGGGGCGCGCACCCAAGACGGGCTACGACCGTGAGCAGTTCGGCGACGGCTGGGCGACGGTCTCCGGGTGCGACATACGCGATCAGATCCTCACGCGCGATCTGACGCGGAGAATCTACGAGGCCGGCGACACGTGCGCGGTGCAGAGCGGACACCTCAACGACCCGTATACGGCGACCCTGATTACGTTCGTCCGCGGCGGCGTGAGTGAGGTGGACATCGACCATGTCGTGGCGCTCTCCGACGCCTGGCAGAAGGGCGCCCAGCAGTGGTCCGACAGTAAGCGTGTCACGTTTGCGAACGATCCGTTGAACCTGCTCTCGGTCGATGCCGGCACCAACCGCTCGAAGGGCGATGGCGACGCGGCGACGCGGCTGCCGCCCAACAAGCGCTTTCGCTGTGACTACGTCGCCCGCCAGGTCGCGGTCAAGCGCAAGTACAAGGCGTGGATCACGCCGGCCGAGCATGACTCGATCGAGACCGTCCTGAAGACGTGCCCGACCGAGAAGCTGCCACGGGCCGGCGCGATCCGCGTCGCTGTGATCCCGACGCACAGGGCACCGACGCCCACGCCAACGGCCAAGCCGACGCGCACCGCCACCCCGAGCGGCGATCAGAGCTCGGATGGCGGGCGCGTGTTCGCGAACTGCGACGAGGTCCGAGCCGCAGGCTTGGCGCCGCTGCACGAGGGCACTCCGGACTATGAGGCCAACCCGAAGCTCGACCGCGACAAGGACGGCGTCGCCTGCGAGGGGTGACGTTTGCGGGCGAACAAACGAGGCAGCCTCGATCGAACGTCGAGTGCGCCTGCCCGAGTGTCCCTAGAAGTTCAGCCCGCCCGAGATCAGCCAGCCCGCGTCGGTCTCGGTCAACTCGGCGCGCTGCGTGCCGCCCGTGACGGTGGCGGTCGCGTGGTCGCCGTTGACCGTGACCGTCGTCACCTCGGCGTCGACGAGCGCCTGGGTCTCGTCGTCGCCGATCGTCTGAGGGCACGCTTTGACCCGCCCGGCCGTGAGCGTTCAGTGCGCGACGCCGGGAAGCAACTTGATGATCTTTAGCAATTGGACGCGGCGCTCAGGCGGCGGGAGTTTGCGTGGCAGGTCGAGGGCTTCGACCTCGCGGCGAAACGCCCGGCCAAGCGCTTCGTCGACCGACTGAGCCTGGGGTCGGAACGCGAGCCCGGCGTAGGCCGACCACCAGGCGAGCGCCTCGTCGTCGTACTCGTTGAACTCGACGGCGTGCGCCCTTTTGACGATGCGTTGCGCGGCTCGTTCGGTGGGAAGCTTGAGCCTGACCCCCTTGCCGCCGGTCGGCGGCGTGTTGCTGTTGCTCGAGATCGTCCTCCGGCGGGGACGTATGGTGGGAAGGCCTGAGGCTCCAGCCGAGGCCCTCCCTCACATGAGGAGATGATTCCATCGACCCAGTCGAATACAACGCTCTCAAGGAGTTCGTGCGGGAGAATCCGTACGGCTTCGAGTCGCGAATGGTCCGCGACAAGCTCCGGCGCCACGAGCGCGAGTTGGAGCGCGAGGGCATCACCGTCGAGACCTGGGCGCAAGCCGAGACCCGCACTGCTCGTTCGGTGTGGTTCGTGACTCAGATCGAGGGCCGGCGGACCGGGCAACGTCTGCACGCGGACCGCAACTGCCACTCGATTGCGGACCTCCCCGATCGGGATATCCGTACAGCTACCGAGGAAGAGGTCGAGCGCCTCCCCCACTGCGCGTACTGCGGGTGATGAACAACAGAGGGAGGGACCCACCCCACACCTTTCAGCTCTTCGTGGAGCACGCGGATGCCCTTCGGCCCAGCGGTGCAACGCGAGCAGTTCCGCATCGCGCCACGCGACACCACCGTCCGCGATCAGCCCGCGAACGAAACGGGCGAGGCAGGCACGACGTGGGGTCATCGATGCGTCTGGAAGTGTCCATGCCCGCAGACCGAGCACGGACCAAGAGCCGTCGCACGGAGCACCGGTGTGGCGGCCCGATCAAGCGCTGCTTCTCAAGAGCTCGAGGATCTCGGGCGGTCAGTGGCGCTGCTCCCCTGCATGGATAGGAGCAGTGGCGGCGCGCGCCGGTTGGCTACTCCTGCCACGCGAAAGCGCTAGCGGCCACTTGGCGTTCGTCTCAGAGCACGACGACCCAGCTGCTGTTCGTCGCCTCGAAGCCAGGATTCGCCGTGAGCTTGTCGGGCGGCTCGCCATTCAATCGGCGGCGGAGCGTGCCAAGCCGCATCGCAGCGTCGGTGAGCTGTGTCGGCGCCTGGCTAGGGAGCTACCGCACGGCGCCTCGCTCCCGAGTCGCCTGCGGTAGCTTCAGACCATGGATCGGTGCGGGCACTGCGGCAGGGAGGGAACGCTCCACAGCATCGAACCATCGATAACGCTCAGCAGCAGAGCCACTGAAGAGCCAACTCCCCAGTTCGCGCCCGAGGAGACAACCACCGAGCGACGCCTCCAGATTTGGAAGTGCTCCGTATGTGGGGAGCCCACCCTACGCCAGTACTACTGGAATGACTTGTACTCCGACCCAGCGGATGTGTGGGAACAAACGACGATCTATCCACGCGAGCATGAGGTCACGGACCTTCCCGACCAAGTGTCCAGGCGCTACTCAGAAATGATGCAGGTCCTCTTCCAGCCCGACTCGTTCGCAGTCGGCGCAGGAAGGCTGCTCGAAGCGGTATGCGCGGACCGGGGTATCACGCACGGCACTCTCCATCGCCGCCTCGAGCAGCTCGCCGCGAGTGGAGACCTTCCGGACCCGCTGGCCAATCAGGCTCTGCTCGTGAAGGAGTACCGCAACATCGGCGGCCACGACGACGACCGCGAGATCACGCCCCAGGACACAATGCTTATTCGTGGATTCGTTGACGGCCTCCTCGAGTACCTCTATTGGGGACCAGAGAAGTACAGGCGGGCGCTCATCGCCTTCGAGAAACGTCAAGCATCGAGGGACACTCAGAGCGGCGGCAGGTAGCGAGCCGCAGGACCCGTCCTTCTCATCCAGACGCCACATAAGCTCCGTCGGGTGCTTGAGACGGACATCAAGCTTCCATCGGGCCGCGCACCTGCGAGATGTTCGATCTGCACTGGAGGCTGACGCAGGACAACGATCGTGCCAACGTCGCGTTTCCGCTGGGCGAGCAGGCCCACATCGTCGGCGAGAAGCCGACAATCCGCGCGCTCCGAAAGCGTCCTGAGCCTAACCCCGCCCCGACAGTCAGACGACGAGCGGCGCGCGCTCGTAGCCAGCGGCCTTCACCAAGGAGACATTCGCGCGCCGTCGGTCAACCGGCGAAGCTAGCCCGTAGTCGCAAGCGCGGGACGACGAATCGAGCTGTTCGGTCAATCAGTCGCGTGGGCGGCCGCCGTGAGTTCGACCGCACGCGACAGGTTTTCCGCCCTGCAGTTCGGCACCTTGGCGCCTCACCGCAATTCGACCGAAACCCCGTGCCGCCGCAGTATCCCGGCGACGCGGGCGGCGTTCTGAGCCGTCGCAGCGAAGGCAAGCAGCGACCGTGCTCGCGAGGCTGCCACGTAGAGGACTCGGCGCGCTTCGGTATCGAGCCCTTCGTCCCAGACGTCGAGCACGCTCTTGTCATCTACTCGCTGCAGGTAGAAGAGAGAGACAAGCACGGCTTCCTGTTCTCTTCCTTTGAAGCCATGGACGGTGTCGAAGCCGAGAACGTCCGAGGACGAAACGTGGTTGCGCTGAGCCCATGACGTCGCGTCGGGTCGTTTGACCTTGGCGGTGACGGAGCATTTGAGCGGGAGTTCGTCGAGCGAGCCGCGTAGGAAGTCGCGCGCGGCGGCTCCGAACGCCGCCGGATCGCCCGGCTCGGACGCGCGTGCCACGAGGCTTGCCGCGACGATTCGCAACCACGTCGCATCTCGTCCTAGCAGCTCCAATTGCTGCCGGCGAGTCGCCGACTTGTTCTCGGCCTTCGGCCAGCAGACGAGCGACAGTACGATGCTCTCGGCGTCCGCGATCGCGCGACGCCGTTCGTGGATCGACGTCCGCGGGTCAGACATGACGCCGCAGATGATTGCCAGCCGGTTGCCGCATGCCGCCGTTCCCGATGGAAGCGGTTGTCCCGCGAGGTCCGCGGCGGCGCGACGGCGGTGGGCGAGACAGACGGCGCCGGACAGAGCGACGTCGTGCTCTTCTAGCGCAGCCAGGAACTTTCCACGGACCTGCTCCATGCTTCCCGACAACACCAGCACCGGAGGTCCGTCCGCGCCGTCGCGCGAGCGGATGGCGGCGAGCCCGACGGCGCGGAGCGCGGTTACCGTCTCGCAGATCGCCGGCGATGAGCGGTGGTTCTCAGAGAGATCGAGTCGCGCGTCGCCATCGTGGTTATCACGATACGTCACGAAGTGCTCGGAGCCTCCTCCTCGGAATCCGAAAATCGCTTGGTCGGGATCGGCTGCCAACACCGTCGGGATTCGGGTCCCGAGCGTCCTGAACACGGCCAGCTCGAACGCGTCGCAGTCCTGCGCCTCGTCGACCAGCAACAGAGAGAACCGCTGGGCGAGGCGCTCGAGGAACGACGGGTCGTTCCGCAGAGCGCGCGCTGCGACCTGCCGCGCCGTCGTCGGATCGAATACTCCTGCCTTGGTGTAGTCCGATATTCGCTTCTCTGCGATCCAGAGCAATCGCTTCCGCAGCCCGGCGGCGTCGACGTCGGCGACGTACTTGCGCTCGCTGTCCCCGAGCGCCGACTCCGCGAGCACGATCCGGTTACGTTCGGGAAAGAATCGAGCGAGGGAAACTCCAGCCCCTGGAACATCTTTCACGCGTACTGTCCGGCAGCGGTGATGATCGGGCAGGTCGGACCACGAACGGATGTAGTGGGGTGCCCGCCCAAGCGACCCAATCACGCGTGGTGTGACGATGAACCGGTGCAGGAACGAGTCGATCGTCCCGACGAAGTGCGGTGCGCGGGCGAGCCGGGGCTCTGACGCCGTCCGCGCGTGAACCTCGTCGACGGCAGCATTCGTGAAGGAGAGCAGCGCCACGCCACGAGTACTGCGCGCGGCCTCGTGAAGGAAACGCGCGACTAGAACTCTGGTCTTACCGGCCCCAGGCCCGGCCTCCACGACCCGGACCGACGGATCGAAGATCCGCTGCTGTTGCGGTGAAAGAACCGGGTGATCGCTCACTCGACGGGGAGCAGCACGCCCTCGATGGCCTCGCGGAGATACTGCGGCACCGTCAGCGAGTGGTCCGAGCTCTCCAGTAGCTCGGCGACGAGGTGGGCGAAGTCGCCCTTGCCCAGGTCCAGCGTCTTGTCGCGAAGCGCCGCGGCGAACTTTCTCGCGCGCTCCTGCGTCGAGTCCGTTTCGGTCGCGATCGCTAGCCACTTGTCAAGTGAGCGGGGATGCTGCGTCTTGAATGCCTTGCCGAGGATTGCCTGGTTTCCATGCAGTGCGTATAGCTCGGCTTCGAGCGTCGTGGCGCCGACGAGCACACGCAGCGTGCCGTTGGCGGTCTGCAACGCGAATGCCGACTCGATGCTCTTCTTTCGCTCGTCGCCTTGCCCGCGGTCGCCGTCGGTCACCACGACGAGGCGATCGACGATCGAGAGGTTGTCGTGCACGAGCAGCCGCACGTACGGCATGAAGTCGACGCCGCCGATCGGGAGCACGGTGATCGCGCGGAACTGCTCGCGTTTCTTGCGGTTCGCCGCAGACTCGCCGATCGACTCGGGGAACATCACCCGTTCCGCGAGCGTCCGCAACAGGAGCGCTTCCGCCACCCCCTCAACCAGGATCAGCTGACGGGCGAACAAGAGGGCTGCCCGTGTTGCGTCGAGATACCGGTCGACCTTGCGTCGTTCGGCGGCGGAAAGCTTGACGTTGGCGAGAGCCACAGTGACGGTCGCCGGATGTCGTGCCGCGTTGCGGTCCGGTTCGAGATCGGCAGGCGCCGGCGCCTCCGGCCGAACCACGACGATCCGTTCTGTGGAGACCGTGCTCGCGAGCTGGGGCGAATGCGTGGTCGCGATCACCTGGATGCGGCCGGAGTAGGGAGTCGCGTTCTTTGACGAGACTTCGCTGGTGATGGCCCGCGCTTTGAGGTAGTCGAGCAGGACGCTTTGAAGTTGCGGGTGCAGGTGGGCCTCGGGCTCCTCGACGAGCAGCAGGACAAGGTCGAACTGGTCCGCTCGTTCAAGCTCGAGCACTATCGTGGCAATGAACAGCAGGTTCGCGTATCCCAACCCGGATTCGGCGAGATCCGCGGGCTCGAGTCCCACGCCCGCCATGTGAAGCCGGAGGGCACGCACAAGCGCTCGCAGCTTTTGCTCCCGGTGCTTGACGTGGACCTGGCGATGACGCACCGGCTCGGTGATGGACGTGAGATGCTGCTGGACGCTGGTCACGACCTTCCTGGAGGCCTGGTTTTCGGCCAGGTCTTTCAGCGCGCTGTTGGCATCGGCACGGAAAGCGTTCTGTTCCGCCTCCGTGAGCATGCGGAAGATCTCGTGGAGGCGGTCACCTCGCGCCGAATCGAGCGCTGCGACCGCATCACGGAGCGGAGGGAGGTAGACATGCGCGATGCGCTCACGGTTCTCCGGCTCCGGGTCGGCAACGCGCTCGCGCCTCGTCGTGTGTCGCAACCGATGGCGGCGCGCGTGTTCTGAAGGGTTGAACGTTGCCGTGTAAACGAGATCGCCCGCGTCGGAAATCAACGCGGAATAGATTCCTCGCTCCCTCTCGGTGAGCTCGTCGTAGACCAGTTGCACGTCGATCGGCGAGCCAGCTTTGGCTTCGTGGTTGAGGTCTCGATCCGCGTCGAACCAGAGTGTTCGTCGTCCGGAGACAGGCGGGGTCGCCGCGCGTAGTGCGTCGATGATGTTGCTCTTGCCGGCGTCGTTCTCGCCGACGAGCAGCGTCAAGTTCCCGTTGAACTGCACCGCTGTCTCGCGGCACGACCTGAAGTTGGTGATCGTTCCAGTTCGCAGTTGCATGCGCGGGTGCTCAAGCAATGCACGGGTCCACACCGAAGCCCGTTTGCCATCCAATCTGTACCACATCGCAGCAATGGCTGACCCCTTGCATCGAGATAGCCCCTCCAGCGCACGCGTCGATGGACAGAGACGGGCCCTACGGCGTGGCGTGCGTGAATCCGCGAATGGCTCATCGCGAACTCGGGTCCGCGCTCGAACAAGCGCCACCGAACCTCTGTGCAAGAAGCACGACGCGATCAGCCCCTACACCGGGCTAAGCGCGATGCGCGACGAGCAGCGCCGGTTCGGCCGAGCGACGGACTCCGCTTTTGCGGCATCCATCAGTAGCACCGGCGGCTCCAGGCGGTCGTTCGCGTTACGTCTGCGCGTTCCCCGGCGTGATGCGACGCAGACCCGTGCAACCCAGTGGTCGGCTGCAAACGCTAGATCCGGTCGAGCAGGTCCTGGCGTTTACGCTCGAAGTCCTCGTCACTGATCGCGCCGCGCTCGTGCAGCTCCGCGAGCCGGGCGATCTGCTCGAACGGGTCCGGGCCATCGGCCACCGCTGCCTGAGCGGGCGCCGCAGGTTGAGATGACGCGAGCGAGTTGATCCTTGCCGCGAATGCCCGAGCCTCCTGCCCCTTCTTCGGATCCACCGGCACGGAGATGGCCCAGCCGACACCCTCGACCAACAGATAGAGCTCGCGTTCGTCGCGCTTCTTGCGCCACGCGAGTGCCAGCGGGCCGGTCAGCACTAGCCGTGTCGCGGTGATCCGGCGGGACAACTGGCCGGCTGTGTCCACCGTCGCCCGTGCACGCGCGATCAGGCCCCCCGTCTGCCCCGGAGCCGAGATCCGATCGCCGTCGATCGTCACGCCCGCGAAGCTCTCGCCGCCGCGGCCCGCGGCGTGTTCGGCGCGCTGAACCTTGGCCTCAAGGCTGCCGACCACACGCTCAAACGAAACCGCGCCCGGATCCAGGCCGGTCTCGCGGTTTCGCGCGATCCGCTCCTCCAACAGGCGGCGCAACTCGGCCATCTCGTCGCGAGTCTTGCGGCGGAACATGATCGTGTACGGGTCGCTGGCCTGACCCGCGGATCGAGACTGCTGTCCGGGAACCACGAGGGAAAGCGAGCCGTTGACCATCGCGTTGGCGTCTTTGAAGCGCACCGCGGTCAGCGCGTCAAGCGGGACGCGAACCTCCGCTCCGACCGCCTTGGCAGCCAGACCGACCCGGCGGATGACGAGCTCAGTGTCGGAGAGTTCGACGGTCATGCGGTAACCGGTGAACTCAGGCATGGCCTGATCGTAGCCAGTGGAAATCCAACGCGTACCGGCGATGGCCGAACGCGTCGCTGGGCGGGCAAATCCGAGCCGCGCAGGTCCGTTGACAACGAACCGGCTCCGCGGTCGAGGACCGGATTGCTGTCCCAACCACAAGCACCGGCACGAGTCCGGTTGCGGACCGTGCTTTCGACGATGAGCGGTGCGCAGTGCGGCCATTTCGCTGATTGTCGCTTGCGCGATGAGCGACCCCGCGCTCGTCTCGCCGGCGCCCGAGCTTCACGCTTGCGGGCGCTGGAAGTCTCGATAACCGCCGACAATGTTGTGCAAGTGTGGGCGGTCAAGGGCGGGAGCACGCCACTCTCCCGTTGCATGCGCGCGAGGCGCACCGCGTCTTGTCGACGACCGACGCCGTGGTCGCGACGCGGCTGGTCCTCCAGCGTGAGCGCGCCCGTTGTGGTTACGTTCACACGTGATGCCGACGCTCGGCGTACTCGACACCACCGCAGCGACGCTGACCGGCGAAATGCAAGCCCGCTTGGACACCCTCGTCATCCGGTTCGTCGCGGAGCTGCCTGACCCGCCACGTGTTCGGCTGATCATCGCCGACGACTTTCCCCGCGCCGCAGCGAAGGCTCGCGACCGAGCAGTCGAGAAGTCCAACGACGAGCCGGCCCCGGAGACATACAACGTACAGAAGCCCGACGGCGCGGTCACCGTCGCGCTTACCGTGAACACCGCCGAGGGCGTCGATGTCGTGCTCCCCACTGCCCTCCTGCAGATCGACGACGAGATCGTCGACCGCACGGTGCTGCACGAGGCACAGCACGTGCGGCTGCACCAGCACGCTGGCTCTGCGTTCGCCGCGCACCGGCGCGTGCCTGGTTTCGACACACCAGATGACCTGGCATGGGAGTTCCTGTGGCTGGCGGAGAACGCCGTGGACGAGTACCGGTGCGAGCTCTCCCTTTACAACCGAGAGCTCGCCGACGTCGAGCCGCCCAACGGCGGTGAGCTCGGCGAGTTGGAAGCGATCGTCGCGAACTTCGACGCTGCCCGCGCCTCCTACCAGAGGCGCGGAGACCTGATGCGGCTGTACCACACGGCGTTCCAGGTGCTACAGCGACTCGGAGTGTTTCTTGCCGATACCGCCGCCAGGATCGTCACAGGCCCGGACGAACTTGTCGCCCCCTGGCGGTCCGAGCCTTCGGTCCGTCACGCCGTCGCGCTCCTGCGAGAAATGCCCGACAGTGGCAGCGCGGTCAGCGACGAAGACCTCACGGCCGTCGCCGTCCAGTTCGGGCGCCAGCTACGCCAGGCCCTGCGCGTGCACGGCCGCATGGACTACTACTTCGTCGGCGGCCGCTCACAGCGGTACCTCAAGGTGCTGCGCTGACGCGACTCCGCCGCGCGTGCCGTTGGCCAGCGGAGCGGTGCGGGGGCGACTATCGCCGCGGGACGCTCGCGGTTCGGACGAGAAGCAGCGGCGCCCGGCGTACGAGCCGCTGACTCGTGCTTGGCGCGAGAAATACCAGCCGCCTGCCGCTGCTCGAGGACGGACGGGACTGGACCACAGTCTCTTGCTGTGCCCGATTCTGGATGCCATTCGGATGGCTCCCTTGAACCGACGCGCGCGCACCGTATCCGACCCAGGCCATTGCGCCGGATTGGATGCATGTCCCGCGACCAAGCGGCACTCCAGAGAAGGGTGCGCCAAGACGTCCGCCGGCACTGGCCCGCGAGGGGCGCGTTCGACTCAGGGTACGGCGTGGCTGGTCGAGGCGTCGATCAATGGTTGTGCTCCGCGCGGTTAGGCAGCGTGACATCGAGGTGCCCCGGGGTGCGTCCGATGAGCGGCTCGCCGTGGTAGACAGCGCCGGCCGGGGCATCGCCACCGCGACCCTGCTCATGCGCCCCACGCGGTCACCCGTTGTTGGACGACCAGGACGTTCAACAGTTGGTTATCCGGCCGCGGATTCGCGCCAGTACGAGGCGAACAGAACGGACGAGCGTCAGATCTTCCTATTTCGTTCCGCAGCCGGGAGCGAGGAGCACGCCGAGTTGGCGACGATGCATCTTCTTGGGCCAGAGGACGCGGACGCGCGTGTAGAACTGCGCTGCCTGGTTTGAGCATTGGCCGTCGCGCACTCGTGACACGAATACGCGTACTCCCGGGTAATCACGGCGGCGCCCGCCGGCAAGCACCACTCGCGCCGTGCCATGCGCTTCGGCCTGCGTTTCCCCCCAGTCTTGCCAACGGAGCCGAACGATGGCGTCCGCGCGACGCGTGTATGGCGACAGGCGCTGCGGCTTGCGGGCTGGCTTGCCCATCGGAAGGTAGCGATCGGGCAAGGAGGTTTCGCCGAGGTCAAGTCTTCCTAGGTACATGGGGAGCGACGGGCAGCCGTCGGAGGTGTCGGCAGAAGTCGTCGGGCAGGAGTCGATGTCGTCGGGCAACCCGTCTCCGTCTGTATCGGGGGGCGTAGGAGGTGTTGGAGGGAGTGGAGGGACCGGTACGGGAGTCGGAGATGGAGGCGCGGGCGTCCCCGCGCTGTTCGAGCACGGGCACGGCAGCGACTGGCAGGCGACGCCGTTATGGTCGGCGTCCAAGCCAGCGGGGTCCTGAGCGGGACCACCGTGTGCGATGAACCAGGCCTGGGCCGCAGCCTGGCTTGCGAAATCCGAGCAGTTGACGTCCTGCCCGACTGATGGTGGCGCGTGGGCGACCGTTAAAGCGACTGCAAGTGCCATAGCCGGGGCCGCGATCCGTCCCATGATGCGCAGCATGCTTCCCCTCCGTGAGCCGATACGTCGCATGCCTTTATCGATGCGACGATAACGACCGAGCTACAAGCCTGCAGCGTGCGCGTCCGGGACGTGACGTCGCTGTTCCGCAGCGCTTACGCGGCGTCGTTGGCCACCGCGCGGCGCAACACTTGCGCATCCCGTTTGCTGCTTCAGGACAGGACAGCCACGCCCTGAGCCGAACCCGCCGAGGAACTCTGCCGACTGTCGCATCGCATCGAAAGCGACTGTTTGGCCCACAGTCCGTGATCACACCCCGCACGCTCGCCGAGGCGGTGCAGCATCGCGGCCAGCAAGAAACCGGGATCCATCCGCCTAGTCCAAGTCCGACTGGCAAGCCAGGAATCCAGTGGAGTCGTCGATGCCGTCGCCGTCGTCGTCCGACCACGAGCCGTGCTCGGCGCCGTCCTGCCCGATTACCTTGACCACCCGCACCCAATCGGGGGCGTAGCCTTGGATGACCTGATTGCAGGCGCCGGAGAACTCGTCGGCGTTCTCGTGCTTGGGGTAGAGGTCAGTGGTCAGCGCGACCGTGGAGCCGCGCACGGCCACCTTCTTGATCGCGTACACGCGCTGCATCGACTCCGGCGCGTCCACGCCCAACACGGAGAGGTCGCTAGGAGTCATCTGCTCCTCCTTGAACCACCCGCGCAGGTCGCGCGCCCGCTTGCGGTCTTTCGCGGGCGTCTTCGTCGCCGTAGGCGTCGCCTCCGCGGTAGTCGCGGTGGCCTCGGTGGAAGGCGTGTCGTAGCCGGAGCCGGTGTGCTCCGCGCTCGGACTGAGGGTGCCGCCTCCGCTTTGTGTCCCGACAACGATGCCGATGATTCCCGCAACCAGGACCAGTGCGCAAAACGCGACCAAGACCAACTGCGTCTTTGGCTGCATCCGTCGGAACGTGGCGACGCTGCTCAAGAGGTGGGCGCCGAACGTCTTCGCCTTCACGCGGCGGAAGTTCAGCTCCGTCCGCAGCGTCCCCCGATTCTCCGAGACGAACTCCCAACCTTGGTCCTGCCACTTTGCCTTCGCGCTGCTCTCCCTGCCGCGCAGCGCTTGCACGGACTTGAACTCGTACTGCACCTTGTCGTCAGCCGGTCGGCTTCCAGTCTGGGCCTCAGCGTCCTCATGGCTGAGCGAAGCCCCCTGCGGCGCAGGCGGAGGAGGAGGCGGCGACGCCTGGGGCGTCTCGTACCCAGGCGGTGGGATTGACATTTAAGACGGGACTCCTGAGGTTTCGCCGGCGCCTAAGCACGCCGGGCTGCAAAATTCCTGGCGATTGAAGACATCGGCCACACCGCAAGAATCCTTGAACAAGGGAACCTAAGAAGGGGTGAGGAACGTGCCGCCGTTGTTCCCTTCGCCTGCACCGCCACCGCGGGCGAGTCGGGTGGCTGTCCCCTTTGGACGACCAGCGATAGCCGGCGCGGCGCTCGAATCGGTAGCGCTCTGCGCGAGACGCGCGCGCATTCGGTGCCCGCGGCGCTGGCGGAAATGCCTCATCGCGACACCGACGATGCTCGATCTCCTTCTCATCGCAGCACGACGACGCGGCCTCGCGCCGTGTCGTCGCGTTGTTGACCGGCACGTCCGGCTTGACCTCGACGATCATGCTGCGCAGCGCGGCGTCGTAGGTGACGTCGACCCGAACAAGCGGCCTCCGGGCTCTCCGGACCTGCACGTCGGCGAGCCGCGTGTCCATCCCCTTCTCCAGCAGCGCCGACCGCGTGCCCAATCCCCACCGCGGCGCCTGTAACGAGCGCGACCATCACGGTCCCTGCGCCCCATGGGCGAGCGCCATCGCTCGCTTGCGCTGAGACTCATCTCGCGAGACGCACTCCACGGAACATGATTGCATCCGCCTGCGCGCATGAACCCGCCCGATCTTTCCCCCGCCCAGGCGCACATCGCTGCGCGCGTCCAGCTGCTCGCGACGCGGCGATCAGGACGAGTGGTGTTCGTCGCGGGCGAACCGGGCGTCGGACACTCGTCGCTGTTCGCGTGGCTTGCGGAGCACCTCCCAAAGAACGGAGGACGTCCCCGTGTCCTGCACGGCACGTTCGCCGACGGGCCCTATCGCACCTTGGCGCCAGCGATCGAAGCCGATCAGCGCCGCGAGTTTCAGGACGCGCTCGTCGACGTAGCCAAGGAAGGCATCGGATCGTTGACAACCGGGCTCCTGGCGGAGCTGCTCGCGACCGCCCTGCCCGCGTGGCGAGCTTTGGAGAAGGCACGCGCGGGGAGGAAGCGGCTTGCGGCGGAAGAGCTCGTCCCGGCTCTGTTGCGCGAAGCGGTCATGGACCGCCCGCTTGTGTGCCTGCTCGAGGAGTTCGACCAGAGCGACAGTAGCTGGCTCAGCGTCCTGCTCTTGACGATGGCGCAGGAGTTCACCGAGGACCTGGGCATCGTGTTCGTGCTCGGCGTGACGAGGGCGGATGAGGTCGCTGCGATCCTGGCGGAGCGCAACCTCGCGGAGACGTTGACCCTCAGCCGGCTCACAAAGCGCGAGATTAGCGAGTGGCTCGGCCATCTCGACCTCGAGCTTGAGACCTTGCTGTGGGAAGTCAGCGAAGGCCGCAGCGACCACTTGGCCGCGCTCTGGAATGAGTGGCGAAATGAGCACGTCGTCGAGTTGGACGCCGGCAATGTCTGGGTGTCGTCGCGCGGCGCCGATCGCCTTCTGCGCGGCCCGGCCGACGCGTTCGCTGAACGCTTGGCGGGACTGCTCGCAGGATGTCAGATGGCCGATGTCGATCTGATCCGTCGCGTGCTCGCATGCGGTGCGTTGGAGGGCCGGACATTCACCGCCGATCTCGTGGTCGACGCTGTCGGGGATGGTGCTGGCGAGCGGGTCATCGACCTGCTCGACGACTACCTCGCGGAGTTGCTGATCGCACACGATCCGGTAGAGCTGAACCTGCGCTCGGGCGGACAAACGTACGCGTCGACCTACACCTTCCGCTCGTGGGCGGACTGGCTGATCGCGCGGCGGAAGCTGATCACCGATGTCGAAAGGCGCCGTTATGCGATCCGATTGACGCAGACCCTCCACAACACGCTCGAATCGTCGCTGGCCGTCAATCGCACTGCGGCCCAGATCCTCACCGCCGCCGGTGAGATGCCGCCAGCCGAGCTATTGAGAGCTTCCCTCCAGTCAGAATCGATGGAAAGCGCGCGGAGCCAGGCGGTTCTGCTCTCGGCCACCAACCCTGAGCAGTGGTCGCGTGACGCCTCACGATTCGCTGCGAACAGGCTCCGCGCCTGTCTCTGGGCGCTGATGTATGTCGAACCCGAACCGACGGTTATCGATCTCGCCGAAACCGCCTACGCGTTCGCGGAGCGCTCGGAGGCGGACCCAGAGCGCGCCTATGCGTCGTGGCAGAGCAGCCTCTACAACTCGGACGCCGACCAGGAGACCGCGACGACTAGAGCGAACCAGGCGGTCGCGCTCTGCGTCGACGGCCGCGGCGATCCGCATTTGCACGGCCATAGCCTCTTGGCACAGGCACGACTCGCCCGCAACGTCGGGCGATATCAGACGGCCGAGTCGAAGATCGAAGCTGCTTTGAAGATCTTTTCTCCGTCGGACTACGTCGGCATCGGCCACGCAAACGCCGAACGCGGTCAAATCGAGCGCGACCGAGGACGGTTTGACCTCGCTCGGGACCTGACCCGCCACGCATTAGCGAATGCGGCGTGGTGGGAACGGGGCCACGCGATCGCCCAGATGGCGGAGATTTCGGTCGTCGCGGGTCGGTTCGCGGACGCCAGAAAGGAGGCGCGACAGCTCCTCGAGCTCGCGGTGCGGCATGGCGCGATATTCCTCGAGGGATTCGCTCGCCTGGTCCTCGTGGAGGTGATGGTCCTGCACGGCGAGCTCGCGGACGCACACGCGGAACTGCAGCGCTTGCGCCCGTCGAGCGCGCAGCACGCAGCGCACAAGGCCGTGCTCGACGGCTTGGTTCGGGCGAGTCGCGCTTCAAGTAACGACGAGCTCAGGGCGCTCGACGTCTCACCCGTCATGCCGTTGACCCGCCGGATTCGGCTCTTGGTGCTGATGGGCCGGCTGCAACCCGCGCGCCTCGACGAGGCCGAAGCCGAGACGCGCAAGCTCGACGATTCGCTCATTCTCAGATACGTGCGGAACGAGATCAGCGCCGCGCGACGCTGATCGCGCACCATGCGGGAGCGCGATCCGATCAAGACTGGCGGTGCTCCTCCCTCCGATGAGCAGGAGCGGTCCGAGACCGTCGTCGCTCGCACTATCGCAATGCGCGAGAAGCGACAGCCGCGCGTGTTGCGCTTTAGGACGAACGCGCCATACGTCTTCTTGAAGCAGGCGTCCTCGTCGACGGCCGAATTCGCCGCTAGTCCCCTCGTGTTAGACGCGCGCCAGATCAGGCGCCGGCCGTCCCGTGACCCTATGGAGCAGCCGGCGCATCTCGTCGGCAGCGAGGGTGGGCGAGCTGCTCGTCCAGGCGACGAACTGGTCCGGTCGCACCAGCACGAAGCGAGCGCGGTAGCGAGCCACCTCCCGCTCACCGGGGTCCTCGACGACGGTCAGCGGCAGGCCCAGGTCCGTGGCGACGCCCTGGATGACCTGGACGTTGCCGGCGTCGGCATCCACGGCGAGCAGGGTGAAGCCCGGGCCGAGGGCCTCGTAGACGTTCCGTCCGCTGGCCATCACGGCGGGCGCCAGGTGGTGGCCCGGGCGAGCCTCGTATCGGTGCGAGCCGACGGCACTGCTCGCAGCGCCGCGTGCCCCATTGCCGCACCACACCACGGGCGATCCTTCGTAGTGCGGTTCGAAGGCGTTGACCTCACCGACCGCGCCTTCCGCCCGGGCGTTCCAGGCCTGCTCGAACGCCGCACGATCCAGCTCGGGGTCGAAGGTCTCGAGGAACTCGCGATCGGTCTCGATGGACTTGGCGATGAACTCGCGCGCGGTCGAGGCGAACACGGGGCGGCGCTCCGCGTCGTAGGACTCGAGCAGGTCCTCGCCAGCCCATCGCTGGAGCACGGCCGCCAGCTTCCATCCCAGGTTGCGGGCATCCTCGAGCCCCGTGTTGACGCCATACCCGCCATACGGCGGGTGACTGTGCGCGGCATCTCCCGCGATGAAGACGTTCCCCGCCCGGTATGCGTCCGCGAGCGCGAACCGCAGGTCCCAGAAGCCGATGTGCTCGAACTCGACGTCGAAGGCCTCCCCCACGGCTTCGTGCAGGTACGCGCGGAAGTCGAAGTTGTCGGCGGTGGTCCCAGGCGGGACCGGCGCGTGGAAGAACCACGTCGTGCCGAGATCGACGCGGCCGAAGAACTTCCAGTAGCCCGCCAATTCGGGATGAAGCACGTTGTAGTACGACTTGCCGGGATACCGCTCCAGCAGCTGGTGCAGCTTCTCGGAGCGGAACACCAGCAGCACCATCACGCGATCGTGATCCGTGCGCGTCTGGCGCAGCCCGGCCTGCTCGCGGACGCGCGATCGACTGCCGTCGCAGCCGACCGCGTAGAGCGCATGAATCACGCGGCGACCCTCGCCGCGTCGCCGCCCGAGCTTGACGTTTACGCCGGAGGCGTCCTGGCGGATCTCCTGCGCATCCCACCCGTACACCAGCTCCACGGACGGCAACTCGGCGGCGCGACGGCGCAGCACGGCTTCGGTGGCGTACTGGGGAAGCCGCTCGTTGGCGGTGAAGTAGAACGACTTCACGAGGTCGCGCTGCAGCCAGTCGTAGGCGTAGGGCCCAAGGAGCGTGCCGTAGGCCGTCAGGCCCCCGATCCCATACGCGGGCGGGATCGTCCGTGCCGCGCGCAGCTCCGCTTCCGCGCCCCAGAAGTGGAAGTGCTCCATCGTCCGTTGCGTCAGGTTCTGGCCCTTGGGGATGGGCCGAGGCTGCGGGTAGCGCTCCACGACGACGCAGTGGACCCCGCGCTGGCCGAGCTCGATGGCAAGCCCCATGCCCACGGGGCCGCCGCCGACGATCACAACCTCCGCGTCGTAATTCATCATGGTTGCGTTTCCAGCGTCGAGCAACGCCGGGGAGTCACACACGCTGGCGGGCCGCGAGCAGCTCGAGCGCGTCGGCGTAGACGCGGTCGAACGCGGTCTTCGAGCGTTCGAGCAGGAGCTCGTGCGGCCACTTCCAGTAGGAGTCGGGGAGATCGGTCCCGAACGTGCCGTCGTCTGAAAAGACTTCCAGCTCCCACCATCCGTCGTAGCCGACCTCGAGCAGCGTCGCGATGATGTCCGCAGCGACGGCGCGTCCCTGCCCGGGCAGCTCGCGATCGAAGCCGCACCGCTCGTCGACCTTGATGTCGTTGACGTGCACGCCCGTGATGCGACTGCCGAACTCGCGCAGGTGATCGTGGAGGTCCGGCTCGCACCACGAATGGAAGATGTCGAACATGATTCCGACGTTCTCGCGCCCCACGTCGTCGATGAAGGCCGCGATCGTCGGCAGGTCGTGCAGCGGTGAGCCGCGACGCTCGGCGAGGAGCTCGAACGTGATCTCGACGCCGGCATCCGCAGCCGCGTCGGCGACGACGCCGAGCCCCTCGGCGACCGCTTCGACCGGGCCGACCGGGCGCGATGCGTCGCCGGAGGTTCCGGGCCCGATGACGATCGCAACGGGATCGAAGGCAGCCAGCCGCGCGACGCTGGCGGCAGCCGCGCGGGTGCGCTCGGCGGGATCGCTGACCGTGCCCGGCACGTTGAACGGCACCGGCAGGATGGTGTGGACGGTCGGCACGCAGAAGGTCGCCTTCAGGCCGTGGGCGGCCAGGGCGGCGCGCACTTCGTCATCGCGGCCTTCGGGCAGTTTGGCCTCCCACAACCCGATGCCGCTGCCGCCGGTCCGCGCGATCTGCTCGATGTCCTCGAAGACCGAGTTGTGCGGCGTCGAATAGCTGTTGACCGCATATCGCGGGGTGGTGTGCTGACTCACGTGTACTCCTCCATTCGGTCCTCAGACGAA
>DASYEC010000019.1:0-30398 GCA_036499225.1 Conexibacter sp.
CTCTCGCCAGCTTGCACGTCGCCGCCGGCCGCGAGGTCGAAGGCCCAGGTTGCTGGTCGGGGTGCTCGGTCGCGCGGGGCCCAGGTGACGTGTTCAGTGAACGCGCGCAAGGGGCGGGCCTCGCCGTTGGCGTAGACGGCGCCGTCTTGCAGCCACTGCTCGCCGTCGAAGGTCGCGCGCCACAACGACAGCTCGGGACCGCCGTCGGCGAACAGCATGTCGGCCCAGCGCCAGCCGCGGGGGCGGGCCCAGTCGCGCACGCCCCACGAGTGGTCCTTGCAGCCGCGGGCGTCGATCTGCCAGGTGCGCTCGCCGACCGTCAACACTCCTGTTACACGGCCAACCTCGTCAACGTGGCCGTCGAACAAGCCGTCCCATTCCGGGCGCTCGGCGTACATGTAGGCGGGCTGGTCGGGCTCGAACAGGAGGTCGTAGGAGACCGGGACGGCCTCGACTGCTCTGTCCGACCCGGCCGCCGCGACCGCGGCCGAGCCGCAGGCCGGCGCCGAGCCGCCGTCGTTGAGGCGGCCCTCGAACCGCACCCGCCACGCGCCGAACGGCGCCTGCTGCTCGTAGGCGAGCCCGGCGACGGGGCGGGGGACGTCGTGCGCGGGCGCGTGGTCGTACTCGGAGGCGACGAGCGTCGGCAGCTCCAGCCCCCAGATCATGTTCAACGACCCGGAGTGGCCGTTCGACGGCCGGTGGCCGATCGTCGAGTCGCCCCCGATCCCGACGTTGAAGTCCCAGAACTTGAAGTAGTAGCTCTCCCGCCACCGCTCGCGCGCGGCGTCGGGGGCGTGGAGAGCGTCGTGGGCGGGATTTATTGCACGCGCGGCGGCGCCCCGCTCGCCGACGCCACGCGCGGCGGCGCCCCGTTCGCCGACGCCCGTCGTCGCGGCGTCGCCAACGGCACGCGCCGCGCTGTCCTGCGCCTCGCCGCTCATGCCGCCACCGGCACAGTCAGACGAACGAGGTCGTCGACCGACGAGAGCGCTGTCACGTCACGCACCGCTGCGGCGAGGGCGTCGAGCTGGTCTCGTGAGACGGCGATCTCGGGCTCCATTCGCTCGACGTTCGCGAGCACGCCGTCCCAGTCCCAGCCGTACGTCGAGGGGTCGGGGATCAGCTCGCCGCCAAGGCGCTGGGCCCCGCCGCGACCGTCGACCTCCACCTCCACGCGGGCGCCGAGCGCGGGGATGCGGTCCACGCCGCGAACGTCGGTCACGCCGATCATCCGCGCGAGCTGCGGGTCCTCGAAGCCGCGCAGGCCCGCCAGCGTCGCGGTGCGGTCGCGCAATGCCATCGCGACGCAGTACTCGGCGCTCATCAAGGTCGCTGCGACATCGCCGTAGGGACCTGAGTTGACCGTCCCCGGGTAGGTGCGGTCCTGCGGGTTGAGCTGGACCTCGATGCCCGTCACGGCATCGGCGTCGAGGTCGTTCTCGCGCGCGAGCGAGATCGCGACGTCGACTGCGCTCTGCAAGATCGCGCAGACGGGATAGGGCTTGTAGGTGACGTCGAGCAGCCGCCATCGCGTGCCCAGCTCCCACGAGCCGTCGACCCACTCGCCCGGCCCGGGCACGTCGTCGGAGGTGCCGTCGAAGGCGTGCGCGAAGCCGGCCGCGCCCTCGTACCAGTAGCGCGCGCCGTGCTGGCCGGAGGCGGCGAGATCAGCCGCCAGCATGCCGTTGCGCGCCGCCATTCCAAGCTCTATGCGGTACTCGCTGGAGCCGTCGATCCACGTCTGGTTCAACCCGCCGGCGAAGCTCGAGGAGAGCGCGATCGCGTCGGCCGCCGCGGCCGCGTCGAGGCCGAGCAGCGACGCGCTGGCTGCCGCCGCGCCGAGCGTGCCGAACAGCGGCGAGGCGCGGAAGCCGCGGGCGGTCGCCGCCGCGGCGTGGCGCTCGCCGACCGCCGCGGCGACCTCGCAGCCGACCAGCACCGCCGTCGCGAACGCGGCGCCGGACGCGCCCTCGCGCTCAGCGAGCGCGAGGGCGGCCGGGATCACCGCCGCCCCGACATGCGTCTTGGCCCCGAAGTGGGTGTCGTCCTGAGCGCGCGCATGGATCAGCTGCGCATTGGCGAACGCCGCCTCGTGCGCGCCGACCCGCCCGCCGTCGCACAGCAGCGTCGCCTCCGCCGGCCGGCGGTCCCGCACGAGCGGCCACACCTCCGCCCCGACCGGATGCGCCGCAAGCGCGACCGCGATGTCATGCAACAACCCGCAGCGCAGCCGCTCCAGCACGGGATCCGGGATCGCCGCAGCCCGCAGCGAAGCGGCGAACCGCCCGAGCTCCGCGCCAGCCGAGCCGCTCACGACTCCAACACCACCAACACGCTTCTCGATCCCACGGTGTCCCCCTCAGTCACGGGAACCTCCGCAACGGTCCCCGCGGAAGGCGCTTCGACTTCCATGTTCGCCTTGTCGGTGGCGACCTCGACGAGCACGTCGCCGGCCTCCACCTGCTCGCCGACCTCGACCATCACCTCGACGATCTCGACCTCCTCGTGGCTGCCGGGATCCTCGATCGCGACCTCGACCCGCATCGCCTCACGCTCCTCTCATCGTCGTGCGCACCGCCGCGACCACGTCGTCGGCGCCCGGCGCGCGGGCCTCCGCCAGCGGCACCGGCGTCGGCACGTTCACGAACGGCGACGTGACCCGCACCGGCGGCGCCTTCAGCTCGCTCAGGCACGACTCGACCGCGACCGCGCAGACCTCGGCGGCGAACGAGTACGGCGAGGTCGCCTCCTGCGCGACGACCAACCGGCCGGTGCGCGCGACCGACGAGACGATCGTCTCGGTGTCCAGCGGCGAGAGCGTGCGCGGGTCGATCACCTCGACCGAGATCCCGTCCTCCTCCGCAAGCCGCGCAGCCGCGTCGAGCGCCCGGTCGACCAACCGCCCGATTGCCACGACCGTCACGTCTGTGCCGGCGCGGCGTGTCTCCGCGACCCCGATCGGCAGCACGAAGTCCCCGCCCACCGGCACGTCGCGCCGCGCTGTCAACAGCCCCAGCGTCTCGATGAACAGCACCGGGTCGTCGTCGCGGATCGACGCCTTCAGCAGCCCCTTCGCGTCGGCGGCGTTGGAGGGCATCACGACCTTCAGCCCCGGCACCGCGCTGTACCACGCCTCGAAGTTCTGCGAGTGCTGCGCGCCGTTGGGCCCGCCGGCGCCGCACATCGTGCGGATCGTCAGCGGCAGCGACTCGCCGGAGAAATAGCGGAACTTCGCGGCCTGGTTGACGATCTGGTCCATCGCGATCATCGCGAAGTCGAAGAACATCAGCTCGACGACCGGCCGCAGCCCGACCGCCCCGCCGCCGATGCCGAGGCCGACGACGACCGCTTCGCTGATCGGCGTGTCGCGCACGCGCAGCGGGCCGAACTTGTCGAGCAGCCCGCGCGTCACCCCGTAGGGCCCGCCCGGCCGCGCGACGTCCTCGCCGACGAGCACGACGCGCTCGTCGCGCTCCATCTCCTCGACGAGCGCCTGGTTGATCCCCTGCCACATCTTCAGCGGCTTGGTCTTTGTCGCGGTCGGGCTCATGCGGGCACCGCGAGGTGGTCGAGGGCGAGCATGTCGGGGCCGGTGACCGGGCTGCGCTGGGCAAACGCGAGCGCCTCGCCGATCTCGCGCTCGACCTCCGCGTCGAGCTCGTCGGCAAGCGCCGGATCCAAAGCCGCGCGAGCGCGCACGAGCGGGTCGCGCTCACGCCACGCCGTCACCTCGTCCTCGTCGCGATACGCGGCGCGGTCGCCGGCGTAGTGGCCGAACCAGCGGTAGGTGACCGCCTCGATCAGCGTCGGCCCGCCGCCCCCGCGCGCCCGCTCGACCGCGTCGCTCGCGGCGTCATGGACCGCATCGACGTCGTTGCCGTCAACGCGCACGCCGGGGATCCCGTGTGACTCGCCGCGGCGGTAGATCTCCCCCGCGACGTGGACCTCGAGCGGCGTCAGCTCGACGTACTGGTTGTTCTCGCAGACGAAGACGAGCGGCAGCTTCCACAGCGCCGCGATGTTGAGCGCCTCCGCGAAGGCGCCGGTGCCGGTCGCCCCCTCGCCGAAGAAGCAGACGGTGACGTCGTCGCGACCCTGCGCCTGCATCCCGTAGGCGGCGCCGGCTGCGATCGGCACGCCGGCGCCGACGATGCCGTTGGTGCCGAGCAGCCCGATCGACGGGATCGAGACGTGCATCGAGCCGCCGCGGCCGTGCGAGTAGCCAGCCTCGCGGCCGAGCAGCTCGGCCATCAGGCGGTCGGCTCTGGCGCCCTTCGCGAGGCAGTGGTGGTGGCCGCGGTGGGTCGACAGCACGGCGTCGCTCTGGCGCAGGCCCCAGCAGGCGCCGACGGCGACGGCCTCCTGGCCGATCGAGAGGTGCAGCGGGCCCGGCACCTGTCCCTCGCCGAACTGGTCGTGCATCGTCTCCTCCAAGCGCCGGCTCAATCGCATCAGGCGATAGCGGCCCGCGGACGCGCCACGCGCCCCGCCGGCCGGGCCTGCAGCGGCCAGTTTGACCTCTGCCATCCCTTCATCTCCCTCTTCGAAACCCTCATACGACCTATCGGTCGGTCGTGACCTTACCGTCACCACTGGGTTTGAGCAACGTAGCCTACCGTTGGGTAGGACGGCTAGAGCCGGTATGATCTGTCGGGCGGTCAGACAACCTGCCGCACCCATCCGGGATCGAATGTGGCCAAGACAGCCCCAACCCCACCTGCTCCGAGCTCGCCGCCGAAGGTGCGCGCCGACATCATCGAGGCCGCCACGAAGGTCTTCAGCGAGCGCGGATACCACGCCGCCTCGATGGCCGAGATAGCCGAGGCGCTCGGCATGCGCAAGCCGAGCCTCTACCACCACGTCCGCAAGAAGGAAGACCTCCTCTTCGCGATCCACGAGCAGCTGGTCGACGAGTTGATCGACGAGACGATGGGCGTGCTGTCCTCGTCCGAGACGCCGGCCGAGAAGGTGCGCTCCGTCCTGCGCGTCGCGCTCAGCTTCGTCGCCCGCCACCGTGACGGCGTCACCGTCTTCCTGCAGGAGCGCAGCGCGGTCAGCGGCGAGCGCTGGAACGAGCTCGTCGTCAAGCGCGACTTCTACGAGCAGATGGTCAGCAGGATCATCGCCGAGGGCGCCGCGACCGGCGCCTTCGTCGACGTCCCGCCGACGCTCGCGGCGAAGGCCGTGCTGGCGATGGCGAACTGGGGCTACACGTGGTTCCAGCCCGACGGCCCGCTGAGCGCAGAAGAGGTCGCCGACGCCTTCGCGACGATCGCGCTGCGCGGCCTCGAAGTCCGCTGAGCGGGCCGGCTCCACCACCACCTGCCCGCCTTATCCGTTCGGCGCCGCTGGCGCCGCGTTGACGAGCGCTCTGCGCAGCTCGTCCTTTCTCACCTTGCCGATCGACGTCTTCGGCAGCTCGTCGACGAACGCGACGACGGTGGGGACCTTGAACTTCGACAGGCGCGTGCGGCAGTGCTCGATCAGGTCGGCCTCGGTGAGCGCGCCGGGTGTGACGGGGACGACGACCGCAGCGACCGCCTCGTCGCGGATCGCGTCGGGGACGCCGACGACCGCCGCTTCGGCGACCCCGGGATGGGCGACGAGCGCGCCCTCGACCTCGATCGCGGAGACGTTCTCCCCGGCCCGCTTGATCATGTCCTTCTTGCGGTCGAAGAAGTAGAGGTAGCCGGCGTCGTCGGCCCACGCGTTGTCGCCGGTGTAGAGGCGGCCGTCGCGCAACGCCTGTGCGGTCGCCTCGGGATCGCGGTAGTAGCCGAGCATCAGGTCGCGGCCGGGCGTGCCGTGGGCGACGATCTCGCCGACCTCGCCGGGCGCGACCGGCTCGCCGTCGGGCCCGACCAGCTCCAGCCGCCGGCCCGGCGACGCCAGGCCGATCGACGGCCAGCGGCGCGGCCCGACGATCGGCGCGACCGTCAGCAGCGTCATCGCCTCCGACAGGCCGTAGCCGTTGATCAGGCTCACGCCGAAGCGCCCTTCGAACGCCTCGCGCTCGTCATCGGTCACGTTGATCGCGTAGAAGAGGCGGCGCAGCGAATGGTCGCGCTCGCCCGCCTCGGCCGGGCGCGCCAGCAAGGTGCGCAGCTGCATCGCGACGATGCACGTCTGCGTCGCGCGGTGGGCGCGCACCTGCGACCAGAAGCGCGACGCTCTGAACTCCTCGATCAGCACGAGCGTCCCGGCGACGGTCAGCGTCGCGAACAGCGACATCGCCTGGCCGTTGACGTGGAACAGCGGCAGCGCGGTGAGGCAGCGCTCGCCCTCGTGGAGCCACAGGCAGTGGACGGCGTCCTGGCCGGCGCGGAGGCAGTTCGCGTGGGTCAGCATCACCGCCTTCGGCTTGCGCGTCGTGCCGGAGGTGAAGATCAGCTCGGCGAGGTCGTCGCCGCTGACGGCCGGCCGTGGCGCGTCGCCCTCGCTCTCCAGCAGCAGCTCGAAGCGCTCGCGCGCCGGCCCCGGCGCTTCCTCGCGCGCGACGAGCACGGGGACGTCGAGCCCGGCGGCGGCGATCGCGCCGTCGGCGGTCGCCAGCAGCGACGGCTCGGTGACGAGCAGCTTCGGCTCCGTGAACGAGACGATGTGCTCGAGCTCGCCGACGGTGTTGGCGACGTTGGAGGGGATCGTCACGACGCCGAGCCGCGCGAGCGCGAACCAGGCGACGAGGAGCTCCGGGCAGTTGCGCAGGTGCAGCACGGCGAAGTCGCCCTTGACGAGGCCGCGCGCCGCGAGGCCGGCGGCGCAGCGCTCGACGCGCGCGCGGAAGGCGCCGTACGTCAACTCGACCGTTGACCCGTCGTTGGGCTCGAACAGCAGGAAGACGCGGTCGCCGTCGGCGTTTGCGCGCTCGTCGAGCAGGTCGGTCAGGGTGCGGTCGCCAAGCGGGTCGAGCACGGCCGCTCCTCTCTGAGCGCCGTCAACGGCGCTGTTGTGGTCGTCGCGCAGGTCGCTCATGCCATGTACATCCCGCCGTTGACGTCGAGCGTCGCGCCGTGCACGAACGCTGCCAGGTCGGACGCGAGGAAGACGGCGACGCTCGCCTGCTCGGCCGGCCCGCAGTGACGTCGCAGCGGCGAGCGCTCGATCGCCTCCGCGCGCGCCTGATCGCCGAGGATCTCGGTCATCGGCGTGACGGTGAAGCCGGGATGGACGCAGTTGACGCGCACGCCGAGCGGGCCGGCGTAATGCGCGACATGCCGCGTCAGCCCCTCGACGCCGGCCTTCGACGCGGCGTACGGCGCGCTCGCGCGCAGGCCGCCGGTGCGCGCGGCGAAGGAGCCGAACAGCACGATGCGGCCGTCGCCATGCCCGCGCATCAGCTCGACCGCTCCCTGCGCGAGCAGGAAGGAGCTGCGCAGGTTGACGTCGATCACCTGCTCCCACTCGTCGTCGGTGACCGCCGGCAGCTCCGAGACGCGGTAGATCCCGGCGCAGTGGATCAGCACGTCAAGCGTGCCGAAGCGCGCGGTCGTCTCGGCGAGCACGCGCTCGACCTCGGCCCGCTTCGACAGGTCAGCGACCGTCTTCAGCGGCTTCTCGCCGCCCTCGCCGCCGTCGCCGCCCTCGCCCAGCGGCAGCTCAACCGCCGCGAGCGCGTCGGCGGCGTTGTCGCACAGCGCCAGCCGCGCTCCCTCCCCCGCCAGCAGCTCGGCAGTCGCGCGGCCGATCCCGTTCGCCGCGCCCGTCACGAGGCACGTCTTGCCTCCCAGCCCGCTTTCCAGCATTCCCCGCGTCCTCTCGCTCTCAGTAGCCCTTGAAGGCCATCCAGCCGCCGTCGACGAACAGCGTGTGCCCGTGGACGAACTCCGCCGCCGGGCTGCAGAGGAAGACCGCCGGTCCGGCGATCTCGTGCGGCTGCCCCCAGCGGCCGAGCGGCGTGTTCGCGGTGATCGCGCCGACCATCCGCTCGTCTCTGAAATAGGCGGCGCTCAGCGGCGTCTCGATGATCCCTGGGGCGATCGCGTTGCAGCGGATCCCGCGGCCCGACAGCTCGGCGGCGATCGACTGCGTCAGCGCGATCACGCCGCCCTTCGACGCGTTGTAGGCGGCGCGCTCCTTCAGCGCGATCGCGCCGGCGATCGAAGCGAGGTTGACGATCTGGCCGCCGCCGCGCTCGAGCATCAGCGCGATCGCCGCCTGCGCGCAGATGAACGAGCCGGTCAGGTTGACGTCGATCGTCCGCCGCCAGACGTCGAGCGGATGCGACTCGAACGGCGCCTGCACGCGCGTGCCGGCGTTGTTGACGAGGAAGTCGAAGCGGCCGAAGCGCTCGGCGACCTGCGCGAAGGCGGCCTCGACGGCGGCCGCGTCGGTCACGTCGCCGGCCAGCCCGAACGTCTCGCCGCCGATCTCCTCGGCGGCCTGCTCCGCGCCGTCGAGGTCGAGCACGGCGACGCGCGCGCCGGCCGCGACGAACGCCTCGGCGATGGAGCGCCCCAGCCCGCGCGAGCCGCCGGTGACGACCCCCGCTCTGCCGGCGAGCGTCTGCTCGGCGGCGCCGCCCATGCCGCTCATGCCGACGCCCCCGCGCCCTGCGGCGCGGCGGCCCCGCCGGCAGCGCCCGCCCCCTCGCTCGCCGCGGCGCCCAACAGGTCGCGCGCGATCATCCAGCGGTGGATCTCCGCGGTGCCGTGGCCGATCCGCCACAGCCGCACCTGGCGGAAGAAGCTCTGCACCGGCGAGTCTCTCGCGTAGCCGCGGCCGCCGAAGACCTGCAGGCAGCGGTCGGTGACGCGCTGCGCCATCTCGGTCGCGTAGAGCTTGGACTTGAAGGCGTCGACGCGCACGTCATCTCCCTTGTCTGCACGCCACGCGCTGCGGTAGACGAGCAGCCGCGCGGCATCGAGCTCGACCGCGCTGTCGGCGAGCATGAACTGGATCGCCTGGCGGCTCGCGATCGGGCGGCCCCAGGTCGTGCGCTCCTGCGCCCACGCGACCGCGAGGTCGATGCAGCGCTGCGCGATCCCAAGCTGGTAGGAGGCGATCTTCAAACGGCCGTGGCTGAGCTGCTCGTCGGCCGCGGCGAAGCCGCCGTCGACCTCGCCGAGCCGTTGCGCGTCGGAGACGCGGCAGTCGGCGAACGACAGCTCGCACGGCTCCCACGCGTCGCCCATCGTCGGGATCGTGCGGACGACCTCGTAGCCGGGGGTCCCTCTGTCGAGCAGGAAGGCGGTGACGCCGCGTGCGCCCAGCGCGGGGCTCGTCGAGGCGAACAGGATCAGGAACTCGACGCGCTCGGCGAGGCCGATGAACAGCTTGCGGCCGTTGATCACCCACTCGTCGCCGTCGCGCACGGCGGTCGTCTCGATCGCGCCGAGGTCGGAGCCCGTGCCCGGCTCGGTGAAGGCGTATGCGCTGCGCTTCTCGCCGCTGATCACGGCGTCGACGTAGCGCGGCCACTGCTCGGGCGTGCAGTGGTAGAGGACCGGCTCGGGCGCGCCGCCGGCCTCGAACATCATCGGGTGCTTGTTGAGCTCCTCGTGGACGGCGCAGACGGCGAGCTGGCCCATGCCCAGCCCGCCGTGCTCGCGCGGCACGTCGATCGCCCACAGCCCGCGCTCGCGCGCTTCTGCTTGAAGCTGGGGCCGCAGCGGCCAGTCAACGTTCCCGTTGAGCAGGAACTCAGGCTCCAACGGGTCAAGCCGCTCTTCGCGGAAGGCGCGCGCGACGTCGACGAGCGCGCGCACCTCGTCGGGCAGGTCGAAGTTCACACCGGCTCCTGCTGCAGATGGGGCTGGAAGAGCGTCCGCACGGCGGTCAGCGACCCGTCGGCGTAGGCGCTGAAGACGTCGATCAGGCCGTCGAAGCCGACGCGGTGCTGCACGAGCGCGGCGAGGTCGCCCGCCGAGCCGCCTCCGACCCACGCCGTCACGTCGGCGAAGTCGGCGTCGGAGTAGCCGAACGAGCCGGTGATCCGCGTCTCGTTCCAGACGACGGCGCTGACCGGCAGCGGGATCTCGTCCTCCCAGATCCCGACGAGCACGACAAGGCCCTGCGGCCGCACCGCTCTCACCGCGGTGGCGAACGTCTCCGGCCGCGCGACGCAGTCAAGCGCGACGTCGAACCTCTCCGCGCTGTCGAGCGCGCACTGCGGCGCGGCGGCCCTCAGGCCGAGCCGCGCGCACAGCTCGCGGCGCTCGGCGCGCGGCTCGAGCACGAGCACGCGCTCGGCGTCGCCGACGCGCCGGCGGGCGGCCAGCGCGGCGCCGATCCCGACGATGCCGCCGCCGATCACCAGCACCTTGTCGCTCGACGCGGGCGCTGCCAGCCGCACGCCGCGGGCGCCGACCGACAGCGGCTCGACGAGCGCGCCGACCTCGATCGGCGTCCCCTCGGGCAGCGGGTGAGCCTTGCGTCGCGGGACGACGACCGCCTCCGCGTAGCCGCCCGCCGCGAGCGGCGTGCAGCCGTGGATCGTGCGCTGCGCGCAGAGGTTCTCCTCCCCCGCGCGGCAGTGCACGCAGCTGCCGCAGCCGACGATCGGGTCGACCGCGACCGCGGTGCCGGGGACGAGGTCGCTGACGCCGGGCCCGCAGGCCTCGACGTGGCCGACGACCTCGTGCCCCATCACAAGCGTGCCGCCGTCGGCGAGCACGGCGTCGCGGCGGCCGTTGACCCCGGCGACGCCGTAGACGTCGGACATGCAGACGCCGGTCGAGTGGACCCGCACCCGCACCTCCCCGGCCCGCGGCTCGGGCGCCGGCGCGTCTTCGACGGCCAGCGACCCTCCACCGCGATAGGCGAGCTGCAACATCGTCCGATCCTCACCGGGGCCGGTCATCGAGTGGTGTGTCGGGTGACGTTCGCCGTGGCCGGCGCCGTCATCGTGGTGGCTGGCAAGGACGCAGACCCGAGTAAGACCGGGGTCTTTCGAGTGGTCGAGGACGCCGCCAGGCGCCGCGAGGACAAGCCCGACGCGGCGAACGTTGCCTGACACACCACTAGAGCCCGAACTCCGTTCTCCACTTGGCCGCGAAGTAGGTCGGGATGTCCCACGCCGGTCTCTCGTACTGGCCGGCGGGCGGGAGGTCGTCCTTCGTCACGATTCTGTACGTGAAGGGATCGCCGATGACGGGGTATCTCGGCTGCCCCTCGGTCATGAACGGCGTTCTGCGCGCGAAGAACTCGGCCATGTTGTCGATGCCGATCCAGACGCCCGCGTCGTAGTTCACCTCCGAGGTCATGTCGATGTCGCCCTTGCGCATCAGCTCGAGCGTCCCGAGGTCCGCGTGGAACGTGACGACCAGCGGCCGGTCGGGGAACTCCTTGCCCGGGTATCTCGACGCGACCGTCTGCCCGGCGACCTGCCCGGCGGTGTCGAACGAGACCCAGAACGCCTTCAGGTCCGGGTTCTGCGTGATCTGGTCAGAGACCGTCTTGCGCGTGAAGTTGACGAGGTTGGCGCCGTCGGTGACCGTGTCGTCGACGACCTTCACCTTGCTCTGGCTTCTCAGCGCGGTGCGCAGCGCGTCGGTGCGCGTTCTCGCCCAGCCGGCCGGGTAGTCGTGGATCGCGATCGGGACCGTGCTGCCCGGCAGTCTGTCGAGCATCGGCAGCAGCGCGTCGCTCAGCACCTGGCCGGCGTGCGACTCGTCGGGCCCGTAGTTGCCGTCGAAGCCGGCCGGGATGCCGCCGCCGCCCGTCTGCACGATCGGGACGCCCTGCGCCTTCGCCTTGGAGATCACCGACTGCACCTGGCCCGGCTCGATCGCGACCATGATGATCCCGTCGACGCCGCGGTCGAGCATCTGGTTGCCGCACGTGACGAACTGCGTCGGGGTGCCTCTGCCGTCGCACTCGATCGTTCTCCAGCCGAGCGTTCTGGCGGCCAGCTCGTTCGTCGAGACGAGCCGGTCCGAGGACTCGATCCCGTTCAGGAAGTTCACGATGCCGATCGTCTTGGGCTCGAGTCTCACGGCTGAGCCCGTCTGTCTGCCGGCCTCGACGCCGGCCGCTTCTGCTCTCGCCGCGAACCCGCCCGTGCCGGCGCGGATCCCTGCGCCCTTCGTCGCTCCGCCCGAGCTGTCGCCCGTGGAGCCGCTGCTGTTGTCACTGCTGCTGCCGCACGCTGCCAGCACGACGGCAGCGCATGCCATCGCCGCCGCGAGCAGGAGCACGCGGCGCGCTTGCGCGATACCTCTCATCGCCTTCTCCTCCCTCATCGCCATGCGATGAGCGGCGCGGCAGTGCCGCGCCGGCCGGAATCAGTGGCTGTAACAGGACGCCACGAGGGCGGCGTCGCTGATCGCCTCTCCTTCGAGCTCGTCGACCAACCGCCCGTCCCGCATCACCAGGACGCGGTTGCACGCGCCCACCAGCTCGGTGAACTCGGACGAGATGAAGATCACTCCTCGTCCCTGGTCGGCGAGCTCCGACATGAGGTCATAGACCTCCTCCTTGCCCTCGACGTCGATGCCATGCGTCGGCTCGTCGAAGATGAAGACATCGGCTCCAGAGTCGAGCCACTTCGCCAGCACGACCTTCTGCTGGTTGCCTCCCGACAGGTGCATCGCCGGCTGCTCGACGTCGGCGACCTTGATCTTCAGCCGCCCGACGAGGTCGTTGGCCGCGACGCGCTCGCGCCGCTGGCTCGGCATCGGCAGCGGCGACGCGAGCCGGAAGCGGCTCATCGTCGGCAGCGTGATGTTCTTGCGGACCGAGAAGCCGAGCACGGCGCCCTGCGTCTTGCGGTCCTCGGGCAGCAGCACGATGCCAGCCTCCATGCCGTCGCGCGGGGAGCGCAGCTTGCGCTCCCTGCCCTGCACGACGACGCGGCCGGCGGCCGCGCGGTCCGCGCCGCAGACGAGCCGCGCCAGCTCGGTGCGCCCGGCGCCGACGAGGCCGGCGATGCCGAGCAGCTCGCCGGCGCGCAGCGTGAAGCTCGCGTCCTTCACGACACCGGGGAGCGTCAGCCCCTCGACGCGCAGCAGCTCGGCGCTGTCCTTCGGCGTGGTGCGCCGTCTGCGCGCCTCCGGCGCGATGTGCGCGCCGGTGATGTGGTGAATCAACGCGGCCTTGTCGGTCTCGTCGGTCGCGCCGTGGAAGACGTCGGCGCCGTCGCGCATCACCGTCACGCGGTCAGTCAGCGAGACCACCTCGTCGAGGCGGTGGCTGACGTAGACGATCGCGACGCCGTCGTCGCGCAGCGTCCGCAGCACCCTGTGCAGGTGGGCGATCTCGTCGTCGGTCAGCGACGCGGTCGGCTCGTCGAGCACGAACAGCTCGGCCTCGGCGGCGAGGCCGTGGGCGATCATCACGAGCCGCCGCTGGGCGATGCTCAGCTGACCGAGCGGCGTCGCGGGGTCGATCCCGGCCTCGAGCCGGTCGAGCACGCTCTGCGCGTTGCGCCGCAGCGCGCCGAAGCGGACGATCCCGCCGGGGTAGCGCGGGTAGCCAAGCCCGAGGCCGACGTTCTCGGCAACCGTCAGGTTCGGCACGTCGGCCAGCTCCTGATGGACGAACGAGAAGCCGCGCGCGGTCGCCGCATGCGGGTCGGGCAGATCGATCGCCTCGCCGTCGAGCACGATCTCGCCGCCGTCAGGCGCGACCACGCCGGCGAGCAGCTTGATCAGCGTGCTCTTGCCCGCGCCGTTCTTGCCGAGCAGCCCGAGGATCGAGCCGCCCTCGATCGTCACGTTCGCGCCGCCGAGGGCGACAACGCCCGGGTAGCGCTTGACGACGTTGCGCAGCTCCAGGCGGCGCAGGCGCGGCTTGGTCGGAACCGCCGGCTCGGTGACGCTCGCGGTCATCGGCGCCGCAGCCCCAGCCGGCTGATCAGGACGGCCGTGATGAGGATGCCGCCCTGCACGAGGTTGATCACCCACGTGTCGAGGTCGAGCATCGTCAGGCCCGTCTGGATGACGCCGAGGAACAGCACGCCGACGACCGTCCCCAGCACGTTGAACTCGCCTGGCCGGAAGACCGCCGCGCCGAGGAACACGGCTGCGAACGCTGGCAGCAGATAGGCGGTGCCGCCGTTGGGCGCGTAGGACGCCGACTGCGAGATCAGCAGGATCCCGACGACCGCGCCGGCGAGGCCGACGATGATGAAGCCGAGCATCCGCAGCCGCAGGACGCGCACGCCGGAGAGGCGCGCCGCCTCGGGGTTGCCGCCGATCGCGTACATGAAGCGGCCCAGCTCGGTGCGGTCGAGCAGCAGCCAGACGACGAGCGCCACGACCGCCGCGATCCATATCTGGTTGCTGAGCCCGAGGAAGTCGCCGCTGGCGATCTGCACGAAGCCGTTGGGAATCCCGTCGTAGACGGTGTCCTGGTTGGTGAGGCCGAACTCGACGCCCGTCAACACCGTCCCCATTGCGAGCGTGATGATGAACGAGGACCCGCCGAGGTACGCGACCATGTAGCCGTTCAACGCCCCGGCGACGACGCCGATCGCAAGCACCGCGAGGATCGCCAGCCGGTAGTCGATCCCGTCCTTGACCATGAACGCTGTGACAGCGCCGCCGGCAAGGCCGATCATGCCGCCGAACGACAGGTCGAAGTCCTGCATCACGAGGACGACCGTGAGGCCGACCGCGATGATCAACGACGGCGCCGCGAGCGTGAGGATCGACTCCGCGTTGCGCCAGGTCGGAAAGGTCGACGAGCGCACCGCGCTGAAGATCCCGATCGTCACGAGGAACGCGACGAGCAACCCGTACTTCGCTGCGAACGCCGCGGCTGCGTCACGGCCGGGGACGGTCACGGCGGCGCGTTCCGGGCTTGCCCCGGGATCGCTTCCGCTGCTGCCTCCTCCGACGCCGAGCGACGCCGTCGCGGGGACGTGCTCACTCATCCAGATCCCTCCCGTGCGGCCGACGACCTGCGTGCGGTGCCATCACGCTCACTCTCCTCTGAAGGTCGCCACCATGTTCTCGGTGGCGGCGCGGAGGGGCTACTAGCGCAACCGCTAATCGCGATGCAGCACGACGGCGTCGTTCAGCGCGCGCGCGAACGGAAAGGTGAATTGTGCGTCGGTGCGCTCGGCCGAGACGGGCTCGCCGACCGCTCGCACGCCGACCGCGAACAGCAGCGCGCAGCACGGGCAGTAGTAACGACGGGTCAGCACTCCGTCGTCTGGGCCGAGCAGCTGCTCGGTCGCGACCGCGCCACGGCGCGGGTCAGCGCCAGCGGGGCCATAGCGGTGGCCGCACTCTGCGCAGTCGACATGGGCGCGGTCATCATGGCCGCGCGCAACCACGAGCGTCTCCATCGTCCCTCTCCTCCTCCACCACCGTCGCTGCCTACCGCTCGGTCGGCTGCGTGTCGCGAGCCTAACAGCAGGGCCATGGCAAGGCAACCCGGACCCCTACCTTGCGGTTGTCGCAATCGGCGCAACGCTGTGCGGCGACGGCGGACGCGGCCTGGCGGACCGGCTCGCCCCGCGCGCTTGCGGCCGCGGCGACTGGCGGATGCGTCAGGGCCGGCCGGCGGCGGCGAAGCCTAGAGTGCGGCCCATGGCTCGCGACTTCCAACGTCCGTTCACCGTGCCGGAAGGCGCCTGCGAGGTCCTGCTCGTCCGCCACGGGTCAGCGCCTTCGACGCTGCAACCGGGTGACGCGTTGATCGACGGCCATAACGATCCGCCGCTCTCACCAGACGGCCATCGGCAGGCCGAGGCGGTCGGCCAGCGGCTCGCGTCAGAGCTCGCCGACGGGCGATCGTTGAGAGGCTTCTACGTCACTCCATTGCAGCGCACCGCGCAGACGGCGGCGCCGCTCGCCGGCTTGATCGCGCGCGAGCCCGAGGTCGTCGACGACCTGCGCGAGGTCCACCTCGGCGTCTGGGAAGGCCGGCTCAACCATCGCATCGAGAGCGACCCGATCGCGCGCGAGGTCTTCACCACCCAGCGCTGGGACGTGATCCCGGGCGCGGAGCCGATGGACGGCTTCTCCGCGCGCGTGCGGCGCGGGATCGACCACGTGACGGCCGGCGGCGGCGACGGCACGGTCGTCGCGGTCGTCCACGGCGGCGTGATCGCCGAGGCCTGCCGCCAGGCGACCGGAAGCGACGCCTTCGCCTTCCTCTACGCCGAGAACGGGTCGATCACGCGGCTGGTGCGTGGCGCCAGCGGGCGGTGGACGCTGCGCGGCTTCAACGACGTCTCGCATCTCAGTGGGATCTTCGGCGCCGGCACGGCCGCAGACGTTGCCGACGACGCGGACAGCGAGCATGCGCGTGCCTGACGTTGCCGACCCGCTCGCGCGCCTGCTCGTCGAGCGCGCCTGCGAGCAGTTGATCTACGAGTACGCGCGCCGCGTCGACTTCGGCGAGGCGAGCCGCATCGCCGACCTGTTCACGGCCGACGGGCGCTGGGACGGGACCGAGCTCGCGCTTGAGGGCCAGGAGCAGATCCGCGCGTGGTTCACCAAGCGCGAGGCGATCGCCCGCCGCGTCTCACGCCACGTCTTCACGAACGTCGTGGTCGAAATCGACTCGCCGACGACGGCGCACGCGCGCAGCTACATGGTCAACTTCCGGCACGACCGCCAGGAGGGCGACCTGAGCCTGCCGGTCCCGGCCGAGGCGGCGAAGTACGTCGGCGAGTGCCACGACCGCTTTCGCCTGACCGACGACGGCTGGCGCTTCAGCCATCGCCGCGTCGAGATCTCCTTCGTGCGCGCTCGACGAGCGTAGAGGCCTACCCAAACTTCCTCAAACGTTCATCCGTCGGTAGCAGGTCGTTCACAACCTGGGCACAGCAGCGTCATACGTTGGCTCCGCTCGCCGGCACTGGGCACGGCGATTCCGAACAGGAGACCAATGAACGCCGTACGCCCCGCCGCTCGTCAGACCTCAAGGTGGCGCAAACCGCGAGCCCTCGCTGTCGGCCTCGCCGCGCTGGCGACGACAGCCGTTGCCCTTCCGATCGCGAGCGCCTCAGCGGACCCGCTGACCGGCGTCGACCTGTCGACGTACGCGCGCACCGCCCGCCTCGACCTGCCCACGCCGGCAACCGACACGCCGCCGGCGGGCAGCCTGCTCGCGCAGGAGGCGTCGTCGGTCGCGTACGACCCGCAGACGCCCAACAGCCTTTACGTCGTGGGCGATGGCGGCACCTCGGTCGTCCAGGTCGACAAGACGACCGGCGCGCTGATCGACTCGATGACGCTCGCCCCAGGCGGCAGCGCGCAGGGCACCGAGTTCTACGACACCGAGGGCATCACGTACGCCGGCAACGGGAAGTTCGTGATGACCGAGGAGCGCGACCGCAGACTGGTCGAGTTCACCTACGCGGCTGGCACGACGCTGCAGCGCTCCGACACGCAGTCGGTCAAGCTCGGCTCGACGATCGGCAACATCGGCCTCGAGGGCGTCACCTGGGACCCGGCGAACAGCAGATTCATCGTCGTCAAGGAGACCCAGCCGAGCGAGGTCTTCGAGACCGGCGTCGACTTCACGCCGCCAGGCAGCGCGACGAACCCGTCTGACCCGTCGAGCGAGCCGGCCAACCTGTTCGACCCGTCGCTGCTTCACCTCGGCGACTTCTCGGACGTCTTCGCGCTGTCGAACGTGCCCGCGCTCTCCAGCACCGCCGATGCGAGCCACCTGCTGGTGATCAGCCAGCAGTCGGGCAAGATCGTCAACACCGACCGCTCCGGCAACGTCGAGAGCTCGCTGACGATTCGCAGAGACGCCGGCAACGACCTCTCCGTCCCCGACCAGACGGACGAGGGCGTCACGATGGACGACGACGGCACGCTCTACGTCGTCAACGAGCAGGGCGGCGGCTCCAACGTCCCGCAGCTGTGGGTCTACAGACCGAGCTCGGCGACCGATCAGGGCCCGACCGCGGTCACGCTGTCGAACGCGCAGACGTCGATCCCCGACACGTCGAGCACGGCCGCGCGCCTGAAGCTCGCCGACGTCGCCGTCACCGACGCCGACGACTTCGGCCAGAACGACCTCTCGGTCAGCGGCGCCGACGCGAGCGACTTCGAGGTCGACGAGACCGGCCTCTACCTGAAGGCCGGGACGACGCTCGACGCCGCGACGAAGAGCTCGTACAGCGTCAACGTCAACGTTGACGACCCGTCGACCTCCGCCAGCCCCGATGCCAGCACGGCTTTCACCGTCAACGTGACCGCTGGCGCTAGCGGCGGCAGCGCGACGCTTGCGGTCACCGAGGTCGCCCCCTGGGGCTCCGGCGACGCGCCGTACGCCGCCGACTGGTTCGAGCTGACGAACACGGGCGACACCGCGGTCGACCTCACCGGCTACAGAATGGACGACGACTCGCACAGCGGCCCCGACGGCGCGACGCTTGAGGGCGTCGGCAGCCTGGCGCCGGGCAAGTCCGCGATCTTCCTCGAGAGCCCGACCGCCACGCAGGCGGCGGCTGACACGATCATCGACGGCTTCAAGAGCGCGTGGTTCGGCAACGACGCGCCGGCCGGCCTGCAGATCGGCTGGTACTCCCACAGCTCCGTCGGCCTCAGCAAAGACGAGGACGAGGTCAACGTCTACGACGACCTCGGTGCCAAGGTCACCGGCGTCGCGTTCGGGGTCTCGAACTCCGGCCAGACGTTCGACAACGCCGCCGGCCTCGGCAGCACAACCCTGCCGGACCCGCTGATCACGGCGCTCAGCAACTCGGGCGTCCACGGCGCCTTCACCTCCGGCGGCGAGACCGGCTCGCCGGGCACGACGAACTTCCCGCTGGCGATCACCGAGGTGTCCCCGACCGGCAGCGGCAACACCACGTACGCGGCCGACTGGTTCGAGCTGACGAACGACGGCAGCTCCACGGTCAACCTCGCCGCCTGGAGAATCGACGACAGCCACAACGACGTTACCGCCGGCGGGACGCTCACCGGCGTCAGCACGCTCGCCCCGGGCGAGTCGGCCGTCTTCGTCGAGGGCACCTCCGCGACCGTGGCCGCGTTCGAGAGCGCGTGGTTCGGCAGCGACGTCCCCGCGGGGCTGCAGGTCGGCTTCTACGCGGCTGGCAGCGTCGGCTTCAGCAACAACGGCGACGAGGTCAACCTCTTCGACGCGAGCGGCAGCCCCGTCACCGGCGTCGCCTTCGGCACGGCGCCCAGCGGCGGCGCCTCGTTCGACAACGCAGCCGGCGTGGGCAGCGCGACGCATCCGCTCCCGACGATCTCGGACGCGAGCGTGGTCGGCACGAACGGCGCGTTCAGCTCGACGAGCGGCGGCGAGATCGGCTCGCCGGGCACGATCGGCACCGCGGCGACGCCGCCGGCGCCCACCGACGTGGCCGTCACCGAGGCTGCCCCGTGGGGCAGCGACAGTGCCTACGGAGGCGACTGGTTCGAGCTGACCAACTTCGGCTCCAGCGCCGTCGACCTCTCCGGCTGGAGAATGGACGACGGCTCCAACGCCGCCAGCTCGGGCGCCGTGCTGAACGGGGTTGGAAGCCTCGCGCCCGGCGAGTCGGCGGTCTTCATCGAGGGCACCGTGGCGACCGCCACCGCGTTCGAAAACGCGTGGTTCCCGATCGCGCCTCCGCTTGGCCTGCAGGTCGGCTACTACGCGGGCGGGAGCCTCAGCCTCAGCGGCGGGGGTGACCAGGTCAACGTCTTCGACGGCGGTGGCGACCACATGGCAGGCATCGCCTTCGGCGCAGACCGGGTTGGCGTCTCGTTCGACAACTCGGCCGGCTTGGGCAGCGGCGCCGGCGCTCCGCCGACGATCACGACGTTCAGCGCACCGGGCGTCAACGGCGCCTTCATCGCTGGCGGCGAGACCGGCTCCCCGGGCACGACGACCCAGGGCCCGGCCGCGGCGGTCACGTTCGACGTGCCGGCCTTCGCCAACCAGGCGCAGGGCACGATCGGCGCGACGAAGTCGATCACGGTGACGAACAGCGGCACCGACGTGCTGCGGGTCTCGCGCGTGCGGATCGCGGACGCCGACGGCTCCTCCAGCGGCGACTTCCTGATCGCCGACGAGAACTGCACCGACGGCACCATTCCGGCGAACGGCACGTGCACTGTGCTCGTCCGCTTCGCGCCCTCTCGTGCGAACGCGATCTCGAACGAGTCGCTCGTGGTGACCAGCAACACGCCGGCCGGCAATGACTCCGCCGACCTGACGGCGAACAGCACCGACCTGCCGGCCGGCCCGAAGGGAGACGCAGGCGCGCAGGGCGACAAGGGCGATACCGGGTCCAAGGGCGACACCGGCGCGCAGGGCTCGCAGGGCGCCACCGGACCGCAGGGCGACACCGGCGCTGCTGGCGCTTCCGGCGCCAAGGGCGACACCGGCGCGGCTGGCGCGCAGGGGGCCAAGGGCGACAGAGGCTCCGCTGGCCGTGACGCGAAGGTCTCGTGCAAGGTCACGACGGCCAAGGGTCACCAGAAGGTGACGTGCAAGCTCACGCTCGTGAGAGCGAGCGGCAGAGCGGCGAAGCGGGCGAGAGCGACGACGCGCGCCCACCTGACCCGCAACGGCCGCACCGTCGCGACCGGCCACATCAGCGGGCTGCGCGCGACGCGCCACGTCACGCGCGGCACGCGGTACGTGCTGAGGGTCGCCGGGCTGTCGATCCCGGTCCGTATCGGCTAGACGAGCGTGGTGGCAGGGCGGCCGCGCCTTCGCGCGCGGCCGCCCGGCTCCGGCCTCGCCGCCTGCGACGGCTTCGGCGGCGCGGCCTCCGCGCGGTCGCGCATCCCTCAGATCCGGTACGTCACGCGGGCGGGCGCGGCAAGCGCCAGCCCGCCCGCGGGCCCGGCTGCCGCGCTACGCCTCCGGCGGCGCCTCGACCACGACGACGGTGTTGCCGTCCGGGTCGCGCACCATGAACATCATCGGCGCGCCGGGCGGGCGCATCGGCTCGGGGTCGACGTCGATCCCGCCGATCGCGCTCAGGCGCGCGTGCTCGCCGGCGACGTCCTTCGTCTCCACGCCGATCGCGCCGCCGCCGGGCTGCGTCATCATCGGCGGGTTGAGGGCCAGCCGGGCGACTGAGCCGGGCGGCGCGACCTCGACCCAGC
Source organism: Conexibacter sp. (assembly GCA_036499225.1). GTDB lineage: Bacteria > Actinomycetota > Thermoleophilia > Solirubrobacterales > Solirubrobacteraceae > Conexibacter. The sequence goes on from DASYEC010000019.1 coordinate 20,979, forward strand.
GATGGTCGTTGTTCTCGCCAAACGGCGTGTCGCCGCGCAGCTCGAAGCCGAGCTTCTCGGTGTAGAACGCAATCGCCGCGTCCTGGTCTCTGACGGTGAACATCACAACGCCGATGTTGGACAGGGTCGTGGGTGACTGCTTGGAATCGCTCATAGCCCACAGACTGACGGCTGGCGCGGAACTCATCGCTGCGTGCGCGATGTTCGATCTGCTGAACGCCCCGCGCGAGGGCCAGGACGGCCGTGCGACGAGCGCGCTGACAGCGAGCGGCAGGACCGCGACGACCGCGCTCGCGGTCGGACAGTCATCAGTGCGCCAGGTCGTGCCAGACGGTGTGGACTGGGGCGCCGGAGCCGCGGAGGGCTTGGAGCTCTTGGATGATCGGCTCGGCTTCGGCGAGGAACGCGTCGAGCGCTTGCTCGCTGGGCCATTCGTCGATGTCGAGGATCTCGCCGTCGCGGAAGAGGCGGCGGTGGGAGAGCGAGCCGTGGCGCTTGGAGGTCTCGCGCAGCTTGGCGCCGAGCTCGGGGCGCTCTCTCGCGACGCGCTCGACCGCCTCGATCGTCGCGCCGGGGATCGTCACCGTGACGAGGATGCGTCTGTCTTCAGGCATGGCTTCCTATCTGTGTGAATACGGCGATGCAAAGGGAGTGACGGGCGTGCCGCCGGCTCAGGCGAGCGCTGGGTCGCGCGCGAGGTGGGCCAGGCGCTCGCCGGTGAGCGGCGCGAGCTTGAAGCCGCGGCCACAGCAGGCCGCCGCCGAGACGACCCGGCCGTGGCGCTCCAGCCGAAAGGCGCGGTCCGGCGTGTAGGTCGCCAGGCACGACTCCGCCCGCGACGGGGCCGGCTCGGCGAGCTGGCTGAAGTGGCGCGCGACGTAGTCGGTCAGGCGCTGCAGCAGCTCGGCCGATGGGCCGGCCGCAACGTCGGGGTCGACGAGCGGGCCGCTTGAGCGCGCCTCGCCGATCTTCAGCCCCTCCGCTGCTGAGGAGACCCAGTAGACCGGCGGGTCGCCGTCCTCGTAGATGCACGGCGGCAGCACCGCGCCGGAGCGGAGCGGGAAGAACGCGACCGTCCGCCGCACGACCTTCACGTCGAGCGCGATCCCCAGCGGCGCGAGCAACGGCGCCGCCCACGGGCCCGCCGCCACGACGACCGTCGCCGCCCGCGCGCACGTCCCGTCGGCGCAGCGGACCGTGACGCCGTCACCGTCGCCGCCGGGCTCGATCGCCTCGCCCGCGAGCCGCGCCGCCGTCGCGTCGTCGCACCCAGTCGCCGCATCAGCCTCAATCGCCAAAACCCTCGCGCCTGCCCGCAGCTCGGCTCCGGCAGCACGCGCCGAGGCGACCAGGGCCTCGATCGCACGGCGGGCGTACAGCGTGCCGCCCTCGCGCGTCACGACGACCGGGCCGCCGGGGGCGAGGTCGATGCCGAACCGGGCGGCGACCTGCTCGGGCTCGAGCACCTCGTGCTCAACGCCATGCGCGGCAAGGCGCGCGGTGACGCGCTCGACATCAGCAGTTCGCAGGCCGGAGCCGGTCCGCTCGATCAGCTCCACCCCCTGCTCGGCCTCCAGCTCACGCCACAGAGCGAGCGCCTCGACCGCGTCGTCGACGAGCGCCGGGTCTGGGTGGGCGAAGGCGAAGGCGCGCATGCCGCCGTGGCTGGAGCCGCCGGAATGGTCGAAGCGATGCTGCTCGAGCAGCAGCACCGACCGCCCGCTGCGCGCAGCCGCGCGCGCCGTCGCCACGCCAACCACGCCACCGCCGACGACGATCACGTCGTAGTCGATTCCCATCTGCGCACCTCTCCTGCCGCACGACCGCAAATCGTTCGGCCCCACAGATACACAGGGGCCTGTGTAGATCGCGCAGCAGTCTTGCAGGAGTGCAGGCCACCTGTCAATCGCCGCGTCGACGCGGCGACGACACGCCCGCAGAAGCGCCCGGCGCCGGATCGGACGCCGTTGCGCCCGCAGCGCGGAATCGCCACCGGCTGACCGTCGAGCCCGCCGCGAGCTCAGGGGCGTCGAACCTGAACGCAACATGACCGGGCGCCCCACGCCCCTGTCCGCTGCGCGACACACGCGGCATGATCGGCCGACGATGAGGGTGCGAGTCGGACTGTGCGAGGACGATGCGGATCTCTGCTCGGTGCTGGTGCGCGCGCTGCGTGCCGAAGGCTTCGAGGTCCGCGCGACGCTGACCGGCCACGAGGCCGTCGAGGCGTTCAGCGCCGCGCCGCCGCACGTGCTCGTGCTCGACATCGGCCTGCCCGACGCGGACGGCCGCGACGTCTGCCAGGCGCTGCGCGTCCACGGCGTCAGAGCGCCGGTGATCTTCCTGACCGCGCGCGACGCGCTGCCCGACCGCCTCTCCGGCTTCCACGCCGGCGGCGACGACTACCTGACGAAGCCGTTCGCGCTCGCCGAGCTGATCGTGCGGATGCGTGCGCTGCTGCGCCGCGGCGCACCGGAGAGCGACGAGCCGCTCCCGGACGCCGATGCCGAGACGCCGCCGCCGCTGCGCCTCGACCCGACCGCCCATGCCGCCCGCGTCGCCGAGCGCGTCGAGCGGCTGACGCCGACCGAGTTCCGCCTGCTGGCGGCGCTGCTCGCCCGACCGCGCGAGGTGCTGCGCCGCCGCGAGCTGGTCGCCGCCGCCTGGCCCGACGGCGCGATCGTCCACGAGAACACGCTCGACACGTACGCCGGACGGCTGCGCCGCAAGCTCATCGCGCTCGACTCGCCGCAGAAGATCGAGACCGTGCGCGGCGTCGGCTACGTCCTGCGCTGAGCGGCCGAACGCCTTACGGCGCCGGCGTCACCAGCCCGCGGTCGTAGGCGAAGACGACGATCTGCACGCGGTCGCGCAGCCTCAGCTTGGCGAGGATGTGCCCGACGTGCGTCTTGACGGTCGCCTCGGACAGCACGAGCTCGTCGGCGATCTCGCCGTTGGAGAGGCCGCGCGCGACCGCCAGCAGCACCTCGCGCTCGCGCGGCGTCAGCGAGTCGAGCTGCAGCTGCGGCTGCGTGGCGGCCGCGCCAGCCGGCGGAGGGATGCGGTCAGCGAGCGTCGCCAGCAGCCGCCGCGTCGTGCTCGGCGCAACGACCGCGTCTCCGCTCGCAACCGCGCGGATCGCGGAGAGCAGGTCGGCTGGCTGCGCGTCCTTCAACAGGAAGCCGCTCGCGCCCGCGCGGATCGCGGCATGGGCGTACTCGTCGAGGTCGAAGGTCGTGAGGATGATGATCCGCGAGCGGCTGCCGGAGGCGATGATCTCCTGCGTCGCCTCCAAGCCGTTGACGCCCGGCATGCGCACGTCCATCAGCACCACGTCGGGCGCGAGCCGCGCGACCAGCTCGACCGCCTCGCGCCCGTCGCTCGCCTCGCCGACGACGGCCATGTCGGCCTGCGCGTCGAGCACCATGCGGAAGCCCATCCGCAGCAGCTGCTGGTCGTCGACAAGCGCGATCGTCGTGCTCATCGGGCGGTCACCGGGTCGACACCGGCGGTCGTGCGACTCGCGCCAGCCGCCCCACCGGCACCAGCCACCCCACCGGCGCCAGCCACGCCACCGGCACCAGCCGCCCCACCGGCACCAGCTGCGCCACCGGCACCAGCCGCCCCACCGGCACCAGCCGGCCCGCCCGCCTCACTCGCCCCAACAGCCAGCCGCGCCCGCACCGTCCAGCCGCCCTGGGCGCTGGGCCCGGCCTCGACGGCACCGCCGTAAACCGCGGCCCGCTCGCGCATCCCACGCAAGCCCCCGCCCTCCTGCACCGGCGGCGGCGTCACGCCCGCGCCGTCGTCACGCACGTCGACCATCAGCGCATCTTCCCCGCACGTCAGCGCGATCCACACGCTCGTGCCGTCGGGCGCGTGCTTGAGCGTGTTCGTCAGCGCCTCCTGAACGATCCGATGAGCGGTCAGCTGCAGGCCCGGCTCGAGCAGGTCGCTGCGGCCGGTGACGTCGTAGCGAACCGTCACGCCCGCCGCCCGCACCCGCTCGACGAGCGCGTCGATCTGCGCGATCCCCGGCTGCGGCGCGAGCGCCGGCTGTGACTCGTCGCGCAGCACGCCGAGCAGGCGGCGCATCTCGGTCAGCGCTTGGCGCCCCGTCCGCGAGGCGGTCGTCATCGCGACTTCCGCGCGGTCGGGCGCGTCAGCGACCTGGTAGGCGGCGCCGTCGGCGAGCGCGATCATCACCGACAGATGATGGGCGACGATGTCGTGCATCTCGCGGGCGATCCGCGCCCGCTCCGCCGCCGCGGAGAGCAGCCCCTGCTGGTCGCGCTCGTACTCGAGCCGCTGCGCCCGCTCGTGCAGCGACTCGACCAGCTCGCGCCGGCCGCGCACGCTCATCCCGAGCACGCCGGCCGCGGTCGCCAGCCCCGAGAGCCCGATCCACACCTTCACCTGCGCATCGGCCGACCAGCGCGCCGTCGCCAGCACGTTCCCGAGCTCCAGCACCGCGCTGGCAAGCAGCGTCGTGCGCGTCGACTCCACCGTCGCGACCGAGTAGAGCGCGACGAGCAGCGCGACGTCGCCGAACGCGCGCACGTCAAGCAGCCACTGGACCAGCGCGATCGCCGCGATGACGGCGAAGACCGCGCGCGGGTGGCGCCGCCGCCACAGCAGCGGCAGCGCGAGCGCGACGTTGAAGACGACGCTCGCATTGCTCAGCGCCGCGTTGGTCGCCGTCCCGAACCCGATCAGCAGCGCGACGACGCCGCCGTCCAACAGCCACGGATGGTCGTTGGCGAAGCCGGAGAAGCGCTGGTCGAGGCTCATCGCAGGCACCAGATCAGGCGTCGCGGCGGACGAGCCCGATCGCGGCGGCGCCAAGGATGATCGCCGTATAGCCGCAGAAGAGCCCGAAGCCAGCCCACGGGGCGAGATGGTGGCCGTCCTCGAAGGTGCTCGTCGCGACCGCCGTGCCGGCGTTCAGCGGCAGGTACGGCGACACCGAGTCGGCGACGCTCGCAGGCAGGATCGCGGTCACGCCCGGCAGCACGAACAGCATGAAGACGAACGCGGCGATCCCCGCGGCGGTGTTGCGCAACAGCGCGCCGAGGCCGACCGCCATCAGGCCCAGCACTGTCAGGAAGAGCGCAACGCCGACGACGGCGCGCAGCGCGTGCGGGTCGCCGAGCGAGTGCTGGAGATGATGCTGCGTGACGAGCGCCTGCACGACGAAGAAGGCGATGAAGGCCGAGACGAGCATCAGCGCGAACGTCACGACCGCGAAGACGAGCGCCTTCGCCCCCAGTACCGGCAGCCGCGTCGGCACCGCCATCAGGCTCGAGCGGATCATGCCGGTCGAGTACTCGCCGGTGATCACCAGCACCCCGAGAACGCCGACCGCGAGCTGGGAGAAGTTAAAGCCCGAGACAGCCGTGTTGATCGAGTCGTAGGTGAGGCGGTCGTGCAGGCTGAGCTGGTTCCAGCGGCCCATCTGCACCGCCGCGATCCCGACGGCGAGCAGGATCATCATCGCGACGGCCGCGAGCAGCGACCAGCGCGTCGAGCGCAGCGAGACGAGCTTTGTCCACTCGGAGCGCACGACGCGCCCGAACGTGACCCCCTGCCGCTCGGGCGCCTGGCGGGCGTCTCCGCTCGCGGCGGGCGATGGCAGCGCGACGGCGCTCATGCGGCGACCTCCAGCTCGGCGTTGGCGTCCAGCGTCGTGGCCTGGTACTCGACCGACTCGCCGGTCAGCGCCATGAACGCCTCTTCCAACGATGCCTTCTGCGGCGTCAGCTCGTGCAGCACGATCCCCTCGAGCGCGGCGGTCTCGCCGATCAGCGCAGCGGGGATGCCGTGGATCTCCAGCTCGTCGTCGGCGTCGCTGACGATCCGCCCGTTCGCGCTCGCGAGCGCCTCGCGCAGCCGCGGCGCCTGTGGCGTGCGGACGCGCACCGATCCGCCGGCCGACGCCTGCGCGACGATCTCCGCGACCGAGGTGTTGGCGATCAGCCGCCCGCGCCCGATCACGACGACGCGCTCGGCGGTCATCGCCATCTCGCTCATCAGGTGCGAGGAGAGGAAGACCGTGCGGCCCTGCGCAGCGAGGTCCTTCAGCAGCGTGCGGATCCACAGGATCCCCTCGGGGTCCAGGCCGTTGGCCGGCTCGTCGAGGATGATCACGCGCGGGTCGCCGAGCAGCGCGGAGGCGATCCCGAGGCGCTGGCCCATCCCGAGCGAGAAGCCGCCCGCGCGTCTGCGCGCGACGGCTCTCAAGCCGACGAGATCGACGACCTCGTCGACGCGGGCGCGGCCGATCCCGTGCGTCTGCGCCATCGCCAGCAGGTGGTTGTAGGCCGAGCGGCCGGTGTGTATCGCACGCGCCTCCAGCAGCGCGCCGACCTCGTGCAGCGGCGCGCGCAGCGCGCGGTAGGACTGGCCGTTGACGGTCACCCGTCCGCTCGTCGGCGCGTCGAGCCCGAGGATCATCCGCATCAGCGTCGACTTGCCGGCGCCGTTCGGCCCCAGGAAGCCCGTGACGATCCCCGGCTGCACGGTGAAGGAGAGGTCGTCGACCGCCACCTTCTCCCCGTATCGCTTGGTCACGTGGTCGATTTCGATCATGGTGAGATCTTCGCTGGGACCGCCCCGTTGCGCCATCGGCCAAGAGTCTGGAGCTCACCACCGTCCCTCTCCGCCAAAAGTCGCACGCGGGCCCGTCTTCAGTCGTATTCGGCTGAGGCGATCCTCACGCGCTCTAGCTCTCGGCCGGCCGCGCCTGGACGGGCGCGATGTCAGCGTGGGGGCGCTGTATGTCGCGCTTCGCCTTCGCCGTGTAGGCGACGAGCGCGACGAAGACGGCGAGCGCTATGAGGCTGACGGCGGCGTCGCCGAGGCCGAGGCCGGTCTGGTCGGCGGGCTTGCCGAACCAGTCGGCGAAGGAGGCGCCGAGCGGCCGGGTGACGATGTACGCGGCCCAGAACGCGACGATCGGGTTGAGCTTGAAGCGCCACCAGCCGACGGCCGGTACCAGGATGATCGCGCCGAACAGCAGCGCCGACTCGAAGAAGCCGAGCTTGAGCGAGATTGCCGTGAGGTCTCCGGCTGCGGTCCCCAGCGCGAAGGTCGCCAGCACGGCGGCCCAGTAGTAGCGCTCGCGACGGCGGGTCGTGATCGAGTGGATCGACAGCGTCCCCTCGCTGCGGTGCCAGAAGAAGAAGATCGCGCCGACGACGAGCGCGAAGAACGGGGTCGTGACGCCGTAGCCGACGCCCGCGCCGTCGTGGATCCCGTCCGCGGCCATCGTGCCGAAGACGGCGACCATCATCACCGCGAGCCAGTAGACCGGCGCGCGGTACTCGCGCGCCTGCAGCTGCAACCGCAGCGCGATGCCGATCCCGACGATCCCGATCAGCGCCGCGATCGGGACGCTCCAGTTGCCGAGCGCGTCCGACATCGCCTCGCCCATGCCGGTGGTGAGGATCTTGATGCCCCAGAAGAGCGCGGTGATCTCCGGGACCTTCGCCGCGAGCGGCTCCAGCCCGCGGGCCTTACGGGTGATCGTGGCTGGCACGTTGACCTTTCGTCGCGGACGGAGCGAGCGCCGTCGTCACGTTGCCAACGCGACCTGAACACGACCTGACTGCCGCGTTACGACCCCGCCGCAACGCGGCGCCGCTGCGGATCACACGCCACCCCGCTGCCGATCACACGCCGCCCCGCTGCGCCCGACGCCGGACGGGCTTCTCAAGCTGGAACGGCGCCGCGGGCGGGCCCGCGACGAGCCGGGAGAGGACAGCGAGGCAGGCCTCTCGATCGCGCTCGCCCACGCCCTCGAGCACCTCGTCGTAGACGCGCTGAACGACCGTGTCGGCCTCGATCAGCACGCTGCGGCCGGCGTCGGTGACGGCGATCACGCGGACGCGGCGGTCGATTGGCGACAGCTTGCGCTCGGCCAGCCCCCGCCGCTCCATCTCGTCAAGCGTCACGACCATCGTCGTCTTGTCCATCCACGCCGCCTCGGCGAGCTGGCCCTGCGTCAGCTCGCTGTCGACCGCCTTCGCGAGCGCGCAGTAGACGCGCACCGAGATCTCCAACCCCTCGAGCGCCTTCGACAGCCGGTTCGCGAGTGCATGGCTCGACTGGTTCAACAGCATCGACAGATCGACCGGCGGAGGCGTGCGTCGCGTGGCCACGCAGCAAGCGTAGCCAGCCGTCTGTCAGCAGACGATCTGCTCGCGAACGTCGATCCAGCGACGGGCCGACTGGGGTGCCGGCGTCTCAGCACACGACTTCGCGGAAGTAGTGGCCCTGCTCGAGATCCTCGATCAGCCCGGGATGCGTCGGCTCCCACCCCAGCCGCTCGCGGGTGAGCGTGCTGGTGGCCGGCATGTCGAGTGAGAAGAAGCCGCCCAGCCAGCCGAAGTGGCCGGCCGCCTCTTCGGGCGCGATCGAGGCGACCGGAAGGTCAAGCTGCCGTCCGATCGCCGCTGCGATCTCCCGCGCCGAGATGCCTTCGTCGGCGGCTCCGTGCAGCACCGCTCCGGCCGGCGCCTGCTCCAGCCCGAGGCGGAAGAGGCGCGCGGCGTCGAGCCGGTGGACGGCCGGCCAGCGGTTGGCGCCGTCGCCGACGTAGGCGGAGACGCCTCTGTCGCGGGCGATCGCGACCTGCATCGCGATGAAGCCGTTGTCGCCGTCGCCGTGAACGGTCGGCGCGAGCCGCACGGCCGACGCCCGGACGCCGCGCGCGGCGAAGGCGAGCGCCGCCTGCGTGTTGAGGCCGCGTGCCGAGGCCGGGCCGGGCGTGCCGAGGTCGGGCTGGTCGTGCTCGGTCGCGACCCGGCCGACCGCGATGCCAGCGAGCCCGGAGGCGATCACGAACGGGCGGTCCGTTCCCGCGAGCGCCTCGCCGAACGCGTCGATCGCGCGCCGGTCGGCGACCGCGGCGCCGTCGTAGTCCCCCGAGAAGGCGATGTCGTGCTTGAAGGCGAGATGGATGACGCCGTCGGCCGCGGCGGCGCCCGCGCGCAGGACGTCGAGGTCGTCGAGCGAGCCGCGCACGACATCCGCGCCAGCGGTCTCGAGCGCCGCGGCCGAGTCCTCCGAGCGGGCGAGCCCGATGACGTGATGGCCCGCGCCGATCAGCTCGGGCACGACGGCAGCGCCGATCCAGCCGGACGCGCCGGTGACGAGAACACGCATGTGAAACCTCCAGGTAGACCGACCGTCAGCGCCGCGGTGGAGCGGTTCGGAGAGGGTCGATGTCAGTCGCTGTCGTCACCCTAGCAAGGATGTCAGTGACTGTCATCAGCTAAGATCTGCCGATGGTCCGATGGGAGCCCGGCAGCAGCGGCCGGCTTGAGGAAGCAGCGCTCGCGCTCTATGGCGAGCGCGGCTTCGACCAGACCACAGTCGCGGAGATCGCCGAGCGCGCGGGCGTCACCGAGCGCACCTTCT
>DASYEC010000020.1:0-2917 GCA_036499225.1 Conexibacter sp.
ACCGCCACGCGGGCGTCAGCGCTCGCGCCGGCGAAGGAGCCGAGCAGCAGCGTGCCGAGGAGCGCGCCCAAAAGGGCCGCGAGCGTGAGCTGGATGTGACGGGGGACGACGGTCATTGCGACTGCTGCAGCGATCAGGCGCCAGGCAGCTTAGGCGCCGGGCCCGGCTGGGCGTGGGCGCTCCGTTGCAAGCAGTGAACACGGCTACGCGGCGTTGGATGCGGTCATCGCCAAAGGCTCGATGGATGACCGACCCGCGACCGTCTCGGGCCCGAGCCGCGCCGGCAGCTCGACCGGCCCCTCGCTCGCCGGCCGCAGCACGACGATCTCGCCGGGCGCGTTGGCCAGCAGCCAGGCGGTCTCCTCGGGGCTGAAGCCGTCGCCGCCGCCGGCCGTCTCGGCGGCCAGCACGATCCGGTCGTAGCGCTCGTGGGCGAGCATCTCGCGCAGCGCATGGCGCGAGTCGCGGCCGCGCTCGATCCGCGCGTCGACCGGCACGAGGCACTGCTGCGCGCGCTGCTCGACCGCGTCGAGCAGCGCCAGCGCGACCCTGCTCTGCCGCGGCAGCGCGACGTCGAGCGGCAGGTGGCGCGGCACCTCGGCGAGGTAGACCGGCACGAGCGTCGCGCCCTCCGCGCGCGCCAGCCGCAGCGCCGCCTCGAGCGCCGGCTTGGACAGCGTCCGCCCGAGGAACGGGAAGAGGACGCGCCTGGGGCCCGGGACCGGCGTGCTGCGTGTCGCTTGGCGGCCGCGCAGCCACCAGGCGAGCCACACGGCGATCACGAGCAGGACGAGCGTGATGATCGCATCGCGCATCAGGTGTCTCCGTTCTCTTTGCCGTCGCGGCTGCCGGGGGCGGCCGGCGCGGCGCGACGGGTGCGGTCGGCGACGATCCGCACGTCGATGCCCGGGAGGGCGTCGAGCAGGCGGGACGTCAGCGCCGGGCGCAGCAGCCGCCGCAGCGGGCTGCGCGGCCTCGGCGCGCCGATCAGGACATAGGTGGTGCCACGGTCCTGCGCGACGGTGCGCGTCGCCGTGACGAGGTCGTCGCCGTGGACGACCAGCAGGTGGGCGCCGAGCGTCACCGAGAGGCGCCGCAGCGCGTCCAGCTGCTCGGTCTCCTCGGCGGTCATCCCCCTCGGCGGCTGGACGTACAGCAGGTCGAGGTCCGCGCCGAGGCGCTGCGCCGAGCGCCACGCGCGCCGCACGACCCGCTGCGACGCCGGCTCCGGCGTGACGAGCGCGAGCAGCCGCTCGCCGATCGCCGCGGGCGCGGCGCTCGCCGCGATCCGCTCGCCGCCGCCGCGCCGTCGCGGTGCCGCCGTGCCGTCGCCGCGGCGCGCCTCGACCTCCTCGGCGACCTGGCGCAGCGCGACCTCGCGCAGCGCCGACAGGTGCTCGATGCGGAAGAAATGCTGCAGCGCCGACTCGACCCGCTCGGCCGGGTAGACCTTGCCGGCCCGCAGCCGCTCTATCAGCGCCTCGGGCGTGAGGTCGACGAGCACGAGCTCGTCGGCGTCGCCGAGCACGTCGTCGGGGACGGTCTCCCGCACCCGCGTCGCGGTCAGGTCGGCGACCTGGTCGTTGAGCGACTCGAGGTGCTGCACGTTGACGGTCGAGTAGACGTCGATCCCGGCCGACAGAACGGCGGCGACGTCTTCGTACCGTTTCGCGTGCGCGAGCCCGGGCGCGTTGGTGTGCGCGAGCTCGTCGATCAGGCACAGCTCGGGCGCGCGCGTGACGATCGCGCCGAGGTCCATCTCCTCCAGCAGCGCGTCGCGGTACTCGACGCGCTGCCGGGGGACGACCTCGAGCCCCCGTGCCTGCGCCGCGGTCTCGGCGCGGCCGTGGGACTCGAGGTAGCCGATCACGACATCGCGGCCGTCCTCAGCTTCGGCCTGCCCTTCTTGGAGCATCCGGTAGGTCTTGCCGACGCCGGCGGCCATCCCGAGGAAGACCTTCAGCCGGCCCGGCCGCGATGCCATCGCCTACGCCCCCAACAGGTTGTGGACGATCAGGTCGATCAGCTTGATGCCGGCGAACGGCAGGATCAGCCCGCCGAGGCCGTAGACGAACAGGTTGCGCCGCAGCAGCTGCATCGCCCCGACCGGGCGATAGCGGACGCCCTTGAGCGCCAACGGGACGAGCATCGGGATCACGATCGCGTTGAAGATGATCGCGGAGATGATCGCCGAGTGAGGCGACCCGAGGTCCATCACGTTGAGCTTGTCGAGCGGGCCCTTGCCGCCGGGGTGCGTGGCGTACGTCGCCGCGAAGATCGCCGGCAGGATCGCGAAGTACTTCGCGACGTCGTTGGCGATCGAGAACGTCGTCAGCGCGCCTCGCGTGATCAGCAGCTGCTTGCCGACCTCCACGATCTCGATCAGCTTCGTGGGGTTGGAGTCGAGGTCGACCATGTTGCCGGCCTCGCGGGCCGCCTGCGTGCCGGTGTTCATCGCCACGCCGACGTCGGCCTGCGCGAGCGCCGGGGCGTCGTTGGTGCCGTCGCCGGTCATCGCGACCATCCGGCCGCCTTCCTGCTGCTCCTTGATCAGCGCGAGCTTCGCCTCCGGCGTCGCTTCCGCGAGGAAGTCGTCGACGCCGGCCTCCTGCGCGATTCTCGCCGCGGTGAGCGGGTTGTCGCCCGTCACCATGACGGTGCGGATGCCCATCGCGCGGAGGTGGTCGAAGCGCTCTCTCATGCCCTCCTTGACGATGTCCTGGAGGTGCACGACGCCGAGCGCCTGGTTGTCCCGCGCGACCGCGAGCGGCGTGCCGCCGTCGCGGGCGATCTTGTCCATCTCGATTCTCAGCTCGGGCGGGTTGACGCCGCCCTCCTCGACGACCCAGCGCTCGATCGCGTCGCCCGCGCCCTTGCGCAGGCGCGTGCCGTTGAAGTCGACGCCGGACATCCGCGT
>DASYEC010000021.1:0-39660 GCA_036499225.1 Conexibacter sp.
CCACCGCGAGCGCGGCTGCCTGCACGAGGTTCTGAATCGCAGAGTTGACGCCAGTCGTCAGCACGAGCTGGTCGAGCTGGCTGAGGAACAGCGCGGCGACGGCGCTCGCGACGACGCTGCCGCGCCCCCCGAGCAGCGACGTGCCGCCGAGCACGACGGCGGCGACGGACGGCAGCAGGTAGCTGTCGCCCTGGAAGGCGCTCGGGGTCTTGACGATGCCGGCGAGCAGGATCCCTGCCGCGCAGTACATGACCGCGGCGCCGACGTACGCGCCGGTCTGGTGGCGCGCCGGCGCGAGGCCTGCGGCGCGCGAGCCGGCGCTGCTGGCGCCGACCGCCTCAAAGCGCCGCCCGAGCACCGTCTGCTTGACGATGAACCCGACGATCGCCGTCAACACGATCGCGACGATCACCGAGTTGGGGATGCCGAGGATCGCGGTGCCGGTCGCGAAGTTGTGGAGCGCGTCCGTCGTCGGGCGCGGGCTGCCGCCGGAGATCTGCAGGACGCCGCCGTACAGCAGCGCGTTCATCCCGAGCGTCGTGACGATGGACGTGACGCCGACGCGGCTGACGAGCAGGCCGGCAAGCAGCCCGGCCGCCATCGTGACCGCGAATGCCAGCAGGATCGCTGGGATCACCTTGCTCGAGTCCCCGTCGGGGATCCGGGTCATGATCACGACCGTGATCGAGATCATCCCCGGCACCGACAGGTCGATGCCGCCCTGCTGGATGATCAGCGTCTGCCCCATCGCCGCGATCGCGAGCACCGCCGCGAACGGCAGCATCCCGAGCAGGGAGCTGTGGCCGACGCTCTGGGGCTGCACGATCCACGAGACCAGGAACAGCACCGCGGTCGCAACCCATATGGCGCTGGACGCGTTGCCCAGGAGCCGCCTGGGGCCACGCCGGCGCGCTGCGCCGGCGGTCGCGCCGGCGGAAGCGCCGGGCTCCGGACGCTCCGTCGTTGCCGCGCTCTTCACCTCTTGGGCGTGACCTCGGGCGGATGTCTTCATCAGCTCTCCTCGTCTCCTCCCGCCTCTCCCGACGGGAGTTTCATCCTACTACACGCTTCCCCGTAACTGTCAAGCTGAGTTACACGAATTGCGGCTGAATCGCTCGATTTCGTGCAGCAGGCATGTCCGTCGGGTATCGTGGCCGCATGACGGATGTCGTGCCTCATCGGATCGCGACGCCGTCGCCGGAGGAGACCGGAGAGCGGCTTCGGCGATGGCGCATGGATGCGCAGATCTCCCAGCAGGAGCTGGCTCAGCGGCTCGACCTGCCGGTCGGCACGATCGCGCTGATAGAGGGCGGGAACGTGAACCCGTCGGTCGCGACGCTCTACGCGGTCGTCAGAGCGCTGAACGTCTCGCTCGACGACCTCTTCGCGCCTGACGGCGAGCCAGCCGGCGCCGGCGACAGCCACGCGCCGCCGCCTGGGGCAGCCGTCGCGGAGGCTCGCGGCGACTGCCTCGTCCTGCGCCGCTCAGCCCAGCCGACGATGACCTTCGAGTCGGGCGTGCGCTGGGAACGGCTGACCCACTCAACGAGACCGCAGGGCGAGCTGCTGCGGATCTTCTATCCGCCCGGCGGCGCTTCATCGCCCCTGTTGATGCGGCATACCGGGCGCGAGTTCGGCCACGTCCTCGACGGCCGCCTCGCGGTGACGATCGGCTTCGAGCGCCACGAGCTGGGCGTCGGCGACTCGATCTCGTTCGACTCGACCCAGCCGCACCGCCTCGAGGCGCGCGGCGAGCGCCCCGCGGTCGCGATCTGGTTCGTCACCGAGAGCGACGGCGACCCCCGCTTCGAGCACGCATGACGGGCCCGCGGCCGATCGGCTGTCTGGTGAGTGCGGCTACACAGCGGTTGACCGCGAACTACACTTTGCCGGCATGACCGACAACGCCAACACGTTCGGCAATCGGCTCCGTCACGAGCGCGAGCGCCAGAGAATCGGCGTGCGCGAGCTGAGCCGGCGGCTCGAGGTCTCGGCCTCGATGATCAGCCAGATCGAGCGCGGCCGCGTGATGCCGTCGGTCAACACGCTCTACTCGATCACCTCCGCGCTCGGGATCTCGCTCGACGAGCTGTTCCGGGCCGCCGACGGCACTGGCGTCGACGAGGGCGAGGGGGCTGCGGGCAGCGGAGCGTCGTCTGGTCCCGCTTCGACGGATGGCGATGGCGCGGCTGGCTCGTCAGAGGCGCGGCCGGCCGCGTCGGGCGGTGGGGCGACGGCGACGCTGAGCGAGGCTGGGCCGGTCGTCCGCCACGCGGAGGCGCAGTCGCTCGAGCTCTCCTCGGGCGTGCGCTGGGAGCTGCTCACCTCGCAGCCGGACTCCTCCGTCGACTTCCTGCGCACGATCTACCAGCCGGGCAGCGAGTCGGCGCCCGCCGACGCGCTGATGCGGCACAACGGCCACGAGTACGGGACCGTGATCGACGGCCGCCTCAACGTCACCGTCGGCTTCGAGACCTTCGAGCTGGAGCCGGGCGACTCGATCTCGTTCGACTCCGCCGTCCCCCACCGCCTCTTCAACGTCGGCGACGTCACCGCGACCGCGATCTGGGTGGTCGTCGGGCGCCGCGCGGACGGGCGGCAGGGCGAGCAGTAGGACCGGCGCCGGGTGGCGCGCGCCGGGCGCTCGCCGCGAGGCGCGCGCCGGGCGCCGCGAGCGCGCGCCAGCGCCGCCGACCCGCTCGGCGACGGCGCGGCTCAGCCCCGCAGCGGCTCAGCCCCGCAGCGGGGTCAGCCCCGCAGCGGCTCAGCCCCGCAGCGGGTCAGCCCCGCAGCGGCTCAGCCTCGCAGCGGCTCAGCCCCGCAGCGGGTCAGCCGGCGGAGGCCGCCCCCAAGCGTTCCCGTACGCTCGCGACGATCGCCTCGGTGCCGGGGAGGAAGGCGTCCTCGAGCGTCGGGCTGTACGGGATCGGGTGGTCGTCGGTCGCCAGGCGCCAGAGGTCGTCGAGCTCGCCGAGCGCCTGCTCGCTCACCCGCGCGGCGAGCTCGCCGGCCCAGCCGCCGGTCAGCGGCCCCTCCTCGACGACGAGCAGGCGGTTGGTCTTCGTCACCGAGGCGACGACTGCCGGCACGTCAAGCGGGCGCAGCGTGCGCAGGTCAACGACCTCCAGCTCGATCCCCTCGCCCGCGAGCGCCTCGGCCGCCGCGAGCGCGTGATGGACGCTCGCCGCGACAGTCGCGACGGTCAGGTCGTCGCCCGCGCGCACGACGCGCGCCTCGCCGATCGTCGCGACGTCGTCGGCCGTGTGCGACGGGTCGCCCTTCATCGAGTAGAGCCGCTTGTGCTCGAGGAACAAGACCGGGTTGTCGTCGCGGATTGCCGCTTTCAGCAGCGCCTTCGCGTCGGCCGGCGTGCTCGGCGCCACGATCTTCAACCCGGGCACGCCCTGGAACCACGGCGCCGGTGACTGCGAGTGGATCGCGCCGAAGCGCCCGCCGGCGCCGAACGCCGAGCGCACGACGATCGGCGCGGGCGCCTGCTCGTTGGAGAGGAACCAGTACTTCGCCGCCTGGTTGACCATGCCGTCCATCGCGAGCGGCAGGAAGTCGGCGAACATGATCTCGATGATCGGGCGCAGGCCGCAGACGGCCGCGCCGAACGCCGCGCCGGTGATCGCCAGCTCCGAGATCGGCGTGTCGAAGACGCGCTCCTTGCCGTGTGCCTCCTGCAGCCCCGGCGTCGCGGCGAAGACGCCGCCTTGCACCGAGGCGATGTCCTCGCCGAAGAAGACGACGCGCTCGTCGCGCGCCAGCTCCTCATCGAGCGCGTCGCGGATCGCGCGGCGGAATTCAAGCTGGTCAGCCACGGTGAGACCCCTTCATTACGAGTGAGATGTTCACAGCGCCAGCAGCTCCGGCGTCTGCAGCAGCTCGCGGATGCGGGCGAGCAGCGCGGCGCCGTCGGCGCCGTTGAGGACCCGGTGGTCGCAGGTCAGCCGCGCGACCATCGTGTTGGCGACGACGAGCTGCCCGTCGCGCGCGAACGGCCGCGCGCGCACCGCGCCGACCGCGAGGATCGCCGCCTGCGGCGGGTTGAGCACGGCAGTGAAGGCGTCGATGCCGAACATGCCGAGGTTGGAGACAGTGAAGGTCGCGCCGTCCATCTCCGGTGGGCTCAGCCGCCCCTCGCGCGCTCTCGCCGCGAGCCGCCGCACGTCCGCGGCGATCTGACCCAGCGAGCGCTGGTCGGCGTCTCGCACCGTCGGCACGAGCAGCGCCTCCGGCGCCGCTACGGCAACACCGACGGCGACGGCTTCGAACAGCTCGACCTCGTCTGTCGCTCGGTAGGCGGCGTTCGCGCGCGGGTGGTCCTTCAGCGCAAGCGCCGACGCCTTGATGACGAAGTCGCCGAGGGTTGGGGCGGGGCTGCCGTTCAGCAGCTCCTTGAGGCGAGCGCGGTATTCGACCGCCGCGTCCATGTCGACCTCGACGTCGAGGACGAAGTCGGGAGCGGTTTGCTTGGCCTCCGTCATGCGGCGGGCGATCGTCTGTTGGAGGCGGGTCAGCGGGATGCGCGTGCCCGAAGCGTTTTCGCCCTGGGAACGGGCGAGCGGGGCCGCGGGCTTGAAACGCGTCGGCTCCGCTGACGTTGTCGGCGTCGCCGCGGGCTCGGCGTGCGTCGGCTCAGCTGACGTTGTCGGCGTCGCTCGCGGCTCGGAGGTCGCTCGGGCCGAGGTCCGCGCCAGCACGTCCCGCTTCACGACGCGGCCGTTGGGGCCGCTGCCGACGAGCGCCGCGAGGTCGATATCGAGCTCGCGGGCGATCCGGCGCGCGAGCGGCGATGCCGAGACCCGCCCGCCTGGCGCCGCCACCCGCGCTGCCACGGACGATGCAGGAGGCGCGGTCGATTGCTGGTCTGTGGGACGAGGAGTCGACCGCGGCTCGACCGCCACCCCCTCCGGGGCGATGTGAGCGATGGTGACGCCGACGCCGACCGTCTCTCCCACCGGCACCACGATCTTCAGCACGCCGTCACGTTCGGCGTCGTACGGCATCGTCGCCTTGTCGGTCTCGACCTCGACGATCTCCTGACCGCGTCTCACGGTCGCGCCGTCGGCAACGAGCCAGTTGACGATCGTCCCCTCCTCCATCGAGTCGGAGAGGCGCGGGAGCGCGACGTCGAGGACGCCGTCAGCGTCTGCGCTCATGAGCTCGTCGGCGCGAACTCGCGCGCGGCGTCACGGGCCGGGTCGGGGTACGGCGAGGCGAGGCCGCGCTCGACGATCGCCTCGAACTGCTCGTCAACGGCAGTGTCGACACTGCCGACCACCGCCGCCGGCACGCCGAGGTCGCCGGTGAGCTTCGAGCGCGCGACGAGCAACGGGTCGCGCTGCTTCCACTCCTCCAGCTCGCCGGGCTTGCGATAGGCGCCCGGGTCCGACCGAGAGTGGCCGACGAAGCGGTAGGTCATCGACTGGATGAACTGCGGCCCCTCGCCGGCACGCGCCCGCGCGACTGCCGCCTCGGCCGCCGCTCGGACCGCCCAGACGTCCATCCCGTCGACGGTCTCCTCCGGGATCTCGAGCGCCCGCGCGCGCGCAGCGATCTCGCCGGCGGTCACGTCCTGAAACGGCGTGAACTCGCCGTACAGGTTGTTCTCGCAGACGTAGAGCACCGGCAGCTTCAGCACCGAGGCGAAGTTGAGGCACTCGTGGAAGTAGCCGTGGTTGGTCGTGCCCTCGCCGAAGAAGGCGACCGCGACGCCGCCGTTGCCCTGCTGGCGCAGCGCCAGCGCGGCGCCGGTCGCGGCCGAGATCGAGCCGCCGATGATCCCGAAGCTGCCGATCAGCCGGTGCTCGAGGTCGATCACGTTCATCGATCCTGCACGGCCGCCGCAGACCCCGCTCGCGCGGCCGAGCATCTCGTCGAGCAGCGCCTGGGGGTCAACGCCGACCGCGAGCGCGTGGCCGTGGCCGCGGTAGGTGCCGGCGACCCGGTCATGCTCGCCGAGCACGTCCCCGACGCCGACCGCGCCGGCCTCCTCGCCGATGTACAGATGGGTCGTGCCGTGGACCTCGCCCTTCTGGAAGAGCGACTGAACGGTCTCCTCGAACCGCCGCACGACCCGCATCCGCCGGTACAGCTCGACGCCGTGCTGCGCGGGCCCGCTCAGCTCGGTCGCGGCCGAGCCGACGACGCCGTCCGCCTCCTGCGCGCGCGCCATCGTCACACCTCCACGCGGTCGCCGACGATGTCCGCGCCGCGCACGTACTGGCGCCCGCAGACGAGCAGCTCCTGCGCCGGGAAGCGGGTGATCACCTCCGGCCCCTCCTCGGTCACGACGATCTCCTCCTCGATCCGCGCCGCGCCGCTGCCGTCCCTCGTCGCGCAGTAGGTCTCCAGCGCGAAGACCATCCCGACCTCGATCTCGATCGGGTCCTCGAACGAGTTGAGCCGCGAGATCATCGGCGCCTCGTACAGCCCCACGCCGATCCCGTGCCCGAACTGCAGGCCGAAGCACGACTCCTCGTCGGGGAAGCCGAGCTCCTTCGCGGTCGGCCAGACGGAGGCGATTCTGTCGGTCGTGACGCCCGGACGGATCAGCTCGATCGAGTCGTCGAGCCACTCACGGCACTGCTTGTACGCAGCGAGCTGGCCGGGGTTCGTGCCGCCGACCGAAAACGTGCGGTAGTAACACGTCCGGTACCCCATGAACGAGTGGATGATGTCGAAGAACGCCTGGTCGCCCGGGCGCAGCAGGCGGTCGGAGAAGACGTGCGGATGCGGGCTGCAGCGGTCGCCCGAGACGGCGTTGATCGCCTCGACCTGCTCGGAGCCGAGCTCGAACAGCAGCCGCTGCGCGTCGGCGACGATCTCGTGCTCGCGCACGCCCGGCCGCAGCGTCTCGTAGATCTGCTGGTAGACCGCGTCGACGATGCCGGCCGCCTGGTCGAGCAGCGCGATCTCGTCGGCCGACTTGATCTTGCGCGCCTCCTGCATCACCGGCGCCGCGTCACCGGTCGCGATGCCGCGGCGGCCCAGCGACGCGAGCGTCTCCATATCGGTCAGGTCGATGCCGACCGGCTCGTCGAGCAGGCCGTTGTCGTCGAGCACGTCATAGATGTGGCCGGCCAGGAGGTCGGGGACGCCGCTTGCGCGCGGCATCGCGCCGCGCATCGAGGTGACGCCGGCCTGCCAGCTCGACTCCGGCAGCCACGGCGCGTAGAGCTGATGATGCTTCGCGGCCGAGCCGAAGTCCCACAGCACCGGGTCGCCGTTGCGCGGCAGCAGCACGCAGCGGGCGCTCTTGTCGCGCGCCCACTCGCCGATGTGGGTGGCGGTGACGTAGCGGATGTTGTTCTGGTCGAACAGCAGCACCGCTCCCAGCTCGGAGGCGTTCAGCGCCGCCTTCGCACGCGCCAGGCGATCGGCGCGCAGGCGCACGAAGTCGACGCGCTGCTCCCAGTCGACCGCCATCGACGCTCCACGTGACGCGATGTTCATGCGCGCGCTCTCTCCTCGGTAGAACTCCTCATAGCGTGAAGCAAGAATAAACGCTCTGTGTGACCTCCGTCAATCTCAGCTTGTCACTGGGTAGCTTTCAGGCTTGGATGAGTCCAGCCAGGGCGCAGCCGTGCATTTCGACTGCACGGTTGGCCGCGTCCTCCGACGCGGCGCCTCGGCAGGCCACCCACTCCTTTCTTCATTGCGGACACCAGCACGGCCCCGGCGCCGGATCAGAGGAGCCGGGGCGCGGCTGAGATCAGCGCGGATCGTCGACCTTGAGCGAAGCCCCGGTAGGCGCCACGAACGTGACCAACAGCTTTGCCGGCCGTGTGGTGCTGGTGTTTGCCGTGACGAGATGGTGAGCGCCTGGCCGCTCGGTCCAGGTGTCGCCCTTGTGGTAAGTCTTCGCCGGGTGGCCCTGGACCTGGCTGCGGACACTGCCCTCCAGCACGTAGGCGAACACGAACGCCTCGCCATGTCGATGCGGCAGCGCTCTGGCGCCGGGCGGGAAGTTGACGACCGCCGCCGTGAACGACTTGCCCTTCACATTAGGCAGTCTTTGTGCAAGCAGGGGCTCGAGGCTCTCGACAGGATGGTGCATGGCCGCGGCGGTCGTCGAAGCGCCGCTGGAAGCACTCGCCGCAGCAGGGCTGTGCGAAGTGCCGTAGCCGATCGCGGCGGTAAGCGCGGCACCGGCGGCCAAGCACGCGCCGACACGTTTGGTGATGGTCACAGGAAATCCCTTTCCACTTGTTTAGCGTTCGCCAACGCGAACGACGGGTGTTGCTGCAAGTCCGCGCAATCGTCGCGCTGTTCCAGAAGCAGGCCGGGGACCGAAGGCGTGCGCCCTGCGGCCGACTGGGTCGACGATACCCAAACGGATGGCTCCCAATCCCATCGGGTCGACCGAGCTGCGCCGCTCCCCGCGATGGCGCGTCGCTACGGACGGCCCTTCCCCTTTTAAGTGGAGAACGCAGGCGACACACGTCCCTCACGGGCGCGCTATGTCATGCGCGTCCGACCGACTTGACCGGGGGCCGAAACGGCCCCCGGCGCACGCCCGGCCCTGTCGTCGCGTGCTGTCAGGAGGCGGCTTGGACGAGTTCCACGATGGTGCCGTCGGGGTCGGTCATGTACAGGAAGGTGGTCCCCTTTGCCGGGCCGTCCGTCATGACCTGCGGCGTTCCGTTGCTACGCCATCCGGCTGCGGCGGCGTGCTGCAGCACCGCCTCGATGTCGTCCACGAACAACGCGACGTGCTGCGAGCCGACATCCTCCGGGTTTGGCCGGAAATGCCCTCGCTCAGCCGGATCGGTGTACTCCGCCAGCTCGATTTGGCCTCCGCCGCCGGGAACGTCAAGGAGGGCGAGCGACATGGAGCCTCCACGGACGCCCGTGATGCGCTCAAGCGTCTCGCCGGTCACAACGTCGCGCAGGACGACCTTGAACCCGAGGACGTCCCGCCAAAAAGAGAGTGACCGTTCGAGGTCGGCGACCGTGATTCCCGTGTGCGCGGCACCAAGGATCTGAAATGACATAAGAAGCTCCGAGACTTTCTACGTGGGTGGGATTGGAGGAAAACGGTGGCGAGGGCTCAGCGTTCGCTCACTGTCGTCCTAGCGCGGCGGGACGCGCTGTCGCCCGCCAGCTTGTAGGTCAACGGCCGACGCGTGTGGAACCGCCGGATGAGCAGGTGGTGGACCGATGCCCCCAGCACGGCGCCCAGGATCGGCGCGACCAGATAGATCCACAGATCGAGCGTCCGTCCTGAGATCACGGCAGGCCCAAACTGGCGAGACGGGTTGACCGAGCCGCCGCTGCGCGGACCGAGAAAGATGATGATCACGGCGATCGCCGTGCCGATGGTGCACGGAAGCAAGCGCGCGAAGGCGGGGTGGGCCAGGAAGAACCCGATTACCAGGGACAACCCGATCAGACACCCGGCCTCTGCGAGGAAGACCGCCGCCGAATGCCAGCTGGCAGCCGGCTGGATCGCCGCGTACGCGACGTGCGGCATTGAGACGGCCCGTCCCCAAACCAGGCGTGCCAGCCCCACCCCGACGACGGATCCCGCCAGCTGGGCTACGGCGTAGGGTGCGACGCTGCGCCCGGGGAACACGTCCATGAGCCACAGCGCTACGGTCACCGCGGGGTTCATGTGCCCGCCGCTGCGGCGGCCGGGCGGGGACACCATCAAAGCGCCAAGCGCCGCTCCGCTGATCACCCCGACGACCACGAAGGCGGTGTTCCGATCGCTGAGGTAGAGGGGCGAGCCGGAGTCCTGCAGCCATCGGATAGCGCTCACCACCGTGAACAGCAGGACCGCTGTGAGCGCGAACTCGTCGACGGCGCGCGCCAGCGGCAGCGGCGACGGGTCGTAATCAGTGTCGCTCATCGCACCCGCTCCAAGCCGTCCCGTCCTGGGTGCTCGCGGGCCGCGCCAGCACGGAAGTAAACGCTCACCGGGAGCGCGGCATGAACGAAGTCGAGCAAAGAACCCGCCTGGGCCGCACTGTGTCTTGCGGCTTCGAGGAACACGTCAGGCTGCGAAAAACTGTTCTTGAGCGTAGTCAAGGCATCGAGCGTCTTGACCGAGCGGGCGCGCAAGCGCGCGGGTGAGCGAGGCAGGCCGACGGCTTCCACGCGCAGCGCTCTGACGGGGCCGCCCGAGCGCGTCCATCATCGGGTCAGGACCGACGAAGTAGATGTGCCCGACCGCGCCGACGATCAGGACGGTCGCAAGCAGTGCATGAGCGAAGTGCCACGCCTCGTAGGAGAGGCGCAGCTGCCTGCGCACACCGAGGTGATCGCGCGCGCTGCGAGCGTCACGTGCGCCTGCCGATCCGCTTAGACGACGAGAACCGGTCGGTGAAACGAGTTGATCACGTCCCGCGAGACGCTGCCCAGCAGGGTAGAGGCGACGCCGGAGCGTCCGCGCTGGCCCATCACGATCACGTCGGCGTCACGCCGCTGGGCCACGTCGGCGATGACCTCGGCCGTCTTACGGTCCGCCGCGACCTGCAAACCCTCGGCCTCGAAGCCCGCCTCGCGCGCGAGCGCGACACCGCGCTCGACGATCGCCTCCGCGTCGGCGGCGCCGAGGATCGGCGCGTCCGGCCCTCTTCCGAGCCCGCCGAGCGAGCGCTCCGTCGGCGTGTGCACGAACAGCACGACCGCCGGGTGCCTGTCTCCGAGGACAGGACGCGCCAGCCGGATCGCGCGCGCCGCGCTCTCGGAGCCGTCGTAGCAAAAGATCGCGGGGCCATGCGGATCCTCGTCGGTCACCGGATGTCCTTTCTGCTCTCGGATTGCCGTTGCGATCCTCCGGCGCCGCGATGCCCCCAGGCAGGCGGTCACCGCAGGCGAGTATCCCACACGCCAGAGCCGATGCGTTGGTTTTCGGTCATACAGCGGCGTGATCGACCAGCCGGCCGGCGTCGCCGAGCCGACCGACCCCGGGGACCGTTGTGCTACGGTCGACGCACAATGGCGACCGTCGGAGTACGCGAGCTGCGTCAGAACCTGAGCCGCTACCTGGAGCGGGTCAAGGAGGGTGCGTCACTCGACGTCACCGAGCACGGCCGCGTGGTGGCACGCCTCTCGCCAGCGGGCGAGAAGGTCCCGCGGGGGTACGCCGCGCTCGCCGCTGAGCGCGGTGCCACGCTCCCGAGCGCCAGCTTGGCCGACCTCGTCGAGCACCGGTCCCGACGCCGGACGCCATCCGGCACGACCGACGCGCTGCTCGCAGACGGCCGCGCCGAGCGGGCGTAGCGCCCGTGGCAGGCGTTTATCTGGATACGAGCGCGCTCGGTCGCGTCGTGCTCGACGAGCCCGACGCCGAGGCGATCGGCGCCGCGATGACCGCGTTCGACGCTTTCATCTCCAGCCGCCTGCTCCGGATCGAGTTGCACCGCCTGGGCCTGCGAGCCGGCATCCCCCGTGAGGAGATCGAGGCATGGCTCGCCGGCGTGGCACTCGTGCCGATGGACGACACGACCCTCTCGGCCGCCCAGGCGGTCACACCCGCTTCGGTCGCAACGCTCGACGCGATCCACCTTGCAACCGCGCTCCAACTTGCCGCCGAACGGCACATCACGTCGATCATGACGTTCGACGCACGACTCGCCGAAGGCGCACGCGAGCACGGGCTCGCCGTAGTCGCGCCGGCCTGACTGACCGCGGCCTTGAAGCCGCCTCCGGCATATCCGGGGCACCACCACGGGGAATCTCGCTACAGCCGAACTCGTGCAAGGCTTGGACGGAGAGCGCGCGGGCAAGGAACGATGAGCACCGAAAGGAACCGAGATGGCTGACGATGTCCAGATCGCCAAGCGTCGGCTCGATGCGAGCCGGAATGAAGCGCTGATGGGCATGGCCCGGATGGGCGCGGATGCGTTCGGCTACAGAGCGGATCTGGGGATCGACCGCGGCCTCGCCCAGCTGCTGCGCTTGCGGGTTTCGCAGCTCAACAACTGCACGTACTGCCTCAACTTGCACTACGAGGAGGCACGGAAGGCGGGTATCCCCCGGGCAAAGATCGACACTCTGACGGCGTGGTGGGAGACCGAGTTTCACTCCGAGGCTGAGCAGGCGGCGCTCCGCTATGCCGAGGCGCTCACTCGCGTCGCCGACACCGATCGGGACGTGGCGTTCCAGCGCTTCCACGACGCGCTCGCGCAGCACTTCAGCCCGGAAGAGATGCTCGAGATCGTCGCCGTCGTCGTCAACATGAACGTCTGGACGCGGATCAAGCTTGCCGAGGGCGCGATGCCGGGCCCGACGGGTTGAGCCGCTTCCGCGGCTCCCTTCAGGCGGTGTCCGGCGCCGACACCGATGCCGGGATCATCCAGCGAGTCAGGCGGCTCCAGGAGTGAATCGTCCCTCGAACGTGTCTCCTCGATTCACTTCGGTAAACCTGATGCCGACGACGTCGCCATCGGGACCTGTGACCCACGAGACGTCGTAGGTGGCGCGGTAGCTGGGTGGCCAGAACGACGAGAACCGCCCTTGATCGTCTACGCTCCACTCTCCGGATGTTTGGCGCCCCTTCTCGGTGTACGTGGTGCGCCCGTCGCGAGTGAACACCTGCGTCGCGCCATCGGCGTAGGTGAATGGTGCTCGCGTCACGGCCTCCGGGATGTCGGCGGCATTGATGCGGTCACCGTCGCTTCCCGCAAATCCCTCAGGTCTGGACATGACATCCTCGATTCGAAAATTGTCCGGCTCAAGCGCGTTCAAGTGCCACGTCGGCGACTTCGGACGGACTATGGCGCTGCTCGCTCTGTCGAACCCGTCGCCAGCGAGGCAGCCCAAGATTATACGCGGACGTCTGTCGAACTGTGCTGCGCCAACCTGCTCTGGAAGGGCGTGCCGCAGACGATCGCGGCGCACAGCTCGTCACAGTCAACGCCGACCCCGTCAGCGTGCTGGCGGGGCAGGTCGACGCCGTGCTCGTGCAGGTAGAGCAGAGCGCGAGAGCACCGGTCAATGAAAGAGATCGTCGGACGTTTGCTGGGGCTGTCATGAAGCTCCTGATCGGCGTGATCGGGGACTTCAACCCAGAGTTCCCGCCTCACCCCGCGACCAGTGCGGCGTTGGAGCACGCCGCCGCGGCCTTGTCAGTCGAGATCGAGGTGCACTGGCTCCCCACCCCAGAGCTCCTTGACATCGAGCCCGCGGCGCTCGAACGACACGATGCGCTGTGGTGCGCGCCGGGCAGCCCCTACCGCTCGCTCGACGGCGCCCTTCGAGCGGTCCGGCTGGCGCGCGAGCGCGGGTGGCCGCTGCTCGGGACGTGCGGAGGCTTCCAGCACATGGTGATCGAGTTCGCCCGTAACGTCCTCGAGATCGAGGACGCGCAGCACGCCGAGTACGACCCGTACGCCTCCCGCCTGGTTGTCTCGCCGCTGAGCTGCTCGCTCGCCGGGCGCACGATGAGCGTCCGGCTCGTCCCGGGCTCGCGGGTCAGCGATCTCTACGGCAAGCTCGAAGCGACCGAGCAGTACTACTGCAACTTCGGCCTCAACCCCGATTACCAGGACGCGCTCCACGACGCCGGGCTGCGCATCGTCGGCAGCGATCAGGATGGGGAGGCCCGGATCGTCGAGCTCCCCGACCACCCGATGTACGTCGCAACGCTGTTCGTGCCGCAGCTCAGCTCACAGCCGGGACAAGCGCATCCGCTGGCGGTCGCGCTGCTGCAGGCAGCATCCGACCGAGCGACGCAGAGCGCACGCCGCGCCTGAGGCGACAAGAGGCACGACAGCAGCTTCGTACGCATCTGGCTGCTCGAAGCAGGGCAGGCGGAACCTGCATTGGAACCTACACGGCCTTCGAACGCCAAGCCTCCCATCTACCACAACACCTCTCAGCGATTCGATCGAGGGAGAAGAGTCAGGCGCGCCCACACGTCGCGGAACCGCCGGCACCGTCCGGGACGGGTGACGAGCCGGACTGCTGCGAATGCCGAGCGCCTCCAGCGCGGACGCAACGGTCCGCTCAACATCCGGCCAAACACTCTCGACGCCGGGGCCGCTTGCGATCTCGACGCCCGCGATCGACAGCGGCGCCGCGATGTGCTCCAGCAGGTCCCGCGCCCGGCTGGCGAGCATGTAGTCCGACAGCTCCTCGCTCGCGTGCGCGATGCCGAGGCGGTCGGACTCGGCGACGATCTCCGTCCAGGTGTCCGCGTCGAAGCGGACGGTCGTGGTGTGGAGTCTGCCGCGAGCCATTAGCGCAGCTCCGCGCGGCGGCGCTCATAGAGGGCGAACAGCTCCGACAGCGGCACGTCTCCTCCGAGCCGCCAGCGTGGGTTTCGTGAAGCGGTATTACCCGTCCTGACGGGCGCTCAGGTCACCTGGACGCGCTCAGGGCCGGGCAGAATGGAACCCGCAATGGGACCCGCGCGCCCGCGTGCCTGCGCGGCGTCACCCACCGCGCGAGCAGGCCGCCATCCACCGTCATCGGCCAGCCACTGCAGCGAGCGCCGGGGAGGCCATGTGGAAAGATCGAGGCCGTTTGGCGCAGCTCACCACCACCTCGTATCTGATCCTCGGGATGCTCACGTCGCGAGACTGGTCGGCGTATGAGCTCGCCGAGCAGATCGCCAAGGGAGTCACCGACGTCTGGCCGCGAGCCAGCCGCCAGCTCTACAACGCCCCCAAGCTGCTCGTCGAGCTCGGGCTGCTGACGGCCGTTCAGCAACACACGGGGAGACGCGGCCGGACGGTGTACTCGATCACCCCGGCCGGGCGCGAGGAGCTGCGGCGCTGGCTGGAGCGCGACGCCAGGCCGCCGTCGTTGGAGTTCGAGGCGATGATCCACGTCGTGCTCGCCGACCAGGGCAGCCTCGAGGACCTGAAGCGAACCCTGCAGCACGTGATCGACCAGGCGACCGAGGCAAGGCAGGCGTTCGAGCGGCGCGACGAGCACATCCGCGCGACCGGCGGCGGCTCCTTCCCCGAGCGCCAGCACCTGTTCAAGCTGTCAAGCGCGTTCATGATCGGACACTTCACCCACCTCGCCGAATGGGCGACATGGGCGCTGGCCGAGGTCGAAACCTGGCCCGACACGGCCCGCGGCTCCTGACGTAGCAAACGCAGCGATACTGTAAGGTGCAGTATCGCTGTCTTCGGCGCCGAGGGCCCGTCCATCAGTTCCACGTAGCGGCTGCGGCTTGTCGCGACAGCACGCGGTGCCATCGCGCTGCTCTGTTTGGCAGCTATCGGGACTCGCCTATCCCATGGAAGTCAACTCATGAACCGCAAACACACGCTCTCTGCCGCTGGAACGTTCGCGACGAGCGGCCAGCGGCGGTGGGTATCGAGCGGGATGCCCATCCGGCTCAGCCTCCGCGTCATCCTTCCTGCGAGCGTCCTCGTCGTCGCGGCCCTCGCCTTCGCGTCGTCGGCCTCGGCCAGCACGATCTCGGTCGGCACCGACGACAACGATCCGCAGACGTGCGCCATCCAGGCGAATGGCACCGTCTCGTGCTGGGGTGACGACGGCTCGATCCCGACCCCGACCATGGTTCCCGGGCTGAGCGACGCGGTCGACATCTCGGGGCACGGAACGAGCACGTGCGCGGTCCGCGCGCCGGGCAGCGTCGTCTGCTGGACGGCGGGAGGCACGCCGTCAGTCCCGACCGGCAGCCCCAGCGACGCGGTCGCCATCGGGACCGGCACGCTGTCCTCGTGCGCGATCCGCGCCGGCGGCACCGTCTCGTGCTGGGGCAACACCGGGAACGACCAGCTCGGCGGCGCGGACCACGACGGCAACCACGTCACGGACGCGATCGCGGTGACGAGCGGCGACTCGAACTCATGCGTCATCGCGCGCGGCGGGAAGGTCTCCTGCTGGGGCAAGCAGTACGCGGCCGTGCCGTCAGACCTGACCGATGCGGTCTCCGTCAGCTCCGGAGGCGAGAACATCTGCGCGGTGCGCAGCACGGGACACGTGACCTGCTGGGGGCGCGGCTTCTCGGGCGAATTCGGCCAGCCATACGACTCGAGCGTCAAACAAGTCACGATCCCCGGGATCGCCGACGCCACCCGGGTCGCCGTCGCCGACCGGCACGTCTGCGTGCTGCGCAGCGGCGGCGGCGCGACCTGCTGGGGCGACGGTACGTCCGGCCAACTCGGCCAGGGCACCCTGGTCGACAGCACCCCGGTCGCGGTGTCCGGCCTGAATGGCGCGACCGACATCGCCGCCGGCTCGACCGCGTCGTGCGCCCGCCTCGGCGACGGCTCGCTCCAGTGCTGGGGCGACAACAAGCAGGGCCTCATGGGGACCGGCACGTCGAGCGGCTCCGCGACGCCGGTGACCGTGAGCGGCATCACTGACGCGACTGCGGTCTCCGGACGCGGTGCAACGCGGTGCGCGGTGCGGAGCGGCGGCGGCGTGTCCTGCTGGGGTGACAACGACCTCGGCGAGCTCGGCGACGGCTCGGCCGTCAGCCAGCGACCCTTCCCGGGCCCGGTCACCGGGATCTCGACCGCAACCGGCGTGGCGGTCGGCTGGTTGCACGCGTGCGCACTGCTGACCGATAACTCGGTGAAGTGCTGGGGCCTCGGGATCTACGGGCAGATCGGCAACGGCGCCACCGACGGCAGCCTGACGCCGACGACCGTCACGTCGGTCTCGGCGACCAAGGTCGCCACAATGGACAACACGGCCTGCGCGATCCTCGTCTCCGGCTCGATCTCCTGCTGGGGCGAGAGCTTCGGCAGCACCGCCGCGGGCGTGACGGGCACGGCAAACGCAACCGACGTCGTCGGCGGTTCGCAGCACATGTGCGCGATCGAGGGCGCCGGGACCGTCGTGTGCTGGGGCGCAAACTATTGGGGGTTCCTCGGGAACGGCTCGACGACTGACTCGCCGACGACCGCCGTATCGACCGGCATCACCGATGCGACGGCGCTGCAGGCCTCCGTCGGCGGCAACCGCACCTGCGCGAAGCGCGCAGGCGGCGACGTCTGGTGCTGGGGGCTCAACCCCGACCCCGCCATCCCCGACCCCAACAACCAGGAGCTCGTGCCGACGAACACCGGCTCGACCAGCTTCCCGGTCGACACCACGTCCGACGGTTGCACCGCGTCCTCCGGCCACGTGACGTGCATCGGCGACGGCTCGATGGGCCAGCTCGGCGACGGCTACCAGCCCGCCGGCCACTACCCGGTCCAGGCCGTGCCCGGATCGGTCCCTGCCCTGACCGGCGTGCTCTCCTCGCCCGGGACGACGTTGCTCCCCGACGACGTGTCCGTCAGCCCGACGAGCCTCGCGTTCCCGACGACGTCGGTCGGCCCAACGAGCCTCCCTCAGACGGTGACGGCGACGAACACCGCCGGCCGCTGGCTCTCCCTCTACGCGTCGGCGCCCGCGCCGTCGCCGGCCAGCGAGTTCGGGGTCGGCACGACCTGCGGCGCGACGCTCGCGCCGGGTGCCAGTTGCACGACGTCCTACGTCTTCCACCCGACGAGCGCCGGCGACAAGACCGGCAGCGCGACGATCGAGCTCGCCGGGCGCGCACACACGATCGCGCTCAGCGGCGCCGTGTCGACCGGCTTCCTCGTCACGCCGGGCTCGCTCACGTTCCCGGCGACGACGATCGGCACGACGAGCGCCGGTCAGTCGGTCGTCGTCGTCAACGTCTCCGGCCAGACGAAGGCCCTCGACACGACGATCACCGGCCTCGGCACCGACTTCCGCTCGAGCACGGCGTGCGACGCGACGCTCGCCCCCGGCGGGACGTGCACCGTCACGTTCTCCTTCGCGCCGACGGCGGCCGGCACGCGCTCGGCAAACGCGGTCGTGACGCTGGGCGGCGTGCCGAACGCCGTCGCGCTGAGCGGCGACGGCGTGCCGAAGGCCGTTGCGCGGGCCGTGCCGAGCAACGCGTTCGCGATCAAGAGCGCGAAGGTCAGCAAGAAGACGCAGATCACGCTGACGCTCTCGCTCCCGGGGAGGGGCAAGGCCAAGGTCACGACGACGATCAAGCAGGGCAAGAAGAGGGTCGCCTACGCCGAGACGAAGACCGTCACCGCGAAGAAGGCGGGCACGGCAAAGGCGACATTGACGCCCGGCAAGAAGGCGAAGGCGGCGCTGAAGAAGCTCAAGAAGGCGAAGGTCTCGATCAGCGTCTCGTTCACCCCGACCGGTGGTGTCGCCGCGAAGAAGACGAAGTCCGTCACCGTGACGGGCTCGAAGAAGCGCTCCCCGCGGGAACCCCAGCCGGCTGACGTCCGCCCGCATGGGCGCCGATGAGACGACCCGTGACGAGCTCACGGAGCTCGCGCGCCGTCGCGCACTGACCGAGGACGCGGCGCGGCCGGAAGCGGTCGAGAAGCGCAAAGCACGTGGCGGGCGGACCGCGTGCGAGAACGTCGAGGACCTGATCGACGCGGGCTCATGGGTCGAGTACAGCCGCTACGCGATCGCGCCGCGGGCGGAGCGCAGCTCGCGCATCAGCTCGTCTCGGACATCCGCTCGCGCAGCCGCCTGACCGCGACCGGCTGCATTCCCGCCGCCCACAGCAGCAGGAGCGGCAGCGACACCGCTTCGGCGAGCGGGAGCTCGACGAGGCCGTCCCCTGCGCCCCAGCCGCGCGGGAGCAGGATGACGGCGTCGTGCTCGGCCAGCTGCTCGGCGATATGGCCGCCGATCACGCGCGCCTCGACCGGCTCGACGGTCGCCCCGCCGGCCGCGAGCCGCACGAGCACGATGTCGGTGAAGGGGCTGCCGGGCGGGTTGAAGACGAGCAGCCTCATGCCGTCCAACCGCGCGATCGGCACCTCGCCGAGCGCGGCGAGCGGGTGGCTGGCGGGGACGTACAGGACGGCCGGCGTCGGCGGCAGCGCGACGCTGTCAACCTCAGGCGAGCCGGCGTAGCTGCGCACGACCGCACAGTCGACCTGCCGCCTGCGCAGCTGCTCGGCGAGCCGCGACGGGCGGCCCTCCGTCAACTGCACGGTCAACTCCGGCGAGCCGGCGCGCAGCGCCTCGACAACCTCCGCGCGCACACTGTCGCCGACTGCCGGCGAGATCGCGACCGTGACCGTCCCGGTCAGCCCGCCGCCGACCTTTTGCGCATGCGCGAAAGCGTCGTCGACCGCAGCCAGCGCGCCACGGCCTCGCTCCACCAGGGCAGCGCCTGCCGGGGTCAGACGAACCTCGCGCGTCGTGCGCTCGAGCAGCTCGACGCCGAGCTCGCGCTCGAGCTGGGCGACCGTCTTGGAGACGGCTTGCTGGCCGATGTGCAGCTGCTGCGCGGCACGCGTAAAGTTGAGTTCCTGCGCGACCGCGAGGAAGGCACGTAGCTGGCGCAGCTCAGGCATCGCGACCCACGTCGCGCAGGCGTTGGTTTACGCCCGATGCGCGTTTCACACAGGGCGCCAGCCGATCGATGATCACAGCATGCCTTCAACGTTCGACAACACGCCCACCATGATGACGCGACAGCTCGGGAGAGCGGGCCCGAGCGTCTCGGCGATCGGCCTCGGCGCGATGGGGATGTCCGACTTCTACGGCGACGCCGACCGGACGGAATCGATCGCGACGATCCACGCCGCGCTCGACGCCGGGGTGACGCTGATCGACACCGGCGACTTCTACGGCATGGGGCACAACGAGCTACTGATCGCCGAGGCGCTGAAGGGGCGCGACCGCGGTAGCGTCCAGATCTCCGTCAAGTTCGGCGGCCAGAGAGACCCCAGCGGTGCGATGCTCGGCATCGACGGCAGCATGAACGCGGTCAAGACCTCGCTCGCGTACACGCTGCGCCGGCTCAGCACCGACTACGTAGACATCTACCGTCTGTCGCGCCTGGACCCGAAGGTGCCGATCGAGGAGACGGTCGGAGCGATCGGCGAGATGGTCAGCGCCGGGTACGTCCGCCACGTCGGCCTCTCTGAGACGGGCCCGGAGACGATCCGCCGCGCCGCGGCCGTCCACCCGATCGCCGACCTGCAGATCGAGTACTCGCTGCTCGCCCGCGGGATCGAAGCCGAGATCCTGCCGACGCTGCGCGAGCTGGGGATCGGCATAACCGCGTACGGCGTCCTGACGCGCGGCCTGCTGAGCGGCCACTGGTCGGCGCAGCGCAGAGTCGGGCCGACGGACTTCCGCGCCGGCAATCCCCGCTTTCGGGGCGAGAACCTCGAGCACAACTTGGCCCTGGTCGAGGCATTGCGCGCGGCGGCTGACGAGCGCGGCGCGACCGTCGCTCAACTCGCGATCGCGTGGGTGCTGTCGCGGGGCGAGGAGATCGTCCCGCTCGTCGGCGCCCGCCGCCGCGAGCGCCTCCACGAGTCGCTCGGCGCGCTCGCGTTGGAGCTGACCCCTGACGCCCTTGCCCGGATCGAGCAGGCGATCCCCGCCGGCGCCGGCCGCGGCGACCGATACAACGCGGCAGGGATGAGAATGCTGGACAGCGAGCGGTAGGGCGGGGCGGGTCGTCGCCGCGTGCAGCAACGGTGACCGCTGGAGGCGACGTTGTCGTTCCCGCCGGCGACGATCCCGCCGTAGGACGTGAACGTCTGCCCCGTCCCGAACCCGAGGTTGTGCGAGCCGGCCTGCTGCCCCGAGTTCTCGTTGTAGCCGATGATCAGGTTGCCGAGCCCGTTGCTCCCCTTGTGGACCCAGCGCCGTTGTCGATCCGCACGTTCATCCCGGAGAACGTCAGCGTGTCGCTCATGCGCGAGACGCCCTAGAGCAGCGCTTCGAGCGCCTCGACGCGCTGCGTCAGGTCTTGGTGGGCCAGGGTGAGACTGGTCAACCCGTCGATGGTGGTCTCGATCGCCTGGTCCTGATCGTCCGCGCGCGCCTGCAGGTTGGCATGCCCCACCTCGAGCGCGTCGAGGCGCGTGTCGATTGCGTCGAGCGTCGTCTGGTCGACCTCGCCGGCGGTTCCTTGCGGGCCGGTCGCGCCAGCCGTACCGGTCGCGCCGGTGGCACCGGTCTCGCCCCGCTCACCGGCCGGCCCGGCCTCTCCAGGCGCTCCGCCGGGCCCGTTCTCGCCCCGCGCTCCGGCAGGTCCGTTCTCGCCCCGCGCCCCCGGCGCGCCGTTCTCACCGCGGGCGCCCGGCGCGCCGGCCTCGCCGCGCGCGCCGCGTCTGCCGGCCGGTCCGCGTCTCCCCCCGAGGTCGGCACCGGACTGGATCTGCCACGACACCTTCCGCTGGCCCGAGGGGCAGCGCCCGCCCGCCGTCGTGAGGTTCAGCGTTCTGTGCTCCGCGGTGACGCAGGCGTACATGCGCTGCGTTTCAACGCCGCTGCGCTTCGCGCCGCCGCCTGCGGCGGCGTACGACGTGCCGCCCAGCGCGACGAACAGCGCCAGCAGCGCGATCGGTTGACGGCGGACGTGATCCCACAGACGGTTCGGCATCGGTGCGCAGGCTCCTCAACTCGGGGGTGTGAACCGTATTTTGGCTGGCGCGCCGGCGCTTGACCACGTGGGAACCGGGTCCGGCTGGTCGGGCGTGACGCGCGGCGACCGCTCCGTGCTGGATGGGCTCGTCGCCGAAGACGACCTCGCCGGCGTTGCCGGCCGCCGCCTGGCGACCCTGGTCACCCGCGGCGCGCCGCTCCGCGCCGCGCTCTCACCCGGCCGTCTCAGGCGACGCGGCCTTCTCGCTGACGATCACGGCGATCCGGCTCAGCAACGTCCAGGTCGGCGACGGGTCCGGCCCCAGGGATGAGTCTGCCCGCGCCAGCGCCCGAGCGGCCTCTCCGGCGTCAGGACCCGTACAGAGCCCGCCCGCCTCACGGGCGCCGGGTCCGCACGCCGGCTGCAGAAAAACACACCCCCCGGCCTCTCGGAAACGCGAAAAGCCCTGCCCGACGGCGAAGTCCCGCGCTGCGGCGCCGCAAACCGTCCGACAAACTGCTTATCGTGGTCTAGTGGCCGACGTACCCAAAGACTCGCCCGACCCGCCGACTTGCGACGAGGTCATCGCGTCCATCTTCGAATCGGCTGCCGGTGATGAAACGGCGTCGCTGATCTCGGCTGCACTCGCCGAGGCGCATGCAAGAGGCTCCTGGACTCCAAGAGGTCTTACGAGCGTCGCCGATGATGCCCGCTCTCGTCCGACAGACATCCCGAGAGTTTGACTTTCACGACAATCAGACGCCTCCTGATCGAGGACTTTCGCGGCGTCGCAGGAAGACTCGAACTCGATCTGGCGAGCGATGGGCTCTTTCTGCTCGGCCCGAACGGGTTTGGAAAGTCGACGCTTCCCGACGCCCTCGAAGTGTGGGAGAGCGGCGAGCTTGCATCCCTTCGTCGCGAACTGTGCGGAGTGGCTGCAACTGTCCACGTGAAGTCGACTGAAGGGCGCATCACAGTCGTTCCCACCGACGGGGCCGCGTTGCGCCGCGTCATCGTGCGTGAAGGGGGGTCGCAACCCATCGAAGCTGCTGGCCCGATAAGTGCGCCACTCCCCTCACCGGCACCGGTCACGATCATTCGTCACCAGACGATCGCCGATTTCATCCGCAAGACCGCTGGTGAAAAGCGCAGAGAGCTTCTCGGACTCTTTGGGTATGAACAGTTGGGCACGTTTCGGCAGACGCTTGCGACAGCATGCAACGCAGCTGAAGATCGCACCAAAGACGCTGCTCGGCACTCCCAAGCGGAATGGAGTCTTCTCCAGGCACGATGCAACGGGGCAGCGCTGGTCACACACGCCGAGGAGCTGCGGCGTCAAGCTCAGCTTCCCACACCAATCACCGAGCCCTCTCAGCTGCTGAGACTGCAGCTTGGGGAGTTCAATCCGTCCGTCTCCAACCTCCGTCCGATGCGCGCTGACGCTCTCGTCCGCACGCTCGCGAGTCTTCCTGATGAAGACAGCGCCCTGGTGTACAACGTCGTGGTCGGCGACGAACAGGCGACAAGAGCTGACGCAATCGCCTCGTTGCTTCAAGCAGCGGATAGCGCGATCGGGAAGTTCCCGTCCGACGAGTGCCCAGTGTGTGGGCAGGCCGTGGACGCCGAACACCTTCATCAACACGTGAGAGATCGGCTCCTGAAGCTCGCGGCCGCTCGCCGGGGGCTGGAGGATGCGCGGACCCATCTTGAGACGCAACGAGAAGCCTACGAATCGCTCGGGCTTGCATTGAAGGACGTACTCTCGGACCCTCCCGAGGGAGGATGGCCCGACGCCGTGCCGTTGACCGACGCGAGCGCCGAGGTCGAGTCGTACGCCGCGGAGATCAAGCAGGCGATTGAACAGCAGCGGCCAGCACCAGTTCGTCCGACGATTCGACTCTCGGACCTGATGCCGCCGTTGATCAACGCTGCTCGTATCACGGGACTTGAATCCCGGACGGCGGCGCTCGTCGCTCTCGACGGACTCGGCGAACAATCAAAGCGTGTACGGGATGCGCGAAACGCAGAGCGTGCCGCCAAGGCGGTCTCCACCGCGCTTTCACGGACGCTGGAGATTGCAGACGCAGCTGTCGAGCAGACGATCTCTGACGCGATCGAGCGCGTCAGCAGGCTTGCGGCTTACTACTACGGGCAGCTCGTTCGAGGTTCGCACTACTCGAATGTGCGCCTTCGGTATAAGCCCAGTCGATCAGGACAGGTCGAGTTCCATCTGACGTTCGATGGCGAGCATCACGTGACACCTCCGCAGAGGATCATGAGTGAGTCTCAGCTGAACGGCCTCGGCCTCGCTCTCATGCTGGCGAGGACCAAGACCGATAACCACAGGTGGCGAACTCTCGTGCTTGACGATGTGGTCAATGCCTTCGACGCCGATCACCGACAAGGGCTGGCACGCCTCCTGCAAGAGGAGTTCTCCGACTGGCAACTGATCGTGCTCACGCATGATCGCGCCTTCTACGACGTGCTGCGAAAGTACCTCCCGAGAGTGCCGGCGAAAGAGATCGTCCAGTGGACGCCCGCGGGAGGCCCTGTGCTCAGTCACGGCGATCCCCGCCAACAGCTTCGGGAACGGCTGGATGCCGGGGATGCTGCTTCCCAGCTCTCGGGCATTGCCCGGCACGCCCTGGAGGAAGGCGTAAAGGTCCCACTTGAAAGACTGTGCCTCAAGGTACGCTTCGACCCATACGGTCGACACGGAGCTATCGAACTGGTCCAAGCGTTGAAGTCCGGGCTGAAAAGACGCGGTTGGAAGCCAGACAGACTCGCGGTACTCGTACGTATGGAAGCGGCGTCATACATGGTGAACTTCGGAGTCCACCGTCGAGACGACGGCGCAAGCCTCGGTAAGGACGACCTGGTCCGGCTCTCGGACGATCTCGGAGAACTTCATACATTGCTTCACTGCACAGCGTGCGGAAATTCTGCCTGGGCCATGCGCTCGCAGGAAGGAACGCCGAGATTCGGCGCGGGTGCGGGGAGTTGGCGGCGTAAGCGACGACGCGGTCCTACCTTCACGCAACCGGCTCAGAACGCGCGAACGCCGCAGCGACCATCTCGCCTTCGTGGGCGCTCGGGGCGTAGTCGGCGTAGCGCTGGGTGGTCGTCAGGTCGCGGTGGCCCATCCATTCTTGGAGAGTGCGCATGGGGACCGCGGCGGCGGCCATATGGGTGCCGAAGGTGTGGCGCAGGTCGTGGAAGCGATGGCTCTCGTCGACGCCGCCGGCTTTGAGCGCGGCGCGGAAGCGGCGGGCGATGTTGGCCTTGGGGATGACGCCGCCGTGCTCGGGGTGGGCGAAAACGAGGTCGTCGGGTCTGCACCAGCGTGAGATCGCGCGCAGGGCGAGGAGCGCGTGGGCGAGCTCGGCGGTCATCGGGATCGAGCGGGTGGAGCGGCGGGTCTTGGGGGTGCCGAACTCACCGCAGGAGTAGTTGCGGCGCACGCAGATGCGGGCGGCGTGGAAGTCGACGTCTCTCCAGCGCAGCGCGACGAGCTCGCCCTTGCGCATGCCGGTCATGACGGCGGCCATGAACATCGGCCGGTCGATGTGCTCGAACATGCCGGGCCGGACGGCGGCGAGCATCTGGTCGATCTCCTCGAGCGTGAGGAAGCGGACTTCCTGCGGGTCGGGGACGGCGGGCATCTCGACGCCGGTGCAGGGGTTGGTGTGCGCGATCTGCGCTGCGGGGCGATGGCGAAGTTGAACAGCGCCGAGAGCGTGGGGAGTATGTCGCGGATCGTCTTTGGGCGCGAGGTCCTTGCGCTCCAGGGCGCCCATCAGGTCGATCACGCCGTTGTAGTCGAACGTGTCGATCGGCCGTCTGCCGAAGAACGGTTCGAGGTGGACGCGGATGTCGCTGTCTATGTCCAGCAGCGTGCCCTTCTTGCGTCCGCGGCGCTCGGCGTTCCTGATGTAGAGCGCGCCGAGGTCGACGATCGTCATGCGGTCGCTGACCGGCGCCTGGACCTCGGTGTCGGCGATCAGTCTGCGCAGCTTGTCCTCGGCCTGGCGTTCGGTGAGGCCGCCGGCGCGCTCGTTGCGGCCGCGCCTGGGGCCGATTCTGCGCTTGAGGCGGCGGCCGTTGGCGTACCAGGTGCCGTAGTAGGTCTCGCTGCCGTCGGGGCTTCTGCGGATCAGCAGACGGCCGGTGCCGGGCAGGCGCGTTCGCTGGCACGTTAGGACTCGTCTCGTCGGCTGCGTCACGTACGTTTCCGGAGTGCAGCGCGACGAGCTTACGGATCTCTCAGGGGTGCTCGCTCGCGCCGCTGCGCTCGTCGACGGCCTCGCCGCCCCTCCGAACGCCCTGGACGTTGCCGATCGCCCCAGCTTCCTGGAGTCGCAGCCCGACAACGCCCCGCAGCCGATCATCGAGCGGTTGGCGAGCACCCAGAAGCTGACGTTCGTCGTCGGTGCGGGTGCATCGATGGAAGCTGGTCTCCCATCCTGGGGGCGCCTCGTCCGCGCGCTGCTCGAATCTGCGGCACCACCCTCGCTCGGCGAACGTGACCGAGTCGCCTGGCTCGATGCGGCCGCTGAGCCGGGACTTCTGGGGATGGCAGCGACAGCGCGAGCACTTGCCGGCAGTGACCGGGAGTTCGTCAAACGCGTCGAACATCATCTCTACCGCGGACAAGGCCCCGAGCACTTCGACCCGGGCCCGCTCGCGCGCGAGATCGCAGCATGGAAGCGTGATGACCCAGAGATCCAGCTGGCGACGTTCAACTACGACTCCCTGCTCGAGCAAGCGCTCCACGACATCGGGCTCTCTGCCGAGGCGCGTGAGGACAACGAGAGCGAGCCGGATGGCATCGCCGCCGTTCGCCACCTGCACGGGCTTCTGACCGGCAGGCCCGAGGACGACGCGGTAGTCCTCACCGAGGGCGACTACGCGCGCTGGCCCACAGGGAGCTGGCAAGACGACTTCATGCACGACGCGCTCCAAGGGGTCTGCGTCTTCCTCGGCCTGTCTTTCACCGATCAGAACCTCCTCCGCTGGATCTATGGCTCCGCAAGAACAGAGCACATCGCTGTGCTCGCCCGGCAGAGCACGCCCCGCCTGTCTCCAGCGGTCCGTCGCGAACTGGAATCCGCCACGCGGGCACGACTGAGACACGCCAACGTCACGGCGTATTGGGCCGACTTCTATGCTGAGCTGGCCCAGCTGATGCACGAGGCCCGTCGGCGCCGCGGCCCGGCAAGCCACCGAGCCGATACCCGGAGCGAGCGCACAGACGTGCGCTCAGAGGACGCGGCCGATGCCTTCCTAGAAGAAGCCTGGAGGCTCGGCAGCGCAAGGTCCGCGAGATCCTCTCTGAGCTGCTTTCCGGGGTACGCGCCGCGCTGGCCACTGTCGGTGCCGACCCGGCGCACGTCGTCCTCGGGCTTGGGCTCTGGGGGCTCGACTACGACCGGCGCGACATGACCCTGCTGGCCATCTCGGATCGTGTGCATGTCGATGCCTCCACCGTCACAGGCGTTCCGCTGGCCTGGGATTCCGAATGGGTGGCCGTGGAGGCTGTCACGCAGGGCTCGGTCGTCGAACGCAACCCGGAGACGTACGCGAGTCGTTGGCGTTCAGTCCGTGGCATCCCGCTGGTCTGGACGCGCCCCGAGCAGCGCGAGCGGATCGTCGTGGGTGCCGCAACCCTGACCACGACGCAGTCCGCGGGCGCGTCGATCTTCGATGAGGCCGAGCAGCTCGCACCCGGGATCGGCAAGACGATCGACATCGAACTGCACGACCAGCTTGTAAGACTTTGGGATTGAAAGCCGTCCGCCCCAAGCGCATAGACTGAGAGTCGTGACCAGCCCGCTCGACAACACCAATTCTCACGGGATTCGCGTCGTCGCCAATCGCGCCCCGCTGCGCGAAGACGCCAAGGCGGCGTTTGTCAAGGGCTCACGCAAGGCGACGGAAGGCATCAGCAGTCTCACGCAGTCGCAGCGCCCCGGTCGCAGCGCGCCTGTCGCAAAGCGCGCGAAGTAGACCAACTCGTCGGCCGGCGACCCGGCCTCGGTCGTGCCCGACTTAGCTGCAACAAGGCTTCCCGCACACCCGTTCCTGCCTGTCCGATGCAGGTCTTAGATCCTCCGTTCGATCCTTCGCGCCCCTCCAGAACGCGAAAAGCCCCGCCAGAGCGGGGCTTTTCATCAATCGGGGCGCCGAGATTCGAACTCGGGACCTCACCGACCCGAACGGTGCGCGCTACCAGGCTGCGCCACGCCCCGACGTTGCCCGATCAGTATTCCACAGCGGCGGCACGATGGTACGTTCCCCCAGCATGGCTGCACGCACGGAAGAGATCGTCGCCTACCTCGATGAGCTGCTCGAGATCGAGCGGTTCAGCGACCTCGGGCCCAACGGGCTGCAGGTGCCAGGCGGCACAACAGTTACAAAGGTCGTCACTGGGGTCTCGGCGCAGCTGGAGCTGTTCGAGCGCGCCGCTGCCGAGGGAGCGCAGCTGGTGCTCGCCCACCACGGCATCCTCTGGGACTTCGACCCTGTCCGCATCGGCCCCGCGCACGCCAAGCGGCTGAGAGCGCTCCTCGCCAACGACATCGCGCTCGCCGCGTACCACCTGCCGCTCGACGGCCACCTGGAGATCGGGAACAATGCGCTGCTCGCGGCGGGCCTCGGCGCCGACGTCGTCGAGCCGGCCTTCCCGCACAAGGGACGCCCGATCGGCGTCATCGCGCACTTCGACGGCAACGGCGGCGACGGCGTCCCAGCGCAGGAGCTCTTCGCGCGCGTCGAAACCCTCACGAACCGCGCGCCGCTCGTCTTCGACGCCGGCCCCGCCTCGATCCGCCGGCTCGGGATCGTCTCAGGCTCGGCCGCGGGCGACCTCAGCGCGGCGATCGAGCTCGGCCTCGACGGCTTCATGACCGGCGAGCCCAAGGAACACGTGATGGCACAGGCGCGCGAGAACTTCATCCACTTCATCGCCGCTGGCCACTACGCGACCGAGACCTTCGGGATCCGGCGCGTCGGTGAGCTGGTCGCCGAGCGCTTCGGCGTCGAGCATCGCTTCGTCGACCTGCCGAACCCGGTCTAACCCTCCTCATCCCGGCGTGGCGCGTGGCCGCGCGCTGACAGCCTGCGCGACCGATTGGGCCCAGAGGTTTGAGCCCATCCGTTCACGGAGGTATAACGGTGTTAAGGCGATCCACAGCAGGAGGTCAACGACCGATGGCGAACCACCTGACGCCCACCGAGCTCGCTCGCGAGGCCGGCCTGGACCGGCGCGACGTGATCATGAAATGCCTCGAGCTGGGCGTCCCGATCTACCACGGCCGGATCGACAGAACGCTCTTCCTCGCCAGCATCGAGGAGCTCTCCATCATCTCGGCCTCACCGACCCCCCTGGCGACCGGATAGGCCGCCGCACCCACCCCCACTCCGCGCACACCAACCTGGTCGCACCAGCCGCCCACCGCGGCGGCCCCGCTCTGGTTGCGCCGTCTCAACTCCAACAGCCGCAATCCGCGCGCCACGAGCGCGCGAGCATGGCAGCCCGCCCACGCGGCATCCTCCCGCGCAGCACCCACCCCCATCCTCCTGGCCACCCGGCCAGGAACCGGCGTGCGGCCCGCGCGCCAGGCATAGAATCGGCCTCGCAGGAGCAGTAGTCCGCCAGCCGAGGAGGAGGTTGAGATGGAGGCCAGCGTCACCCACCGTGCCGTCGACGCGTCGACCGGGTCGACGACGATTGCCGACCTGCTCTCGCTCGCGGTCGACCGCTATGGCGAGAGAGTCGCGCTGAAGCACAAGCGCGACGGCGTCTGGCACGACATGAGCTACGCCGAGGTCGGCACGGTCGCCGACGAGGTCGCGCGCGGCCTGATCGAGCTCGGCATCGCCTCGGGGGACCGCGTCTCGATCCTCTGCCGCACTCGCATGGAGTGGACGCTCGTCGACTTCGGCATCACGCAGGCCGGCGCCGTCGTCGTGCCGATCTACCAGACCAACTCTCCCGAGGAATGCGAGTGGGTGCTGAGCGACTCGGACGCCGCCGCGGTCTTCGTCGAGAACGCCGGCGAGCTGGCGAAGATCCGCCAGATCCGCGCCCGCCTCCCCCACCTCCAGCACGTGATCGTAATCGACCCGAGCGACCTCCCGGACGCAGGCCAAGGCCTCAACGACGCGATCACGCTCGACGCCCTCCGCGCCCAGGCACGCGAAGCCGCCGCCAGCGACCCGGCGGGCCCGCGGGCCGCGATCGCCGCCCGCTGCGAGGCGGTCAAGCCGACTGACCCCTACACCTTTATCTACACCTCGGGGACGACCGGCCCGCCGAAGGGCTGTGTCATCTCACACGGTAATTACCGCTCGATGTGCGACATGGTCGAGGCCGGTGACGCGATCACCGAGGATGAGCTCACCTATCTCTATCTGCCGCTCGCTCACTCCTACGCGCTGTTGATTCAGCTGCTCTCGTTCGACGTCGGCGCGACGCTCGCGTACTGGACCAACGACCCGCTCCAGATCATCGTCGAGCTCAACGAGGTCCACCCGACCAACCTGCCGTCGGTCCCGCGCATCTTCGAGAAGATCTACACGCTCGTGACAAGCAACTACCCCGCCGAGCAGATCCGCGCGGCGGCGAAGACTGGCGTCGAGGTGCGCGAGCTGCA
Organism: Conexibacter sp.; assembly: GCA_036499225.1. Taxonomy (GTDB): domain Bacteria; phylum Actinomycetota; class Thermoleophilia; order Solirubrobacterales; family Solirubrobacteraceae; genus Conexibacter. Next base: position 29,980 of record DASYEC010000021.1, read on the forward strand.
GATCGCTGGTAGAGCGGTGCCAGCCGACCTCCAAGCCGCCTTCGACAGAGCCGACGCCGAGCTCTTCTCCAACGTCCGCTCCGCGTTCGGCGGCCGCGTCCGTCGCGCCGTCTCGGGTGCCGCGCCGATCGCGAGAGAGATCCTCGAGTTCTTCTACGCCTGCGGCGTGCCGGTCTTCGAGGGCTACGGCATGACCGAGACCTCGACCGCCGCGACCTTCCAGTCGGTCGAGGAGCACAAGTTCGGCACCGTCGGCAAGCCGTTCCCGGGAATCGAGCTCAGAATCGCCGAGGACGGCGAGCTGTTGATCCGCGGCGCGAACATCTTCACCGGCTACCACAAGCGCGACGACGCGAGCTTTGGCGCGATCGTCGACGGCTGGCTCCACACCGGCGACCTCGGCGCGCTCGACGCCGACGGCTACTTGACGATCACCGGCCGCAAGAAGGACATCATCATCACCGCCGGCGGCAAGAACCTCACGCCGGCGAACATCGAGAACGACATGAAGCAGTCGCGCTGGGTCTCCCAAGCGGTGATGCACGGCGACCGTCGCCCCTACCCCGTCATGCTCGTCACGCTTGACGCCGAGGTGGTCGTGCCGTGGGCTCAGCAGGAGGGGCTGCCGACCGACATCGCCGCGCTCGCCGAGGAGCCGCGCGTGCGCGAGCTGATCCAAGCCGAGCTCGACCGCGCGAACGAGAAGTACGCCCAAGTCGAGCGAGTCAAGAAGTTCTGCATCCTCGGCCACGACCTCGCACAGGAGACCGGCGAGCTGACGCCGACGCTGAAGGTCAAGCGCGCGGTCGTCAACGAGAAATACGCGGACAAATTCGACGCGCTCTATGCCGAATGACGCTGACCGCGTACTCTGAGGCCTAGAGAGATGCGCACCGACCCGAGCGATACCGGCGGGCTGTTCGTCACACGCCGCCCCGGCACGAGACCCACGGTCTACCGTGAGGTGCCGAGAGCGGTCGGCGAGACGCGGCGCCGCACCGACGGCCTCATAGCCGGCGCCCTGCTGGCGCTGATGATCTTCGTCAACCTCTGCTTCTGGGGCCCGCTGCCGCTCGCCTGCCTGTTCATCGGCGGCCGACTGCAGCACCTCACCGACAACGTCGGCGTCGGCCTCGCCGCCTCGTTCGGCACCCTGATCGGCGGGCTGCTGCTCGGGCTGATGGCGCTCAAGCGGCTCGACTACGCCTGGATCCTCGTCCGCCGCGCGAGCGGCGTCGACCAGCGCCAGGGGATCATCGGCCGCATCTTCATGGTCTGCTGCGCGATCGGCGGCCCGATCTTCTTCGTCTGGCTGATCGGCTTCAGCGGCGCCCAGCTCTCGGGCGCCGGGAACATGGGCTTCTGAGACTCCTCCGGTGGGACTGCGGTCGTACTACAACCAGTTCGCCGGCATGAGCGACGAGGAGATCACCGAGCAGCTGAAGGAGAGGTCGGCGGAGGAGCGGCGCAAGGCGCTCGCCCGCGTCGAGACGCTCGACCTGTCGCAGACGACCTGGCACGAGCTGCCGCACCCCGACGTCGTCGCCGCGATCACCTACGTCGCGCGCGGGACGCTCAACCTCGCCGCTGACCCGACCGCCGAGGAGCTGCGCCGGGAGCTCGGCCGCCGCAACGGGATCGAGCCGAGCCGGATCGCGATCGGCAACGGCTCGGCCCAGCTGCTCGCCTCCGCCACGCGCGCGCTGCTGCAGCCCGGCCACGAGCTGTTGATCCCGTGGCCCTCCTACAGCCTCTACCCGCTGATGGCGCAACGCGCCGGGGCGCGTGCCGTCCCCGTCCCGCACGGCCACGACGTCGAGCGGCTGCTCGCGGCGGTGAGACCGGAGACGCGCGCGATCGCGCTCTGCAACCCCAACGACCCGACCGGCGCCTACCTGCCGCCGGCGCGGCTGCGCGAGCTGCTCGACGCGCTGCCCGAGCACGTCTCGCTGCTGCTCGACGAGGCGCTCGTCGACTTCGTCGCCGACGACCGCGCGCCCTCCGCCTCGCTCGCCCTTCTCGACGACCATCCGCGCCTGCTTGTCTTCCGCACCTTCTCGAAGATCTACGGGCTTGCCGGCCTGCGCGCCGGCTACGTGCTCGGCGGCCCAGGGTCCGAGCAGCTGCTCGAGCGGATCGCACCTGAGCTCGGCGTCAGCACGCCGTTGCAGGCCGGCGCGCTCGAGGCGCTGCAAGTCTGTGACGCGCAGGTCGCGACGCGACGCGCGGTCGTGCTCGCCGAGCGCGCACGCGTGCGCGACGGCCTGCACGAGCTCGCGCTCGACGCGCAGCCCAGCGAAGCGCACCTGCTGTGGCTGCGCGCCCCCGGCCTCTCCGCCTCCGAGCTGACCGCCCGCCTGCGCCGTGGCGGCGTCATCGTGATGTCCGGCGAGGAGGTCGGCGACGACGAGCACGTTCGCGCGACGATCCAAGGCCCGCACCACACCGACCGCCTGCTGGCGGCGGCCCGCACCGCGGCGCTCTAAACGAGCGCGGCCCTACTCGTTCGCCGACTCCCGCAGGAGCGCGCTTCTGGGCTGCTCAAGGATCGAGCTCCAGCGGGCGGTCTCGGCCGACTCGGCGGCGGCGAAGTGCTTGACGACCTTGCGCACGCGCGTTGCGGAGATCTCGATCCCGTGCTTGGCAGCGACCCGGCGCAGCCTGTCGTAGTCCTCCGACAGCTTCACCGTGACGGAGCGGAAGCCGTGACGGGCGATCGCGACGCGCGAGCTGTAGTCCATCACGCTCGTGCGGAACATCAGCTCGTCGCTGGGCTCGGGCTCGATCAGGATGATGTCGACGCCCGGGTAGCGCTGCTCCCACTGCTGCTTGAGCTCGTGCAGCCGGCCGTGGGCCATCAGCTTGAAGGTCTGGTAGCCGATCATCGGGAAGCCCATCTCCGAGATGCGGCGCTGCGGCGCCGCGCCCGGCGCGACGTGCTCGACGTACGGCACGAGCGGGTTGACGACGACCAGCAGTCTCGCGCCCGCCTCGACGGCGAGGTCGAGGTTGGTCGTGGAGACGATCCCGCCGTCGACCAGCTCGCGGCCGCCGAGCTTGACCGGCTCGTAGACCATCGGCAGCGCCGTCGAGGCGCGCACGGCAGTCGAGATCGGCACGTCGTCCAAGCCGGCTCTGCCGAAGACGACGCGCTGCGCGCTGTCGAGGTCGGTCGCGGTCAGGTACAGCTCGTGCTCGAGCTTGCGGAAGTCGTCGCTGTGCGGCGCGCCCTCCAGCACCGTGCGCACGTAGCTCTCGATCCCCGCGCCCGAGTAAAGCCCGGACGGCATCCCCTCAGCCAGCCCGAGCACGATGTCGAGCGCCGACACCTGGCCGAGCTGGCCGAGCAGCTTGCGCGTCAGCCGCAGCGCCCTCGCCGGGAACGCGACCGCGCTGCCGACCAGCTCGCGCACGTTGAGCGAGAGGACGGTCTTCAGGTCGACGTCGGGGAACGGCGTCGGCACCTGGCGGTTGAGGACCCGCATCATCTCCTCGGGCGAGATCCCGTTCGCAGTCATCGCCGCGACAAACGAGCCTGCGCTCGTGCCGACGTAGACGTCGAAGTCGTTGACCGAGCGGTTGACCGACAGCAGGTCGAGCGCTCGCAGCGCACCGATCTCGTAGACAGCGCCCGTGAAGCCGCCGCCGCCGAGCACGAGCGCGGTCTTCGACGGCCGCGCGCGGCGCCGAGCGGGCGCACGTCTCGCGCCCGCTCGGCTGTCGGACTGTGTCTGGAGTCTGACGACTCTCCCCATCGCACCGTCTAGTCTACGGCGCTGTCGTGACGCGTAAGCCAGCACACGCATGCCAGCGAGCGCCACGCGCGACGCCGGCCGACGCACCGCCCGCACGCCAGCGAGCGCCACGCGCGACGCCGGCCGATGCACCGCCCGCACGCCAGCGAGCGCCACGCGCGACGCCGGCCGATGCAGCGCCCGCACGCCAGCGACCGCGACTTTCCGCGCCGGCCGCTGTTCCTCGCACCATGCGCCGCCTTGCACTGCTCGCTGCCGCGACCTCCCTTGCCGCGCCCCTCGTCGCGCAGACCGCCACCGCCACAGCGTCCGCCGCGCCGCTCGACGCGGCGGTCTCGACCCAGCTCAAGCGCATGGGCGGCGTCTCAGGCGGCTACGTGCTCGACACGACGACCGGCAGAGTCCTCGCCTCAGTTCGCGCCGACACCGCGCGGATACCGGCGTCGGTCGAAAAGCTCTACACGACCTCGACGGCGCTGCTGCGCTTCGGCGCCGACGGCACGCTCGACACGAGCGTGCTCGGCAGCGGCTCGCTCGGCGACGACGGCACTTGGCACGGCGACCTCTACCTGCATGGCGAGGGGGACCCGACCTTCGCCTCGCAGAGCTTCGTCGCCAAGAGCTACGGGATCGGCACGAGCATGCAACAGCTCGCCGACACGGTCGCCGACGCCGGCATCACGAGAGTCACCGGCCGCGTCTATGGCGACGAGTCGTGGTTTGACCTCAGACGCGGCGGCCCGTCGACCAAGTGGGCCTACGACCTCTACATCGGCGGCGGCCTCAGCGCGCTGCTGTACGACCGCGGCCTCGCGAAGGAAGACGGCACTGCGCTGCAGGCCCAGCCCGCCCTGTTCACCGCACAGCAGTTGACGCGCACTTTGAAGGCCGACGGCGTGCGCGTGATGAGACCGGCGATGAGCGGCACGACGCCGGAGGGCGCCCAGCCGGTCGCGGAGGTCCCCTCGCCGCCGATGTCGACGCTCGTGAGACTGACGCTCGGCGACTCCGACAACCTTTACGCGGAGCAGCTGCTGAAGGCGATTGGCGCGAGATACGGGACGACCGGCTCGACTCCCGCCGGCGTCTCGGTCGTCAAGCAGACGATCAAGCGCTTCGGGATCGCGCCGAGAATCGTCGACGGCTCCGGCCTCTCGCGCGGCGACGCGACGACGCCGCGCATGGTCGTCACGCTGCTCAACGCGATGGGCGCACAGCCCGGCTTCAGAAGCAGCATGCCGGTCGCCGGCCGCACCGGCACGCTTGAGAACCGCATGCGCGGCACCTCCGCGCAGGACCGCTGCCAGGCGAAGACCGGCACGCTCTCCAACGTCTCGGGCCTCGCCGGCTACTGCCGCACCGCGAACAACCACGTCGTCGCGTTCTCGTTCATGTCCAACAACGTGAGCACGACCGCCGCGAAGGCCGCCGAGGACCGCCTCGCGATCATGCTTGCCCGCCAGCGCCCGGCCGGCACCGCCCTGACGACCGTGCCGACCACGACTCCGGCGACGCCGACGCCGACGCCGACGCCGACCCAAGCCTCCTCGTCGCGCCCGGCCACCGGCGGCGCCGCCAGCGCCCCCGCGCGCTGACCGCAGCACGGCGCGGCCCGCAGCTTCACACGACCGCGGCTTCAGCGACCCCGGGCACCGCCAGCGGCGGCGTCCGGCGCAGCCGCAGCGACAGCAGCAGGGCGGTCGCGAGCAGGACGCCGGCGACGCTCATCACCGCGGTCCACTGGCCGTCGCTCCACGCCTCGCCCGCCGCGACGCCGCCGAGCGACGAGCCGCCGTAGTACGCGAGCAGGTAGAGCGCCGAGCCCTGCGCGGTCGAGCCGATCCCGCGCGAGCGGCGGCCGACCCAGCTGGACGCGACCGAGTGGCCGGCGAAGAAGCCGGCGGTCAGCGTCGCGACGCCGAGCACGATCAGCGGCAGCGCGTGCGCGCCGGTCAGGGCGAGGCCGACGCCGGCCATCACGACTGCCACCGGGAGCACTGGGCGGCGGCCTATGCGGTCGGCGATCCGCCCGGCCCACGCCGAGCTGAACGAGCCGATCGGGTAGACGAGGAAGATCGCCGCGACCGCGGCCTCGCCAAGCCCGTACGGCGCCGCCTCGAGGCGGAAGCCGAGGCCGTTGTAGACCGCGACGAAGGCGCCCATCAGCAGCGCGCCGATCGCGTCGAGCCGCAGCAGGCCCGGCTCCGCGAGGAAGGCGCGCGTGACCTGCAGGTGATGACGCGGCTCGAACGGCCGCGCGACGAAGTGGGCCGACGCGGGCAGCAGCCGGATGAAGGCGATCGCGCAGACGAGGCCGAGCATGCCGACGCCGACGAGCGCGAGCCGCCAGCCGCCGACCTCGGCGAGGCCGCCGGAGACCAGCCGGCCGCTCATCCCGCCGATCGCGTTGCCGCCGATGTAGAGGCCGATCGACAGCCCGAGCGAGGCGCCGTGGATCTCCTCCGACAGGTACGCCATCGCGACGGCGGGAAGGCCGGCGAGCGCGACGCCTTCCAGCGCGCGCAGCAGCAACAGGACAGCGAAGTTGGGAGCCGCAGCGCTCGCGAGGCCGAGCAGCGCGGCGACGAGCAGCGACCACGTCATCACGCGCGTGCGTCCCCAGGCGTCGGCGACCCAGCCGGCGAAGATCAGCGTGAGGCCGAGCGTCGCGGTCGAGATCGCGAGCGACAGGCTGGCGAGCGCCGGGGAGACGTCGAACTGCTGGGAGAGGAGCGGGAGCAGCGCCTGCGGGGCGTACAACAGGGCGAAGGTCGCGACGCCGGCGGCGAAGAGGGCAATCGCTGCGCGCCGGAAGCCGGGGTCCCCGGCACGGTGCTGCGCTGGGCCTGCTGGTGCTTCCTCCGCGTCTTCCTGCGCTTCTTCTTGGGCTGTCGCTGTCGCGGTCACGAGATTCAAGGTAGACGCTTGCTTCAATCGATCCAATGCATCGTTGATCGTGGACCGATGCTGTGCGAGCATGAGTGAGGTGGCTCTCACACGAACCCCAGACGGCACGCGGAAAAGCGCGCTCCCACGGCAAGAACAGCCGCGGCGCACCATCGCCTGCAAAAGAGCCCGATGACGTTCGAAGAGCTCGCCTGGTTCGTCGCCGTCGCCGAGCGCGAGCACGTCACCGAGTCCGCCCGCGACCTCCACGTCAGCCAGTCCGCCCTCTCACGCGCGCTCACCCGCGTGCAGGCGCATGTCGGCGTCCCGCTGTTCGACCGCCAGGGCCGCAACCTGCGCCTCAACCGCTTCGGCCGCCTCTACCTCGAGCATGCCCGCCGCACGCTCACGGAGCTCGACGCCGGCCGCTACGCCGTCGCCGCCGAGAGCGGCGCCAGCGGCGGCGGCGGCACGGTCGTGCTCGCCTTCCTGCACACGCTCGGCGCCTGGCTGGTGCCGGCGCTGCTCGGTCGCTTCAGCGCCGAGCATCCCGACGTGACGCTGCGCCTGGCGCAGGACACCGCACTCGAGCTGGCGCAGGAGCTGCACCACGGCACCGTCGACCTGATCCTCACCAGCCCCCGCCCCGAGAGCCCGGCGGTCGGCTGGCACGAGCTGCTGACCGAGCCGCTGCGCCTTGCGGTCCCGCCCGGCCACCGCCTCGCGCAGCGCAAGCGCGTCCGCCTCGCCGACGTCGCCGAGGACCGCTTCGTCGCGATGAAGCCGGAGTACGGCCTGCGCCCGATGAGCGACGCACTCTGCCGCGCTGCCGGCTTCACGCCGCGGATCGCCTTCGAGGGCGACGACATCGGCACGTTGCGCGGCCTCGTCGCCGCCGGCCTCGGCGTCGCGCTGCTGCCGCCGCCGCACTCGGCCGGCGCCGAGATCGAGCATCCGGGGACGCCGCATCTGCAGGTCGCAGACAGAGGCGCCCACCGCCGGCTCGGCCTCGCATGGGACACGGCGCGCTATCGCTCACCGGCGACCGAGGCGTTCCGCGCCTTCGTGATCGCGCACGGCCGCGAGCTGGTCGCGGGCGGCGCGGCCGGCGCTCAGGCCGCGGCCGCCGCGTCCAGCCGCCCGCAGACCTCGTAGGTGATCTCGCGGAACTCGTTCGCGGCCGCCGACAGCAGCCGCTCGCGGTGCCAGAACAGCCCGACGACGCGCGCCAGCACCGTGTCGTGCAGCGGCGCGACCGCGATCGACGGGTCGTCCTGCGGGATGCTGAACGCGGGCAAGAGCGCGGCGCCGACGCCGGAGGCGACAAGGCCGCGCATCGTGTCGTCGATGTCGGTTCGGAAGACGACGTTCGCGTCGCAGCCGGCCGCCTGCAGATGGCGCTCCAGCGATGGCCCGGAGCGCTCGTCGTGGCGCCCGATCAACGTCCGCCCCGCTAGGTCGGCGAGCTGGACAGAGCCGTCGTGGCGCGGCACCCGCCAGGTCGCCGGCATCGCCAGCACCCAGCGAACGCGCAGCAGGCTGCGCTGCTCGAACGGCCCGTCGGCGAGCGGAAGCGCGGCGAGGCCCATGTCGAGCTGCCCCTCTTCGACCAGCTCGAACAGCGGCGCGTCGCTGGGGAACTCGCTCGCCTCCACACGCGCGTCCGGTCGCCGCTTGCGATAAGCCGAAATCGCGGCGCGCAGCACGCGATGGCCGACGCCCTGCAGGACGCCGATGCGCACCGCGCCGATCTCGCCCTCGGCAAGCTGGACAAGGTCGGCGCGCGCGGCCGCTTGGTGCGCCAGCATCGCCTCCGCGTGCGTCAGCAGCACGTCTCCGGCCTGCGTCAGACGGACCTCGTTGGCGCCGGGCTGGCGCTCGACGAGGCGCATGCCGGCGGCCTCCTCGAGCGCGGCGATCTGACGGCTCACCGCCGACTGCACGTAGCCGAGCCGTTCGCCGGCGACGCGGAACGATCCAGTGCTCGCGACGGCGACGAGTGCGGCGAGATGGCGCGGCTCGAACGGCGGCAAGCGGTCAGGCTCGACAGCGTCGTGCTCGCCCCTCACGTCACGCCCGGTCGCGGCGTAGGGAAGTGGGTTGGCCACGTCGTCAACGTACCCGTTTACGCGTGGCGCGCGGCCGCCATCTCGTTGTCGCCTGGTTCTTGTGCACGTTCGGCCCGGTCCGTTCTGCAACATCGCTGCAACTCCCTTCTGACGCGTCGCCCCCGCGACTCATCTGCGCACGTTCGGCATCCCGTCCCAGAACGAGCGCGGCTCGCGCCCGAGCGAGAACAGCGCCAGCCAGCGGAAGCCCGATGCACCCGTAGCGCGGGCACGTGCGCGCAGCCCCGCGAGCGTCGTGTGGTAGACGACGCGGTCGCGGCACCTGTACGAGGCGTCTCCGTCGGAGACGACCCGGCTCCCGCCGCAGCGGACCGATTCCCGGCTGCCGTCGACGGTCGAGAGCAGCTGGCCCGGGCCACCGCTGAGCGGCCATGAATAGCCGAACGCCCCGATGATCGGAGCGACCCGGCTGCGTGAAGTTGACGCCGCCTGTTCTAGCACCTTCGCGACTCCGTCCGTCGTGTCGACGGGCCCCGGCGGACCACCTGGCCCGGTCTCGTTGTAGGTCGCGACGAGCAGCAGGTCGGCGGCCTTCGACAGCGCCGCCCAGTCGTACGCGAGCGAGCTCCCGCCAGCCGTCGGGCGCGGCGCGTAGATGGCGAGCTTGCGGTGCTCGGTGTGCAGCAGCGTCGCCGTCTGCTGCACGAGCGCGGTGTAGTCGTCGCGCTGCGTCGGGAGCAGTTCCTCGATGTCGAGCGTGACCCCGCGATAGGCCGGGTCGGCGGCGACGTCGGCGACTGCGCGCGCGAGCCGATCGCGCGCCGTTGGGTCGTCGATCGCTAGTGATCCGCCGGTGCGCGCGTTGATCACGGGCCACACCGGCACGTTCACTCTTCTCGCGACGTCGAGCACCTGCCAGCGCGAGCTCGGCGCTCTGATCGCGCCGCTGTCGACGTCGAGGTCATACCAGT
>DASYEC010000022.1:0-48506 GCA_036499225.1 Conexibacter sp.
CGCTCGGCCTCTCTGCGGGGGCCGAAGACGACGAGGTTGACCGCCTCGGCCGTGCGATGAAGCCGCGCGTACGGCTCGTCGAGCGCGCCGGTATGGGCGAAGAAGCCGGCGAACGCGACCGGGTGGGCGGCCTGCATCAGCAGCGCGCGCTGCCCGGCGAGCGCGAGCACGTGCTCACGGTGGACACGGCGGATCGTCGCCTCGTCGCTGAAGACGCCTTCGATCTCCATATGCTCAGAGTACGAGCCCGAGGCGTCCACGAGTTGGCGGCTAATCTGTTCTGCATGCCAGCACAGGCCTATAGCGGCAAGGAATGCGTCTGTCAGTACCGCAAGGGGATCTGCGACCAGACCTGCGTCCGCGACATGCTCGACACGCCCTTTTACATCGCGTGCCTGAAGTTGAGAGGACGGCGCAGCCTCGTCGTCGGCGGCGGTGACGTTGGGCTCGAGAAGGTCGAAGGCCTGCTCGCCTGCGACGGCGACGTGACGGTCGTCGCGCCCGTCCTGCAGCCCGAGCTGCAGAAGCTCGCCGACGAGGGCTCGATCACCTGGATCGCCCGCGCCTACGAGCCCGCCGACCTGGAGGGCACGTTCATGGTGATCGCCGCCACGAACGACTCCGAGGTCAACATCGAGGTCTACAACGACGCCGAGAAGCGGGCGATGCTCGTCAACGTCGTCGACGTGCCGCCCCTGTGCAACTTCATCCTGCCGGCGATCGTCCGCACTGGCCCGCTCGCGATCGCGATCTCGACGGCCGGCGCGTCGCCCGCGCTGGCGAAGCGGATGAAGCGCGAGATCTCCGCCCTGTTCGGCGAGGACTACGCGCGCCTGGCCGTCATGCTCAACGACGCCCGCGGCTGGGCGAAGTCGACGCTGCCGACCTACCAGGACCGCAAGGAGTTCTTCGAGACGATCGTCAACGGCACGCCCGACCCGATCGAGCTGATCCGCAACGGCGAGGAGCGCTCCGTCGTCGACCTGATCGACGCCGCGCAGCGCTCGCACGCCACCGCGTAGGGACGCCACGCAGGAAAGCGGGCGCTGGCTGCTGTCCGCTTCCGCGCTCGGGCTCCGTCTCAACTGGTGACATGGATCTCGACCGCCTCATCGCCACCCACCGCCGCCCGATCGAGCGGCACCTGCGCCGCTACGTCGGCGACCACGGGCTCGCCGAGGACCTTGCCCAGGAGGTCTTCCTGCGCGCCTGGCTGCACGCCCCCCGCGACGTCGGCGAGGACCGCCAGCGCGCCTGGCTGTTCCGCGTCGCCCGCAACGCCGCGATCGACGCCTTGCGCGCGCGCCGCCCGCTCGACGACGCGACGCTGCTGGAGGCGATCGGCGCCTCCGCCGCCGCGACCGCCGACAACCACGACGAGCGCCTCGCGATCGAGGCGGCGCTCGCCCAGCTGCCAGCCCGCGAGCGCGCGCTCGTCACGCTGCAGTTCGCCGGCTTCGGCCCGACCGACGCCGCTCGGCTGCTGCAGACGACGCCCGAAGCCGCGCGCAAGCGCCTGACCCGCGCCCGCGAGCGCTTCCGCGTCGCCTACGCCGGCCTGCGCCCGGCCAGCGCGCCGCCGCTCGTGCTGCTCGTCGCGCGCGACGACAGACCGGAGCTCTACGCCGACTGGCTGGCCTCCGCGGGCGTCGAGGTGCGGATCGTCGACGCCGACGACGCGGCTCGCCAGCTGGCGACCGCCCAGGGCCTCGTGCTGACGGGCGGCGACGGGGACGTCCATCCCGCGATGTACGGCCAGCGGCAGCGCGCCTCCCGCAACCCGAGCATCGAGGCTGACCGCGCGGACATAGCCGTGTTGAACGACGCGCTCGCGACGCGCATGCCCGTGCTCGGCATCTGCCGCGGCCATCAGCTGCTGAACATCGTCCGCGGCGGGTCGCTGCACCAGGACCTCAGCGAGGAGCCGGCGTACGGCCACGGCCATCGGGAGGGCAGCCACGCGATCGACACGCGGGGCGAGTCGGTCGCCCGGCGGATCCTCGGCACGGGCGCGTCGGTCCCGAGCATCCACCACCAGGCGATCTCCCGGCTCGGCCGCGGCCTGACGGTCGGCTCGGTCTCCGGCGACGGCGTCATCGAGGCGATCGAAGACCCGCGCCTGCCGTTCGCCGTCGGCGTGCAATGGCATGCCGAGCTGCCCGAGGCGCAGGAGCCCGGCCGGCGTCTGCGCGACGCGCTCGTCGAAGCCGTCCACCGCCACGCTGGCACCGCCCCGCTCGCTGCTGCGGCGTGAGCGTCCGCGACAAGCAGGCAGTTTTGCTCACGGTGCGCGACACTGTTCGCACACCGTGGGCGAGTTGACGCATATCGACGACGAAGGCCGGGCGCGCATGGTCGACGTCGGCGACAAGCCGGTCAGCGACCGCCGCGCCGTCGCGCGGGCAACCGTGCGCATGCAGCCGTCGACCGCCGCCGCCGTGCGCGACGGCAACGCGCCGAAGGGCGACGTGCTCGGACCGGCGCGGATCGCCGGGATCCAAGCGGCGAAGCGGACGTGGGAGCTGATCCCGCTCTGCCATCAGCTGCCGCTCTCCTCTGTTGACGTCGTCGCCGAGATCGATGTCGACGGCGGCCTCGTCGTGTTGACGGCGACCGCGCGCACCGTCGCGCAGACCGGCGTCGAGATGGAGGCAATGACCGCGGCGAGCGTCGCGGCGCTGACCGTCTACGACATGGTCAAGGCGCTCGAGAAGGGCGTCGAGATCGCCGAGGTCGTGCTCGTCGAGAAGACCGGCGGCAAGTCGGGCACCTGGCGGCGGGAGGGCTGAGCGCCATGCAGACCGCGATCCTCACCGTCTCGACGACGCTCGCCCGCGGCGAGGGCGAGGACATCTCGGGCGCCGAGCTCGAGCGGCTTGCGCGCGACGCCGGCTGCGAGGTCGTCGCGCGCGACTGCGTCACCGACGACCGCAGCGCGATCGCCTCGACCCTGCGCGGCTACGCGAGCGAGCGGCTGCCGCTCGTCTTCACGACCGGCGGCACCGGGCTCACCCCCGACGACTACACGCCTGAGGCGACGCGCGACGTGATCGACCGAGACGCGCCGGGCTTCTCGGAGGCGCTGCGCGCCGAGTCGCTCAAGCACACGCCGCTCGCGATGGCATCGCGCGCGGTGTCGGGGATCGCCGGCCAGACTTTGATCATCAACCTGCCGGGCAGCCCGAAGGCGATCGCCGAGCTGTTCCCCGTGCTCGCCCCGACGCTCTCGCACGTCGTCGCGCAGCTCGGTCGTGAAGGTGGACGCAGCACCCGCCATTGAGCTGCGCGGCGTTGGCCGCCGGTACGGCGAGCGCTACGCGCTGCGCGACGTCTCCGTGACGGTCGCGACAGGCGCGACGCTCGTCGTCTTCGGCCCCAACGGCGCCGGCAAGTCGACGTTGCTGCGGGTGCTCGCGACGCTGCTGCGCGCCCACGACGGCGAGGCGATCGTGCTCGGCGAGTCGCTGCCCAGAAGAGAGTGGGCGGTCCGCGGCAGAGTCGGCCTGCTCGCGCACGACTCGCTGCTCTACAGAGACCTCAGCGCGCGCGAGAACCTGCGCTTCCACGCGCGCCTGCACCGGCTGCACGAGACGCGCGTCGAGGAGCTGCTGGAGCTGACGCGGCTGACCGGCCGCGCCGACGACCCCGTCCGCACGCTCTCCAAGGGGCTGCTGCAGCGCGTCGCGGTCTGCCGCACGGTCCTGCACGACCCGCCGCTGCTGCTGCTCGACGAGCCGCGGGCCAACCTCGACCCGGCCGCGGCCGCGCTGATCGAGCCGCTGATCGGCAGAGAGAGCGGCCGCACGCGCGTCGTCACGAGCCACGACCCGGTCGGCGGCCTCGCCGAGGCCGACATCGCGCTCGGCCTGCGCGACGGCAGAGCCGCGCTGCTCGCCCCGGCCGACGAGGTCGAGGTAACGCAAGTGGAGGCGCTCTACCGATGAGGCGCAACCGCTCGGCCTGCGGCCTCGGGCTCCATGCGACTGCTCGTCGGGGGCTCGCGCTCGCGGTGGAGGGCAAGCCATGAGCAGCCGCGTCCGCGACGGCAGCAAGCCGCGTCAGATGAGCCCGACGATGACGCTGCTGCGCAAAGACCTGCTGCTCGAGCGGCGGGCGCCCGAGTCGGTCCCGGCGATGCTGCTGTTCTCGATCACGACCTTCGTGCTGTTCCACTTCGGCCTCGGCAGAGACACGATCGACGGCCAGCTCGCCGCCGGGGTGCTGCTCGTGACGATCCTGTTCGCGGCGGTCCTCGGGATCAACCGCCTGTTCGTCTCCGAGGAGGCCGAGGGCGGCTTCGACGCCGTGCTGCTCGCCCCGATCGACCGCACCGCCCTGTTCGTCGCGAAGGCGGTGGCGCTCTTCCTCTTCCTCACGATGGTCGAGGTCGTCGCCGTCCCGGCGTTCGCGATCCTGCTGCTCGGCACGTCGCTGTGGCCGTCGCTGCTGGGGCTGATCGTGATCCTCGTGCTCGTCAACGCAGCGCTCTGCCTCGTCGGGACGCTCGTCTCCGCGCTCGCGATCCGGACCCGCTCGCGCGACCTGATCGTCCCGATCATCGGCCTGCCGCTGCTGGTCCCCGCGCTGATCGGCGCGGCCCGCGCGACGGGCCCGATCCTCGCGATCGGCGGCGCGCACTTCCCAGCCGCAAAGTGGCTGTTGGTCGTTGCGCTCTATGATCTCGTCTTCGGGCTTCTTGCCTACGCGGTGTTCGATTTCCTCCTGGAGGACTGACTCGGATGTACGGAAAAGGGCTGCGAGCCCTCTCGCTCGTCACCCTTGTGGCTCTGACAGCGACGTTCGCGCTGGCTGTCTTCTACGCCCCGCTCGACGCTGATCAGGGGTTCATCCAGAAGATCTTCTACCTCCATGTGCCGATCGCGATCATCACGCTCGCGACGTACGTGGTCGGTGGCCTCATGGCGCTGCAGTACCTGCGCTCCGGCGACCGCAAGTGGGACCTGCGCTCCTACGTGGTGATCCACATCTCGCTGATCTTCAACGTGATCGGCCTGATCAGCGGCTCGATCTGGGCGCGCGCCTCATGGGGACATTGGTGGGTGTGGGACGAGCCGACGCTCGTCTCGTTCCTGATCGTCTTCCTGCTGTACGCGACGTATCAGCCGCTGCGCTTCTCGATCGAGGACCCCGAGCGCCAGGCACGCTACGCCTCGGTCTTCGCGATCATCGCCGGCGCCTTCGTGCCGTTGAACTTCATCGCGGTGCGGATGGCGACGAGCGTCGTGCACCCGCGCACCTTCGCGACGACCAACGGGGGCCTGCCGGCCTCGATGGCCTGGGTCTTCGTCGTCGCGATCATCTCGCTCGGGCTGCTGTTCTGGACGATGGCGAAGTACGAGATCACACAGAAGAACGCCACCTGGCAGCTGCGCGCCCTTAGACGGCGGCTGCTTGGTGAGGAAGCCGTTGCACCGCGCGGTCGCAGCGCGGCGCCGACGATTGCCCAGGGAGGACCCTCGTGAACACCTTGATCGCTGCCGCTCCGGCAGTTCCTGACGGCACCGCCGGTCGGTCGGTCGCTGCCGTCTTCATCGTCTTCTTGGCGATCGTCTTGATCTACGTCGCGATCATGGCGACGAAGCTGCGCCGCTTGGAGAGAGAGCTCGCCGACCTCACCGAGGTGCTCGACGAGAAGGAGCGCGCCACAGCCGAGCAGGCCGCGGCCGAAGCACAGCCCCAGGTTGGTGCGGAGATCGCCTCATGAGCGAGGTGATGGGGATTGGCGTCTCGCATAAGACCGCGCCAGTGGCAGTACGCGAGCGGCTTGCGCTGACGCCGGGCAGGGTCAACGAGTTCCTGCGCGACACGCTCGCCGTCGGCGATGTGCAGGAGGCGGTCGCGATCTCGACCTGCAACCGCACCGAGGTCTACGTCGTCGCAAACGACCCGGTCGAGGCCGAGACGCGTGTGCTCAGCATGCTGGCGCGCAAGGCCGGCATCCGCCCGACCGAGCTGGCCGGCTCGATCTACTCGCTGCGCAACTGCGACGCGGCCCGTCACCTCTACCGCGTCACGAGCGGCCTGGAGTCGATGATCATCGGCGAGGCCGAGGTCCAGGGCCAGGTCAAGCGCGCCTACGACGACGCGCTGGAGGCCCACTCGACGGGCCCGATGACCAACCATCTTTTCCGCGCCGCCCTGGCGACCGGCAAGCGCGTCCGCAGCGAGACGAAGATCGGCGAGCGCCGCCTGAGCGTCTCCTCGGTCGCCGCTGGCCTCGTCAGCGAGCAGCTCGAAGGGCTCGACGACCGCAGCGTCCTGCTGATCGGCGCCGGCGAGACGAGCGAGCTCGCCGCCCGCGCCCTCGCTGACCATGGCGTCGACGCGATATTCGTCGCCAACCGCCGACGTGACCGCGCGCTCAGCCTCGCCCAGCGCTACGGCGGGCAGGCGATGAGCTTCGACGACATGCCGCAGCAGCTCATCGCGGCCGACGCGATCGTCTGCACGACCGCCTCGCCGCACCCGATCCTCGGCCCTGACGAGATCTCCGCGGTGATGGAGGAGCGCAACGGGCGCCCGCTGCTGATCGTCGACCTCGCCGTCCCGCGCGACGTCTCCCCCGAAGTCCGCGACGTGCCCGGCGTCGCGCTCTACGACATCGACGACCTGCAGGCCGTCGTGCGGCGCAACCGCTCGGTCCGCCAGGTCGAGGCGCAGCACGCCGAGGGGATCGTCGAGGACGAGATCAACCGCTTCGCCGAGTGGCTTGGCTCGCTCGAGGTGATCCCGACCGTCGCCGCCCTGCGCGCCCGCGGCCAGGCGATCGCCGAGCAGATCGTCCGCGAGAACTCCGGTCGATGGGAGAGCGCCTCCGACCGCGACCTCGAGCGCGTGCAGGCGCTCGCGCAGGCCGTCGTCAACCGGATCTTGCACGAGCCGACGCTGCGGATGAAGAACGTCACCGACGACCGCGTCCACCTGCGCATGCAGGTGATCCGCGACCTCTTCGGCCTTGAGGACGCGCCAGAGGGGATCGAAGCCGAGGAACAGCTCGCCGAGGTCCGCGCGCTGCCTCGCAGGAACCCGACCGCCTAGATGGCGGGGCTGCGGGTCGGCACTCGCGCGAGCGCGCTTGCGCTCGCGCAGGCTGAGCGCGTCGCGTCGCTGCTGGGCGGCGCCGACGCTGGCGTCGAGCTGGTGAAGGTGACGACGAGCGGCGACCGCGGCACGCTCGTCGGCGACAAGTCGCGCTGGGTGAAGGAGCTCGAGGCAAAGTTGCTCGCTGGCGAGATCGACGTCGCCGTCCACTCCGCCAAGGACGTTCCCGCCGAGCTGCCGGACGGCCTGGCGATAGCGGCGGTGCCCGAGCGCGCCGACGCGCGCGACGCGCTCTGCGGCGCCGGCTCGCTCGACGCGCTGGCGCCTGGCGCGACGCTCGGCACGAGCAGCCTGCGGCGCGCCGCCGAGCTGCGCGCGCTGCGCCCCGACCTGAACATCGTCGCGCTGCGCGGCAACGTCGACACGCGCCTGCGCAAGCTCGCCGACGGCGACGCCGCCGCGATCGTGCTGGCGGTCGCCGGCCTCGCGCGGCTGGGGCTGGACGACGCGATCGGCGGCGTGCTCGACGCCCTCGTGCCATCTCCCGGCCAAGGCGCGCTCGCGCTTGAGATCCGCTCCGACGACGCCGCGGCGCGCGGCGCCGTCGGCGCGATCACCGACCCTGAGGCCGAGGCCTGCCTGCTCGCCGAGCGCGCGCTCGTACGGACGCTTGGCGCCAGCTGCCACACGCCGCTCGGCGCGTACGCCACGCGCGCGGCCGATGGCGGGCTGACGATGCGCGCGTTCGTCGGGCTGCCGGACGGGTCTGCCTGGCTGCGCGACGAGCTGACGGTTTCGCACGGCGTCGACCCCGAGCAGTTCGGGATCGAGGCCGGCGAGCGGCTGCTGAGCGCCGGCGCGGCCGAGCTGCTGAGCGCCGCCGAGGCGCTCGGCGCCGGCACCACGCCGCCGGCCAGCACGCCGGATGGGACGAGAATTTGAGCGCAGTGGAAGAGATTCTGTTGTTGAGAGGTGTGGCGTGAGCGGACGGGTGTACTTGGTCGGCGCTGGCCCGGGGGACCCGGGGCTGATGACGGCGCGAGCGCTGGAGCTGATCTCCTCCGCCGACACGATCCTCTACGACCGCCTGATCCCTGAGACGGCGCTCGACGGCGCACGCGCCGACGCGGAGCTCGTCTACGTCGGCAAGGAGGGGCGCGGGCCGTCGATGCCGCAGGACCAGATCGACCGCCTGCTGGTCGAGCACGCGACGGCTGGCAAGCGCGTCGTGCGTCTCAAGGGCGGCGACCCGTTCGTCTTCGGCCGCGGCGGCGAGGAGGCGCTCGTCCTGCGCGCGGCCGGGATCCCGTTCGAGGTCGTCCCGGGCGTGACCTCCGGCGTCGCGGCGCCGGCGTACGGCGGCATCGCCGTCACCCACCGCGACCGCGCCAGCGCCGTCGCGCTGATCACCGGCCACGAAGACCCGACGAAGCCCGACTCGGCGATCGACTGGCCGGCGCTCGCTGCCTTCCCCGGCACGCTCGTCTTCTACATGGGCATCGGCCAGCTGCCGCGGATCGCCGAGCAGCTGATCGCGGGCGGCCGCCCTGCCGACGAGCCGGCGGCCGTGATCGAGCGCGGGACGCTCCCGGGCCAGCGGACGGTCGTCGCGACGCTCGCGACGATCGCCGAGCGGGTCGCCGCTGAGGGGATCAGACCGCCGTCGATCACGCTTGTCGGCCCGGTCGCTGGGCTGCGCGACGAGGGCCTGCGCTGGTTCGAAGAGCGGCCGCTGGCCGGCCGAGCCGTCGCCGTGACGCGCGCACGGGCGCAGGCGAGCGGGCTTGCCGCCCAGCTGCGCGAGCTCGGCGCGCAGGTGCTGGAGACGCCGGCGATCAGAGTTGTCGGGATCGATGGCCCGCCGCTGGACCTGACCGGCTACGACCTTGTCTGTCTGACCTCGCCCAACGGCGTCGGCTACCTGTTCGAGCGGCTGGAAGCCGGCGGCGGCGACGCGCGCGCGTTGGCCAGCGCGCGGGTCGCGGCGATCGGCCCGGGCACAGCCCGCGCGCTGCGCAGCCACGGCGTGATCGCCGACATCGTGCCGGAGAGATTCGTCGCGGAGTCGCTTGTCGAGGCGCTTGCCGAGGTGCCGGTCAGCAGAGCACTCGTCGCCCGCGCCCGCGTCGCCCGCGACGTGCTGCCAGACGCCCTGCGCGCTCGCGGCGCGGAGGTCGATGTGCTCGACCTCTACGAGACGGTCGCCGAGCAGCTCGACGGCGACGCCAGCAAGGCGGCCGGCTCCGCCGACTACATCACCTTCACCTCCTCCTCGACCGTCCGCTTCTTCCTCGAAGCGCTCGGTGGCGCGGACAAGATCGACCCAGCGACCCGCCTCGTCTCAATCGGCCCAGTCACGAGCGAGACCCTCCGCGGGCATGGCCTCGAGCCCCACGTCGAAGCCACCGAGCACGACGTCGACGGCCTCCTCGCCGCGCTGCTGGCGGACGCCGCGGGCGGGGCGGCGTGAGCACGCTCGTGCATCAGCGCGGCAGCTGCCGCCGCACGTGCCCGGAGCCACAGCGATGAGCGCCGCGCTCGGACAGCCACGGCTCCACTACGTCACGATCGGGTCGACCAACGCGCGCGCGCAGGAGCTCGCGGCCGCAGGCGCGCCGCACGGGACGCTGGTGACCGGCGGCGAGCAGACTGCGGGGCGAGGGCGGCAGGGGCGCGCGTGGACCACGCCGGCAGGGACTGCGCTTGCCGCCTCGCTCGTGTTGCGCCAGCCGCCACCGCTGCTGACGCTCACGGCGGGCCTCGCTGTCGCCGAGGTCGCGGCGGCGCTCGACAGCGCGGGGCGCGAGCCGGCGATCAAGTGGCCCAACGACGTGCTGCTCGACGGCCGCAAGGTCTGCGGCATCCTCGCCGAGGGCCGCCTGCAGGAGGGCTGGGCCGTGCTCGGGATCGGCATCAACGTCGCGATCGCGCAGGATGATTTCCCGCCCGAGCTCGCCGACCGCGCGACCTCGCTCGGCCTGGCACCGCATGACGTCGAGCGCGCGCTCGCGCTGCTGCTGACCTCGCTTGAGCGCTGGCTCACCGCCCCAACGCCCGAGCTGGTCGAAGGCTTCCGCCAGCGCGACGCGCTGCTGGACAGAGAGATCGCCTGGGACGGAGGCAGCGGCACCGCGGCCGGCATCGCCGACGACGGCAGGCTCCGCGTGCGCGCCACCGACGGCAGCGAGCGACTGCTCGACGCCGGCGAAGTCCACCTCAGCGCACCGCCGCGCTGAGCAAGCGCTCACCGAGCGCGATGTGCGCGGCGGCGCAACTCTGTCACTGCCCGCCGCTGGCGCCGCTCTGAGCGACGCCAGTTGGCTGAAGCCCGGCGGGAGGCCGCGCTAAGCGGCTCTTCTCGCCGCTCTTCTCCCCGCTCTGGCGGCCGGTCTTCGTGCCGCTCTTGCTCTGGCGGCCGCTCTTGCTCTTGCGGCTCTTGTGACCGCGGCTCTGTCCGCGACCGCTCTGGCGCCGGCGGCTCTTGCTCTCGCTCTCGCGGCTCTTCTGGCGATGGCGGCCTGCGCTCTTGCTCTCGTCGCCGCTCTCACTGCGTCGGCGCTCGTTCTCGCTGCGGTTCTTCGGGTGGCCGTCGTCGTCGCGACTCTTCTCGCGGCGAGAGCTCTTCTCGCCGGCGCTCTTCTCGCTCTCGCGGCTCTTCTTGCCGGGCCGGCATCGACGGGCGTCGTGCCGTTCTCGCCAGCGACGGCGCGGACAGCTTCAGCTGCGGCGGAGACCGCGTCGAGCAGCGCCGTCGAGGCGCGCCGCGCACGCGGCGGACGTGCCATCTCTTCGACGACCGCCGGCACCAGCTCAAGCTGGTCACTGGTATCGGCCGGAGCCGGCGCTCTTCTCGCTCTCGCCGTCGCTCTTCTTGCCGCTCTGCCAGTCCTCGGAGTGACGGCTCTTCTGCTCGCCGCTCTGCGTCTCGCGCGCGGTGCGGGCGTCGCGCCAGGCTCAGCGGAAGCCCGCGCAGCCTCATGCTCGGCCGGAGCCGAGGCGGCCTCGCGCCCGGCCGTAGCCGGCGCAGCCTCACGCTCAACGCGGGCGGCCTCACGATCACGCTGCGACCGAGCGGGATCACGAGCCGTGCGCGCTGAAGAAGGCGTCTCACGCTCGACCGCCGGACGCTCATCCGCGCCAGACCGTCCCGAATCCGGGGTGTTGCCGGTCGGCTCGCCGGCTCGAGCGCCATTGGCGCGTGAGCGCGGGCGTCGCCGGGACGTTCCGTTGGCCTCGCCCGCGCCTGCGCCCTCTGGCGACCTGCTCACACGGCGCTCGGACGCGCCGTTGGGGTCCTGGCCGCCTGAGCCGTTCGCGTCGCGGCCGGCCGCCGCGCCGTTGGGCTCACTCGAGCCCCGCCCGCGCGAGCCGCGGCGTCTGCGCGAGCTGCGTCTGGACCGCGCCGACTGACCGCCGCCCGAACCGCCATCGCTGCCGCCGGCGGCAACGACCTCGCCGTCTCCGAGCGCCTCGTCGAGCACATCGGTGTCAGGCCCGTCGAGGTTGGCGCCAGCGTCGAGCGCCTCATCGGTCGCGGCGCTCGCCGCCGCCAGCGCCTCCTCGGGCGCGACGCCGTCCTTTGCTCCCTTGCGACGACGGCGGGCGCCGCGCGAGCGCCTACCTCTCGGGAAATTCCTCAGCAGCTCTCGGGCGAGCGCGGACGGTTTCCTAGCCATCCTCGTGCGCGCGCCGCGCAGCGCCTCCTCGGCCTCGGGCGTGTGCGCCAGCGCCGCGGCAAGCAGCGCGGCGGAGAGGCGGCGGTCCTGTCTGCGCGAGGCGTGGACCAGCCTACGGGCGTTGCGCGCATGCGCGCCGCCGGAGGAGTTGACGAGCAGGCCGAGCAGGCGCTTGGTCTCAGGCCAGCGCTGGACGGCGTACTCCTCGTGCACCTCGCGCGTGTACTCGGCCATCCTCCAAATCCAAGCGTTCGCTTGGTCCCTACGGCCAATCCTCTTCTCGGCGAGCGCCTGCAGAAGGATCTTGACGCCCTCGCGCCGCTCGTCCCGCGGCCAGGTCGCCATCAGGTCGATCGCCTGGTCGAACGCCTCTGCGTCCCTCGCGGCGGCGATCTCCTGCAACGCCCGCAGTCGCAGCTGCGCGTTGCGGTTGCGCTCGACCGCGGTGATCAGGAAGCGGCGCTTGAGGTCGCCCTGGCGGTCAAAGTGGAGCATCGCCTTCGCGCGCCGCCAGCCGTTCGGCGCGACGCGGGCGCCAGCGAGTGCTGACCAGACATGCTGCTCGCCGTAGTCGAGGTGGTCAACGGCGATCCGCCACAGCTCGCGCTCGAAGACCTCAGCGCGTCTGTCGGGATCTGGCGTGACGGGCAAGACGCGGCGCTCGACGCGCACGCGCCGGCCGCGGCCGCGGCGGACCGGTCCGACGACGATCGCCCCGCCGCGGTAGACGTCGCGGTCCAGCAGCGAGTGAAGCGTGACGACCGCTTCGTCGTGCTTGGTCGCCGGGTGGACGAAGTCGACAACGATGCCGGCTTCCTTGCCCTGGTGGCGACGCGTGACACGGCCGACGCGCTGCTGGTAGATGCGCTTGGAGGCGGTCGGCGCAAGGTGCATGCAGACGGTCGCGCGCGGCGAGTTCCAGCCTTCGGCGAGCAGCTGGGCGTTGATCAGAACGTCGATCTTGCCGCGCTCATAGTCGGCGAGAATCCGCGCCAGCTCGCGCTTGGGCGTCTCGCCGGAGACGGCCTGCGCCTTCATGCCGACGTCGCGGAACGCCTGTGCGACGTTGTAGGCGTGGCGCACGCCCGCGGTGTAGACGACCCCCGGAACGCCGTTGAAGCGCGTCTTGTAGAGGTCGGCGATCGCGAGGTTGAAGGGCAGCTGGTCGAGCAGCTCAGCCAGCATCTCCTGGTCGAACTCGGTGTCGACCTCGCCGCGGCGCAGCGGCACCTTGGCGATCGTGCGGACGCCCGGCCCTGGCGGGATGCGGATGCAGCGCAGCGGCGCAATCACGCCACGGCGCGCGGCCTGGGCGAGGTCGAAGCGCGAGGTCTGCGTCGGGAAAAGGTCGGTGACGTGGCGGGCGATCAGCGCGCCGGTCGCCGTCATGCCGATGAAGACCGGGCCGGCCCACTGGCGGATCGAGGCGCTCGTCTTCTCGCCCAGCGCGGTGTGCGCCTCGTCGCAGATGACGATCGTGTAGGCGTCGGAGATCTTGCCGGCGTTGCGGACGAACCACTGGTAAGTCTCGACCGTGACCGGGCCTCTGACGCTGTCCTGGCCGGCCAGCAGCGGCGCCGATATGCGGTCGGCATAGCCGCGCGCTCTCAGCTCGCCGTGGAACTGGTCGACGAGGTTGCGGCGGTGGGTCAGGATCAGCACGCCGCCGGTGCGCGACGCCTCGACGAAGCCGAGCGCGGCGACCGTCTTGCCGGCGCCGGTCGCATGCTCGAACCAGAAGCGGCGGGCGGCGTTGGGGTCCTCGGGCTGCTCGGCGAGCTGCTCTTCGTCGTCGCCCTCGGTCGGCTCGTCCTGCCAGTCCTGCGGCTCCTCGTCGGGCTCGCCCTCTTCGAGGTCGATGTCCTCCTCGCCGGGGATTGCCGCGGAGGCGAGCGGCGTCGGCTCGACGTCGCTCTCAGTCGGCGCTTGGGCGCCGTTGGACCCGTTGCCGGTGCGCTGGGCCTCGGCCATCAGCGCGGTCAGCGTGCCGGAGAGCGCGTCGACCTGGTGCGGGTTGAGCAGCGTGCCGTCAGCGAGGCGCGCCTCCTCTTCGCTCAGCAGCCGCTCGAGGCCGAGCAGCAGGCCGTACTCGCGGCGCCAAGCGACGGAGGGAACCCTCGCTCTCGCGACGATTTCGACGAGCGCGGCGTCGAGCGCGCGCCGCCGGGCGCTGCCTGGCGCAAGGGCGTCGGCGAGCTCTTCGCCATCGTGGACGAAGCGCTCACGCGTGAAGCGCTCAGCGCTCGCGATTGATCTGACGTCAGGAAGGGACGTTGGTTCAGCCATGAACTGCAAGCAGGCGTAGCCTCGTAGTGGACGTTGCCTCTGAAATGAGGGATGAGCCGCCGTGATGCAATCGGCAGCTCACAGGTTCGGCATGAGCCGGGCACGAGGGGGTTCCTCACAAGCTCCCCCGCGCAACACAGCAAGGATACCGGTATTGAAGCAGATAGGCCGCCGGGACAGCCGATGTGCCAAGCTTTTCCCGATGCGCACGCCCGCCGCCCTGATCGCCCTCGTCGTGGCTGCAGCGCTGCTCGTGGCGGGATGCGGATCGAGCGGCTCCGGTGACGAGAACGTCCCGACGCCCAAGCAGGCGACCGAGGCGCTGAGAGGCTCGCCGGCGCCGCTCGCGGCATTGCATGACCAGGCGGCGCAGCTGCTGCCGGGCGACAAGGCGACGTTCGCGAGACAGCTCGCCGCGCTGAGGGGGTATCCCGTCGTCGTGAACGTCTGGGCCGCATGGTGTGCCCCCTGCCAGGAGGAGTTCCCGATCCTCCAGCGCGCGGCCGTTAGATATGGCGGGAACGTCGGCTTCATCGGCGTTGACGCGAGAGACGTCGAAAGCGACGCGAGAGCGTGGCTGAGAAAGCGCTGGACTGCCTACCCGAGCATCTACGACCCGCATGAGCAGGTCGCTCGCGACGTCGGCGCGCTTGTCGGCCTGCCGACGACCGTCTTCTTCGACAGAAACGGCAGAAGCCTCTACGCCAAGCAGGGCGAGTACCAGAGCGACAGAGACTTCACGCGCGACCTGCAGCGGTACACCGGCGCGCTGCCGTCGTCGTGACCAGGCCCCTGCTCGCCCAGGAGGCAGCCCCACCCCGCCGCGGGAGCGCCGCGCGATGAGCGTCGAGGTCCGGCGCGTCGGCAGCCCCCGCGAGATGGCGCAGGCGCACGCTGTCCGCCATCGCGTCTTCTGCGAGGAGCAGGGCGTCCCCAAGCACGAGGAGGTCGACGGCCGCGACGGGGAGGCGATCCACCTCGTCGCCGTCGAGGAGGGAAGCGTGATCGCGACCTGCCGGCTGCTGATCGTCGACCGCACCGTCCAGTTCAGCCGCCTCGCCGTCGACCAGAGCGCCCGCCGCCGCGGGATCGCGACGCGGCTGCTGCACGCCGCGGACGCCGAGGCGATCGACGCGGGCGCGCGCAGGCTCGTCCTGCACGCGCAGACGTACGCAGTCGACCTCTACCTCGCCGACGGCTACGAGCCGCGCGGCCACACCTTCGTCGAGGCCGGCATCGAGCACATCGCGATGGAGAAGCGGCTTGCCTGAGATCCGCGTCGACCCGCTGACCGGCCTTCGCACGATCGTCGCGACCGAGCGGGCGAGCCGCCCCGGCGCGGGGCTGACCGCGACGCCCGCGGCGCCGATCGACCCCGCGAGCGACCCGTTCGCCGAGGGCCACGAGCAGCAGACCCCGCCCGAGCTGTACGCGCTGCGCGACGGCGGCCGGCCGAGCGCGGCCGACGGCCCGGGCTGGAAGGTGCGCGTGATCCCCAACCTCTACCCGGCACTCGCGCCCGACGGCGAGGCGCCGCCGCCCGACTCCCACCGCGACCTCTTCACTGCCGCGCCGGCCGAGGGGTCGCACGAGGTGATCGTCAACGCGCCGCAGCCGGTCAGCGCGCTCGCCGACCTCCCGCTCGCGCAGGTCGCGACGGCGATGGAGGTGTGGCGCGAGCGGATGCGCGCGCACGCCGACGCCTCCTACGCCCACCTGATCGTCAACGAGCGCCACGAGGCCGGCGCCTCGCTGCCCCACACGCACGCGCAGCTCTACGCGCTCGGCTTCGTGCCGGCCGGGATCGCCCGCGAGCGCGAGCGCTTCAGCGCGTACGCCGTACGGACGATGGGCGGCAACCTGCTCGCCGACCTCGTGCAGGAGGAGGTCCGCCGGCGCGAGCGGATCGTCGCGATCGACGACGACGCGGTCGCGATGGCGCCGTACGGCAGCCGCCTGCCCTATCAGCTGATGATCGCCCCGCGGCGCACGCGCGACCGCTTCGAGGACGACGGCCCGACCGGTGCCGCCTTGCTGCACGACGTGCTCGGCCGGCTCGCACGGCGCCTCGGCGCCAGCCCGCCGCTCAACCTGTGGGTCCGCACCGCGCCGCGCGGCGCTGACCACTTCTGCTGGCGGATCGACGTGATGCCGCGGCTGACCCACCTCGCCGGCCTCGAGCTGGGGACCGGCGTCCACCTCAACATCGTCGCGCCCGAGCAGGCAGCTGCGGAGCTGCGCGAGGCCTAGGCGCACCGATGCGGGCCCTCGTCCAGCGCGTCACCCGCGCGAGCGTCGCCGTCGGGGGCGAGACCGTCGGCGCGATCGGCCCCGGCCTGCTCGTGCTGCTCGGCGTCACCCACGGCGACGGCGAGCGCGAGGCGCAGCGGATCGCCGAGAAGCTGCGCGCGCTGCGTCTCTTCGAGGACGCCGAGGGCCGCATGAACGAGCCGCTGGGACCCGAGCGCGAGATCCTTTGCATCAGCCAGTTCACGCTCTACGGCGACGTGCGCAAGGGCACGCGCCCGAGCTGGACCGCCGCTGCGCCGGCGGAGGTCGCCGAGCCGCTGTACGAGCGCGTCTGCGAGCTGCTCGGCGCCCAGCGCGGCGTCTTCGGCGCCGAGATGGAGGTCGCGCTCGTCAACGACGGGCCGGTCACGCTGATGGTCGAGATCGCGCCGCCAGCCGCGACGGAGCCCGCCGGCAGCGCGCCGCAGTAGGCTGCCGCAATCATGCCGCCGACCGACCGCTTCGTCATCCGCTTCGCGGCCTCTCCGCCACAGGAGACGCTCCCGTACGGCCGTTGGGCCGACACGCTGCGCGGCTGGTTCATGGCCGCCGTCGCCGAGATCGACCCGGGCGACGAGGAGCTCGGCGAGCCCGGCGACGTCGTCTGGTTCCCGGACCGCTCGTGGGGCGGCCGCACCTACGTCCCGGCGACCGCGCGGACGGAGAACGGCTTCGAGCTGTTCGGCTACGTCTCCTTCGCGGAGGCCGACGGCGGCGCGCCCGACGACTTCGCCGCCTACGCCGACTTCACGAGCGAGACCGCCGACGCCAACCCGGACTGGCAGATCGACCTCAACGAGGAGGTCATCGGCCGCTGGCGCGGCGAGCAGGGCAGAGCGGCTGACATGACGCTGATCTGGGGCATCCCGCTCGTCAAGAACGGCGCGATCGTGACCGCTGAGCTGGCTGACCTCTCCGTCGACCAGTGCGAGCTGGTCGACTACCGCTTCACGCTCGTCGCCCCCGACGCCTACCGCGGCGACTTCCTCGACATCAAGCTGTACTCCGCTGCCGGCGAGGAGCTGGCGAAGGAGAGCCTCTACGTCGAGGACGACGACGAAGACGAGGACGACGAGTAGCGCACCCGCGGGTCCAGGAAGGCGTAGACGACGTCGACGACAAGGTTGGCGGCGATCACGAAGAACGCCGCCGCCAGCACCGTCCCCTGGATCACCGGCAGGTCGGCGTGGTTGATCGCGTCGACGCCGAGCCGCCCGATGCCGGGCAGGTTGAAGACCGACTCGGTCAGGATCGCGCCGCCGAGCAGCACGCCGACGTCGACGCCGAGCAGCGTGACGACCGGCGTCAGCGCGACGCGCACCCCGTGGCGCAGCACGACGCGCCGCTCTGAGATCCCCTTCGCGCGCGCTGTGCGGATGAAGTCCTGCGACATCGTGTCGATCAGGCTGGTGCGCAGCAGCCGCGCGTAGATCCCCGCAAAGGATCCGGCGAGCACAAGCCACGGCAGGATCAGCGAGCCCAGCCACTTGCCCGGGTCCTGCGTCAGTGGCGTGTAGGAGCCCGCGCCTGGCAGCAGCGGGAAGATGCCGATGTCGTCGGCGAACAGGTAGAGCGCGACGAGGCCGACCCAGTAGACCGGCGCCGAGATCACGACCAGCGCGCCGCTCATCAGCACCCGGTCGGCCCACGTGCGGCGCCGCAGCGCCGAGACGATCCCGATCGGCGTCGCGATCAACACCCACAGGACGGCCGCGCCTAACGTCAACGAGATCGTTGCCGGCAGCTGGCGCGCCAGCAGCGTCCGCACCGGGGCGTTGTTGTAGTAGCTGTAGCCGAGGTCGAAGTGCAGGACGATCCCCTTCAGGTACGTCCAGAACTGGACTGGCAGCGAGCGGTCGAGGCCGAGCGTGTGGCGGATCTGCGCGATCGTCGCCGGCGACGCGTTGCGCCCGGCGCGCAGCACGGCCGGGTCGCCGGCCGGCAGCACGTAGAACAGCACGAACGTGAGCGCGCTTACGCACAGCAGCAGCACCACGCCGACGAGGACGCGGCGCGCGAGGTAGCGGGTCATCGCGGGCGCGCCTCGCGGACGCGCCCGCTGCCCGCTACTTCAGCGAGCTGTACGCGAGATCGCAGTGCCCCTGATTCCACAACTGGTACGCGCAGCGCACGTCCGCGGAGGAGACGACGGGCTGTCTGTCCCACAGCCATGGGATCGCGGCGGCGGTCGAAGTGACCATGCGATCGATGTTCGCCCACGCACGGGCCCGTTCCTGCTGATCGACGACGACCTCGGCTTGCTTCATCGCCGCGTTGATTCTCGGGTCGTCGAGCTGGGGCCAGTTGGAGTTGTACTTGGGCGCGATCGTCGCGCCGTTGAAGGCGGCGTCGAGGACCGTCTGCGGGTCAGCGAAGTCGCGGCTCCAGCCGACCGTCGGGCAGATCTCGACTCTCGCTCTCGGCACCGCGCAGTACTGCTCGTACATGACGTTGGAGTCGAGCAGCCGCAGCTTTGTCTTGAAGCCGAGGCTTCTCGCCGCGTCCTCGACAAGCTCGGCGTCCTTGTTCGACGGGTCGCCGGAGTCGCCGACGATGTCGATCGTCTGATCGCCCGTGTATCTGCCGCTCGGGTAGCCGGCCGCCACCATGTACTTTCTCGCGACCGCCGGGTCGCCGGCAGGGCTCGCGAGGAAGTCGTAGCCGGGTCCTCTCATCCCGCCCGCCTCGTCGAAGCCGGCGACGCCGGGGTAGAGGAAATGGGTGGCGATATCGCCGATCATCGCGCCGCCGCGCACGAGCCGCATCTGGTCGCGGTCGAGCGCCGCGGCGAGCGCCTTGCGCACGTCGGCGTTGTCGAACGGCGGGATCTGCGTGTTCAGCGCGGCGTAGCGCGAGCCGGCGCCGGGGCTGAAGTAGATCTGGCCCTGGTTGTTCTCGACCGCGCGCTTGACGATCGCGGCGGTCGGCGTGTCGCCGAGCGACATGTCGTTGCCGTCGAGCACCTGGCGGCCGGCGATGTTGGGGTCGTTGCCAACCGACCAGTCGATCTCGTCGAGGTAGGCGGGACGGTCGTCGGTGCTCGCGCTCCAGTTGGGGTTGCGCACCAGTCTCACGCCTCTGTTGGGCGTGATCCCGACGTTCAGCTCGTTGCCGTCTCTGTCCGCCGCGAACATGTACGGGCCGGTCGCGACCTGGTGGTTGCCGTACTCGCTCGTGCCTCTGACGTCGTCGAATCTCGCCGCGTACTCCTGCGGCACCGGCGCGGACAGCGGCAGCGTCGTCGCCTGCGCGAGGACGGTGCCGGTCGGGCGCGTCAGCCGGAACACGATCGTGTGCGGGTCGGGCGTCTCGATCCCAATGATCGGCCCGCCTGTCGCTCTCGCGGCGCCGATCACGTCACCGTAATAGGTCGGCGCGTAGCCGTTCGCCACCGACGGGTTGAAGCCGCGCTCGATCGCATACTTCACGTCTCTTGACGTCACCTCACGGTTGACCGGCGGGCCGAAGTGAACGCCGCTGCGGATTCTCACGGTGACGGTCTTGCCGTCGGGCGCGATCTTCGGAGCGGCGGCGGCGAGGTCAGGGACGATGTCGGTCGGGTTGTTCGGCGCGTAGCTGTAGAGCGGCCGGTCGACGGCGCTGAGCAGCTCGAGGGCCGCGCTCGAGTAGGTGTTGCCGGGGTCGAGGTTGCCGAAGTCCTCCTCGCTGAGCACCTTGAGCGTGCCGCCTCTTCTCCCGCCCGAGCCGTTGTCTGTCGTCGCGGTGGTGCTCGTTGCGCTGTTCTTCTCACCGGAGCCGCACGCGGCAAGGGCAGGCACAAGCGCGAGGCAGAGAAGCCCCGCGACGAGCGCCCGAGCGGGTGCGGTTCGCGGCATAGTCGGTCCTTTCGTCATGCAAACGTTTGCGGCTCTCACCGCATACCTTGGGGATCGAGCGCCTCTTGCACCCCGTCACCCAACAAGTTGAACACCATCACGGTGAAGAGAAGCGCACTTCCAGGGAAGACCATGTACCACCATTGCGTGTCGAAGTTCGGCGCCGCGTCGGCGATCATCGCCCCCCAGCTCGCAGTGGACGGTGACACGCCGACCCCGAGGAACGAGAGCGCTGCCTCCAACAAGATCGTCTGTGGGATCAGCAGACTTGAGTAGACAATGACCGTGCTGATGAGGTTTGGGAGGATCTCGCGCACGAGGATCTGCCGGTCAGAGGCGCCGTAGACGCGCGCGGCGTCGACGAACTCCCGTTCGCGCAGCGACAACACCTGACCGCGGACGATCCGCGCGATCACCGTCCAGCCGACCGCCGCGACGACGAGCAGCACCGTCCGCAGCCCGGGCGTGATCAGCCCGTCGATGCAGCCGTCTCCAAGCGAGCAGGCCGAGGCGATCCCCAGGCCCAGCAGCAGCACCGGAAAGGCGAGCGTGACGTCGACCAGCCCGGACAGCACCGTGTCGACCCAGCCGCGGTACCAGCCGGCGACGAGGCCGAGGGTCACGCCGAGGAGTACCGCGATCGCCGTCCCCGCGATGCCGACGAACAGCGCGACGCGTGCGCCGTAGACCGTGCGGGCGAAGACGTCGCGGCCGAAGTCGTCGACGCCGAACGGGTGGGCCGAGCTCGGCCCAGCTGGCGCGCCGAAGCTATCGAGCGCGTGCGGGTCGCGCACGTTGGGGCCGGGCACGCCGGCGAGCTTGACGACGAGCGGCGCGCAGATCGCGACCAGCAGCAGCAGCACGATCGCGACGAGCGCGAAGATCGCGACGCGGTCGCGACGCAGCCGCAGCCAGAACAGCCGCGTTGGCGAGACCCCATGCGCCGCGCCGTCGGCGACGCCGTCGAGCTCGCCCGAGGGCTCGTGCAGCAGCTCGGGTACGCCGACGCTCACCGACCAGCTCCGGTCGGCCTCGCGTCGTGCGCGTGCGCGTGCGTAGGCGTGCTCATCGATGCCGTCTTGGACGGAGTGACCCCCTCCCACAGTTCGCGCGCAGAGCCGCTTCTCCTGTCGCGCGCGATTCCCTTAGCACATGCTCGCTCTGTGTGCAGGAACCATTACGCTGTCTTTTACGCCCCGGTAGCTCAGCTGGATAGAGCGACTCCCTCCTAAGGAGTAGGTCCCTGGTTCGACTCCAGGTCGGGGCGCTCGCAGGAGAGCGTGAAAACCGGCAGCCACCGGCACGCGCCGCGGCGCGCCGGGGTGCATGCTTTGCGTCCGTGTCCGTGAGCCTGCGAACCACCTCTGCCCGGAGGGATCTCGAGGTCCGCCTGCGCAGAGGGCGCGCCAACGTTCGGCGCGCGGCGCTGCCCGTCGTGCAGGCGACGATCGCCGCCGGCGCGTCGTGGCTGGTCGCGACGGAGATATTCGGCCACACCGGGGCGTTCTTCGCGCCGGTCTCGGCGATCGCTGCACTCGGCGCGAGCTATGTCGAGCGCAGACGGCGGACGGTCGAGCTGATGGTCGGCGTCACGCTCGGCGTCGCCGTCGGAGACCTGCTCGTCGCCGCGATCGGGACCGGCTGGTGGCAGCTGATGCTCGTCGTCGCGCTCGCGATGACGTCGGCGATCTTCTTCGGCGGCGGCGCGGTGCTGATCACGCAGGCGGCGGTCTCGGCGATCCTGATCGCGACCGTCCAGCCGCCGACCACGGGCGATCTCATCTCGCTGCCGCCGCGGATGATCGACGCCTTCACCGGAGGCATCATCGGGATCCTCGTCAGCGTCGCGTTGCCGGTCGACCCGCTTGCGCTTGCCCGCAGCACGGTCCGGCCGTTGTTGAAGGAGCTCGCCGACACGCTCGAAGCGGTCGCGTCCAGCCTCCAGCAGCGCGACGCGGTGACGTGCGAGGCCGCGCTGACCCACGCGCGCACGCTCGACGCGACGGCTGGCTCGTTCCACACTGCCGTGATGGCCGCAGACGAGACGGCGCGGATGGCGCCGCCGCGGTGGGGCACGCGCGCGCGGCTCGCCGCCTACCTCGAAGCCGACCCCGAGCTGGAGAACGCGGCGCGCAACATCCGCGTGCTGGCGCGCGGGGCGCTGCGCGCGCTGCAGCTCGACGACGACGTGCCACCCGACATCCCGCTGGCGCTGCGCGACCTCGCGAGCGCCGTGCGCGGCTTCGACACCGCGCTCGCCGACGAGCGCCAAGCGGCCGAGCCGCGGGCGGCGGCGCTGCGTGCCGCGGCCCGCGCGACGCTCGTGCTCGAGCGCACCGGCAACCTCTCCGTCAGCGTGCTCGTCGGCCAGATCCGCTCGACCGCGGTCGACCTGCTGCGGGCGCTGGGGCTGGAAGGCGAGCAGGCCCTGGCAGCCGTCCGCGCAGCCGCGAGAGACGTCGCCGCGGAAGAGCTGGCGGAAGCGCTGACGGTCTGACACACGTTGGCGCCGCCGCGTTGCCTCCGCCGCACCGTCTAGGGTGATGGCATGTCGACGACGGGGCGACGACGTGCCTTGCTGGTCGCTGCCTGCGCTCTCTCTGCCGCCGCGATCACCGTGTTCGCCCTCGGCGGCTGGGAAGGCAAAGGCCGCGCGAAGACGATCACGACCCCCGCGGCACGGGTCGCGGACGTGCCTGTCGCACCGGCCGGGCCCAAGCCTTCGCTGCCTGCTGGGTGGAGACGGGTGCGCGACGGCGACGGCGGGTTCACCGTCGGGCTGCCGCCCGGCTGGTCAGCGCATCGCAGCAGAGGGACGCTCGTCCTGCGCTCGAAGGACAAGACGATCGCGATCGCCGTCGGCGCCGACCGCAGCGCCCCAGGCAGAGTCGCCCGGCCGCAGACGTACGCGAGGGAGGCGATGGCGTCGCTGCCCGGCTATCGCCACCTGCGCGCGAGCAGCACGAGAAGGCTCGACCACGCACCGTACCCCGCCGCGCGGGCGACCGCCACTGGCACCTTCGCCCAGACCGGCATCGCTCAGGCGATCACGCTCGTCGCGCTGCAGCGCCGCGGCGAGGCGACTTTCACGCTGCTGGCGTTCAGCAGCAGCACGACGCCGAGATCCCCGGCCCGCCGCGTCGTCGACAGGGTCGTCGGGACGCTGCACTCCGACCGGCCGGCGTAAGCGCGGCTGCCTGCGGCTGCGGCTGCGGCTGCGGCTGCGTCGGCTGCGGCCGCAGCGCAGGGTGGGGCGGCTGCGGCGGTGGCGGCGGCTGCGGTGGCGACGACGACGACGACGACGACGACGAGCGTCGCCGAACGCGGCCGCGAGCTGGCGGCTACCGGTCCGGCCGGTCCGGGTAGACGTCGTCGATCGTCGTCAGCGCGACGTAGGGCGCCTGAGCCGCCTGCTCGATCGCGGCGCCACCGCCGGCGAGGCGGTCGCAG
This sequence comes from Conexibacter sp., assembly GCA_036499225.1. Classification (GTDB taxonomy): domain Bacteria; phylum Actinomycetota; class Thermoleophilia; order Solirubrobacterales; family Solirubrobacteraceae; genus Conexibacter. Next base: position 23,600 of record DASYEC010000022.1, read on the forward strand.
ACGGTGAGGACGCCGCAGACCTGCAGGCCCTCGGCGCGGACTGCCTCGATCGCGCGCAGCGTCGAGCCGCCGGTCGTAACGACGTCCTCGACGATCAGGCAGCGGTCCTCGGCGCCGAGCGACGGTCCTTCGATCCGCTTGCCGAGGCCGTGGTCCTTCGCCTCCTTGCGCACGAAGAAGCCCTTTACGTCGGCGCCGCCTGCGAGTGCTGCGCAGGCGAGCGGATCGGCGCCCATCGTCATGCCGCCAACGGCCGTCGCGCCGAGCGCGCGCGCCTGCTCGGCGATCAGCACGCCGATCGCGAAGAACGGCTCAGGCAGCAGCACCGCGCGCTTGACGTCGATCAGGTACTGCGCGACACGGCCGCTCGTCAGGACGACCTCGCCGATCACCAGCGCCTCTTCGCGCAGCGCGACGATCAGCCGCGCTTGCGCCTCGTCGCGGGTGAATGGCGGCTCGAACGTTCTCACCGCAGCGGCTAGTAGTAGACGTCGATCTGGTCGCCGACGTGCACCCAGTCGAAGATCGCGGCGGCGTCGGAGACCGGGACGCGCAGGCAGCCGTGGCTGGCGGCGTAGGTCGGCACCGAGGCGTAGCCATGGATCGCGTAGCCGCGGATGAAGTAGTTGGAGTCGACCATGCCCTCGCTGTTGGTGCCCCAGTCCTTCCAGTAGAAGCGGAAGTTGCCGAGCACAGTGGGGGTCGACGGCTTGCCCGAGCTGGTCGTGTAGATCCGCTGGACTCTGCCGTTGTCGATCAGCGCGAGCACCTGCTGGCCGAGGTTCGCCTCGACGTGGCGGCCATGCTGGGGGAAGCGCACGTGGAAGGTGCCGACGCCGCTGAGCAGCCTGGAGACGACGGTCGGGTCCAGCGTCTGCAGGCGCGAGACGCCGAGCACTTTGCGGTACGCCTCGACGGCAAGCTGCGTCCCGAGGTCGTAGCTGCCGCTCTGCGGGACGGCGTAGCCGAGCGCGGCGAGCTTCTGCTGCAGCAGCGAGACGAACGGGCCGCTGTCACCGGGGCTGGCCATCGGGTTGACGACTGCCAGCGTCGCGCCCTTCGACTGGAAGCCGCTCTGCTGCGGCGAGGGAGTGTGGACGGCGAAAACCTTCACGGCGCCAGATCTGCCCGGCGTGAAGGTCGCGGTGAATGTCGCGGTCTGCTTCGTCTTCGTCGGCTTCGGTCTGACCGTCACCGTCTTCGCCAGTCTCGAGCCGTTCCAAATCCTCACGGCGACCTTCTCGCCGGCGACGAACGGGACGACGCGGCCGGTGATCTTCACGTCACGGCCCGGCAGCGCGAGCGCGGTGCCGTTGACGCGGTTGACGCCGCTGGCGAACGAGATGCCGACGCGACCGGCGACTCTTCTGACCTGCGGTCTCGTGATCGGGGCTCTCGCGTTGACTCTCGAGGTCCCGTCGTCTCTGGAGGAGCCGGGATCGCCGCTCGGCGCGCCGTTGCCCGTGCCCGTGCCCGTGCCACTGCCAGCACCAGGGTCCGTGGGGTTCGACGGAGTGGTCGTGGCCTGCGGGTCAGCGCCCGCGCTCGGCGTCGCGGCGGCTTGTGCGACGGAGGGATCGGCGGGCGCCTCCTCGGCGACCGCGGCGGCCGGCGCCGCGACAAGCGCGACAGCGGCGGCGAAGGCAGGAAGGGCGACGCGACGATGCATAAGGGAAGGGATCGTAAAGGACCCCAGCGGCGTCACGTCAACGCGCGTGCCGGCGCATCGCCGCTGCGCGCCATCACCGGCCGCAGGATCAGCAGGCAGACGCTCGTCGACCCGATCAGCAGCAGGATCACCTGCCACGCGCCCCACCCGCCGGCAGTCACGCCGAACGCGATCGCGTTGTTGATCGAGTGCACCATGATGCAGGGCACCAGCGACCCGGTTCTCCAGCGCACGATGCACAGGAGGAAGCCGAGTATCGCCAACGGCGGCAGGAACTCGGCGCCGGCCGAGCCGACGTGGATCCCGCCGAAGACGATCGCCGTGATGACCGCCGCGACCCACGGGCCGCGCCAGTTGCGCACGGCGCCGAAGAAGAAGCCGCGGAAGAGGAACTCCTCGGCCAGCGGGGCGATCACCGTCACCAATATGCAGACCGCGACGAACGCGACCGTGCTGCGCTCCAGCCCAAGCGAGTCGGGCAGGTTGTCGCTGTTGGTGATGTTGAAGACCGCCGAGTAGATCGCGGTGAGGATGTAGAAGGAGATCGTCGCGGCGACGATCCAGAAGACCGCGAGCCGGATTGGCGTGCGGCGCACGCCGAACTGGCCGAACGTGACCGGGCCGGCCGAGCGCGCGATGAAGATCGCGACGCCGATGAAGGCGCAGTCCTGGAAGGCCGTCGCGATGATGTTCGAGGCGGGCGAGGGGTCGCTCGCGCTCATCCCGAAGAAGCTGCCGATCACGAGGATCACGGCCTGCCCGAGGAAGGCGACGATGAAGGCGCCGATGATCGCGACCGGCGCGCTCCACGGCGTCCACGCGTTCGGCTGCTCGGGCGGGACCTCGCGCGGGCCGGGGTCGACGAAGCGCGGCACGCCAGGACGCCCCGGCGGGCGCGACGGGGCCGACGGCTCGATGCCGTCCGGCAGCTCCGGACGGCTCGACAGCGCGGGCTCCGGCTCAGGGCGTGGGTGCGACGCGCCGCTCACTCAATCAAGGTTACGCGGCGGGAAGGCCGGGCAGCTCGCGCAGTGACCGGATCGTCTCAACGCCCGCCGGAACCGGCGCGTCGTCGCGCACGATCAGGCGCACGTCGATGCCAGCCGCGCGGGCGCCCTCGACGTCGACCGCGACCTCGTCGCCGACGTGCAGCGCATCGCGCGCGCCGACCCCGGCGAGCGCGAGGCCGCGCGCGAAGATCTCGCCGGCCGGCTTGGCGCTGCCGGCCTCGGCCGAGGTGATGACGCCGTCGAGCAGCGGCGTCAGCCCAGCCGTGTCGAGCGCGTCGTGCAGCGAGACGTCCCAGTTGCTGACGACGACCAGCCTGATCCCGGCGGCGCGGGCCCGTTCCAGCACCTCGACGACCTCGGGGTAAGGCTGGAATCTGAGCGCTGCCAGCAGCGCCTCGGTCAGCTCGTGCAGCGGCAGCTCGGCGCCGGCCGGCCCGAGCGCCTCACGCAGGACGACGGTCGCCCCGCGCCGCAGCTCGGCGAGCTTGGGGCGGTCAGAGGCGATCTCGTTGTTGGCGCGATACCACGCGATCTCGGCCTTCATCGCAGCGCCGACTTCCGGAAGGTCGAGGTCGAGCCCGAACCGCTCACGCAGCTCGCGCTGCAACGGCAGCGCCGGCGGCAGCAGCTCAACCAACGTCCCCAGCGCGTCCAGCAGATACGCACTCGGCGATTCAGTCATCCCAGATCTCCGTTTCCGGAAGTACGAGCCCCGGCCGGAATCCAAGGCCTCTCGCTGCCGGATCTCCGTTGCCGGAAGTGCGAGCCTCTGGCGAGTAGTTCCAATGGAATCCAAGGCCTTCGGCCGCAGGATTCCACCTGGCCGCCGGATTCCACCTCATGCCACAAACCCCCAGCGCGCGAATTGAGCCGTCATCAAGCCCAGCAGCACGGCGCTGATCGCGATCGCTCGGTCGCTTGTTCCCTCAGCCCGACGGCCGGTCCAGCGCGCAAGCCACATCTGCAGCGGGAAGAGCACCAACACGAAGCGAGGCAGTGACATCAGCGGCTGAGGATCGACCGGGTAGGAGAGCGTGAGCAGCAGGGCGACGGTGGTGTACGCACCGTACGCGAACGGCAGCCGGCGCAGCGCGCCGACACAGGCGACGACGGCGAAGACGAGGAACCCGAACAGCATCAGGTTCTGCCCCGCGTTGACAAACGGGTCGCCGCCCGCGTCGGTGAAGAAGACCGGTCTCGCCGTCCCGTGGATGATCTGCCGCACCCCGAGCCAGGCGGCCCGCGCGCCGTCCCAGACGCCGCCGAGCGGCACGAAGTGGCGCCCCCAGAAGCCCTGCGCGCTGAACGGCGCGAAGGCGTCGCCGATCGCGATCCCGGCGTAGGCGAGGAAGATCACCAGCCCGAGCGGGATCAGCGCCAGCCACAGCAGCTGCGGCGTCAGCGGATGGCGCGGCCGCCACCACGCCCGCGCCGCCTCGACCGCGGCGCGGTCGGCCCGCGGGCCGTAGAGGAACATCAGCAGCGCTGGCAGCAGCAGCACGGCGCCGCTGTTGCGCGTCAGCGCCGCCAGCCCGCCGGCGATCCCCGCCCACATCCATCTCCCCTGCCGCGCCGCCAGCAGCGTCGCCACCGACAGCAGCAGGAACAGCGACTCGGCGTAGACGGCGGAGAAGAAGAAGGCCGATGGGAAGAAGGCGACGAGCATCGCCGTCGCGCGGGCGTCGCGCGGTCCCAGCTCGATCTCCGCCAGCCGCTCCAGCAGCAGCAGCGCGCCGAAGAAGCAGGCGAGCGAGACGACCAGCCCGCCGAGCAGCGCCGAGCCGAAGGCGAACCCGATGACCTTCGCGAGCAGCGGATAGAGCGGGTAGAACGCCGCTTTCGCGTGGTCCTGCGCGCCGCCGTAGCCGTCGTTGGCGATCGACAGGTACCAGACCGAGTCCCACCGCGCGGCCGGCGCAAGCAGGAAGTTGACGAACGGCGAGAAGGGGCGCGTCAACGCGGTCGGGTCGTACGTCGTCGCGGCGCCTGGCGCCTGCCCGAGCCACAGCACGCCAAGCAGCCCCGCTGCCCAGACCGCCGCTCGGGAGGCCCAGAAGGGACGCCACGCCTCTCTGATCGTGCCGCTACGCTCGCGCTGCATGCTCCCTGCCGATCTTGCCATCCCGCCGGTCACGGCGACGGTGAGCACCTACCTCGGCCGCCACCCAGAGCTTGGCGCGGCTGTCTCGATCGTGCTCGCAGTCCTCGTTGCGTGGATTGTCGACAGGGCGATCATGCACCGCGGCCAGCAGCTCGCCGAGGCGGTGATGCGCGACGACCTGACCGCGGGCGTCGACACGCGGATGCGCTTCCTGCGGCGGCTGACGACGCTCGTGATCGTGCTGATCGGCCTGACGACGGCGATCGCGCAGTTCAACGGGCTCAACCGCATCGCGACGACGGTGCTCGCCTCCAGCGCCCTGTTCGCGGCGGTGATCGGCTTCGCCGCCCGTCAGACGCTCGCCAACCTGATCGCGGGCGTGATGCTGACGATCGCGCAGCCGCTGCGGATAGGAGACAGCGTCACGATCGAGGACCAGAGCGGGACGGTCGAGGACGTGCGGCTCAACTACACCGTCGTGCGCGGCGCCGACGGGCACCGCATCTTCATCCCCAACGAGCGGCTCGCATCCGGCGTGCTGCGCAACGACACGATCGTCGACCCGGTCGTCTCACTCGAGGTCGAGCTGGTGCTGCCGCTCGAGCTCGACGCCGACCGCGTCCTCGCCGCACTCGCGGCGCTCGAGGGAACGCCGGTCGTGCGCGTCGCGGAGATCACGTTCGAGGGCGTCCGCTACACGCTCTCGCGCGGGTCGGTGCCGCCACGCGAGCGGCCGCTGCACGCGGCCGAGCTGCGCGCCGCGGCGCTGCGTGCGCTGCGGGCCGACGGCCTTCTCGACGCCGCGCCCGCGAGCTAACCGGCGCGAGCGCGGCGCGCCGACCGGCCGCGAGCAGCCCGCGCGGCCGGCTCCCGGAAGGAGGCGCAGCCGCGAGAGCGAAAGACGCCCGTGGTTATGATCCGCGCCGGCGCCGTACCACCGCGGCGCCGTGCCAACCCGGGACGCCCGCGTGAGTCGTAGGGAGCGACAGAAGCGCCGTAAGCGCACCAACGGCGGCCAGGTCCGGCGCGGCCTGCTGATCGTCGCCGCGCTGCTCGTCGTCGTCATCGGCGCAGCCGGTGCCGCGGTCGCGAGCTGGATCCTCGGCGTCGTCCACGACACGCCCGACATCCACTCGCTGCGCGAACAGCCGGCCGGGCAGATCTCGACCGTCTACGCCGCCGACGGCACGCGCCTGGGCTTCATCGCCGGCGACATATTGCGCACGCCGGTGAAGGCGAGACAGATCTCCAATCGGGTTGAGCAGGCAACGGTCGCGATCGAGGACCGCCGCTTCTACCAGCACAGCGGCGTCGACTACCTCGGCGTCGCGCGCGCCGCGCTCAAGAACGTCACCGCCGACAGAACAGTGCAGGGCGGCTCGACGCTGACGATGCAGCTCGTGCGCAACCTCTACGCGCCGGAGAGCAGGGACGAGAAGACGATCGAGCGCAAGATCCGCGAGGCGAAGCTCGCCGACCAGCTCGAGCAGGAGCACTCGAAGGCGTGGATCCTCACGACGTACCTGAACAACGTGCCGTACGGGACGGCCGGCGGGCAGGAGGCGATCGGGATCCAGGCGGCGGCGCGCGTCTTCTTCGACAAGCCCGCGTCGCGCCTGTCGCTCGCCCAGGCCGCGCTGCTCGGCGGCCTTCCGCAGGCGCCGTCGAGCTACAACCCCTTCCGCCACCCGCGCGCCGCAAGAGAGCGCCGCAGCGAAGTGCTGAGAGCGATGGCCGCGTCGAGATACATCACGACGACGCAACAGCTCGCGGCCGACGCGTCGCCGCTCGGCCTCAAGCAGAACGGCTACTACACCCAGCGCAAGGAGCCGTTCGTCTTCGACTACATCAGACAGCAGCTGACGAAGCTGTACGGCGCCGACGTCGTGCGCGCCGGCGGGCTGCGCGTCTACACCTCGATCGACCTGAGACTGCAGGACGCCGCCCGCGCGGCGATCGCCAGAGTCCTCTACGAGCCGGCCGACCCGCCGGCCGCGATCGTCACGACCGACGTCGACAACGGGCACATCCTCGCGATGGCCTCGTCGGTCAGATACGGCGACAGAAGCGACGGCGGCACGAACTACAACTACGCCGCCGAAGCGCAGCGCCAGCCGGGCTCGACCTTCAAGGCGATGGTCCTGATGGCGGCGCTGCGCGACGGAATCGACCCCTACACGACGCACTACGTCTCCAGACATCTCGACGAGGGCTGGCTGCCCGGCTACCCCGACTACGCCGTCTCGACCTTCGCCAACACCTACGCGGGCAACGTGACGATCGAGCAGGGCACGCTCTCCTCCGACAACACCGTCTACGCGCAGCTCGACGCCGACGTCGGCCCGGAGGCGGTGCGGCGCGCGGCCTACGACCTCGGCGTCGCCTCCAGACTTGAGGCGATCCCCGCCGAGGGCCTTGGCGGCCTCAGATACGGCGTCACGGTGCTGGAGATGGCGAACGCCTACGCGACGATCGCCGACGGCGGGATCCGCCGCCAGCCGACGATGATCCTCAGAGTCGTCCACCCCGACGGCCACGTCGACAACATCGCCGCCGACGCGAGAAGAGCGGCAAAGCGGACGTTCACGGCCGCCCAGACCGGCGAGGCACGCAGAGTGCTGCAGCAGAACATGCTCAGCGGCACCGGCGTCGCGGCCTACTACGGCTGCCCGGCTGGCGGCAAGACTGGCACGACGAGCGACATCAAGGACGCCTGGTTCGTCGGCTTCACGCCGAGACTGGCGACGGCCGTCTGGATGGGCTACACGACGCCGACGCCGATGACCGTCCATGGCCAGTCCGTGCAGGGCGGCACCTTCCCCGCACCGATCTGGAACGCCTACATGTCGGTCGCGCATGGCGGTTACTGCGGCGACGACTGGCCTGCGGCACCGCCGTTCGACGCCCAGTCGTTCTTCGGCAGCTACACCGCCTCGGCAAGAGCGACCAGCTCGGCGAGCAGGGGCAGACACGGCGGCAGGGGCAGCAGGAACGGCGGCGCAGCCGTTGGCGGCGCCGAAGCGCCCGGCAGCCTCGACGGCTCGGTCGGCACCGGCCCCAACGGCGCGTACGCCCACCCGCCGCAGGGCGAGCCCGACATACAGCCGCCGCCGTCCACCCCGCCCGCACCGCCGCCCGCGACCCCACCGCCGTCGAGAGCGCCGCCCTCCGCCCCGCCGGCCAGACAGCCGCCAGCAACCCCGCCGGCCGGCACCGGCACGGGCGGCGACGGCGGAGCCGCGGGCACCGACGGCACCGACGCGAGCGGCACACCGGATCCGGCGGGCGGCGACCCGACCGGCGGCGCAGGCGGCGGCGCTGCAGCGCCAAACGGCTGAGCAATGGCATGACGGGCGTTTTGCAGGGTCGCCGGGGCGATTGCGGGCTGGTACGGTTAGTTGTCGGGCGCGCCAGCGATGTCTGCGCATGCCCACATCCCCCTCACCCCGCCAGATAGGACACGGTTTGTCGAAGGAAGAAAAGGTCGAGCTCGAGGGCGAGGTCGTCGAGGCCCTGCCGAACGCAATGTTCCGCGTGAGACTCGATAACGGGCATCTCGTCCTGGGCCACGTGGCCGGCAAGATGCGCCGCTTCCGCATCCGCATCCTGCCGGGCGACCGCGTCCGCGTCGAGCTCTCCCCGTACGACCTGGACCGCGCTCGCATCGTCTACCGCCACCGGTAAGCCGGTGGCCGGGCGCGGTCTCACTCACCCGGTGGGCTGAGCGATGCGCGAGCTCGCGCTGATCGACGCGCTGAGCGAGATCTTCCGCAGCGAGCACGGCCGCGTTGTGCGCTGGATCGGCGACGACGCGGCAGTTGTGCGCGCGCGCCCCTACGCCGTCACGTCCGTCGACACGATGGTCGACGGCGTCCACTTCCGACACGCTGGCGACGGCGGCTACGCCTCCCTCGCCGACGTCGGCCATCGCGCGCTCGCGGGCGCGCTCTCCGACCTCGCCGCGATGGGCGCCGAGCCTGGCGAGGCCTATCTCGCGCTCGTGCTGCCCTCTGGCCTGCATGAGCGCGACCTGCGCGAGCTGTTCGCCGCCGCGCAGGCCCTTGCAGCGCAGACCGGCACGACGATCGCGGGCGGCGACCTGACGCGCGGCCCGGTGCTGGTCGCGAGCGTGACCGTCGTCGGCTGGGCCGATGACAGCGCCGCGCTCGTCGGGCGCGACGGCGCCCGGCTCGGCGACCTCGTTGGCGTGACCGGCGCGCTCGGCGGCTCCGGCGCTGGCCTCGCCGTGCTGGAAAGACGGGCAGCCGTCGAAGCCAAGACCGCCGCCGCGCTCGCTCAGCGCCACCTGCGCCCGCAGCCGCGGATCGACGCCGGCCTCGCGCTCGCCCGCGCAGGCGCCAGCGCGATGATCGACGTCTCCGACGGGATCGCGACCGACGCCGGCCACATCGCCCGCCGCAGCGGCGTGCGGCTCGCGCTCGCGCTCGACCGGCTCCCGCTCGACGCAGGGGTCACGGCAGTCGCGCAAGCGCTCGGCGAGCAGCCGGCCGCCTTCGCCGCGGTCGCGGGCGAGGACTACGAGCTGTGCGTCTGCGTCCCGCCGGCCGCGCGCGCCGCGGCCGAGGCGGCCGTCGAGATCACGTGGGTCGGCACGGTCGAAGCCTCGCCCGCGGGCGAGGCGCCAGGCGTCCACTTCTGCGGCGCCACCAGCACGGCCGGGACCGCGTCGAGCGCACAGCGCTCAAGCAGCGCCGAGGCCGGCAGCGACGACAGCAATACGCCGCGCCCGCTGCGCGGCTACGAGCACGAGCTCTGAGGCGAGCCGCCGCCGAGCTCGAACCAGGCGTCGCCGAGCAGACGCTGCACGTCTTGGCGGCGCAGCGCAGCGTGGACCGCGAGCATGCGGGCGACGAACGCCTCCGCGACCGCGTCGACGTCCACGTCGTAGTCCGCCCGCGCGATGCGGGCCTTGAGGTCGTTGACTTTCACGGTTCTATCCATTGCCGGGTACGGCGACGGGCGCCCAGCCTCCCCGCCCCCCGCCGGTCTGGTGGCGGCGGTGCCGGATGCCCGTCCGTGCTGCGGGTATCGGGCACCGCGCAGCCACGCATGAGGAAACATTGAGGAACGTTGGACATCCGGCCAATCGGCTCGGATGAGCGTCCGGAAACCGACGCCAGCGGTCGTGGGGCCGGCTCGCTCAGCCGACGCTCGCCCGCGCGCTGCCCGGCTGCGCTGTCGGCCCGCGCTCTCTGCTGGAGACGAGGTCGGCGAAGATGATGATGCGGTGCGAGGCGCTGTAGAGCGGGTGGCAGGCCGACAGCACGAGCTGCTCGTGGCCGACGTCTCTCGTCACCCAGATCGCGTCCGGTGTGACGATCTGCGTTCTCTTGACGGCGTAGGTGAATCTGCCGTACGGCATATCGAGGTAGATCGGGTCGCCGGGCTTCAGCTCGTCGACCTTGCGAAACGGCGCGAGGTAGGTCGTGCGGTGGCCAGCGATCGCGACCGTGCCGTTCAGCCCAGGGAAGGTCGTCGCCGGATAATGGCCCGGCCCCTTGCGCAAGTCGTCGGCGTCAGTCCCCTGAACGGTCACGATGTTGACGCCGATCTTCGGGATCACGATCCGCCCGAACGGCTGCCCGTTGACGGCCTCGCGCCTCGCCGTGCGTGCGAGGAAGGCGATCCGCCGGCTGTCGGTGCCGAGCCTCGCGAGCACTCTTCTCTGGACCGGCGTCGGCGCTCTCTGCTCGATCTGGTCGAGCTGCTGCGCGAGGTGGGTCTGCTGACGGTGCGCCAGCAGGGCAGAGACGGGCTCCTGCCAGGCGAGCGTCACCGCCGCGTCGGTTATCAGCAGCGCGCCAGCGATGATCAGGACGGTCGAGATTGCCCGCAGTGCGCGTCGCATCGCTTTCAGTATGAACGGCGGTCTGTCAGCGCCGCAACGCCGACTCGGTCCCGCCGAGCGAGCCGGGCCCAGCGTACGAGCGCGGGCCGCGGACCGAGGCGGCCTTGCCCGTCCCGCGCTCGTCCGGGCCGCCCGCGAAAGCGCCGCGCACGACGATCAGCAGCACCGCGCCACCGCAGCCGAGCACGACCGCCCAGCCGAGCGCCGTCGGCAGCGAGACGCCGCCGCCTGCGACGAGCAGCAGCCCCATCCACAGCAGCTGCAGCGGGTCGAGGCCGAACTGCAGCATGTAGGAGAGGCCGATCAGCAGCGGCGGCACCAAGCCGACGGCGAACATCGCGAGCGCCGCGAGCGGGTGCAGCCGCTCGGTGGTGCCGACGGCCAGCAGCCACAGATGCAGCGCCGGCACGAGCAGCAGCGCCGTGTACGGGTTGAGGACCCAGACGATCAGCGCGCAGGCGCACAGCACGATCAGCGCCGCGGCCGCGGCGCCCTGCGTCGGCGTGCCGCGCGGCACGCCGATCGCGCGCGCCGCCAGCGGCCGAAGCGCGAACCAGCCGACCGCGGTCACGACCACGACGCTGACGATCGCCGCGAGCGCGGCCCCGTCGCGCGGGACCCAGTCGGCCGCGACTGGCCCCGGAGGGGCGGCGTCGAGCACCCCGGTCGCCTTCAGCAGCTTGATCAGCACCACCCCGATCAGGAACGGCAGCACGCAGGCGCCGACCCATCGCAGCCACCGCCCGACCGGCTCCTTGCGCCGCCGCACGCGCGCGAAGCCGTCGATCGTGGAGAGCAGCACCGGCAGCAGCAGGACCACGCCAAGCAGGCGGATCGGCCACTCGGGCAGCAGCTTCTGCTCCAACAGCAGGTACGGCTGCGGGGCCGGCACCGGCGATCTCGCGTCGAGCGCGCTGAGCGCCCGTAGCGCAGCGCGGCCGAACGCCGTCAGCCGCTGCGCCGAGACGGGCGCGTCGGCTGCTGGCGGCCGCTCGCCGCTGGCCGACAGCAGCACGGCGGAGACCCCGTCGCCGTTGAACGGCCCCTGGGCGCCGAGCGTCAGCGGCGCCGCGAGGCGGACGAACTGGTTGGCGAGGCCCGTGCCCGCGGACGTGAGGCCGACCTCGGTCGAGACGGCCATCTCGACGGTACGGCGCAGCTGCATGGAGGCGCTGCTCGCGTTGTCGCCGTAGGGGACGACGACCGGCTGCCTCGTCGCTGTGCCGGCGAGGTCGCCGAGCACGATCACCGCGTCGGCTGAGCCGCCGAGATGGCTCGCCAGCTCCTGCGCCGCCGCCGGACCGCCGCTGATCGAGGCGAGCTCGAGCGTGCGGTCCAGCGTTCGCCCGCCAAGCACCTGCGCGAGCTGCAGCAGCGCCGCGGTCCCGGACAGCTGCGCTCGCGCGCCCGTCCCGACCGCGTCGCGCGCGGCGACGACGACGAGCTTGCCGCTCGAGAAGCCGGTCCGCTCGCCGATCACCGTCTGCACCTGCCGCTCGCCGTCGACCGTCTCGGCCTGGAAGCTGCGCTCGCTGACTCTGAAGCCGTTGGCGCTGAAGCCGTCGCTGACGCGTTGCGCGACGAGGCGGTCGCCACGCGAGCCGGGCAGCCGGTTGGGGGCGGCGGTCGCGAGCTGGTCGAGCTGCGTGAACGCCGCGTCGCCGTCGAAGGCGTCGGGTGTGAGCGCCGTCGTCGCGCCGTTGGGCTGCTCGCGCAGCGAGAAGCCGACGAGCACCAACGCGAAGATGACGGGAAGGAAGGCGGCGCGGTAGATCCGCGGGTCGAGCACACGCGGAGGTTAGGGGGTCGGCCTTGTGGGGGCGCGGATGCGCCGTCCATGCAGGCGATCTCCCACCGTCGCGCGCATGACGCCTTTGCGCCCGGGCCTCACGCCGCATAGTCTTGTCCGCGGAGGATGACCGAGCGATCGACGCGCATCTTGTTGGTCGACGACGAGCAGTCGATCCAGACGCTGCTCTCGTACCCGCTGCGCAGAGACGGCTACGAGGTCGTCCAGGCGACTGACGGGCGCGAGGCGCTGGAGCGATTCGACGAGCGTCCGTTCGACCTTGTCGTGCTCGACGTCATGCTGCCTCAGCTCGACGGGCTGGAGGTCTGCCGCCGCCTGCGCAGCCGCAGCGCCGTGCCGATCATCATGCTGACGGCGAAGGCGGAGGAGATCGACAAGGTCGTCGGCCTCGAGATCGGCGCCGACGACTACATCACCAAGCCGTTCTCGATGCGCGAGTTCCGCAGCCGCGTGAAGGCCGCGCTGCGCCGTTCGGAGCTGTCGCGCTCTGCCGACCGCGAGGGCGCGACGCTCGACGCGCACGAGCTGCGGATCGACCCCGACAAGCGCGCGGTGACCGTCCGCGCCGAGGCGATCACGACGACCTACGTCGAGTTCGAGATCCTGCTGACGCTCGCGCGCAACCCGGGCCGCGTCTTCACGCGCGACATGCTGCTCGCGCGCGTCTGGGGTGACTCGGCCTACCGCGACCCGCGCACGATCGACGTCCACATCCGCCATCTGCGCGAGAAGCTCGAGCGCGACGCGAAGGAGCCGGAGTACCTCTTTACCGTCCGCGGCGTCGGCTACCGCTTCCGCGACACGGACGGCTGAGCGGCCGCCCACCCGCCCCGCCACCCCGCCGCTAGCCCGCTCGTGCGCTCCCTGCGCAACCGCCTCGCGTTCCTTTTCTTCGCGATCACGTTCGCCGCGATCGGCGTGCTCTACCTCTACATCGCGCCGCAGCTGCGATCGCACTTGCGCACGGAGAAGTTCGACCAGCTCGAGGCGGCGGCGAAAGACACCAGCAAAGCGATCATCAGCACGATCGACGTCCGCGTCGACGCCCCCAACGGCGTCAAAGTCGTCATCTCCAGAGCCGCGGACAAGGCGAACGCGCGAATCGCGCTGATGCAGGTCGGCTTCAGCTTGGGCGTGCCGCAGGTCGATCGGAGACCGGTCGCGCAGGACCCGGCGGGGCGCGGCGTCGCGCCGTCGATCATCGTCGTCGCCCAGCGCGCCGCCGAGAGCGGCGACGTCGAGCGCCAGTCGGCGCCGGGCCCGTTCGCCGAGGTCGCCGTGCCGATCCCGGTCGACGGAACGGTCGGCCGCGTCGCCGTCTACTCGACGTCGATGAGCGACATCGACGGCAACGTCGCGGTCGTGCGCAAGCAGATCGTGATCGCCGGCGCGATCGCGCTCGCGCTCGCCGTGCTCGCCGGCTGGCTGGTGGCGCGCGCGCTCGCGCTGCGCGTCAAGCGGCTGGAGCAGGCGGCCGAGCAGGTCGCCGCCGGCGACTTCTCGCGCACGATCCCGGTCGACTCCGACGACGAGCTCGGCCAGCTCGCGAGAGCGTTCAACGACATGCAGCGCCAGCTCGCGCAGCTCGACAGAGCGCGCAAGCAGTTCATCGCGACTGCCTCGCACGAGCTGCGCACGCCGCTCTTCTCGCTCGGCGGCTTCGTCGAGCTGCTCGAAGACGAGGACCTCGACGAGGAGACGCGCAGACGCTTCCTCGCACAGGTCAGCCAGCAGGTCGAGCGGCTGCGCAAGCTGTCGGTCGACCTGCTCGACCTGTCGCGGCTGGAGGCCGGCTCGCTTGAGCTGCGCCCGGAGCCGGTCGACCTCTCAGAGCTGGCACGCGCGGTCAGCTCCGAGTTCGAGCCGGTGCTCGCGCAGCGCGACGCGCACCTCGAGGTGCGCCTCACTGGTCGGCCGGTGGAGGCGCTCTGCGATCCTGTCCGGGTTGCCCAAATCATGCGAATCCTCATCGACAACGCCTTGACCCACTCCAACCCCGGCACCGACGTCGTCGTCTCCGCCACGCGCGACGACGGCTTCGCGCGGCTGGCCGTGCGTGACTATGGCCGCGGGATCGAGCGCCAGGCGCTCGCGCAGATCTTCGAGCCCTTCTACACCTCCGACGACGCCCAGGGATCGGGCCTCGGCCTCGCGATCGCGAGCGAGCTGGCCGAGCGCATGCGCGGCCGGCTCGGTGTCGAGTCGCGCCCCGGCCGCACCGTCTTCACGCTGGAGCTTCCCGCATGACGACCACACCCGCCGCCCGCCGCTCGCTCGCCGTCGCGGCCGGCGCCGTCGCGATCGCCACCGGCGTCGCCGCCTGTGGCAAGGACAGCAACAGCGGGCTTGGCGCGTCGTCCTCCGTCCAGCCCGCCGTCCAGCAGCAGCAGCCGGCCTCCTCGGATGCGCCCGCACGCGTTGCCACGACCCGCGTCGAGGTCGTCCGCCAGCTCGCGAGAGGCAGCTTCGACCCGAGCGTGATCTACGCCCACGAGGCGCCCGGCGTCGTCACCGTCATCAGCCTCTTCGACGACGGCAGAGGCGGCCAGCAGCTGCAGAGCGGCTCGGAGGGCCTCGGCTCTGGCTTCGCCATAGACGGCGACGGCCACATCGCGACGAACGCCCACGTCGTCACCGACGACAGCTCCGGCGGCACGGTCAAGCGGGCACAGACCGTCTACGTCCAGTTCGCCGACGGCAACCAGGTCCCGGCGGAGATCCTCGGCACCGACCTCAACTCCGACGTCGCGCTGATCAAGGTCGACCCGCAGGGATTGACGCTGCGACCGCTGCCGTTCGGCTCCAGCAGAGGCCTGACGGTCGGCTCCCCGGTCGCCGCGATCGGCAGCCCCTTCGGCGAGCCGCAGTCGCTCTCAGTCGGCGTCATCTCCGGCCTCAACCGCACGATCGACTCGCTCAACTCCGGCGGCACGAGCAGCGACGGCAGCTTTGCGATCGGCGGCGCGATCCAGACCGACGCCGCGATCAACCACGGCAACTCGGGCGGCCCGCTCGTCGACTCGGCTGGCGACGTGATCGGCATCAACGCGCAGATCCAGACGACCGGCGGCGGCGGCGAGGGCGTCGGCTTCGCGGTCCCGATCGACACGATCAGACGCTCGCTAGCGCAGCTGCAGGCGAGCGGCAGAGTCGACTACGGCTGGGTCGGCGTCTCGACCGTTCCCGTCTTCCCGCAGCTCGCCGAGCACTTCGGCCTGCCGAGCGAGACCGGCGCGCTCGTGCAGTCGGTGACGCCGGGCAGCCCGGCGGCGCAGGCGGGCCTGATCACGGGTGGCGAGAGAGACCAGCCGTTCCAGGCCTCCAGCTACACGATCGGCGGCGACCTGATCACGAGAGTCGACGGCAAGCCGCTGTCGCAGCAGTTCGACCTCTCGACGGCGATCGCCGACAAGGCGCCCGGCGACACCATCTCGCTCGACGTTTGGCGTGACGGCAAAGAGCGCACGGTGCAGTTGACGCTCGGAACACGACCCGGCTGATTCTCTTCCGGCGCGAGGGACCAGCCGCTATGGTCCGCGCGCCAGGCCCAACCACCACCAGCGTCCATGCTCCAACCCGTCGCCGTCGGCCACAAGACCCTCGCGGACTACGCCAGCATTGTCGGACGCAGCCTCGTCGAGGAGATCCGCGAGCTGGCTGAGCCGCTGCGCGGGCAGCGCGTCCTGCACCTGTCGGCGACCGCCTTTGGCGGCGGCGTCTCGGAGATCCTCTACACGATGGTCCCGCTGATGCGCGACGTCGGCCTCGACGCCGAGTGGCACGTGATCTACGGCCGCGAGGAGTTCTTCAACGCGACGAAGGTCATGCACAACGCGCTGCAGGGCAACCCGCAGGACCTCAGCGAGGAGCAGTGGGAGTCATGGCGCCGTTACAACGAGATGAACGGCCGCGAGCTGTCGCGCGGCTGGGACGTCGCCGTCGTGCACGACCCGCAGCCGGCCGCCCTGCATACGCTCGCGCCTGAGAAGGCGCGCCACTGGGTCTGGCGCTGCCACATCGACCTCTCGACGCCCAACCCGGCGACGATCGAGCGGCTGCTGCCCTACATACAGACCTATCCGGCCTCGGTCTTCCACATGCAGCAGTACGTGCCGGAAGGAACGGAGGGGCGGATCCACATCGTGCCGCCGGCGATCGACCCGCTCGCGCCGAAGAACATGGCGTTCTCGCCCGAGGACGCGATCTACATCTGCCAGCAGTTCGGGATCGACGTCGACCGCCCGCTGATGTGCCAGGTCTCGCGCTTTGACCCGTGGAAGGACCCGCTCGGCGTGATCGACGCCTACCGGATCGTCAAGGAGGCCGTGCCCGACGTGCAGCTCGCGCTCGTCGGCTCGATGGCGACCGACGACCCCGAGGGCTGGGACTTCTTCAACGCGACCGTCGCGCACGCCAACGGCGACCCCGACATCCACATCCTCAACAACTTCAACAACGTCGGCGCGATCGAGGTCAACGCCTTCCAGTCGCACGCCGACGTGCTGGTTCAGAAGTCGACGCGCGAGGGCTTCGGGCTGACCGTCTCGGAGGCGATCTGGAAGGCGCGGCCGTTCATCGGCGGCGATGTTGGCGGGATCCCGCTCCAGGTTCAGGACGGCGTCTCTGGCTACCTCGTCGGCAGCGTCGAGCAGTGCGCCGAGCGAGCGCAGGCGATCCTGGAGGATCCCGGCCTCGGGCGCAGGCTCGGCCTCGCCGGCAAGGAGCACATCCGCAAACATTTCCTCATGCCCCGGTTGCTGCGAGACTGGCTCGCGATCTTCTCCGAGCTGGAGGGCTAGCAATGGCCGACGACGCAGCACCCCTCGTCCTCGTCTCCAACCGCGGACCGGTCACGTTTGGCCCTGACGGCGAGATGAAGCGCGGCGGCGGCGGTCTCGTGACCGCGCTGACCGGCCTCGCCTCCCACCGCGACGCGATCTGGATCGCCTCGGCGATGACCGAGCAGGACATCGCCGTCTCAGAGCAGCATGGCGGCGGCCCGTTCACTGCCGAGCTGCCCGACGGCGGCAGCTACAAGGTCCGCCTCGTCGCCTCCGACCCCGGCGCCTACGACCGCTTCTACAACGTCTTCGCGAACCCGATGCTGTGGTTCATCCAGCACTACCTGTGGGACCTGTCGAACGCGCCGGACATCCGGCGCGAAGAGGTCGAGGCGTTCGAGTTCGGCTACAACGTCGTCAACGAGGACCTCGCGCGCGCCGTCTTGGAGGAGATAGACGGCCTCGACGAGCCGGTCGTGATGATCCACGACTACCACCTCTACACGCTGCCGGGCTTGGTCCGGCGCGAGCGGCCCGACGCCTTCCTGCACCACTTCGTCCACATCCCGTGGACCCAGCCCGACGCCTGGCGCGTGCTCCCGACGAAGATCCGCACCGAGATCTACGAGGGACTGCTGGCGAACGACATCATCGGCTTCCACACGCGCTCCTACCGGCGCAACTTCCTTCAGTGCTGTCGCGACCTGATGGACCTCGACGTCGACTTCGAGCGCGGGATCGTCAAGTGGCACGGGCACGAGGTGTGGGTGCGCGCCTACCCGCTGCCGATCGACGCCGACGCGACGCGCGCCGTCGCGAGACGGCCGCGGACGGCCGAGTTCGAGGCCGAGCTGCTGCGCCGCCGGCGCGAGCACCTGATCCTGCGCGTCGACCGCGCCGACCTCTCGAAGAACGTGCTGCGCGGCTTCACCGCCTTCGACGTCTTCCTCGAGCAGCACCCCGAGTTCCGCGAGCGCGTCACCTTCATAGCCCAGCTGATGCCGTCGCGAACGGACGTGCCGGAGTACGCCGAGTACCTGGAGCGGATCGAGGCGGTCGTCGCGGTCGTCAACCACCGCCACGGCACGCCCGACTGGATGCCGATCCACCTGAAGCTGCGCGACGACCTCGAGGAGGCTGTCGCGGCTTACAAGAACTACGACGTGCTGCTCGTCAACGCGATGTTCGACGGCATGAACCTCGTCGCGAAGGAGGGCCCGCTCGTCAACGAGCGCGCGGGCGTCTCGATCCTGTCGGAGAACACCGGCGCGCACGAGGAGCTCGGCGAGTTCGCGCTGTCGGTCAACCCGTTCGACATCCAGGAGCTGGCCGACTCGATCCACGCGGCGCTGACGATGGCGCCCGACGAGCGCTCGCGGCGCCTCGAGGGGCTCAAGCGAATCGTCACCAAGCGCGACCCGGGCGACTGGATCGACGACCAGCTCGACGACATCCGCAAGAAGGCGCGTAGCGACGGCGCCTGACCCGCCGCGTCACTCGAAGCCGAACTCGGTCGACGGGCGGGCCGACGGCTCGGCAGGTGGCGGGGGAGGCGGCAGAGGCGGCGCTGGCGGGAGAGGCGGCGCCGATTGTCGGGGCGTCGCTGACGGCATCCGCGTCGACGGGGTCGGCCGTGGAGCGGGCCGCGACGTGTGCTGGCGCTGCGACGGCTGGACCGGCGACTTGGGCGATGGGGCTCTGTGCGCTGGCGGCCGAGGCCCTCTCGGCGTCTTCGCCTGAACGCGATGCGGGCGGGAGCGTCTCGCGAGCGCTGGGCCAGGGTTTCGTCTCCCCGGCTGGGTGGGCGCGGGCGGCTCGAGGTCGGGCGCGGGCGTAGGAAGGGCCGCTGGGAGCGTGACGTCGCCCGCAGCCGGCGGGGCTGGCGTGGTGCCGCCGCGGCTCCAGACGATCGCGAGCGCGACGGTCGCGACGACGGCCGCGCCGCGCGCGATCGCGCCCCAACGGGGAACGGGACGCGAACGGCCGGCGGGACCCGGCTCGGACGAGGGAAGATCGGGGCGCATGCGCATAGCGGAGGCCCCGGACGCCAGAACTCGCCCCCGTTGGTATAGTGCTCCGCCGCTATCCAGCAGACGAAAGCCTATGGCCGAGCTCACCCCCATCTACGACCTCATGCTCCTGCTCCGCACGTCGATCGACGACGAGCGTCGAGCGCAGATCCATGCCGACATCGAGCAGACGATCGCTGACCACAGCGGTCAGATCGAGCTCGAACAGGACTGGGGCGTGCGGAATCTCGCGTTCGAGATCGACCACATCAGAGACGCCGAGTACCAGCTGATGCAGTTCAGCGGTCCGGCGGCCCTCGTTGAGGCGCTCTCGTACAACTTGAAGATCGCGGACGGCGTCCTGCGCCACCGCATCATCAAGACCGCGCCCGGCGCTGCCGCGCCGCTTGAGCCGCCGGCCGGTGCCGTCGCCGCTCCCCCTGCCGCGGTCGTCGAGACGGCCGAGCCGGCTGCTTAATCGCAGCCAGCCGTCACTTCCTCACGCGCTTCGCGCGGGGCTGTGACGTTTCAGCGAAGTTTTCGGGGTATAGGCCGCTGTTCCCCCCGGGACGCGGTCTAGACTCGAACGCCGCTGGATTCTGCCGTTGAAAGGAGCCTCATGGCCGCTACAAACATCAACCGCGTCGTGATGACCGGCAACCTCACGCGCGACCCGGAGCTGCGCTCTCTTTCGAGCGGCACAGCCGTCTGCAGCTTGCGCATAGCGTGCAACACGCGCCGCAAGGACGCCTCCGGCGAGTGGGTCGACAAGCCGAACTTCTTCGACATCACCGTCTGGGGCGCGCAGGGCGAGAACTGCGCCCGCTTCCTCAGCAAGGGCCGCCCGATCGCGGTCGACGGCCGCCTCGAATGGCGTGAGTTCGAGGACAGATCCGGGCAGAGACGCCAGGCAATCGATATCATCGCCGATTCCGTGCAGTTCCTCGGTGGCCGTGACGACGCCGCCGGCGGTGGTGGGAACGGGTTCGCTGGTCCCCGGCCCGATGTGGCTGGGAGCGACGTCCCGATCGACTCCCGTGACTTCAGCTCGGCGCCCGCGCCGTCCGCGCCCGCCGACGACGACATTCCGTTTTGAGCAAGACAACACGTTCAACGAGGTAAGGGCCAAGAGTGGCGAAGCAGCGGAGCCGTCCCACGAGACGGCGTGACAAGAAGGGCGGCCCCGGTTCAAACCGGCGCAAGCCGTGCCCGTATTGCAAGGAGAAGATCGAGCAGGTCGACTGGAAGGACGTCGACATGCTCAGAAGATTCGTCTCCGAGCGCGGGAAGATCCGCTCGCGTCGCATCAGCGGCACTTGCCGTCGCCATCAGAACCAGGTCTCGCGCGCCGTCAAGCGCGCCCGTGAGCTGGCGCTGCTGCCGTACGTTGCCGAGGGCGCGCCCGAGCGTGCCGGCGGCCGTCGTGACCGCGGCGACCGCGAGGAGCGTTGAGATGCCCCAAGCGATTCTCCTTCATGACGTTGACCAGCTCGGCGAGAGAGGCGCGGTCATCGACGTCTCCCCGGGCTACCTGCGCAACTTCCTGATCCCGCGCAAGCTCGCCGAGCCCGCCACGAAGGGCGCGCTCGAGGCTGCACAGGCGCGCCACGCGGCCGCCGAGCGTGCCGCCAGAGAGGCGAGAGACCGCGCGCAGGAGAACGCAGCGATGCTCGGCCGCACGGTCCTCACGATCGCGCAGCAGGCCGGCGACGACGGCCGCCTGTTCGGCTCCGTCACGGCGCAGGACATCGCCGACGCGATCCGCGAGGCTCGCGGCATCAGAGTCGACCGCCGCAAGATCCAGCTCGAGGAGCCGATCCGCAACATCGGCACGCACATGGTCGTCGTCGAGATCGACGAAGGCGTGCACGCGACCGTCAAGACGATGGTCGTCGAGCAGAAGTAGCAGCGCCCCGCTGCACGGAGCCTCACCTCGTTCACGGGCCGCGGTCGACACCGCGGCCCGTCGTCGTTAATGCGCTCGCCGAGGCGGCTCTTGCCGCAGATAGCGGGATGCGCATCGCCGAGGCGTCTGGCCGCAACGCAATGATCGGCGGTTCGCTCATAAGCTGCTCCGTCCGTGTCAGCCACTGAGCCGCATCAGCACCCTCTCGCCCCGCCGCACAACCTCGAAGCCGAGCAGTCGGTCCTCGGGGCGATCCTGCTTGCTGACACGACGCTCTACGGCCTCGTCATCAACGAGGGGCTGAAGCCCGACCACTTCTACCGCCCGGCGCACGCGGCGGTCTACCAGGCGATGCTCGACCTCTACGGCGAGAGCCGCGAGATCGACGTGCTGACGGTGACCGAGCAGCTGCGCTCGATTGGCAGACTCGACGAGGTCGGCGGGCCGGCCGCGGTCGACGCGCTCGCCGGCGCGGCGCCAGCGGCTGGCAACGTGCGCGAGTACGCGCGAATCGTCCACAACAACGCGCTGCTGCGGCGGCTCCTGCGCACGACGCAGGAGATCCAGTCGAACGTCTTCAACCACGCCGCGCCGGCGCGCGAAGTCGTCGAGTGGGCCGAGCGCGACATCCTCGACGTCGCGCATGACGACCGACAGAAGGACTTCCGCTCGATCGGCGCGGTGCTCGACGACGAGATCGACAAGCTCCACCGCCTGTCGGTCCAGCACACGGCGCTGACCGGGACGCCGTCGGGCTTCAAGGACCTTGACGAGATCACCGGCGGCTTTCAGCCCGGCAACCTGATCATCCTTGCCGCCCGCCCGTCGATGGGCAAGTCGGCGTTCGTCACGAACATGGCTGAGAACGCGGCGATCGAGCACGGCAAGCCCGTCGCGCTGTTCTCGCTCGAGATGTCCGAGGCCGAGCTTGCCCAGCGCTTCGTCGCCTCGCAGGCGCGGATCAAGGGCGAGGACCTGCGCAAGGGCAGAGTCGCCGAGTCGCGCTGGCCGAAGATCCTCGAGGCCTCCCAGCGGCTCGCCAACTCGCCGCTCTACGTCGACGACTCCTCCGACATGAGCATGCTGGAGGTGCGCGCGAAAGCGCGGCGGCTCCACCAGCAGAACCCCGGGGGCCTGGGGATGATCATCGTCGACTACCTCCAGCTGCTGCGCCCCGACGGCCGCGTCGAGAGCCGCGTCGAGCAGGTCGGCCAGATGAGCCGTGGCCTGAAGATCCTCGCGCGCGAGCTGCAGGTGCCGGTGATCGCGCTCTCGCAGCTGAGCCGCGCGGTCGAGACGCGCACCGACAAGAGACCGATCCTCTCCGACCTGCGTGAGTCCGGCCAGATCGAGCAGGACGCCGACCTCGTGATGTTCATCTACCGCGACGAGTACTACGACAGAGAGTCCGAGCGCGAGGGCGAGGCCGACATCATCATCGCCAAGCACCGCAACGGCGGCCTGGCCGACGTCGTGCTGACGTTCCAGAAGGAGTACCCGAAGTTCATGAACTTCGCGGGTGACCGCTTCCAATAGCACGAGCTGGCGCATCGACGGCAGGCGCCGCACCCGGGGGGCCGTCGCCTACACTGTCCTGCGCTATGTCAGGCATTGTGATCGTGGGCGCCCAATGGGGCGACGAGGGCAAGGGCAAGATCACCGACCTGCTCGCTGAGCGGGCCGACGCGGTGATCCGTTTCCAGGGCGGCAACAACGCCGGCCACACGATCGTTCGCCACGGCGAGACGTGGAAGCTGCACCTGATGCCGTCCGGGATCCTCTATCCCGGCAAGACCTGTGTGATCGGCAACGGCGTCGTGATCGACCCCAAGGTGCTGACCGACGAGCTCGACGAGCTGCGTAGGCGAGGCGTCGACACCAGCGGGCTGCGCGTCTCCGCCAACGCCCACCTGATCATGCCGTACCACATGATGCTCGACGACGCCGGCGAGGCGAGACTCGGCAAGCTCAAGATCGGCACGACGCGGCGGGGCATCGGCCCGGCCTACGCCGACAAGGCGTCGCGGATCGGCATCCGCGTCCAGGACCTGCTCGACGAGAAGATCCTGAAGAAGAAGATCGTCGCCGCGCTGGAGCCAAAGCGGCTCGCGCTGCGCCCCTACGCGCGTGACCCCCGGCTTGACCTGCAGTCGATCACGGAGGAGTACCTCCACTACGGCCGCCGCCTGTCGGAGTACATCGCCGACACGACCAGCCTCGTGTGGGACAAGCTCGACAAGGGCGACATCGTGATCTTCGAGGGCGCTCAGGGCGCGCTGCTCGACCTCGACCACGGCACCTATCCCTTCGTCACCTCCTCGAACCCGATCGCCGCCGCGGCCTGCATCGGCAGCGGCGTCGGCCCGAAGGACATCGACGAGGTGTGGGGCATCGCGAAGGCGTACTCGACGCGCGTTGGCTCCGGGCCATTCCCGACCGAGCTGCATGACGCGCTCGGCGACGAGCTGCGCGAGAGAGGCGGCGAGTTCGGCACGACGACCGGCCGCTCGCGCCGCATCGGCTGGCTCGACCTCGTCGCGCTGCGCTACGCCGCGCGGCTCAACTCGCTGACGGCGCTCGTCGTGACGAAGCTCGACGTCCTCTCCGGCCTCGACACGATCAAGGTCTGCACCCGCTACCGCGGCGAGGACGGCGCGGAGTTCGACAGATACCCGTACCACCAGACGGTGCTGCACCACGCGGTCGGCGACTACATCGAGCTGCCCGGCTGGACCGAGGACATCAGCGACGCGCGCAGCGAAGAGGAGCTGCCCGAGAACGCGCGCGCCTACCTGCGCTTCCTCGAGGAGTACCTCGGCGTGCCGATCGTGATGGTCTCGGTCGGCCCCGGTCGCGAGCAGACGATGTGGACTCAGGCCGGGCGCGAGACCGCGCCGGGCCAGGCCGTCGTCGCGTAGCTGATGCTTAGTAGGGCGCGCCGCTCACGGGCGGCCGGCGCTAGCGCCAGCGCTCGATCAGATCTTCGTCGGGCACCTCGCGCACCACGCGGGCGGGGACGCCCATCACGACCGCTCGCGGGGCGACGTCGCGCGTGACGACGGCGCCGGCGGCGACAAACGCCTCCTCCCCGACCTCGATGCCCGGGACGAGCACTGCGCCGCCGCCGATCCGGCAGGCGCGCCGCAGCGTCGCGCCGCGCAACGGAGTCCCGGGCGCGACCCGGCCCATCGCGTCGTCGTTGGTCGTCATCGCGCACGGCCCGACGAAGACGTCGTCCTCCACGAGCGAGAAGGCCGTCAGGTAGACCGACGTCTGCACTCTCGCGCGCGCGCCGATCGTCACGTCGTTGTCGACCGCCGAGCCGCGGCCGATCACGGTCCGCTCGCCGATCGTCGCGCGCTCGCGCACGTACGCCTGGTCGCCGATGATCGCTCCGGCGCCGATCGAGGCGCCGTTGAAGACGACGGCGTTGCAACAGATCGTCGCGCCCGCGGCGATCGTCAGCGGCGCGGGCGACGCGACGCCACCGGCCGCGGCGGCCGAGCCGGGCGCCAGGCGCGGCCCCTTGCCGAGCACCGCGCCATCCTCGATCGTCACGCCGTCGCCGATCACGACGCCGTCGTGGACGACGACGTTGGCACCGAAGCTGACGCCCTCGCCAACCTGGGCGGTGGGGCTGAGGACGAGGCCGGGAGCGGTCATCAGCGAAGCGTACGTCCTCGGCGGGCGGGTGGCCGTCGACGCGAGCGCGGGTCGCCGTCGGGCGGCCAGATACCCTTTCGCCGGTCAGA
>DASYEC010000023.1:0-4873 GCA_036499225.1 Conexibacter sp.
CGCGAGGTCGCCCGCGGCGACGCGCTCGCGACGCCGGGCTCGCTTCCCCCGCGCACGGTCCTCGACTGCGACCTGCGGCTCCACGACGCGCGCCACGGCGAGCGCGTCCAGGTCCACCACGGCACCCGCGACGCGACCGCCCGACTCACGATGCTCGCCGACGACGGCCTCTGGCAGCTCCGTCTCGAGCGCGAGCTGCTCGCCCGCGACGGCGATCACGTCGTGATCCGCCGCCTCGCCCCGCCCGACACCCTCGGCGGCGGCACGATCCTCGACACGACCGCCCGCCGCCACGGCCGCCGACCGGAGATCCTCGACCGGCTGCGGCGGCTGCGGGACGGCCTGCCGGTTGAGCCGGCGGGCACGAGGAACGGCGTCTCCGAAATCCCGACGCGCGAGCCGCGAGTCTCGTCTCCTGCCCTCGACCCGGCCTCCCTTGCGCTTGCCGAGCGACTGCGCGACGCCGGGCCGCAGCTGCTGTCCGAGGCGCAGCTTGCCGACGCGCGGCAGGCGTTGAGAGCGCTGCGCCAACGTGGGATCGCGGTGCGCGTCAGCGGGCGGCTGTATGGGCACGCCGATGTCGTGGCGACACTCGACGGCCAGATCGTCGCGCTGATCGAGCGCGATGGCGAGACGACGCTCGCGGGCGTCCGCGACGCGCTCGGCATCTCGCGCAAGTCCGCGCAAGCGTTCCTCGAGCACCTCGACGCGACCCGCGTCACGCGCCGCCTCCCCGACGACCGCCGTGTCCTCTTCCAAAGCGCCCGGGTGAGATGAGCTTCAGCGGCGAGCATGTGCAGGCGCGGTTGCGGGCGCTGCCAGCGGTTGACCGGCTGGCGGCGGCCGTCTGCTCTGAGGACTACGGAGCCGAGCGCGCGCCGACGCAGGCGGAGGCGGTCGCGGCCGCGCGAGCGGTGCTGGCGGAGCGGCGGGCGGAGCTGCTGGCTGGAGCGCCAGAGGAGGACGTCGACCTGCTCGCGCGGGCACAGGCGCGGCTGGCGCCGAGCATGCGGCGGGTGCTGAACGGCACGGGCGTCGTGATCCACACGAACCTCGGCCGCGCTCCGCTGCCAGCGGCTGCCGCCGAGGCGGTCGCAAACGAGGCGCATGGCTACTGCAACGTCGAGCTGGACCTCGAGAGCGGCACGCGCGGCAGCCGCCACGCACACGTCGCCGAGCTGCTGCGCGAGCTGACCGGCGCCGAGGACGCGATCGCGGTCAACAACGGCGCCGGCGCGGCCCTGCTCGCGATCGCCGCGCTCGCCGGCCATGGCGGCGCGGTCGCCGTCTCACGCGGGCAGCTGGTCGAGATCGGCGGCGGCTTCCGCGTCCCCGACGTGCTCGCCCAAGCCGGCGCCCGCATGATCGAGGTCGGCACCACCAACCGCACCCGCCTCGCCGACTACCAGCACGCGCTCGCCGCGCCGGCCCCGCCCAGCGACGCAACTCCGCCTGACGCGAGCGCGGCGGCGACGCCCGCGCCGGGCCCCGCCACCCACGTCCTCCGCGTCCACCAGTCCAACTTCCGGATAGTCGGCTTCGTCGAGGAGGTCTCGATTGAGGCGCTGTGCTCGCTTGGGGTGCCGGTGATCGACGACGTCGGCTCCGGCGCGCTCACGCACGAGCTGCCGGCGATGGCCGACGAGCCGTTGGTCAGACGCTCGATCGCGGCGGGGGCAGAGGTCGTCTGCTTCAGCGGCGACAAGCTGCTCGGCGGGCCGCAGGCGGGGATCCTCGCCGGCCGTGCGGAGGCGATCGACGCCTGTCGCCGCCACCCGCTCGCCCGCGCGCTGCGAATCGGGCGCCTTCCGCTCGCGGCCCTCGCCGCGACCCTCTTGCTCTACCGCGACCCCGAACGCGCCCGCCGCGAGATCCCCGTCCTGGCGATGCTCGACGTCGCGCCCGACGAGCTCCGCGCCCGCGTGGATTGGCTCGCGCGCGCCGCCGCCGCGCACGGCGGCGCGCCGACCCCCCGAATCGCCATCACCGAAGCTGTCGCCCGCGTCGGCGGCGGGGCGCTGCCGCTGCTGCGCCTCAACGGCCCGGTCGTCGCGCTCGGCACGCGCCACGAGGACCCGGAGCAGCTCGCTCGCACGCTGCGAGTTGGCGACCCGCCGCTGCTCGCGCGGATCGCGGACGGGCGGGTCCTGGTCGACCCGCGCACGCTCGCGCCGTCGGAGATCGACGAGGCTGCGGCGGCGATCGCCCGCGGGCTCGCCGCGACGGCAGGCGCGTCGCCGCGCCACGCGTAAGCGCCACGCTGACATCCAAGGATCACGAGCGCCCGGCCCCGGGTATTCCCGCAGCTTGGCGAACCACCGCTCCCGACCCAACCCCGGCTCGCGTCCCAAGACGTTCGAGCGCCTGCGCCGCCTTCCGGTGGTCGGCCGCGCGATGGACTGGGGCATGGGCGAGTCTGCCCTCTCGCCGATCACAAGAGACGCCGGCTCGCGTATTGCCGGGTTGAGAGTCACGGAGTCGGTCTGCCCCTATTGCGCCGTCGGCTGCGGGCAGCTCGTCTACACGCGCAACGGCGAGCTGGTCGACATCGAGGGCAACCCGCGCTCGCCGGTCAACCAGGGGACGCTCTGCCCGAAGGGATCGGCTTCGCGCCAGCTCGTGCAGCAGCCTGGCCGGCTCACGAAGGTGAGATACCGCGCCCCGCGTTCGACCGAGTGGCAGGAGATCGGGCTCGAGCAGGCGATGGACATGATCGCGGAGCGCGTCATCGACGCGCGCGAGCACGGCTGGCAGGACGTCGACCACAGGGGCAACCAGGTCGACCGCACGCTCGGCTTCGCCCACCTCGGCGGCGCGACGCTCGATAATGAAGAGAATTATCTGATAAAGAAATTCTTCACTGCGATGGGCGCGGTGCAGATCGAGAACCAGGCGCGCATCTGACACAGCTCCACGGTCCCCGGTCTGGGGACCTCGTTCGGCCGTGGCGGCGCCACGCAATTCCAGCAGGACCTCCAGAGAGCAGATTGCATCGTGATGGAGGGCGGCAACATGGCCGAGGCGCACCCGGTCGGCTTCCGCTGGGTGATGAAGGCGAAGGAGCGCGGCGCGAAGGTCTTCCACATCGACCCGCGCTTTGGCCGGACTGGCCAGATGGCCGACCACTTCGTGCCGATCCGCGCCGGCACCGACATCGCCTTCCTCGGTGCGCTGATTCGGCACGTGATCGAGACCGACGCGTACTTCAAGGAGTACGTGGTGCGCTACACGAACGCCCCGACGCTCGTGAACGAGAGCTTCAGAGACACCGAAGACCTCGACGGCGTCTTCTCCGGCCTCGACCCCGACACCGGCCTCTACGACCGCACCTCGTGGATGTACGAAGGCGGCGAGGTCGCCTCCGCGGCGGGCGTGCGCGAGCACTCGACGCAGCCGTTCGAGGGCGGCGCCGGCGCCGGCCTGCACAGCGGCCCCTACGAGCGCGACGAGACGCTTCAACACCCACGTTGCGTCTTCCAGGTGATCCGCCGCCACTACAGCCGCTACACGCCGGAAATGGTGCAACAGGTCTGTGGCATCTCGCGCGAGGACTTCATGACGGTCGCGAACGCGCTGATCGAGAACTCCGGCCCCGAGCGCACGAGCGCCTTCGTCTACGCGCTCGGCTGGACGCAGCACACCACGGGCGTGCAGATGATCCGCGCCGCCTCGGTCCTGCAGCTGCTGCTCGGCAACGTGGGCCGGCCCGGCGGCGGGATCATGGCGATGCGCGGCCACGCTTCGATCCAGGGCTCGACTGACATCCCGACTCTCTACGACCTGCTGCCCGGCTACCTGCCGATGCCCCGCGGCCTCGAGAGAGAGCTGACGATGAGACAGTACGTCGACAGCAACGGCGCGCAGACCGGCTGGTGGACGAACTTCGACAGCTACGCCGTCTCGCTGATGAAGGCGTGGTTCGGCGCCGCCGCGACGAGCGAGAACGACTGGGGCTTTGAGCGGCTGCCGAAGATCAGCGGCAACCACTCGCACTATTCGACCGCGCTGCGCATGCTCGACGGCGGCGTCGAGGGCTTCTTCGTGATGGGCCAGAACCCGGCTGTCGGCTCCTCCCACGCCGGCCTGCACCGCCGCGCGCTGGCGAGACTGAAGTGGCTCGTCGTGCGCGACCTCGCCGAGATCGAGACGGCGACCTTCTGGCGCGACGCGCCCGAGGTCCGCTCCGGCGAGCTGAGAACCGAGGAGATCGAGACCGAGGTCTTCCTGATGCCGGCCGCCTCGCACGTCGAGAAGGCGGGAACGTTCACGAGCACCCAGCGGCTCATACAGTTCCGCGACAAGGCGCTGGAGCCGCCCGGCGACGCGCGCTCGGAGCTGTGGTTCATGCATCACCTGATGAAGCGGGTGAAGGCGCATTACGCCGGCTCGACCGACAAGCGCGACTGGCCGATCGTCAACGTCACCGATGGCTATCCCGAGCTTGGCGAGGAGCGCGAGCCCGACGTCGAAGCGGTGATGCGCGAGATCAACGGCTACGACCTCAACAGCGGCAGGCTGATGGACACGTTCAACGCGCTGAGAGCCGACGGCTCGACCTCCGCGGGCTGCTGGATCTACACCGGCATGTTCGCGGGCAACGTCAACCGCCCGAGACTTCGCGAGGCTGGCGACATCCACTCAGAGGGCGGCTGGGTCTCGCCCGAGTGGGCGTATGCCTGGCCGGCCAACCGGCGCATCCTCTACAACCGCGCGTCGGCGAAGCCTGACGGAAGACCGTGGTCGGAGCGCAAGAGATACGTGTGGTGGGACGAGCAGGCGGGCAGATGGACCGGTTATGACGTGCCCGACTTCCCCGCAACCAAGCGACCGGATTACCGTGCGGGCAAGAGAGCGCTCGGGATGGACGCGATCT
>DASYEC010000024.1:0-22275 GCA_036499225.1 Conexibacter sp.
AGCGGCCATAGCGAGCCGGCCGACCCCGGGACCTCGGTCATGCGCGCCTCCGGCACCGCCGTCACGGGACCGCTGTCGAGCGAGTCGACGACCGGCGCCTTCGCCGATGGCGGCCCCGCCGGGGAGGAGCCGACGCTCGTCGACAACGCCTTCACGGTGCCGCCGTCGCCTCCGCGCCGTCGCCGCAGCGCTCGCCGGCCCCTGATCGTGCTGGCGATCGTCTTCGCCGCTGGCGTCGCGGCCGCCGGCGCGCTTGGGACGTGGCTCGTGCTCGACGGCGGCGTGGGCACGCGCGGCTACCGCGTGATCGACGGCGACAGCCTGCGCGCGAAGTACGAGCTCGGCGCCGGCCATCTGCGGCTCGACGTGCGCGACATCGCGCTCGCGAGAGGGACGACGCACGTCGACGCCAACCTCCACGCTGGGCTGCTCGAGGTCGTCGCGCCGGGCGCCCACTTCGTCGACCAGCCGGACGTCGTCGCCGACCATGATGCGGGCGGGATCGGAGTCAACCGCACGGTCGTCGTCGGCAGCGGCGACAGAACGCTCCAGATCGACGCGCACGTCGGCGCCGGAGACATCCAGATCAGCGACCAGCCGAGCGACATGAGCGACTGGGAGGTGCCGAGCACCGGCCCGGACTGCGGCGGTCTCGGCTTCGCGCTCGTGCGGCCTGGCTGCACCGCAAGCGCGGCGGCCGAGGCCTTGATGCCGTGAGAAGATGAGCACGATGTCGGAGCATCGCCCCCGGCCGCCGCTCCGCCGCCTTCCCGACGAAGGCCTGCTCGCCGGTGTCTGCGCGGGGATCGGCCGCAACCTCGGCGTCGAGCCGATCTACGTGCAGGCCGTCTTCGCGCTGCTGACGGTCGTCGGCGGCGTCGGCATCGCGGTCTACGTGCTCGGCTGGGCGCTGCTACCGGCAGAGCGCACCGACCTTGAGCCGGCCAGCCGCTTCGCCCGCTGGCGCGCGCAGATTGGCCACGGGGCGACGCGCCAGCTGATCGCAGCGCTCGTGCTGATCGTGATGGCGGTGCTGACCGTCCACCAGATTGGCCTGTGGTTTGGCAATGGCCTGGTTTGGCCGTTCGTGCTCGCAACCGGCGGCGTTGCGCTGATCTGGCGCCAGGCCGACGCTGCGGCGGCATGGAGCCCGGGAGAGCTGCGCCATCCGCTGCGCGGCGTGCGCGACCGGATGCACGGCGGCCGTGGCGCCGACGGTCGCCGCACCGTCGTCGGCGTCTCGCTCGTGCTGCTCGCGGCGTTCGTGTTGCTGCGCTCGACCGGCACGCTTCAAGCGCTCGGCAACGCGATCGGCGGCATCGTCGTGCTCGCCGCCGCCGGCGCGCTTGTCTTCGGGCCATGGCTGATGCGGCTCGGCCGCTCGCTCGCCGACGAGCGCACCGAGCGGATCCGCTCGCAGGAGCGCGCAGAGGTCGCAGCGCACCTGCACGACTCGGTCCTGCAGACGCTCGCGCTGATCCAGAAGCGAGCCGAGGACCCGCGCGAGGTCGCGAGCCTCGCCCGCCAGCAGGAGCGCGAGCTGCGCAACTGGCTCAACGACCGTCCCGCCAAGCCGGCCGGCGAGAGCCTCGCGGCGGCGCTGGAGGAGGTCGCGAGCGAGATCGAGCGGGTCCACGGCGTCCCCGTCGAGCTCGTGACGGTCGGCGACTGCCCGCTCGACGATCGCCTCGTGGCGCTCGTCGGCGCGGCGCGCGAGGCGCTCGCGAACGCAGCGAAGTTCGCCGGCAGCGCAAAGGTCGACCTCTACGCGGAGGTCGCCGAGCGGCGCGTCGAGGTGTTCGTGCGCGACCGCGGCGTCGGCTTCGACCCCGCGGCAGTCCCGGCCGACCGCCGCGGCGTGCGCGAGTCGATCGTCGGGCGGATGGAGCGCCACGGCGGTCGAGGAGTGGTCCACAGCTCGCCTGGGGCCGGCACCGAGGTCGAGCTCACGGTTGAGCGAGCCGAGCTGCCACGCGTCTTCCCGGGGGCCGCTTCGCGAGATCAGGCGGCGAGCAGCGAGCCGCGCTCCGGCGAGCCTGGCGCCCCCGACCTGCCTGACCCGTTTCGCTCGATCGCCCGAGGCGATGCTCGATGACCCGCGTCTTGATCGTCGACGACCACCACCTTTTCCGTGCCGGCGTGCGCTCCGAGCTCGGTGAGCGTGTCGAGGTCGTCGGGGAGGCTGGCGGGGTCGATGAGGCGGTCGCGGCGATTGGGGCGCTCGCGCCCGACGTCGTTCTGCTCGACGTTCACATGCCGGGCGGCGGCGGGGTGGAGGTGATCCGCCGCGCGGCGGGCGCAAGCACGAGCGTGCGCTTCCTCGCGCTGTCGGTCTCCGACGCGCCCGACGACGTGATCGCGGTGATCCGCGCCGGAGCGCGCGGCTACGTGACGAAGACGATCTCGGCCGACGAGCTCGTCGACGCGGTCGAGCGCGTCGCGGAGGGAGACGCGGTCTTCTCGCCGCGGCTCGCCGGCTTCGTGCTCGACGCCTTCGCGGGCGGTGGGGATGGCGGCGGCATCATCGAGCAGCCCGCGACAGCCGACGCGGACGGCGGGGACCCACAGCTCGACCAGCTCACGCAGCGTGAGCGCGAGGTCCTGCGCCACATCGCGCGCGGCTATATGTACAAGGAGATCGCGCTGCGGCTGGGGATCTCGGCGAAGACCGTCGAGGCCCACGTCTCCGCGGTCCTGCGCAAGCTCCAGCTCTCCAACCGCCACGAGCTGAGCCGCTGGGCGGCCGAGCGCCGGCTGGTCGAATAGCGAGCGACCCGCCGGCTAACCCCAGCGCAGCCGGTCGCTCCCAGCTGAGCAAAGCGCCCGAGAACCGGCGCCAGCCGTCCTCGAAGGCGATCGGCGTCAGCCGATCACCCCTCGTCGAACAGCCGCTCGGTCTGCGGCTCGCCGCGGTCGCGCTCGCGCTCGCGCATCCGCTGCGTCGGCGGGTCGGGCAGCTCCCACGTCGGCGGGTCGGCGACCAAAGGCCGCGTCACGTCGGTCGCTGGCTCCGGCGCCTCGAACGCTTGCGCGGCGCCAGCGCGCCGCCGCCGCTCGCGGGCGCGGTGCTCGCGCTCGGCCGCGCGCGCCGCCTCGACCTCCGGGTCGTACGCCTCGGCCTCCGGGATCGGCGGCTCAGGCCGGTGCGCCGCGCGCATCCGCGTGCCGGCGAGCGTCAGCAGGCCGGCGGCGCAAAGCGCGAAGAAGATCCCCCACTGGATGCCCATGTTGCCGATCCCGTTGCCCTGCAGGTCGGGCTTGTCGAACAGCCGCCAGACCAGCAGCAGCACGACCCAGCCGCCGGCGATCATCACAATCGTTCCGTCGCCGCCGGGCAGGTGAAAGGCGCGGCCGTTGGCGCGCGCGTAGAGCAGCACGAGCACCGCGACGGCTACCAGCAGCACAGCGGCTTCGACGAACGAGAAGACGCCGAAGGCGCTGAGGTTCTCACTCGCCTGGCCGGGCGTTCTCGTACCGCTGACGACGACGTTCTGCTGGTACCACGGCAGAAACATCGTGACGAACAGCAGCAGCGAGGCGATCGCGGCCAGCCGCTGCTCGGAGGCAAGCGCTCGCCAGGTCCGGGTGACCCTGCTCAGCACCCCACCGATTCTACGCGGGGTGTCGCGTCGCTACACGCGCGCTCTGCCAGTGACAGTGATCGTCGCGCTGACTCTGCCGAAGTTTCCCGCGAGGTCGGTGCCTGACAGCGTCACCGTGTACACGCCGGGCGATCTCGGCACGTGCCAGGCGTAGCCGTGCGGGCCGTGGGAGACCGTCGCGCTCGTGCTCAGCGCCGTGCTCCCGTCGCGTGTGATCGTCATCCCGACCTTCGACTCCTTGGAGACGGTGAAGCGCACGAGCGACTGCGAGCCGCCGAGCGCGCTTCTCGTCAACAGCTCGATGGCCGGCGGTGTTCTGAGGTAGCTCGTGAAGCGCGTGCCGGCGCTGCACCAGTAGCTCTCTCTCGTGCGGTCGCAGAGGTTGGTGAGGAACCCGGTGACGAGCTGCTGGTAGCTGAGCGGTGCCTCGGAGCCGCCGACTTGGTAGAGCGACCACGCGCCGGTGTCGGTCGCTCTGAGGTCGAGCCGCGCCTGCGCCTCGCCAGCCTTGAACAACGCCGCGGCGCGCGGGTCTCTCGCGATCGCGTTGTAGTCGTTCAGCGCCACGAGCGTCTGGATGAAGGCGTTGAGCACCTGCTGGCTGGGCGCGAACGAGTAGAGCAGGAAGCGGCGGCCAGCAGTCGTTCTGACGCCGACGCCGGTCGGCGCGGGCAGCTGGAAGATCCTGATCGCCTGTCTCGCCGTCGCCAGGTACGACGGGTCGTCGAGCAGCTGCGATGCGCGCGCGAGTACCTGCGCGCCCGTTGCCTGCGCCATCCCGCTCGCCCACGGGGGCGTGCCGCCGCCGAAGAAGAAGTAGTACTCCCACGCCAGCGCCCCGCCGCGGGTGGAAGCGACGCCGGTCATCTCGTCCAGCAGCGCTCTCAGGTGCGTTCTGTCCTTCGACATCCAGAGGCCGTTGGCCTTGCCGAACGTGCCGAGCACCTGCAGCTGGATCCCCTCGCCGGGGTAGTACTCCCAGACCAGCTCGCTGTCGTTGAACTCGACGCGCTCGCCGTAGCTCAGCAGCTTGCCGGTCTTCCACCACTCAGTGTTGCGGCTGAGCGTGAGGAACGCCGCAGGCAGGCGTGGCGCGGTCAGGGCGCCGTCTCTCGCCATGTCGGCCGTGTTGTTGAGGACGCTCTGGATCGCGGCGCCGCGGCTGCCGCCCAGTCTCGCCGCGGTCGCGACCGCGTCGTCGAACGTTCTGCTGTAGCCGGCGTAGTCGGTCGCGTCGATCGCTCTCGTTCTCAGCAGCTGCGCGAGCGATCTGTCGACCGCCTTCGCGGCTGCTCTGCGCAGTCTCGGTGTCGTGGTCGTCGCGGCGGCGCTCGCGAGCGGGCCGCGGCCGGCCGCCGCTGCCACCAGGCCGTCGCGCAGTGCCGGCAGCTCAGCCAGCGGGCTGTCGGCTGACGGCAGCGCCGCGTCGTTGCGACGGTGGACAGAACCGTCTCTGCCCATCACGAGCACAGGGCTCGCGAGCGCGGAAGCGGAGCTTCCGAAGAAGGCACATGCGACGATGAAGGGGCACAGCAAGCGCAGGGATGGCACGCTGGCGAGTCTTACGGGACTCATGGCGCGCCGCCACCACTGAGAAGGAGATTGCACGTGAGCCATCGTGCCCTGGAACACAAGGCACGCGCATTCGTCGCGTTGCTGCTCGCCGCATTGGCGGCGCTGACGCTCGCCGCCTGCGGCTCCGACAGCAATCAGGGCGGCTCCAGCGGAGGTGACTCGACCGACGCGCGGACGATCTTGAACGACGCCTTCAGCGGGACGCAGGCGGTCAGAAGCGGCAGAGTCGCGCTCGATGTGAGATTGACCGACGGCACCGGCCCGGCTGACTCGCTGACGATGAACGGCGCGTTTCAGAGCCTTGGCGAGGACCAGTACCCGAAGTTCGACATCGCCTTCAACCTGGACATGGGCGGCCAGGGCAGCATCAGAGCGGGGATGATCTCGACCGGCGACAGACTGTTCGTCGACGTCGCGGGCAGCGACTACGAGATCCCGTCGCAGTACCTCGACCAGGCGCAGCAGCAGAGCGGCGGCAGAGGCAAGCTGCCGATCCCGGACCTCGACCCACAGAGCTGGATCGTCGACCCGAAGCTCGTCGGCGACGAGCAGGTTGCCGGCACCGAGACCCAGCACGTCACCGGCACTGTGAACGTCCCGGCGTTGATCGACAGCATCGACAAGGTCCTCAGAGAGGCCGACAGAGCGGGCCTCTCGACCGTGACCGCCGGCCAGCTGCCGACGTCGATCCCGGCCAGAGCCCGTGCCGAGATCCTCAGCGCCGTCAGAGACCCGAGAGTCGACGTCTGGACCGGCAAGGACGACAAGACGCTGCGCCGCTTGGCAGTCAGCCTCGACGTCGCGCCGAGAGGCGGCAGACCGGGGCACGTCACGTTCGCGGTCACGCTGAGCGACCTGAACAAGCCGCAGACGATCGTCGCGCCGAGAAACGTGCAGCCGCTCGACGACCTGCTCTCCGGCCTCAGCGCGCTGATGGGCGGCTCCGGCCTCTCGGGCGCGCTCCCCGGCGGCAGCGGCAGCGGCGCGGGCGCCGCCACCGACGACTACGGCAGATGCCTCCAGCAGGCCGGCACCGACGTCGCCAAGGCACAGAAGTGCGCTGACCTGTTGACCAACTAGATCGACCCCGTCGCGGTGGGCCGCCGGCTGGAACGGCGGCTCGCCCGCTATGGTGCCGCGCGTGTCCGGCCTCCCGCGCGCGCGCGGCTTTGACCTCCGCGCCCTCCTCTTCTCAGGCGACGGGTGGCCATGGCTGCTCGTCCCATTCATCCCGTTGGCGATCGTCCTCGACCTCGTCAACGCGCCCGCGGTCGCGGTCTTCTTCACCTCCGCCGCGGGCGTGATCCCGACGGCGGCGCTGATGGGTCGTGCGACCGAGGAGCTGACCGCCCGCACCGGGCCTGGCATCGGCGGCTTGCTGAACGTCACCTTCGGCAACGCGCCGGAGCTGATCATCGCCCTGTTCGCCCTCCAGAAGGGGCTGCACGAGGTCGTCAAGGCCTCGCTCGCCGGCTCGGTGATCAGCAACGTGCTGCTCGTGATGGGCGCGTCGATGTTCGCCGGCGGCATCGGGCGCGAGCGGCAGAGATTCAACCGCGTCGCCGCCAACACCCAGTCCGGGATGCTGCTGCTGGCCGCATGCGCGCTGATCATGCCGGCGATCTTCGAGCTCGTGAAGGGCCGCGGGCTGCCGTTGCCAGGCGCCGAGCGCGTCACCTACGACAGCACAGTCGAGCATCTCTCGCTGTTCGTCGCGATCGTGCTGATCTGCACCTACGCCGCCGGCCTGCTGTTCTCGCTCAAAACCCATCGGGACCTGTTCAACCCGCCGCACGAGGCCGAGGAGGCGGCGAGAGAGCCGTGGAGCGTGCGCAGATCGATCGGCGCGCTCGGGATCGCCGGCGTCGCCGTCGCGATCATGTCGGAGGTGCTCGTCGGCTCGATCTCCGAGGCGGCGAGCTCGATCGGCCTGACCGAGTTCTTCGTCGGCGCGATCGTCGTCGCGATCGCCGGCAACGCGGCGGAGCACTGGGTCGCGGTC
This sequence comes from Conexibacter sp., assembly GCA_036499225.1. GTDB lineage: Bacteria > Actinomycetota > Thermoleophilia > Solirubrobacterales > Solirubrobacteraceae > Conexibacter. Next base: position 7,180 of record DASYEC010000024.1, read on the forward strand.
GTGGTCGCGCGCAGAGACAAGATGGACCTGTCCGTCAACATCGCGATCGGGTCCAGCGCCCAGATCGCGCTGTTCGTCGCGCCGCTGCTCGTGCTGCTGTCGTTCTTCATCGGCCCGGTGCCGATGCCGCTCGTCTTCAACGGCTTCGAGCTGGGCGCGTTCGTGTTGTCCGTGCTGATCGCCAACCACGTCACCAACGAGGGCGAGTCGACGTGGTTTGAAGGCGTGCAGCTATTGGCGGTCTACGCCGTCGTCGCGCTCGCCTTCGGGTTCGCCTGAGCCCCGCTGAGCCGACGGCCGCGCCTGCACAGGCGCGGCCGACGGGCGCGTTACTCGCGCCCGACCTCCTGGTCGTCTTCCTCGAGCTCGTCGACCGGCTCGTCGCCGTCGTCCGTGATCGAGTTGGCGGCGCCGGAGTGGTACGTCACCTGGAAGCGCTCGAGCATCTCGTCGCGCTCGGCCTCGTCGATCGGCGACTCGTCGGAGACGAGCACCCAGTCGGCGCCCTCGGCGTCCTCCATGTTGAAGACGGCCTGATCCATCTCAGGTGAGTCGTCGACGACGACCAGCACCTCGGTCTGCGGGTTGAAGTAAGTGCCCGGGCGGACGAGCAGCTCATCGAGCTCGAAGCGGCGAAGTTCAGCCATGCCGGGAGCGTACTCCGCGGGCTCCCTGTTGTGGCTGCGCGAGTCGTTCGGTACCCTAGCGGGCATTATTGACTGACCAGTCAATCTGTCCCGGACGGCGTCGCTCGAACGCCGCTTAGCCCGCACCTTCAAGGAGCAAGACAAGTGGTCGATTTCACGCTCACTGACGAGCAGAAGAACCTCCGCGAGGTCGCGCACGACTTCGCGGAGAAGGAGATGCGCCCCGTCGCCTGGGAGTACGACAAGGACTCCACATGGCCCGAGGAGATCATCAAGAAGGCCTGGGAAGTCGGCCTGATGAACAACCACGTGCCGGCTGAGTACGGCGGCGTGGGCCTCGGCTACCTCGACGGCGTCATCATCGAGGAGGAGCTCGCCTGGGGCTGCTCCGGCATCCAGACCTCGGTCGGCTGCAACGGCCTCGCGACCGCGCCGCTGATCCTCGGCGGCTCGCATGAGTTGAAGAAGGAGTACCTCGGCCGTCTGACCGAGGCGCCGCTGCTCGCCTCGTTCTGCCTGACTGAGCCCGATGCCGGCTCAGACGTCTCCGGTATGAAGACCACTGCCGTCAAGAGGGGCGACAAGTGGGTCATCAACGGCTCCAAGTGCTTCATCACCAACGGGAGCCACGCGAACTTCTACACCGTCTACGCCAAGACGGACAAGGACGCCGGCCACCGCGGCATCTCGGCCTTCATCGTCCCGCGTGACGCGGGCGTCGTGGTCGACAAGAAGGAAGACAAGATGGGCCAGCGGGCGTCGAACACCGCGACGATCACCTTCCCCGAGGTCGAGGTCCCCGCCGACCACCTGATCGGCGAGGAGAACAAGGGCTTCAAGCTGGCGATGATGACGCTCGACCGCACGCGCCCCGGCGTCGCCGCGATGGCGGTCGGGATCGCGCGCGCCGCGATGGAGTTCGCCGTCGACTACTCCAAGGAGCGCGTCCAGTTCGGCGTGCCGATCGCGATGCACCAGGCGATTCAGTTCATCATCGCCGACATGGCGACGGAGATCGAGGCGTCGCGCCTGCTGGCGTGGAAGGCCGCCTGGCAGCTCGACGCGGGCGAGCGCAACACGCTCGTCTCCTCGCACGCCAAGCGCTTCGCCGCCGACACGGCGATGAGAGTCGCGACCGACGCCGTCCAGGTCTATGGCGGCTACGGCTTCATCAAGGAGTATCCCGTTGAGAAGCTGATGCGCGACGCGAAGATCATGCAGCTGTACGAGGGCACGGCCCAGATCCAGCGCCTCGTGATCGCTCGCGAGACGCTGCTCCCGCGCCGCGTCGAGACGCCGGCCCCGGCGACCGCGTAAGCGCTCGTCACAGGGACACCGCTGAACGCGACGGCGGCGTCGGGCAATGCGCCTGGCGCCGCCGTTCGCCGTTCTCAGCCCTTGAACGACACGAGATAGCTTCGTGCGTCGGCCGGCGAGAGGATCGCGTTGCCGTAGAAGTGCACATGGACGCGGAGCTTGTCGCGGCCGCGCGGCGGCAGCGCGCGCATCCGCAGCGAGAAGCTGCAGTGGCCGCTCGCCAGTCTCTTGCGGTGCGCGGAGACGGTGTGGTCGCTGGAGGTGAAGCGGACGCCGACGATTCCGTTACAGCCGTCGGCGACGCTGACGCCCGGCGCGAGCTGCAGCACCCCGGTCGTGACGAAGTACGGGTGTGAGCGGCGCTGGTGCGAGGGCCGCGACTGCGCGCGCATCGATGCCGGCGGGAAGGGGCCGGTCGTGAAGGTCGCGTCAGGTCCGACGACGGTGCCGGCACGGTTGGAGACGACCGCGCGGAAGTGGTACGTCGTGCGCGCCTGCAGCCCGCTGAGCGGGACCGTCACTGGGACCGGTTGAACGCCTGCGCCGATGCTCGCGGCAAACGTCTCGGCCCCGTAGGAGGTCGTCGTCCCGAACTGGAAGCGGTAGCTCGTCGCCGCCCCGTTGGGGTTGACGAGCGCGGTCAGCGTGACGCTGTTGGCGTAGGGGGAGAACGGCGACGTCGACAGGATCAGCGGCGGGTTAGCCGGCGGAAGGGCCGTCTTGAACGTCCTTCCGACGCCGACCGTCGTGCCGTCGGCGTTGGAAGCGACCACGCGGAAGTGGTACGTCGTCCCCGGCGTCAGACCGGTGAGCCGGAAGCTGACGTTCCGCGCCGCGCTCGCGCTGCCGGCCGAGCTTGACGGCGTCTCCTGCCCGTAGCTCGCGCTCGTGCCCCACTGGAACGAGTACGAGGTCGCGACGCCATGGGGGTTGACGGTCCCGTGCAGCGTCACTGCCGTCTGCGTCACGCCGTTCGCAGGCAGGGTGCTGACGTTCGGGCTGGCAGCGCTCGCCGCGGCCGTGGGCAGCAGCGTGAGCGCGAGAACGGCCAGCCCACCCATCACGAGTCGTCGTTGCATCTGGTGTTCCTCCCGATCGGTGTTGCCCCGCGCACCCCGAACACGGAGCTCACATGCGAGTTGCGAGGCCGCGCTCTGCGAAGATCCCTGCCCCGTGAGCCGATCCCGCATGCAGAGCGCCTGATGGCCGTCGCGCGCGCCGCGCTCGAGCTGCCCGCGACTGCCGCTGCCGTCGAGGCGCTGTGGGCAGACGTCGACCGCTGGGAGGCGTTCGTCGACGGCTTCGGCCGCGTCGTCGAGCGCGAGGGGGCGTGGCCGCAAGCTGGCGCGCGGCTGGTATGGGAGTCTCGCCCCGGCGGTCGCGGCCGGGTCGCGGAAAAGGTGCTGCGCCACGAGCCGGGCGTCGAGCTCGTCACCGAGTTGGAGGACCCGACGCTGAGCGGCGTTCAGCGGCTCGCGTTCGCGCCCGTCGCGGTGGGCGTAGAGGCCGGGCCGCGCATCGGCGTCGCGCTCGAGCTCGACTACGCGCTCGTCAGCCGCAGCCCGTTCATGGTGATCGCCGACCCGCTGTTCGTCCGCCGTGCGGTGCGCGACTCGCTGCGCCGCACGCTCCAGCGGCTCGCCAACGAGCTGGGCTGACCGACCGGCGCCCGGTCGCTGGGGCTTGCCCCGCCGCCCGCTGCCTAGAATCGCCCGCGGACAACCCACCGGAGGCAACCATGTTCGTGTTCAAGGCCGCGGTCGTCGGGGCTGGCACGATGGGAGGGGAGATCGCCTTCACGATCGCCTCGGCTGACATTCCCGTCGTGCTGAAGGACGTCGATGAGAGATTCGTCGAGGCGGGGCTCGCGAAGGCGCGCTCGCTGTGGCAGAGCCAAGTCGACGCCGGCAAGCTGACGGCCGCGGGCCTAGAGCAGCGGATGGCGTTGATCACCGGCACGACCGACTATGACGGCTTCGGCGACGTCGACTTCGTGATCGAGGCGGTGCCGGAGCGGATCGAGCTCAAGCAGACCGTCTTCGCTGAGCTCGACGACGTCACGCCGGGCCACGCGATCCTTGCCTCGAACACCTCGGCGCTGCCGATCAGCGAGATCGCCGAGGCGACGAGCCGGCCCGACCGCGTCGTCGGCTTCCACTACTTCTACCCGGCGTCGATGATGCGGCTGGTCGAGGTGGTCGAGGGGCTTGAGACCTCGCCCGAGACGACCCAGGCTGCGCTTTCCTTCGCGCAGGCGATCCGCAAGACGGCGATCCGCTGTGACGAGGCCCCCGGCTTCGTCGTCAACCGCGTGCTGAACTCGTCGTTCGGCGAGGTCTTCCGCTTCCAGGAGCAGACCGGCGCCTCGTTCGCCGCGATCGACAGAGCGATGACCGACGCGAAGGCGACCCCGATGGGGCCGTTCTATCTCGTCGACCTGCTCGGGCTCGACACGGTCGGCCACGTCGGCCAGTACCTGAACGAGAGCTTCGGCGACCGCTTCCCGCTGCACCAGGGGATGCTCGAGCGGGTCGCGCGCGGGGAGCTGGGCGCGAAGAGCGGCAAGGGCTTCTACGAGCATGGCGGCGAGGGCGCAGGCGCGCCGGCGCCAAGCGACGAAGAGGTCGCTGCCGTCGCGGAGGTCGTCGAGCGCTTCCAGCTGAAGGCGTTCGTCGAGGCCTCGCTCGTGCTGGAGGAGGGCGTTGCCTCCGCGCGTGAGATCGACCTTGGCATGATGGCCGGGGCCGGGCTGATGCCTGCGCCGTTCGCGCGCGCTGACAGGCAGGGACTCGACACGCTGCTGACGCGGCTGGAGCGTGCGCGGGACGAGTGGGGCGAGCAGTTCGCGCCGCCGGCGATCCTTCGGCGGCTCGTCGCGCAGGGCCGTCTCGGCGCGGCGAGCGGGCAGGGCTTCTTCCCCTACGCGCGGCCCGACGCGGGCTGGGAGGAGGGCCCGGTCAAGCTCGAGACGCGCGGCCCGGTCGCGATCGCCTGGCTCGACCGTCCGCCGGCGAACTCGCTCTCGCCAGACGTGATCGCGGCACTGCGCGGCGTCTGGGAGCACGTCGACGCCGCGACGGAGCTGCGCGTCTTCGTGCTCGCCTCGGCGAACCCGATGCTGTTCTGCGCCGGCGCCGACCTGAAGGCGTTCGCGAAGATGGACGAGGCGGCTGGGCGCGCGCTGCTCGACGACGCGCACGACCTGCTGCGCTCGTGGGAGCGCAGCTCGACGGTCACGATCGCGGCCGTCAACGCGCTCGCGTTCGGCGGCGGCTGTGAGATCGCGATGGCCTGCGACGTGCGGATCGCGGCCGCGTCGGCGAGCTTCGGCCAGCCCGAGATCAACCTCGGCATCATCCCCGGCTTCGGCGGCACGCAGCGGCTGCCACGGCTCGTGGGGGAGGCGAAGGCGCGCGAGCTCAACCTCACTGGCGAGCCGATGTCGGCCGAGGAGGCGTACGAGTTCGGCCTCGTCAACCGCCTCGTCCCTGACCACGAGCTGCTCGACACCGTGCTCGCGTGGGCGCGCAAGCTCGCCGGACAGGCGCCGCTCGCGGTCGAGCAGGTCAAGCGCGTCTCCGCTGTTCCCGACCTCGACGAGGGGATCGTGGCGGAGAAGGCCGGCTTCGCGCGGGTCTTCGCCTCCGGTGACGCGAAGGAGGGCATCTCCGCCTTCCTCCAGAAGCGCACGCCGCAGTTCAGAGGGAAATAACGGCAGCAACGCGGCGCGCGGCGACCGCGCGCCGCTGGGGCGGGGCTTTCGCGCGCCGCCGCCGGCCGCGCAGCAACGCGGCGAGCAGCGACCGCGGACCGCTGGGGCGGGGCTTTCGCGCGCGGACGCCGGCCGCGCGTCGCGTCTAGCGGTTGCCCTCGGCGACCACGCGCGCCCGCAGCGCGGCTTCAAGCCGCGTGAGCGGGCGCTCGAGCTCGTCGCGGGCGTCGGGCGGCATGACGCCGCCAATCGCGGCGTCGGCGAGCGCCGCGACGCCCTCGCGCATGCCGCGCAGCTCTTCGACGCGCTCCGCCAGGTCGGCGGCTACGGCAGTCGCCGGCAGCTCGCCGAGCGCGGCATCGAGCGCTGTGCGCAGTTGCAGCGCCGCCTCGCGCAGGTGGCCGTGGTCGAGGTCATGGCGGGCGCGCAGTGTCAGCTCCTCGCAGGCGAGCGCTCGCGAGCGCCCGCTCAGCAACGCCGCGAGCCGCTCTTGCGGGCGCAGCGCGACGCTGCGTCTGCGCTTGCGCTCGTCGCTTGGCAGCGGCAGCTCACGCGCCTCGCTCCAGCGCCCGTCGGCGACCTCGTCGCCGATCCCGTAGCCGGCGCGAGCGACGAGCGCCTGACCGAGGTGCGGGATCGGCGCGCCCGGGTCGCCCGCGGAGACACGGTGAGCACCGACCAGACGTGCGAGATCGCCGACGACGTCCTCGGCCGTGCTCGTGCCAGCGGCCGCGAGCCACGCCTCGGCAGCGGTGGCATCGCTCGACTCGGCGTCGATGATCGTCACGCGCCCGGTCGTCACGGGCGTCGGCTCCAGCACACCGTCGCTCTCGGCGCCGTTTGAGCTGCGCTGCCCGCGCCGCGAGCGCAGCCAGCGACGCTCGGGCGCCCCGAGCGTCTTGACCACGATCACGTGCGTCGCCGGCGGCGGCGCTCCATCGGCGTCACCGCCGTGAGGCGCGCCACCCCCGCCCGCCCCAAGCGCCGCCTCAGCCCGCACGACGTACCGTCCGTCGGCCGGGCCGAGCGCCCAGGGGAACTCGAGCTGGACGAAGCGGAAGACCGGGGCGGCGGTGAGACGGCCGGAGCCGCCCCCCACCCGAGCCCCGGGCTTTGCGCTAATTGTCGTCGCCGTCCTGGATCGCGTATCTGGACGGGCTCGTCGGCACGACCGGGTTCTCGATCCCGCTGATCTGTCTCATCAGCTTCGTCCACTGGTCGGGCTTGACGAGCGTCTGCAGTCTCGGCGGTGCGCCGAGGTCGCCGCTCTCGGGGTTCCCGGCGGCGTAGAAGCCGACGTGGATGTGGTTCGCGTGGTCCGGCAGCGAGAGCGTGTTGTCAGCCTCGGGGTAGGTCATGAGGCTGATGATCTGGTGCGGCTTCATGACGCCCTGGAGCGTCAGCAGCCGTCTGATCGTGATGTCGGTGATCGAGCCCGGCCCCTGCGTCGCGGGCGAGATGACGATCCCGTTGACCGCGCCGATGTCGACCGCGTCGCCCGCCGAGTGCTCGGAGACGTTGCCCGAAGCCGTCAGGTACGAGTGGCCGCACTCGAGGTTCGTGATCGTCGGCTTCAGGCCGCTCGCCACGAGGAACTCGATCGTCGCCAGCACGCGGCGATCGATCAGGCCGGCTCTGATGTCGTCGCGGCCGCACTGGTAGATGTCGACGTTGGGGTCGGCGAGCACGCGCGCCTCCAGCTCCTCCTTCGTCATCAGGAGGATCTGGCCGACCGACGGGTTGGCGCCGTCGGCACCGAAGACGCTTCTGTTGCCGGCCTTGTAGACGGCGGTCGCCTCGAGCAGCTTCCAGCCGTCGAGGATCGGCTTCGGGTCGATCTGCGGCGCGTCTCTGCCGGCCGGGCGGATCTGGAACTCGAGGTGCGGAGCGAGTCTCGCGTCGGTCTTGCCGACGCGGCCGATGATCGTGCCCGCGATCACCGTCGAGCCTCTCTGCAGCGGCTTGAGCACGTAGTTCGCCGGGTCGAGCTGGACCGGGCCGGAGAAGTAGCCGTCCAGGCTCGTCGCCTGGATGCCCATCTCCGCCATCTGCCGCTCGCCGCCTGCCGCGAACGCCTTCGGGCGGAAGGGGTTGGCGAACAGCCGCTCCTTCGCCAGCGTCGGCGCCGCGGCGTCGCCGCCGCCGTTGGCCGCGACGCGCTCCTTCGTCGGCGCGTTGGGGCCTCTTTTGCCGGCGTCGCGGTTTCTCGCGGCCGTGTCTCTCGCCGTCGCGTCGCTGCCGGCCGCGTCTCTCGACGTCGTGCCGTTGGCAGCGGCGTCGGCGCCCGGCTTCGCGTCGTCGGTCGCGGGCTGCGTCGGCGTCGGGTCGTTGTCGGGCTGCTCGAGCTCGGTGACCGGCGCTCTCGGGCTGCTGTCGTCGCGGCCCTTGAGCACCGGCGTCTTGGAGGCGACGGAGCCGAGGTGGCTGTACGTGTACCTGTTGCCGTAGACGTCCTGAAGCACGACGAAGCGGCCGAGTCTGTCGTTCTCGCCGAGTCTGACGATCTCGCCGTCGTTGACGGCGACGACCGGCGCGTCGCTTCTCGCGTAGACGTTGATCGAGTGGCGCGTCGGGTCACCCTCGACCGTCACTGCAGCGTTGGAGCCGGTGACTCTTCTCGTCGCCGTTCTGGTGTCGATCGAGTCGGCGTACGTCGCCCGCGCGGCGACGGGGAAGCGGCCCTGCGTCAGGCCGGCGAGCGAGCCGACGAGGTCGGCCGGCATGCCGCCGATCAGGCGGGCGCGCAGCATCACCGAGTTGACGTACCAGTCGGCGTGGTTGTAGGCGAAGACCGCCTGCTCGATGTTCGTGTCGCCGCCGGCTGCCTTGAGGTAGCGGGCGGCGGCGAAGATCGCGTCGACTGGGTTGTATGGGTCCTTGACGCCGTCGCCGTTGGCGTCGACGCCGTAGGTGTCCCACGTCGCGGGCATGAACTGCATCCAGCCGAGGGCGCCGGCTGTCGACACGGACAGGTTGCGGCCGTAGTCGGTCTCGATCTCGTTGATCGCCGCGAGCACCTGCCACGGGATCCCGTACTCGGTCGCGGCAGCCTGGTAGATCGGCAGCAGGAAGGGCGGGATCGAGTACTGCTCGATGAAGAAGTTCGGCACGCCGCTGGGCGCGTCGAGCGTGGGGGCGACCGTGAAGCCTGGGCTGTCCGGCGTCGGCTGCTCGCCGTCGTTCCGCTGCGGCGGCGTGTCGGCGGTCTCGCCCGGCGTCGTGACGCCGTCGCGGTTGACGTCGCCAGCGGCCGGGTCGTCGTCGCCAACGTGGCCGCCTCTGGAGCCATCTGCTCTAGAACCCTCATGCTTGGCATGACTCTTGCTGCCGACGACGCCGCCGACTGCCGGCGGCTCGTTCGTCGTCGTGCCGGGCGTGGTCGGCGTCGTTCCGGTCTTGCCCGTCGTCGTGCCGGTCGTGCCGGTCGTGGTCGTCGGCGTCGTGTCGGTCGGGACTGTCCCCGGCGTCGGCGTCGTGGCGGTGCTCGTGGTGCCGGGCGTGCCTGTGATCGTCGGCGGGAGGATCGTCGTGCCGGTCGTCGCGGGCGCCGTCGTGGTCGACGGCGGCGTGGTGCCGGTGGTCACGGCCGGCGGCGTGGTCTCCTGCGTGGTCGTCGTCGTGGTCGGGGTCGTCGGGACCTCGATGCTTCCCAGGTCGACGATCGAGAGGACGGTGCCGTCGTCAACGTCGTCAGGCAGCGCGCTCATGGTGACGGTGGAGCCGGGCGCGACGTCGACCGTGTACGGGACCTGTCTGCCGCCGACGAACGTGACGACCACGCGGCGCCGCTCAGCCTGAGCGCTGGAAGTCAGCCCGCCGAGGAGCAGAACGACCCCGGTCGCGACCGAGGCGATGCGCAGCTTCGTTCTTCTCATCGGATCGACTTGCTCCTCCCGCGTGGCCGCGAGTGCGGCCCCATTGCGCAGACGTCTTGACGACGATCTGCTCGGAAGCTACCTGCTGTTCTGGACGTTTGCAAAGGAGAACCGCGTGTTTGTAGGACCGGTCGCAGGTCGGGCTTGAGCAGCACGAGACAATCGGCGCCGGAGGTCTTCCTCTTGAGTACCACACGCCAATCGGGGGATCGTAACCAGAGCGTTTAACACCGGCTCAAGGGCGTCGATGTGGCATCGTCGGTCACCTGGCGCTTCCCGCGCGCGCACGCGAGACGATACCTGACAGGGTGTTTGCAGAGGCGCTGCATGCGACCGTGCACGAACGCGAAGCGACACGCCGCGACCGGCACGAGCCATATCTAACCGTCAGGTCGAGCCTGAGAAACGCGAGGTGACGGGCTCCGTTCGCGACTTCGCTACAGTCGGCGCCTTCCAGCCTCCCGAACCGCAGGGGACGAACGATGCCGCACGAGACCTCCGCCGATGGAATTCGCGCTCGCCTCTCAAAGCAGGGCGAGGACGCGCTTGGCAGGCTGGCACAGGAGCTGCTCGAGAGCCCGCTGGTCAACGGCGCGCTGACACGGGCTTTCGACGCGCGCGAGAAGGCGGCCGCTGCCCAGGAGGTCGCGATGGGAGCGCTCAACCTGCCATCCGCCGCGGACCTCGAGAAGCTGACCCGCCGCGTCCGCTCCGTCTCGCAGCGGATGGAGGGGATCGAGGACGCGCTCGACCGCGTCGAGCAACGCGTCGAGGGGATAGGCGGGACGGACGCGCTTGAGCGGCGCCTCGACGCGATAGACGAGCAGCTCGGTGCGCTCACCGCTCAGCTCGCCGCGCTTGCGGAGGCGCTCGCCCCAGGCGGCGGGGGCCCAGCGATCAGCGTTGCGGAAGCCGCCAGAAGACCGTCGCGCACGCCCGCCCCCGCGGGCAGACGCGCCGCGGCCAGCAGCAGACGCTCTGAGCCGAGAGGCTGAGCGCTCGGCTCAGCTCAACGCCGCCGCCGCGATGCGGCCGACGCGGATCGCGGCGGCCTCCATCGTCTCGGCGTCGATGCGGCCGCGCTGCGAGCCGAGCAGGTCGCTGACGACGAGCACGCAGCCGGCGCTCAGCTCGCGCAGCGCGCCGAGCTGGAAGAGGGTGGCGGTCTCCATCTCGATCGCGAGCGCGTCGCCTGGGGCTGGGTCGGCATGCTCGCCGGCCGGGTCGTAGAAGAGGTCGGTCGTCACGACCGGGCCGCGGCGAGCGCCGCCGTCAGCGGCGGCGGCCGTTGCGAGCGCTGCCGTCAGCGCCGCGTCGCCGGCAACCCGCTCGCCGGCGCCCAGCGCACGGCTCGTGCCATCGCTGCAGATCGCCTCCTCGACGACAACCGCGTCGCCGAGTGCCAAGCCCTCCTGCAGCGCCCCGCAGGAGCCGACGCGGACGATCCGCCGCGCGCCGAGGCGCAGCAGCTCTTCGATCACGATCGCCGCGCTGGGACCGCCCATCCCAGTGCTCTGGATCGTCAGCGGCTCGCCGTCGGCAGCGGCGCCGGTGTAGCCCCACAGCCCGCGGTTGTGGTTGAACATTCTCGGCTGCTCGAGCAGCGCTTGCGCGAGCAGCAGTGCGCGGCCGGGGTCGCCCGGCAGCAGAACCCGCTCAGCCAGCTGCGCGGTTGGAAGGATGTGCAGCGTCGTCGGCATGCCGGCCGCGAGCATAGACTGCCGCGCATCGGAGTCCCGCGTGCGGACGGCCGCAACGCGGGTCCTCGCCCCGACCGGAGGACCGCAGATGGCCAACAGCTTCAGATCGCAGGACGAGTTCCGCATGGTCATCGACCAGCTCTTCACGTTGATGGACGGCCCAGACATGGGCCCCAAGCTGCGTGATGCTGACGTCCCGCAGCGGTTCGAGTTCGACGACCTCGACATGGTCGTCAACGTGCGCGCGGCGCGCCCCGGCGAAGACGGCTACATCCACTGGGAGTGGAGCGACGACGTCGACTGGGAGCCGAAGGTCCGCATGGAGATGTCGTCGGAGACGGCAAACAAGTACTTCCAGGGCAAGGAGAACATCGCGACCGCGATGATGCGACGCAGGATCCGCACCGGCGGCGACATCAAGGCGGCGCTCGCGCTGATCCCGGTGATCAAGCCGGTCTTCGGCCACTACACCGAGCTGGTCGAGCGCGACTACCCGCACCTGAAGGTCTGACGCCCGCGAAAGCGCAGGAGACGGTCGGACCGCCTCCACGCCACCCAGTGGCAGCGGACGGACGCCGCCCGTTGACACTCCACCTACCGGGGAGTAGGCATGGGGGCACAACAGAGGCAACGGGCCGAGCAGTGAGCCCGTCGCCCCCGCCGGGCCCCGAGCACGTCGGTCGGGGATACCCCGGGCGAGAGCCCAGGAGACGAGGCGGCGGGCGCAGCTCGCAAGGCGCCGCTACCGCGAAGCTGCGATGACGAGCGCCGTCGGCCGGCGCAGCGGGCCGTCTTGCCCGCGGGCGGTGGGGTCACAGAGCGCGACCCCGCCGCCCATCATTTTGCGCGTGGTCTAGATTCGGCGCATGGACCCCGAGACGGTCGTCGAGCAGGTCGACGCCGACGGGCTGCTGCCCGCCGGGGCCCCGGTCGTCGTGCTGCTGTCAGGCGGGCGCGACTCGACCTGCCTGCTCGACCTCGCGGTCCGTCTCGCCGGTGCGCAGAGCGTCACGGCGCTGCATCTCAATTACGGCCTGCGCGCGTCGGCCGACGGCGACGAGCGCCATTGCGTCGCGCTGTGCGAGCGGCTCGCGGTGCGGCTCGTGATCGATCGCCCGAGCCGCTCCGCCGGCGATCGCAACACACAGGCGTGGGCGCGCGACGCCCGCTACGCCGCCGCTTCTGAGCTCGCTGACGCGGCTGGGCCCGGCGCGACGATCGCGAGCGGCCAGACGGCCAGCGACCAGGTCGAGACGATCCTCTACCGGCTCGCCTCCTCTCCGAGCCGGCGCGCGCTGCTGGGGATGCGCCCGCGCGAGGGCCGGCTCGTGCGCCCGCTGCTGGGTCTCACGCGCGAGGAGACGACCGCCTACTGCGAGGCGCGCGGGCTGCCGTGGCGCGACGACGAGACGAACGCAACCCGTAGCTATGCCCGCAACCGCCTGCGCCACGGCCTGATCCCAGCCCTGCGCGAGGCCCACCCGGCGGCCGAGGCGAACGTCGTGCGTTTGGCGGAGCTGTTGCGCGACGAGGCAGACGTGCTCGACGCGCTCGTCGACGCCCAGCTCGACTTGGGTCCTGCCGGCCCGGCCGATGGCGCGCTCGACGCGGGGCCGACGATCCCGCTCGACCGCCTCGCCGGCCTCGCCCCTGCTCTGCAACGGCTTGTCGTGCAACGCCTCGCCGACGAGGCTGCCGGCCGCCCGGTCGCTGGCGCCGCCAGCCGCGCCGACGCGGTCGTCGCGCTGAGACGCGCCGGCAGCGCCCGCCTCGACCTCGGCGACGGCGCGCAGGCGGTCGTCGAGTACGGGGTGCTGCGCGCGGAGCTCGCGAATCGGGGCGGCATGCCCCCCGCGCCCGTCGCGCTTCCCGTTCCCGGCATTGCGGCATTCGGCGCCTGGGAGGTCCGGTGTGAGCAGAGCGCGGTCGAGCCGCGCGACGGCGTGCTCGACCGCGCGACGCTCGGCGAGGGCGAGCTGCTCGTCCGAGCGTGGCGCAGCGGCGACCGGATGGCGCCGGTCGGCCTCGGCGGCACGAAGTCGCTGCAGGACCTCTTCACCGCCCGCCGCGTTCCGCGCGCGCGACGGCACGAGGTGCCTGTCGTCGTCTGCGGCGAGGAGATCGCCTGGGTCGCTGGCGTCGCGACCTCGGCCCGCCACGGCGTCACCCCGACGACGCGCGATGCCGTGCGCCTGTCGGCGATCGGGCCGGCCGCCGGGCCGGGCTGACGCGTACACTGCACGACCCTTATGCGCGACGCTGCGATTGGCGAGATCCTGGTCCAGCCCGACGAGCTGCAGCACAGAGTGCGCGAGCTCGGGCGGCGGATCACCCGCGACTATGCCGGCAGGGAGCCACTGCTGATCTGCGTGTTGAAGGGAGCGGTCTTCTTCCTTGCCGACCTGATGCGCGCGATCGAGCTGCCCTGCGAGGTCGACTTCATGGCCGTCGCCTCCTACGGCTCCGCGACGCAGTCCTCGGGCGTCGTGCGGATTCTCAAGGACCTCGACGCCTCGATCGAGGGCCGCGACGTGATCATCGTCGAGGACATCGTCGACTCGGGGCTGACGCTGCAGTACCTGTTGCGCAACCTGACGGCCCGCAGCCCCGCGTCGCTCGCGGTCTGCGCGCTGCTGACGAAGCCTGAGCGGCTCCAGGTCGACCTCTCGCCGAGCTACGTCGGCTTCGAGATCCCTGACCGCTTCGCGATCGGCTACGGCCTTGACCACGGGGAGCGCTACCGCAACCTGCCGTACGTTGCGGCGTTGAACGCTGAGTAGGGCCCGTCTAGGCGCACGCGCGTCCGCCGCTCGTATTCCACTCGCAAGTTGCCGATTGCAGGCAGAGTGCCCGTTCTACATGCAGCGGAGCCTGCGGGGGCGGGAAAACCCAGGTGGTAGGCTTGACGCTCCGTCCACCGTCACATCGGCGCTAGAGGCGCCGGGAACGAGTTCATGAGCAGGTTCTTCAAGAGCGCCGCCTTCCCGATCCTGATCGTGGTTGTGCTCGCTTTCTTTGCCCAGCGCCTCATCAACCCGGGCGACTCGGCGCCGAGATACGACTACTCCACGTTCCAGCACGACCTGGCAGACGGCAACGTCAAGTCGGCGACGGTCAAGACCAAGGACAACACGGTCTCGATCACGCTGGATCAGCCGGCAAACCAGAAGCACGACGTCGGCTTCGTTCCCGACAACGGCAACTCGCTGGTCACTCAGCTCGAGAGAGCGAGAGTGCCCTTCGACGTTGAAGGCACGAAGAGCAGCAACTGGCTTGCGCTGCTCACGTACGTGCTGCCGTTCCTGATCTTCATCGGCTTCTGGATCTTCCTCATGAACCAGGTCCAGGGCGGCGGCTCGAAGGTGATGTCGTTCGGCAAGAGTAGGGCCAAGCGGCTCTCGGTCGACTCGCCGAAGATCACCTTCCGCGACGTCGCTGGCGCCGACGAGGCCGTCGAGGAGCTGCACGAGATCAAGGAGTTCCTCGAGAACCCGAAGAAGTTCCAGGCGCTCGGTGCGCGCATCCCGAAGGGCGTGCTGCTGTACGGGCCTCCTGGCACCGGCAAGACGCTGCTCGCCCGCGCGGTCGCCGGCGAGGCCGGTGTCCCGTTCTTCAGCATCTCCGGCTCGGACTTCGTCGAGATGTTCGTCGGGGTCGGCGCCTCGCGCGTGCGTGACCTGTTCGAGCAGGCCAAGCAGAACTCGCCTTGCATCATCTTCATGGACGAGATCGACGCCGTCGGCCGCCATCGCGGCGCCGGCCTGGGCGGCGGGCACGACGAGCGCGAGCAGACGCTCAACCAGCTGCTCGTCGAGATGGACGGCTTCGAGACCAAGGACAACATC
>DASYEC010000025.1:0-25379 GCA_036499225.1 Conexibacter sp.
CTGGCTGCCCGTGCATTCGTACGTGACCGTGAGGCGCCGGTCCTGACTGACAGAAGAGGCGCACCTCTTGCGGACCTCGCTCGCCGCGCCACCGAGAACGTTTCCCTTGATGAAGACGTAGAGGCTTACCTCGACCGCGAAGTGCGGCTGCATATTCCCGGCGCCTGGTGTCCTGACCCGATGGGCAGAATCGGCTACGAGCTTCCCTTCACTCGGCTCTTCTATAGATACACTCCTCCCCGGAACAGCGCCGAAATCAAGGCAGAATTGAAGGAACTCGAAGGGGAGATTCACCGTTTGTTGGCGGAGGTGATGCAATGACGGACGTTGGTGGGGTCCCGCTTCGTTACCTCCTGCGAGAGATCGACGAACGGGGAGGAGATGCCCTCCCGCTCCTGTCGGTTTCGATTCACTCAGGAGTTGGGCGACGCGAGGAGTTCAGTCAGGATCCTCATCGGGCAGAAACGCTCGACAATTATAAGCGCTGTCAGGCGGGAGACGTAGTGCTGAATCGGATGCGAGCCTTTCAAGGCGCTCTCGGCGTTGCGCCGACTCCAGGGCTCGTTAGTCCCGACTACGCCGTTCTTCGTCCTGCCGCGGGTGTCGATCCTCGGTTCGTTGCCTACTCGCTGCGCTCTCACTGGGGGCTTGGGGAGATGCGCTCCCGTCTCCGAGGTATCGGTGGTATGGGAGCGGGTGCCGTGCGCACCCCGCGTATCAACGTTGACGATCTCTTGGGAATCAAGATTCTCGCGCCGCCGTTCTCTCGCCAGCGCGCTGTCGCGGACTTTCTGGACGGCGAGTGCCAGCGAATCGGCGCGCTTGCTGCTGGTTTCATGAGGCTGACGCTTGCGGCGCGTCGGGCGGAGCGGATGCATATAGAGCCTCGCCTGATTGCTGCCGGCCGTCGCTACGGGCGCGTCAAGCTTGGCTGGTACGCTCACGTTCTTCCAGGCTACGCCTTTCCGAGCAGTGGATTTGTGACAGGCGAGCAAACAGGAACGATTCGCCTGTTGCGCGGGGTTAACCTTACGCCAGGGGAGACGCGCTGGTCTGATGTCGTCAGTTGGCCGGAAGCCCGAACTGCTGGATTGGCAGCATGGAGCCTTCGGAAGGACGATCTGGTGATGGGAATGGATCGCCCCTGGATTAAGGGGGGGCTGCGAATAGCGACTATCTCGTCATCTGACCTGCCTGCTTACTTGCTTCAGCGAGTTGCTCGCATCCGTCCGTATGACGATCGTCTTGCGAATGGTTACTTGAGGCTTTGGCTTGAGCTTGATCTTTTCGAACACGATGTGAGCCATGCGATGACGGGCGTTGCGGTTCCACACATCAGTGGCAGCCAGATCGAGGGCTTTCGCATTGCTGTGCCACCGCGCGAAGCGCAAGAAGCAGCGATTGCTGAAGCGAATGCGAGCCGATGGAAGACATCCAAACTGGAGGTTGCTGCCGACACGGTCGCCTCTCGCCTTGCCGAATATCGCGATGCCCTCATCGCAGAGGTTGTCACTGGCCAACTCGACGCAACGACGTTGTCAGACGTGCGAATGGATGAACGCGCACGTGCGGCGACCGAGGGCGACACAGCCGCGGTCAAGTCATTGGTCGCAACGGCCGAATAGACGATCAGAATGAGCGCCGCGGCACACACGGAATCGGCCTTCGAGAAGCTGATCGTCCGCGAGATGGCGACCAGCGGCGGTTGGCTGGGCGAGATCACCGATGGTGCGCCGTCGGAGTACAAGGGATATGACGCGACGCTTGGCCTCTATTCCGATGATCTGGTCGCATTCGTCAAGGACACCCAAGGCAAGACTTGGGACACGTTGGCTGGGCTTGCGGGCTCTGAGCAGACCGCACGCGACAGCCTGCTGAAGCGGATCGCGGCGCAGCTCGACAACCGCGGGACGATCGAGGTGCTGCGCCGCGGGCTGACGGAGAAGGGCGTGGCCGTCAAGCTCGCGTTCTTCGAGCCCGATCTCGAGCTCGAGCCGACTGCTCGCGTGCTCTACAACGCCAACCGCGTCCGGGTCGTTCGACAGGTGCGGTTCGATCCGAACAGCGGTGACAGCCTCGACCTCGTGCTGTTCGTCAACGGGGTGCCGACAGCTACGGCGGAGCTGAAGAACCGTTACACCGGCCAGACAGTCGATGACGCGATCCGTCAGTACCGGGAGGACCGTCCTGCGTCCAATCTGCTGCTCGGGCGCCGGGCGTTTGTGCACTTCGCGTTCGACGCCGATCTCGCGTACATGACCACCCGTCTCGACGGCAGACGTACTCGCTTCCTGCCATTCAACCAGGGTTCCGGAGGCGCTGGCGAGCCGGTGGGGCAGGCAATCCTGCCTCACCGACCGGCGGGCATCCAACCGAGTACCTGTGGCGATCGATCTGGGAGCGTGGCTCGTGGATGGAGCTGATCGAGAAGTTCGTCTTCGTCGAGCAGCCGACGACCGAGGCAAAGAAGGCCGGGGCGCACCCCACGGTGATCTTCCCCCGGTTCCACCAGTGGGACGTCGTGCGGTCATGTGCCGCGCACGCTCGCGTCCATGGCGCCGGCCGGAGCTACTTGATTCAGCATTCGGCGGGCTCGGGCAAGAGCAAGGAGATCGCCTGGCTCGCGCATGATCTTTCGACGTTGCACGGCGGAGACATGAAGCCTGTCTTCGAGAAGGTGATCGTCATCACCGACCGTCAGGTGCTCGACCGTCAGCTCCAGGCCCAGGTCAAGGCGTTCGAGCAGGTGCCCGGCACCGTCCGTGAGATCAGCGAGTCCTCCACGCAGCTGCGCGAGGCGCTCGAAGGCGAACAGGCACGCGTGATCATCTCGACGCTGCAAAAGTTCCCCTTCGTGCTGGCGCAGTTGACGGAGGCCCGTTCGACTCTCAAGGACCGCACCTACGCGGTGATCGTGGACGAAGCGCACTCCTCCCAGACCGGCGAGTCTGCCGTCGATCTCAAGGCAGTGCTGGGCAACCGGACGACCGAGGACGGATCCAGCGACGACGGCCAGAGCGACGGTGTCCCCGAGGTGCTGCGGCGACTTGCCGCGCGGGGGATTCAGCCCAATCTCTCCTTCTTCGCGTTCACTGCCACCCCCAAGCCGCGCACCAACGAGCTGTTCGGTACCGCCGGACCCGACGGCACCAAACGCGCTTTCCACACGTACTCCATGCGCCAGGCGATCGAAGAGAACTTCATTGTCGACGTGCTGCGCAACTACACGACCTATGAGGAGCTGCTGCGCCTTGAGGATCGTGCCCGGCGCGAGGTCGAGCTTCCGAAGAACAAGGCGTCAAGCGCTCTGACGCGTTACGCGAAGTTCCACCCATACCTGAAGACGCAGAAGGCCGCAGTAGTGCTGGACCACTACGAGAGCGCCGTCCGGTCTCACGTCGGCGGCAAGGCCAAGGCGATGGTCGTGACCGCGAGTCGCGAGGAGGCGGTGCAGTGGAAGCGTGCACTGGAGCAGGAGATCGCGAAGCGCGCCTCCCGCACCCGGACGCTCGTCGCGTTCTCAGGTGAGGTCACGATCACCCATCCCGAGGCCGACAACATCGGCGAGCAGTACACCGAGCCGCAGATGAATATGGTCGGCGGACGGCCGCTGCCCGAGAAGAAGCTGCCGGACGAGTTCGACAAGTCCGCGTACGGCGTGCTCATCGTCGCCGAGAAGTACCAGACCGGTTTCGACCAGCCGAAGCTCGTCGCGATGTACGTCGACAAGACGCTTACCGGCGTGAATACCGTTCAGACCCTTTCCCGGCTGAACCGCACGCACCCGTTGAAGACCGACACCTTTGTGCTCGACTTCGTCAACGACGCCGACCACATCCGCAGAGAGTTCGAACCGTTCTACGGTGGCACCGAGGCCATCCCGACCGATCCCAACGTTCTGTTCGATGCCCAGCAGCAACTGTTGGATAGCGGCGTGATCTTCCCGTCGGAGGTCGACGCGTTCGCGGAGGCATGGTTCGTGCCCGGCGAGCCTGACCACGCGGCGCTCTCAGGACGCACGCAGGGGGCCTTCGACCGCGCGAACGACCTCGACGACGAAGACCTCGATCGACTGCGCGACGACCTGGATCGCTTCGTGCGGTTCTACTCGTTCCTTTCCCAGGTCGTCCCGTATCTGACCCAGGACAGCGAGAAGCTGTTCGCGTTCGCGCGGTTCCTCGCTTTACGGCTGCGCGAGAGACGCGTCGCCGGCGGCCTGTCGGTCGACCTTTCGCTGACCCACTACCGACTCACGGAGATCGGCACGCAGCGGATTCGACTCGGCGACGAGGCAGTCGAGCCAGGCGCCGCTTTCGGCGGTGACGGAACCGGCCGTGCCCGCGACGACATCCCCATGACGCTCCTCGGGGAACTCGTCGAGCTCTTCAACCAGCGCTTCGGCGAAACGCTCACCGACGCCGACGCGATCCACCCGGCCCAGGCTCTGATCGACCACATCGATCGCGAGCAGTCTGAGACGCTGCGCCATCAAGCCATCAGCAACGACTTCGACGACTTCCTTCGTGGGAAAGAGCCGCTTGTGATCGACGGTGCTCTCGACGCCGGCAGAGTCAGCGAAGACTTCTTCCGCGGCGTCCTCGACGACGACGACTTCCGCCAAAGGACGACCTATCTCGCGATGCGGGTGTTGTACGACCGGTACCGGGATCCTGGTTCGGGCGTGCAGCCCGCTTGACAGTCCAGCCGGCACGAGCCCGGCCGAATCCACTGGCATCAGCAGCAACCGGCCGGAATAAAGGCACTAGTGCCCCAGTCACCCTCGATTCGGGCCGATTCTGGCGGATCCATAAACGACGAAACCCCCGCAATAGCAGGGGTTTCGTTGGTATGGAGCTAGCCGGGCTCGAACCGGCGACCTCCTGGGTGCGATCCAGGCGCTCTCCCAGCTGAGCTATAGCCCCAACATGCGCGCCCGACTGGGATGTGGGCGCAACGGCTCGCTTAGTGTAACGGGCGCGGGGCTGAGGTGGGGCGTGGGTGGGGATCGGGCGGTGGGGTCGGCTTGCGCAGGCGGGCGGGCCTCTTTCCGCCGCTCGATGGGTAGCATTGGGCTCTCATGGGTCTGCTGGACGACGCGATCCGCGAGCACCTCGAGCTGAAGCGCCGGCGTGGCGCTGATCCGGCCGAGGTCGCGCGCGCGGAGCAGGAAGCTCTTGGTCCCGTGCGCCGCGATCGGGAGCCCGCCCCGGCGGCGCCGGAGGACCACCCCGACGAGGCTGTCGCCGACCGCGGAGCCGCGGCCTCCGAGCAGGACGAGCAGACGCGGGTCCTCTTTCCCGACGACCATGAGGCGGAGCCGATCCGGCCTGCCGATCCGGCATTGGCCCCGGACGACGAGCCGCTGCCGCCGATGCCCGGCTCCGTGCCCGGCACCACCGCACAAGACCTTCCGGCCGAGCCGGATCCACCGGTCGACCGCCTCCGCGAGCGCGACCTGGCCGACGTGGACGCCGACGATCGCATCGCGCCGCCACGCGATGAGCGGACGGGCGACGACGATCGCGCGCGGAATGACGATCGCGTCCGCGATGACGACCACGGGCACGACGACGACCCGCCCCGCCGCGACGACGCGCCGCCGTCCGCCTCCGCCCCCGCCTCCGCCCCGTCGGACCTAAGCGATCACGAAGGCGACATCCTCGACCAGCCGACGACCGAGTATCGGATCGAGGGCCTCGAGCACGACGACGAGGCCGCCGCCCCGCCGCGCAGAAGCGACGACGACGTCCTCGGCGCCACGCCTGAGTTCCTTCAGGAGACGCCGGAGCACGACAGACTCTGGTTCGAGCAGAGACCGCCGCGCGACTTCGACTTCGACGACTGAGCGGCGGCGAGCCGCCCGCTCCGTCCGCACCGCGCACCGGCCCTTAGCCAGACAGCCAAACAGCCAGCCGCGCGATCACACCCGCCCAGCCCCGTGCCCAGCCACCGCTACACGCTCCTAGACGTCTTCACCGCGACGCCGCTCGAAGGCAACGGCCTCGCCGTCGTGCATGACGCGGACGACCTCGACGACGCGACGATGCTCGCCTTCGCGCGGGAGACGAAGCTCTCTGAGACGACCTTCGTGCAGACTGCGACCACCGGCGGCGCCGACTACCGCAACCGCATCTGGACCGTCGAGCTGGAGCTGCCGTTCGCTGGGCATCCCTCGCTCGGGACTGCGGTCGCCGTAGCTCGTG
This sequence comes from Conexibacter sp., assembly GCA_036499225.1. Lineage (GTDB taxonomy): Bacteria > Actinomycetota > Thermoleophilia > Solirubrobacterales > Solirubrobacteraceae > Conexibacter. The sequence goes on from DASYEC010000025.1 coordinate 6,204, forward strand.
CGAACGGCGTGTCCAGCGCCAGCTATGTCCAGCAGACCGGCGCTGGGCTGCAGCCGATCGACGTTGCGATCAACGCGGGCAACCCCGACCTCGCGCACGCGACGATGCTGCAGGAGCCCGCCGTCTTCGGCGTGGAGGCCGACCCGGCTCCGGCGCTGGCCGCGATCGGGCTCGGCCCGCAGGACGCGGACCCGAGCCTCCCGCCGCAGATCGTCTCGACTGGCATCCCGCAGCTGATCCTCCCGCTGAGGGACATCGACGCCGCGGGCCGCGCGGCGCCCGACTACGCCGCGCTACGGCGCCTGCTCGAGCAGCTCAGAGCGGTCACGCTCTACGCTGCCGCGTGCGATCCGGACAACGGGCGCGCCCACGCTCGCGCGTTCGCCTTCAGCGCCGAGATCGGGGAGGACCCGGCGACCGGCTCGGCCGCCGGCCCGCTCGGCGCGTACCTCCACGCGCGCGCCGGAGCGACCCGCACGATCATCGACCAGGGCGTCGAGATGGGCCGGCCCAGCCGCCTGGAAACCGAGATCGCCGGCGACCGCGTCCGGGTCGGCGGTGACGTCGTCGTGCTCCTGGACGGAACGTTGAGGCTCTGACCAACCACTCTCAAGCCCCTCCGCAGCCCAGCCGATACAGGCGATGTCGATGACTCGGATGTCTTCGGCGTAGGAGGGCAAGGACGCGAGATGAAGGGGCGCTCTGGCCGGGGCGCCCCTTCGCCTTTCCTATGCCGCCGACGCCCCCGCGATCCGCGCCGCATACGCTCGCAGCGCCGCGACCGTCTCGTCGTCGTAGGCCGGCGCGGCCGGCGCTGGGCGACGAGAGCGCGACAGCAGGGCGTCGGCGCCCGCAGGCAGCCCCTCCCGAACAGCGGCGTCGATTGGGCCGAGGACCGTGATCAGGTGGGCGGCCCCACCGCCGTCGAGGCCCAGCTTTCGCACAAGCCCCCCGAGCGCCTCCTCGGCCGCGGCCGGCGTCAGGGCGCTGGCGTCGATCGCCAGCGTCGCGTCGGCCCCGCCGTCGAAGTGCGCGGCGTAGGCGGCGAGCAGCTCGGGCTCGCGCAGCAGCTCGTCGGCGAATCCGAGCGTGACGAACCGCCGCGCCTCGGCGAGCGGGTCCGACGGCGCTCGGCGCGGGCGGGCGGCGAGCGCGGTCCTCAGCAGCTCGCGCGCCGGCTGGCACCACGGGTCGGTCGCCGCAGCGCGGGCCGCGAGCGCCAGCCCCGGACGGACGTCACCGCGATCGATCGCTCCACGCGCGTCAGCGAGGATCCGGCGGGCGTCGGCGCGGTCGCCATCGGTCACCGTCATCAGGTGGGCGAACGGGTCCTCCGCCGCGACGAGCAGGTCGCAGGCCGCCGCGATGAACGCCTCCCACACCTCGGACAGCTCGTCGAGGTAGGGCGCCTCGGAGGTCGTGCGGCTGAGGAACCAGCGCTGGAACGCGAGCGTCTCGCGCAGCCGGTTCACCACCCCGCCGCTGCGCGGCGCGGTCAGCGGGTCGGCTGACGGCGCCTCGGGCAGCCATTCGAGGTCGGCGACGGCAGCCGCGCGCACCGTCATCCACCAGCTCGCACGCGATATCTCCGCCGGGATCGGCATGACGTGCTCGCGTAACGAGGCCCGCAGCGCGATCGACGATGGCGCGATCGACTCCTCCCGCAGCAGCCTCCCGACGGGCCGCCCGCGCGGCGGGTCGACCTCCAGCTCGGCTGGCCATAACGCCCGCGCGCCGGTCTCCTCGCCGCGCGGCAGCAGCTCCGAGTAGACGATCCCGACATCGGGGCGGCGTGTCATCAGCGCGACCTGGGCTGCAACGCGATGGCCGGGCCAGCGGTCGCCGCCCGCGAGCGGGGCCAATATCTCGCCGCGCGCCTCGGCGAAGGCGCGGTCGAGCGCGGCCGGCTGCCCCGTGTGCGGCTGATGGAAGACCCGCACACGTTCACCATGGCGCGCGGCAAAATTCTCCAGCAACTCGGCAGTGCCATCGGTCGACCCGTCGTCAACAGCGATGATCTCGATCGCGGCCGGCGGATAGCTTTGGCGCAAGACGCTGTCGAGGGTCGCTCCGATCCGGGGGGCATCGTCGTGGGATGTGATCAGAGCGCTCACGCGAGGCAGCTTCATGCTCGCGATGATCGTCGCGTTTCAGGCGGACTTGAGCGCTTCTCCGATACTTTCGTAGCTGCGCTGGCTTGGCGTGTTGAAGCGGCAATTTGCTGAGGCTTTCCTGTCTAATTGACCGGTAGCCTTAGGGGATGGGGCACAACGCGCAGGCAACACACGCGGCACGCTTCCATTCGCTGCACAGCGGCCCCGGCGTGTTAGCGCTGTTGAACGCCTGGGATGCGGGCAGCGCGCGCGTCTTCGAGCTCTCTGGCTGCGCCGCGATCGGCACGACGAGCGCCGGAATCGCCTACGCGCTCGGCCGTCCCGACGGTGAGGCGCTCACGCGCGCCGAGCTGGCGGAGGCGACTGGCCGGATGGCCTCCGTCGTCGCGATCCCCGTCACTGCTGACATCGAAAGCGGCTACGGCGCGACGCCCGACGAGGTCCGCGAGACAGTCACAGCGGTGATCGAGGCCGGTGCGGTCGGCGTCAACATCGAGGACGGGATCACGAGCGGCGCCTCCGTGCTGCGCGACGCGGGTGATCAAGTCGCTCGCCTGCATGCCGCGCGTGCGGCTGGCGACGATGCCGGTGTGCGGCTCTTCCTCAACGCGCGCACCGATGTCTTCTGGCTGAGCGTCGGCGATCCCGCCGAGCGGGTCGAGCTGGCGATCGAGCGCTGCCGCGCCTACGTCGCGGCCGGCGCCGACGGCGTCTTCGTGCCGGGGCTCTGCGACCCCGACGAGATCGTGACGCTCGTGCGGGCGCTAGACGGCGTGCCGGTCAACGTGCTCGCCGGGCGCGAGACGCCGACGCTCGACGCCCTGCAGTCGCTCGGCGTGCGGCGGCTGAGCGTCGGCTCGGGCGGCGCGCGCGCCGTGCTCGACGTCGCCGGGCGGATCGCGCTCGAGGTGCTGGAGACCGGCCGCTCCGAGCTGATGGCCGCCGGCACGCTGACCTACGGCGAGGCGAACAACCTCTTCAGCTGAGCGGCCGCGCGACCCACCGCAGCCGCGCGCCGCGGGTGAGGCTGGTGCGGGCTTCGGCCGTGTCTTGCGCTCCGGGGCGCTTGGCGCTGCTAGGGCCGGCGTCCTCGGCGGTCGCGTGAGAGCCCTGGCGCATCCGTCTAGCGCCTTCGGCCGCGGCGCGTGCTTGTGCGACCTGCTCGGCGAGCGTCTCCCGCTGGCGCTCGAGCTCCTCGATGCTCAGCAGCCGTCCGGCCTTGCTTGGGGACAATGGCGGGACTGCCGCAATGTCGGTCGTGGAGGGAAGGGCGGGGAGTGCAGCGAGCTCGCGCTCGAGTCGCTTGATCTCTGCGCGCAGACGGCGGCGGGCAATGGCCTCAGGCTTGCGAGCCGCGCCGCTGGTGCCGGCCTCCCGCATCTCCTCATCCCTCAACTCCGCCGGCTGCACGTAGAGCGCCGCAGCCACGGCTCGCGGGTCTATGCCCCGGCGGCGGGCCTCGCTGGTGACCGCCGCGGCCAATTGGGCGGCGGCGCTGTCAGCCCCGCCAGCCGCGGCTCCACGTGGGCCGCTCGCGCGCTCGGCGACGAAGGTGCCCTTGCCGTGGGCGACCGTCAGCAGGCCTTCCTCTTCGAGCCGGGCGAAGACGGCGCGGACCGTGTTGACGTTGACGCCCACGATCGCCGCCAGCTCTCTGGCGCCCGGCAGGCGCTCGCCCGGGAGGAGGTCGCCGCCGGTCACCCGCGCGCGCAGGATCCAGGTCAGCTGGGTGCCGAGCGGGACCTCGGCATCGCGGTCCAGGGTGATCGGCGCGAAGGGGCTCACGACACCGCCGATGGTACCCGGTTGACCGGTGTGCCAGATGACTAGTAGTCTCGCGTCGGACCAAGGAGTGCTATATGCCTGTGACTCTCTGGAAAGCGATCAAAGCCGACAACGTCGCCGCACGGGCGAGCGCCACCGACAACGTCGCCACGCGGGCGAGCGCCCGCCTGCGCGACAGCCTCGAAGAGGCCGGCGACATGATGGTGCTGACGGTCAAGACGATCGTCTCGGCCGTCCGGCCGCCATACCCCTATGGGGACGAGTTCGTCGACCAGTTCGTCTTCGCGCTGCGGCAATGCTTCATCCCGATGATGATCACGGTGGCCGCGCTCGCGTACTCGGTGCCAGGCCTGCAGGCCGCGAACTTCCTCGTGCTGTTCGGCGCCCTCGACCGGATGGGCGGGTTTTTCGTGCTCGCGATCGTGCGCGAGATAGCCCCGCTCGTCTGTGCGATCGTCGTCGCGGGCGCGGCCGGCACCGCGATCACCGCGGACCTCGGCGCTCGCAAGATCCGCGAGGAGCTCGACGCGCTGCAGGTGCTCGGCGTCGACCCGGTCAAGAACCTGGTCGTGCCGCGCTTCCTCGCGCTGATGCTCGTCACGTTCCTGTTCGACGTCTTCGCCATGATCTTCGGAATCACCGGCGGGCTCGTCGCGACCTGGGTCAACGGGGCGTCGGTCGCGCCGTTCTTCGCGACCTTCCTCGAGAGCTCGTCGACGACCGACCTGTGGGGCTCGATCGTCAAGTGCGCGGTCTACGGCGGCGTCATCGCGATCGTCTGCTGTTACAAGGGGATGACGACCTCCGGCGGCGCGGCTGGCGTCGGCCGCGCGGTGAACCAGGCGGTCGTGATCGTCTTCCTCTCGATAGGCGCGGTCAACTACGTCTTCACGCAGACGCTGCTCGCCACCCATCCGGAGATCAACTTGATCCGGTGAGCGGCGGGCGCGGGCGGCGGGCGGGGTTGTTTACGCGCTGGCGGGAGCGGGGTCGCTTGCGTGGGCGGGGCGGCGGGTCGAGCCAGCTGAGGCTGTTGTCACGCGCCGGCGGGAGCGGCGTCGGCCGTGCGGCCGACCGCGTCCTGCACTGACGTCAGCCCGGCCGCGTGCACGCGCGCCGCGAGGCCGCGGTTGACCGCGCGCGGCCACAGGGGGCCGCCGTAGATGAAGCCGGTGTAGGCCTGGACGAGCGTCGCGCCGGCCTCGATCCGCTCCCACGCGTCGTCGGCGCTCTCGATCCCGCCGACGGAGATCAGCGTCAGCTCGCCGCCGGTGCGGGCGCGCAGCCGGCGCAGCACCGCCAGCGCGCGTGTCTTCAACGGCGCGCCGGAGAGGCCGCCGAAGCCGATCGCCTCGACCTCGGCCGTTGGCGTCGTGAGGCCGTCGCGGCCGATCGTCGTGTTCGTCGCGACCAGGCCGTCGAGTCGCTGCGCGATCGCGAGGTCGGCGATCGCGTCGATGTCCACGTCGGCGAGGTCGGGCGCGATCTTGACCAGAAGCGGGAGCGCCAGTCCGTGCTTTTGGAGCTCGTCCTTGACCGCCGCGATCAGGCTCGCCAGCCGTTCGGTCGACTGCAGGTCGCGCAGGCCCGGCGTGTTCGGCGAGCTGACGTTCAGCACGAGGAAGTCGGCGAGCGGCGCGAGCGTGCGGACCGCGGCGCGGTAGTCGGCGTCGATCCCCTCCTCGGCGACCGCTCTCGTCTTGCCGACGTTGATCGCGACGACGTCGCCGGGCCGGCGGCGCGCGAGGCGCGGGGCGACGGCGGTCGCGCCGGGGTTGGGGAAGCCCATCCGGTTGACCATCGCGCGGTCGCGCACGAGGCGGAAGATGCGCGGGCGCGGGTTGCCGGGCTGGCCGTGCGCGGTGACCGTGCCGACCTCGACGAAGCCGAAGCCGAGCGCGGCTAGCCCGTGGAAGGTCGTGCCGTCCTTGTCGAAGCCGGCCGCGACGCCGAGCGGGCTTGGGAAGTCGCGGCCGAGCGCATGGACGCGCAGAGCAGGGTCGCTCGGGCGCAGCGCCTTGCGCAGCAGGTCGCGCAGGAACGGCAGCGCGACGATCAGCCGCAGCACGACGGCGCCGAGATGGTGCGCGCGCTCGGCGTCGAGACGACGCAGGACGTGCGCAAAGAGGAAGCGATAGACCACGGCGGCGCGCAGGCTATCGGAGGGTGGGGCGGCGGGCCGCCGCGCGTGGGCGCGGCGGGCCGAGCGGCTACCGCCGGACGCGCGCGCGCAGACGCGCGGACACGGCTGGGCGCGGGCGGGCTGGCGCGGCGGGCCGGCGAGCGGCTACCGCCGGACGCGCGCGCAGACGCGCGGACACGGCTGGGCGCGGGCGGGCTGGCGCGCGGAGCGTCTGGGCGTGAGCCGCAGCCGCTGAGCCGTCACGGCCGGGCGCGCGGCTCGTAAGCCGCGCGCCCGGGGCAGAGTACGGCTGGTGCTAGCGGATCGTGCCCTTGATCGGGTCGATGCCGAACGACACCGTTGAGCCGTAGCCGTCGGTGAACTGGGCGAGGTTGGCGTCGACGATCCACGGCTTCGGCACCGCGGTCGCGTTGAGGAACTGCAGGAACGTTCTCGACGCGGCCGAGCAGCTCATCGACGAGCCGGCCGGGAGGACGATCTCGTACTTGCCGCTGGGGATGTAGAGCGAGCCGATGTGGTCGCTTCTGACGACGTTGAAGGTGCTGCACGTCGTCGCCGTGCGGCCGCCGCCGTTGGTGTTCGAGGAGGTCTTGGCGGCCGTGAACTGGAACCCGCCCATGTTGTCCTGGAACGACGCAAGGCTGCTGGAGCCAGTCAGCGTCCACGGGGCCGGCACGCCGTTGGGCGCGTCGAGGAACTGCGCGAACTGCGTCGCGGCGGCGGTGCAGTTGATCCCGAGCACCGTCTTCAGCTGGTACTGGCCCTGCGGGAAGGCGACGTTGCCGATGCGGTCGTTGTGCAGGACGCTGAACGTGCCGGGGCAGGTCGTCGGCGAGCCGGGGGTCGGCGGGGCCGGCGGGGCGGGCGTCGTCAGCGTGAACGCGAAGCTGCTGCTGCCGTTCGTGAAGCTTCTCTTGGCGGCGTTGGCGCGCCATGGGGAGGGCAGGTTGCCGTCGTAGTCGTTGAGGAACTCGGCGAACATCGTCGAGGAGGCGGCGCAGGTCATGTTGGTGACGCGAACCGTGTAGGCGCCGGCCGGCAGCTGCATCGTGCCGATCGAGTCGTTGTGGAGCACCTGGAAGGTCGCCGGGCAGGTCGACGTCGCCGCCGAGGAGCTGGCCGCCGGGAGCAGAACGACAACAAGGAGCGCCGCTGCCGCGAGCGCGAGACCGATCAACTTCTTCAACGCAGTTCCTTCCGCAAGGGGATGATCGCGCGCGGCATCGGCCGCGCGCGCGTGGGGCGTTCTGTCACATCGGCAGTCGGCGCGCTCCGCTTGAGGCCGCTCGGCTCGCTTGGACACCGCGCGCGTTGGCGGAGCGAGCCGCGAGGGCTGCGGCGCGGCAGCCGTCCCGGCGCGCCTGGCGCGGGTTCACGCCCTGGTCGCGACCGGCTCGCGCGACCCGCCTAGACTGGAGCGATGTCCTTTTCGCGTGGTCTCGACGGTCCGGATGACTTCCGTATCCAGCGGGACCGGCTCGGCGCGGAAGAGGAGCGCCGAGTCACGCGCTCGACCCATGTCGCGACCGGCACGCTCGCCTGCCCCGACTGCGATGCCCCGATCGACATCAGCGGCGGCCCGCTCTCGCCGTCGGACACGCTCGGCTGCCCCTTCTGCGGCACCGAAGGCCGAGTCCGCGACTTCCTCTCGCTGAGACAGCCGACCCGCCCGACCCGCGTCGTCGTCCGCGTCGTGATGGGCTCCCCGCGCATCACGCGCGGCTCCTAAGGGCTACGCGGGGCGGACGTCGACAAGATCGTCGATGACGCGGAAGTCCTTCGCGTTGTGGGTCAGCAGCGGCACACGATGAACGTTCGCCGTCGCGGCGATGGCGAGCTCCACCATGCGGCGTCGCGGCTGCCCTCCGCGAGCGGTCACCGCGGCTGACAGCCGTCCCCATTCGCGGGCGATCGGGGCATCGAGCGGGATCGGATCGAAGGCCGCTTCCACGACCCCGAGCCGCTGTGCACGCAGCGCTCGCTCGTCGTCGTCTCGCGCGACGAGCACGCCGAAATGCAGCTCGGCGAGCGACGCGGCGCTGATCGCGCCCTCTACGTCGTCTGGGCCGTGCGCAGCGATCAGCACGGATGTGTCGAGCAGGGCGCGCATGCTCACGCGAACGGGTCGACGAGGTCAGCCGGGAAACGCTTGAGGTCGTCCGCGAGCGTGCGCGGCGCCGGCGTCTCCCAGACACCCCGGAGGTGCGTTCCGCTCACCCACCGCTGGCGCGGAGCCGGGCCGAGCCGCGCGGCGGGCCGTCCGGCGACGGTGATCGTGAACTCTTCGCCTGCCTCGGCTCGGCGCAGAACGTCACCGATGCTGTTGCGAAGCTCTCTCTGCGGGATCGTCGTCACCGGACCAGTGTAGCTCGCTGGTAGCACAACTGCTACCGGATCTATGTTGTTATCGCCCGCCGTCCACGACCGCTGACAGGTGGGCCGCGAGCTCGGCGATCACCGGGAGGTTTTGGCGGGTGATCGCGTCGAGGCTGGCGACGCCGTCGGCGGAGAGGGAGAGGTGGACCTCGCGGTGGTCGTGGGCGCCGCGGGTGCGGCGCAGCAGGCCGAGCTGCTCGGCGCGCTTGGCGAGCGCGACCGCGGTGTGGTGGCGGACGTCGAGCGTCGCGGCGACGGCCGCGATCGTCGGGCCGGGCGAGGGACCGCCGCCGCGGATCGCGAGCAGCAGCTGGTGGACGGCCGGCGTCAGGCCGCGCTCGTCGGCGATCCGCTCGCTGTGCCGCAGAAAGCCCCGCAGCGCGACGCGGAACGCGAGCAGCCGCTCGTAGTCGGCGTCGTCGAGCGGGCGCTGCGCCGCGCCGCCCGCGCCAACTGCGGCGGCCGGCGCGTCGGCGGACGGGCGGTCGGGCGCGGCGGGCGGCGCGTCGGCGGACGGGCGGTCGGGCGCGGCGGCGGACGGGCGGTCGGGCGCGTCGGCGGACGGGCGGTCGGCCGCGTCGGCCGGCCCGCCCGGGGCGTCGGCGCCGCGCGCGCTGCTCCCGCTCGATCCCGCCTCGCGACTCGTCACGCGCCCGATCATATCGGCTGCCGATACAGCGCAAGCGGCTATCACACCTGGGGACAAAAAGTATCGGCATCCGATATTTAACGCCGCCATGCGACCGAACCGTGAGCCTCCTTCCGACGCGATAGTGATCGCCGACCCACGTCCTCCGGACGCGCCCGAGCGGGAGCTGGGGGACTTCACGGCGACGCTTGCGCTCGTGCGGATGGGGGCGATCGCGGCGCTGATCGGGGTCGTCGTCGCGTTCGCGGCGCTGGCGCTGCTCGACCTCATCGGGCTGATCACCAACCTCGCCTACACCGGCACGTGGAGCACGACGCTGCGCACCCCCGACACGAGCGTGCTCGGCGCCGCAAGCATCCTCGTGCCGGTCGTCGGCGGCCTCATCGTCGGGCTGATGGCCCGCTTCGGCTCAGAGCGGATCCGCGGCCACGGCATCCCCGAGGCGATGGAGACGATCCTTCTGCGCGGCAGCCGGATGGAGCCGCGCCTTGCAATCCTCAAGCCGATCTCGAGCGCGGTCAGCATCGGCTCGGGCGGCCCGTTCGGCGCCGAGGGGCCGATCATCGTCACCGGCGGCGCGATCGGCAGCATCACCGGCCAGCTGCTCCACCTCACCGCCGCCGAGCGCCGCAGCCTGCTCGTCGCGGGTGCCGCTGGCGGCATGACGGCGGTCTTCGGCACGCCGGTCGCCGCGGTCCTGCTCGCGGTCGAGCTGCTGCTGTTCGAGTGGCGGCCACGCTCGCTGATCCCCGCCGCGCTGGCGGCCGTCACCGCCGAGCTCGTCCGCGACGCGCTCGCCAACGCCGGCCTGATGCAGCCGACGCCGCTCTTCCCGGTCGCCCCGCTCGCCCACGTCTCGGCCTCAGTGACCGCCGGCGCGCTCGCGATCGGCCTCGCGGCCGGCGGCCTCGCCTGGGTGATGACCCGCTGCGTCTATGGCGCCGAGGACCTCTTCATGCGGCTGCCGATCCACTGGGCGTGGTGGCCGGCGATCGGCGGCTTCGTCGTCGGCGTCGGCGGGCTGATCGACAGCCGCGTGCTCGGCGCCGGCTACGACACGATCCGCGACGAGCTCGCCGGCCACATGGCGCTCGGCGCGCTCGCGGCGCTGCTCGTCTGCAAGCTCGTCGTCTGGTCGATCGCGCTGGGGTCGAACACGAGCGGCGGCATCCTTGCGCCGCTGCTGATCCTCGGCGCGGCGCTCGGCGGGATCGTCGGCGCGGCGCTGCCGGGCGCCGACGCCGGGACGTGGTCGCTGCTGGGGATGGCGGCGGCGATGGCCGGCGTGATGCGCTCACCGCTGACGAGCATCGTCTTCGCGCTTGAGCTGACCCACGACGTCGACCTGCTGCTGCCCCTGCTGCTCGCGTGCACGATCGCGCACTTCGTCAGCGTCCTGCTCTTGAAGCGCTCGATCCTGACCGAGAAGATCGCGCGGCGCGGCTATCACGTCAACCGCGAATATGAGGTCGACCCGCTCCAGGCGCTGTTCGTGCGCGACGTGATGGCGACCGACGTTCACACGGTCGCGCCGGCGACGCGCGCCGCCGAGCTGCACGCGCGGCTGCCCGAAGGGTCGCCGCTGCGGCGCCAGCGGCTCTACCCGGTGATCGGCGACGGCGGCCAGCTCGCTGGGGTGCTCGCGTGGTCCGACGTGCTGGGCGCGCGCGAGCACGGGCAGTTCAACGGGACGCTCGTCGCCGAGCTCGCCCGGGAGCCGGTCGTCGCCTTCCCCCACGAGACGTTGCGCGCGGCCGCCGACCGGATGGTCGCGGGGGGCCATGGCGTGCTGCCGGTCGTGGAGCGCGGGGACCGCGGCAGGCTCGTCGGCCTCGTCAGCCAGTTCGACCTGCTCGCCGCGCACGAGCGCGTGCTGATCGAGGAGCGCCACCGCGAGCGCCCGCTCGCGCTGCGCCGCACTCCCTGAGGGGGAGTGCGGCGGGCGCGGATCGCCGCGCACGGCGCCCAGTCGGACGCGGTGCGGCGCGTGCGGTCTGCGGCTCGCCGCGCCCGGCGCCCAGCAGGACGCGGCGCGTGGCGTGCGGCGCGTGGGGTCTGCGGCTCGCCGCGCCCGCGAGGTCGCGGGCGCGGCGGGCGGGTCTTGCGGCGCTACTTGATCGTGACCTTGTAAGCCGCGACCTGCTTGGCGCTCGTGCGGACGCGGAGGGTGTAGTGGCCCTTCGTGACGCGACGGACGCTGCGCAGCTGGCCGACCTTGCCGGTCGCGAAGGTGCGCTTGCCGCGCACAAGCCGTGCGGAGCGGGCCTTCAGCTGCTTGGCCTTCGCCTTGTTGCTGGCCGCCTTCGCGTCTCTGCCAACGAAGACGACCTTGCAGACGACGTTGCTGCCGCTTCTGTTCTTCACGGTGCAGGTGATCGCGGCGGCCGGGCCAGCCGGGCCGCGGGCGCCTCTCGGGCCGGCGGGGCCAGCGGGGCCGGTCGCGCCGTCTCTGCCGTCGGTGCCGTTGGTCCCGTCCGCGCCGGCGGGGCCGGTGGCGCCCTCTCTGCCGTCGGTGCCGTTCGTGCCGGCCGGACCCGTGGCGCCGTCTCTGCCGTCGGTGCCGTTGGTCCCGTTCGCGCCGGCCGGGCCCGTCGCGCCGTCCTGGCCAGCGGGGCCGGCCGGGCCGGTCGCGCCGTCTCTGCCGTCCTCACCGTCTCTGCCGGGAGGTCCGACGGGGCCCTGCGGGCCCTCGCCGCCCTGCTCGCCCTGGTCGCCTCTCGGCAGGTCGGTGCTTCTGCCGAGCAGCTGGACGCTGTGCGAGCCGTCAACGGTGTTGTCGGTGAAGACGAGCTTCTCGAGCGACGTCGCGTTCAGGCGCGCGGGCGCGAAGCGCACGAGCACGCTGCACGTGGCCCCGGGCGCGATCTCGCCCTTCGTGCACGACTGGTCGGACAGGATGAAGTCGCCGTCGGACTGGCCGTCGACGTCCTGGATCTCGACGTCAGAGATCGACAGCGGCTGGTCGCCGCCGTTCGTCACCGTGACACGCTGACCCTGGCCGATCGTGTTCGCGGGCTGGTCGGGGAAGACCGGCGTCGCGACCTCAAGGCGGGGGCCGGAGCCCGTGTACGCCGTCACCTGGATCGTCTTCTGCGTCGTGATCGGCGCAAGCGACGCGTCGTCGGTGTACTCGCGCATCGAGTCGTTCGTGACCGAGACCGCCACACTGCCCGTGTGCAGGCCGGTGATCTGCTCGGTGACCGGGTCGAGGATCGCGATCTTGCCCGCGGCGCGCGCGGCGTCGACCGCCGCCTTGCCGGAGCCGATCGCGAGGCCGTCGTCGCCGCCCCAGTGAATTGACATCGGATAGCGCAGCGGCACGACGCGCGTGCCGGTGGAGACGCCCTCGGGCTGGACGATCGAGCCGCTCAGCGGCGCCGTCTCGCTGACCTGCAGCGCGGCGGGGGTGTTGAGCGTGATCGACTGCGCGAACGCGCGCACGTCAGCGGTGACCCACTGCTGGCCGGCGTCCTTGGACGGGTCGACGCCCCAGTCGAGCCAGCCGGTGAAGCCGCCGCGGTCGGGGGTCCCGTACGGGTCCTTGCCGGAGGAGGGCATCACCGTGTACGGCACGCCCTCGATGCGGTGGACGTTGGCGATCTGGGCGTGCGAGCCGACCATGTCGACGCCCTTGCCAGAGGCGGCGCGGAAGTCGGTCAGCATTCTCTCGATCAGCGCGACCTCGGTACGGTCGCCAAGCTGGCTGGCCTTCGTCTCCAGCGGGTCGTCGACCGGGTGGTGCGCGAAGACGACGACGTTCTTAATCGAGGAGTCGTTCTCGGCCTCGGTCAGCGCCTGCTGGAACATCGGCAGCTGGTCCCAGTTGGTCGCGTGCAGCGAGCCCAGGGAGCTGGCGAGCAGGATGAAGCGGGTGCCGTTGTGGTCGAACGTGCCGTACGGCTGGCCGAACTCGGCGGTGAACGGTCTCAGGTCCGCCTGGACGTTATTGAGGCCGTAGGACTCGTGGTTGCCCGGCACGTAGTAGCAGGGCGTCTTGTCAGCGGTCGGCGCCGGCGTGTTGTCGGTGCCGATCGTCGAGCTCAGCGGGATCAGCTGGCAGCCGCCGGCCTCGAGCGTCTGACGGGCGAGCGTCATGTCCTGCGGCAGGCCGCGGTCGGTGACGTCGCCGTTGAGGACGATCAGATCGGGGTTGGTTCTGCGGATCCGCTCAAGCGCGGCGACGCCGACCTTCGTCAGCTCGGGGCTGTCGGCTGTGAACTGGATGTCGGAGAGGGAGGCGAATCTCCAGTCTCTGCCGCCGGTCGGCAGTCTGCCGTCGGGCGAGACGAGCGAGTCGGCGCGCAGCGGGTCAAGGCCCGGCACGTCGACGGGGCTGGCGTTCTCGACCGTGATGCCGCCGAGCGTGAAGCTGCCCGCGACCTGTCTGGAGAGGTCGGTCTCGATCAGCTGGAACGAGTTCATGCTGAGCGGGAAGGCGACGCCAGCCGGGACGGCGAATCTGAGCGTCTGCCAGTCGGTCGACGTGCTCATCGGCGAGCCGTAGACGCCGTAGGACTTGCCGGCGGCGTCCCAGAAGCCGAGGTAGCTCAGCGAGGTCGCCTGCGACGCCTTGATTCTGATGTCGATGTTGAGCGGCTGGTCCGGCAGCTGGACCTCGCGCCCGACAATCGAGCTGGCGGTGACGCCCATGTTGCGCATCGCCGGGTACGTCACCGTGAGGCCGTCGGGCGAGTTGGTGAGGACCTGGGTGGTGTTGTCGGTCCCGTTCGCTCTCCAACGCGTGCCGGCGCCGTTGTCGTCGAAGTCGTAGACGTCCTGCGTCTGGACGCCGACGGAGACCGCGGTCACCTCGGTCTGGCCGCCGACTCTCACGGTGAGGTCGGTGCCGCCCGCGGCGAGCGGGGTGATCTTGAGGCCTCTGGGGTCGGGCGTGACCTCGATCAGGCTGTGGTCGTAACCGAGCTGCATGTCCTCCAACTCGATCGGGGTCGCGTAGCCCTGGTCGTCACGGCCGGTCACGGCGAGCGTCTGGGCGGCGCTGGCGGTCGCGGTCGAGAACGAGAGGCGCGGGGCCGACAGCTCGAGGCTGTGCAGCGGGCGCAGGACTCTGACGCTCGTCTCCTGCGAGGCCGTGTCGGTCGTCGCGTGGACGTCGATCGTCCCGGTCGCGTTCGCCGGGGCGGCGAGCTGGCCGTTGTCGATCGCGCCAGTGTCGGTGCTCCAGCGCACGGCGCTGGGCTGGACGGCGACAGGCGCGTCCTGGTTGTCCTCCGCCTTCACGGTCAGCGTGCGGTGCAGGCCGGGGAAGACGCGCGCGCCTACGCCAGTCGTGGTGGGATCGTCACCGTTGGCGTTGACGATCAGCCTGTGGATCGTGCCGTCGCCGGGGTCGGAGAAGACGCCGACGCCGTTGGGGACCGGGCGCTCGGCGCCGTCGGAGGGCGTGTTGAGCACGCTGACGTTCTGGTCGCCTGGCGCTCTGGCGACCATCTCGGCCGAGCCGCCGCCGTCGAACAGCAGCGCGTTGTCGGCGCCGAGGCTCTTGACGAAGTTGGCGAAGTCGGTCGCGTTGAAGCCGTGGACGTCGGTCTGCCGACCGTCGGTGACGATCAGCATCATCGTTCTGCCGCCGTCCTTGAAGGCGAGGGCAGGACGGCCGGCGACGTCGGCCTCGTCGCCGGGGCTGTCGTAGTGGACCGCAGCCGGCACGACGCCGTCTCTGATCAGCTGGACGGCGCCGCCGATCGCGTATCTGAGCTTCTCGGCGATGTTCGAGGTCGCGCCGTACGTGATGTCGACGGCGTCGCCGACCTGCAGCGCGTCGAGGGTCGTGACAGCGGTTTTGCCGATCGCGAGCATCGCGTAGTCGCCCTTGGCGAGCGGCTCGGAGGCCGGCACGCTCGCCTTGGAGACGACGTGGCCGTCGCTGACGTGGACCTCGATCTCGGGCGTCCCGGTTCTGAACGAGCCCGAGTCGCGCGTGTAGGAGCCCCAGTCAGAGGTGAAGAGGTCGATCGTGTTCGTCTTCGGGGACGGCGAGTTGACCGCGGCGATCGTGTGGTCTGAGCCGAGGAAGCCGGCCTTCGCCTGCAGCGTCAGGTTGGCGAGGTAGCCGAGGCCCTCGTCGCCGATCCCGCCGACCGTCGTGCGCGAGCCGACCTGGTTTGAGGACTTCAGGACGTTGTCGCCCTGCATCTCCCAGCCGGAGGTCGCGTTCGTGTCGCCGATGTTGAAGAAGTCGCCGTTGACCGCGGCGAGCGCGCCCGCCTGGTTGGCGGTCTGGGTCAGCGGCGCTGCCGCTGCGACGACCCCGCCGCCGGCCATCAGCATGTTGCTGTGGACGTTGGACTTCGTCAGGTCGGCGGTCAGGACCTTCGCCTTGATCCAGCCCGACGGCTGCAGGGTCTCGAAGCTGTGCAGCGAGATCCCGGGCGCGAGCTGTTGCGTGAAGTCGCTGAGCGTCAGAACGTTGGGGTCGGCGTCGGCGGTGGCGGCGTGCGCGACGCCTGGCGCTGCCAGGAGTGCCGCGAGCGCGAACGCGGACGCGACGCGAGCACGAGTGCGCCCGCGAGGGCGCACGCGTTGCGTCACGTCAGCACGGGCGGTGGCCGCCGTCCGAGCGGTTGGGCGAGGGGGCAAGGAGTGTCCTTTTCCTTGAAGTCAGTGAATTGCGCTAGCTGAAAATTCCAGCGCAAGCCCCTGTTCTCACCGTTTCCTTACCTCGACCTGTGACGAGCTGGTCAAGTTGAAGTTACTGTCTTGTGACTTCGGAAAGGCCAACCTCGCGCAGAGGCCGAGCAGATCGCCTACGAGGAGGTGGCGACGTTGCGCAGCTAGCGCAACCGAGCAGAAATGGAGAAGACAGCGGCGGCAGACCGGCTTAGCATCGCCGCCATGTCTTCTATTGAATTCCTCACGCTCGAAGTGGCCGACGCACCGGCTGCCGAGCGCTTCTATGCGGAGGCGTTCGGCTTGGACGCTCAGCTCCAGCTGCGGGCATCTGAGGAGCCGACGAGCGGGTTCCGCGGTTTCACGCTGTCGCTCGTCGTCTCTCAGCCGGCGACGGTCGACGCGCTCATCGGTCCCGCCCTCGACGCCGGCGCGACGGTGCTGAAGCCGGCGGCGAAGTCGCTGTGGGGCTACGGCGGCGTCGTGCAGGCGCCCGACGGGACGATCTGGAAGGTCGCGACGTCCGAGAAGAAGAACAGCCGCCCGGCCGACCGCGAGGTGGACGGTGTCGTGCTCCTGCTCGGCGTGGCCGATGTCGGCGCGAGCAAGCAGTTCTACGTCGATCGCGGCCTCACCGTGGCGAAGGGCTTCGGTAGCAGGTACGTCGAGTTCGACGCTGCGTCGGGCCCCGTCAAGCTGGCGCTCTACAAGCGCCGTGCGCTCGCGAAGGACGCGGGCGTCCCCGCGGACGGCACCGGCTCCCATCGGCTCACGATCAACGGCGACGCAGGGCCGTTCACCGACCCGGACGGGTTCGCCTGGGCAACGTGACGGGTAGTTTGAGCGGCGTTCAACTGTATGAGGACGTGAGGAGACAGATGGCAGACGAGACGATCAATGCGTCCGAGCGGATCGACGAGCGGATCAGCGAGCTGGGCGGCTGGCGTGGCAAGACGCTCAGCGACGTCCGCGCGATCATCAAGCAGGCGGACCCCGAGGTCGTCGAAGAGTGGAAGTGGGCAAAGGCGACGAGCCCCGGCACGCCGGTCTGGTCCCACGGCGGGATCATCTGCACCGGTGAGACGTACAGAGCCGTCGTCAAGCTGACGTTCATGAGAGGCGCCGCTCTCAACGACCCCGCTGGCCTCTTCAACTCCAGCCTCGACGGCAGAGCCCGCCGCGCGATCGACCTCGCCGAAGGCGACGAGATCGACGCAACCGCCCTGGGCGACCTCATCCGCGACGCCGTGGCGCTCAACCTGAGCGGGAAGAAATAGCCGCGTCGAGGCGCGGCTATCGCCCGTCCGGGGAGTCGGGATCCGACTCCCCGGACGGCCGATCCTCAGAGAAGCCAGGCCAGCTCGGGTCGACGCCCTCGCTGCGCAGCAGTTCGGCCTCGACGGCAAGAATGTCGTCCGCCTGTTGCTTGCTGGAGATCGAGTATCCCGTCGGCGACGTCACTCGGTCCATGCTCCGTTCCAATGGAGGCGGGGGGAATCGAACCCCCAACTCCGCCTTGCAAAGGCGGCGTGTTCCCGTTAGCACTACGCCCCCAGGGAACGACGAATCCTAACTGGACGGCGGGGATCGCGCCTACAGCACACCGAGCGCCAGGAGGATGGCGACGGCGAGGGTTGCGGCGAGGGCTATCGAGGTCGTCCAGGCGTTGCCGTCGGCGGTGAGGCGGAGGTCGAGGCCGGTGCGGTGGGCGACGACGATCGTGTTCACCCCGGTCGGCATTGCGGCCATCAACGGGTACGTCGCGGGAAGTCTCACCACCAACAGGGAGAACGCGAGGACGATCGCGGGCATCAGGACCATCCGCAGCGCGATCAACGCGCCGATCGGGCGGGTCAGGGCCGGCGGGATGCGGAGGTCGCCCGCCGCTGTCTCGTCGGCCAGCGTCAGGCCGACGATCAGAAAACCCAGTGGGGCGAGCGAGAAGACGGCGACGTCGAGCGGGACGTCGAGCAGCGACGGCGCCCATGACGACGGCACCAGCAGCGCCGCCACCAGCACGTACGGCAGCGGGTTCTTGAACAGCGTCCTGCTGAGGTGCCGCGCGAAGCTCGCCTCGCCGCGCTGCGTGCCGAAGATCGCGCCGATCGTGAAGCTGCCGAAGACGAACGCCGGCAGCGACACGAACGAGTCGTACGCGACCGACTGGGAGAACTCGGTCGCCGAGAAGAGCGCGGCGCACAGCGGCAGCCCGAAATACCCCGTGTTGCCCTGCGTCGTGCAGATCATCGCCGCGCCGATCGAGCGGCGGTCCAAACCCAGCGGGCCGCGCGCGTAGAGCCACATCAGCGTCGTCACCAGCGCCGTCGTCGACAGCCCCACCGCGATCCCCAGCGCGACGCTCGCGCCCGCGTGCAGCCGCGCGATGCTGACGAACGCGACGAACGGCGTCAGCACCCACAGCAACAGCCGGGTGACGTAGTGGCGCAGCACCTGTGCGGTCCCCGGCGGGGTGCGGCGCTCGAGCGCTATCCCGGCCGCGACGGCAAGCACGACCGTCACTACGACCTCGATCACTCGCACGATGCTCCCAGAACCCGTGTGAGCACGTCGATCGGCGGCCACCCGCCCATCAAGCCACCCCGCGACCCGCCCACATGCAGGGGTACGCTGAAAGCCGTGGAGCGCCCGTCTCTCACCAGCATTCTGCGCGACACGCGCCCGCCGCTTGCCGCCGGCATCCTCGGCGGGGCCTTCGCGGTCGCGATGACGACTGCGTTGATCTTCCCGCTGCGCACGATCGTGCCGGCGGTCTCGACCGGCGTCGTCTACCTGCTCGCCGTCCTGATCGTCGCGACCTGGTCGGGGCTGTGGGTCGGCCTGGGCACCGCGGTCGCTTCCACGCTCGCGTTCAACTGGTTCCACATCCCGCCGACCGGCCGCTTCACCGTCAGCGATCCGCAGAACTGGGTCGCGCTGCTCGTCTTCCTCGTCACCGCGACGATCGCTTCCTCACTCGCCGAGCTCGCACGCCTCCGCGCGCGCGAAGCGGAGCTGCGGCGACGCGAGGCCGACCTCGCCGCCGAGCTCGCCCGCCTCCTGCTCGGCGGCAGCGACGTCCGCTCCGCGCTGCCGCTCGCGGCCACGCGACTTGAAGAGGCGCTCGAGCTGGACGGGGTCACGATCGAGCTCGGCGACGGCGACGCGCATACCGAGTCGGCCGACCCTGCCGGCCCGCTCGCGGTCCCGCTGGTGTCCGGCGCCAACCGCCGGATCGCCACGCTGCGCTTCACCACGCCTCCGCGCGACGCTGTCCGCGAGCGGCTGACTTACCGCGTCGTCCCCGGCCTGGAGGCGATCCTGGGCGTCGCGCTCGACCGCGAGGCGCTCCAGCAGGACGCCGTCGAGGCGCGCGCGCTGCGCCGCAGCGATGAGCTGAAGACGTCCCTGCTGCGCGCCGTCTCGCACGACCTGCGCAGCCCGCTCACGGCGATCGCGACCGCCGGGGAGGCGCTCGCATC
>DASYEC010000026.1:0-30629 GCA_036499225.1 Conexibacter sp.
CGCCGACCAGATCGACCCCGACGGCTGGCTGATCAAGGGCGGCGGCGGCGCGCACACGCGCGAGCGGCTCGTCGCGGCGGCGGCGAAGCGGTTCGTCGTGATCGCGTCCTCCGACAAGACGGTCGACCGCCTCCACGCGCCCGTCCCGCTCGAGCTCCTCGCGTTCGGCCTTGAGGCGACGCTGCGCCGGCTGCCCAACGCGAAGCTGCGCGACGTCCCGCTCTCCCCAGACAGCGGCGTGATCGCCGACCTGCACGACGAGATCGGCGACCCCGCCGCCTTCGCCGCCCGCCTCGACGCGACCCCCGGCGTCGTGGCGCACGGCATCTTCGTCCCCGCCCTCGTCCATGACGTCCTGATCGCACGCGGCAGCGAGGTCGAGCACCGGCGGCTCTGAGCGGCGGCAGGCTTGGCCTGGCGCGGCCGCCCCTCGGCGCGGCGCGTGCGCCCGGTCCCGCGGCCACACGTTCGGCCTGGCGCGGCCGCCCCTGGGCACGGCGCGTGCGCCCGGTCCCTTGGCCACGGCTGGCCACGATTGGAAGGGCTCGGACGAGTGCGCACATCCCGCTCGCCCGATCGCGCCGCCGCTCGCGCACCGTCGGGTTTGCACGGCGCCCCCTGGCGCGCCGTCCTATCCTCGACCGCGGAGCTGCCAAGCCGCCAGGCTGCGGCCAGCAGCTCCGCCGACCGACGAGGAGAGAGCTGAATGCCGCATGCCAGCCGCGAGATCCGCTTGAGGGCGCGCCCGCACGGCGCGCCGACGCCCGAGACGTTCGAGCTCGCGGAGGTCGAGGTCCCCGACCCGGCCGACGGGCAGATCCTCGTGCGCAACACGTGGATGAGCGTGGACCCGTACATGCGCGGGCGGATGAGCGGCGCGAAGTCGTATGTGGCGCCCTACGAGGTCGGCGGTGTGTTGGAGGGCGCAGCGATCGGTGAGGTGATCGCCTCGGGCAGCCCGCGCTTCGCCGCTGGCGACCACGTGCTGCATGGCCTCGGCTGGCGCGACCTGGCGCTCGTCGCCGACGACGCCGCCCGCCGGCTCGAGGCGAGAAGCCTGCCCGAGCAGGCCTACCTCGGGATCCTCGGCATGCCCGGCCTGACCGCCTACGCCGGCCTTGTCGAGGTCGCGCCAGTGAGAGCGGGCGACGCCGTCTTCGTCTCGGCCGCGGCCGGCGCAGTCGGCAGCGCCGCCGGCCAGATCGCTCGCAAGCTCGGCGCCGCGCGCGTGATCGGCAGCGCTGGCGGCGAGCGCAAATGCAGACACGCGATCGACCGGCTCGGCTTCGACGCGATGATCGACTACAAAGCAGGCGAGATCGCCGCACAGCTGCACGAGTGCGCGCCGGACGGAATCGATGTCTTCTTCGACAACGTCGGCGGCGAGCAGCTCGAAGCCGCGATCGGCGCGCTGCGGCTGCACGGCCGGATCGCGATCTGCGGGATCGTCTCCCAGTACAACGCGACGACCCCGCAGCCGGGCCCGCGCAACCTCTTCCGCCTCGTGCAGACCCGCGGCACGATCCGCGGCTTCCTCGTCAGCGACCACGTCCACCTGCGCAGCCGCTTCTACGAGGACGTCGGCCGCTGGCTCGCCGACGGGTCGCTGCACTACGAAGAAACCGTTGCCGAAGGCCTCGAGTCCGCGCCGCAGGCGTTCATCGACCTGCTCGCCGGCGCAAACCTCGGCAAGATGCTCGTGCGGCTCGGGCGCTAAGCGCCCCTTTACGCCCCGCGCGAGCGAACGACCTACGCTTCGCTGGTGAGGCTGCATGGCCGCGACGGGGAACTGGCGAAGATCGACCATGCGCTGGCCGACGTCCGCGGCGGCGCGCAGCGGACGCTCGCGATCACCGGCGAGTCCGGGATCGGCAAGAGCGCGCTGCTCGAAGCGGCCGCTGAGGCCGCCCGCGAGCGTGGCCTGCTCGTGCTCGGCGCCCGCGCCGCCGAGCACGAGCGCGAGCTCCCCTTCGGCGTCATCACCGACGCGCTTGACGGCCCGCTCGGAGCCCACGACGGCGCCGCCCCGGTCGCCGACCTCGCCGGGATGCTGCCATCGGCGCGGGCGAGCAACGGGAAGCTCTCGGGCATGCCGACACCACCCGGCGCCGGCAGCGCCGCCCCCGCCGAGCGTTATCTGATCCACCGGGGGATCTCGTCGCTGCTCGAGCGGCTCGGGCGCAGGCAGCCGCTCGCGCTCCTGCTCGACGACATGCAGTGGGCCGACGAGGCGTCGACTGAGCTGCTCCTGCACTTGCTGCGCCGCCCGCCGCAGGCGCCGTTCCTGCTGCTGCTCGCGCTGCGGCCCGCGATCGGGGGCGACCATTTCCTTCACGCTGGGCGGCGAGTCGAGGGCTGGGTCGAGCTGCGCCCGGCGCCGCTGCGCAACCGCGCCGCCTCAGCGCTGCTGCCCGCCGACCTCGCGCCAGCCGCGCGCGAGCGGATCCTGCACGAGGCCGACGGCAACCCGCTGTTCCTGCGCGAGCTCGCCCGCAGCAGCACGACGAGCCCGGACGACGACGAGCCGGTCCCGGAGACGATCGCCTGGGCGCTGGCGCAGGAGCTCGACGACCTCGCCGCCGACCCACGGGCGCTGCTCGACGGCGCCGCGATCGCCGGCGACCCGTTCGACCCCACGATCGCGGCCGCCGTCGCCGGGCTCGACGAAGCCTCCGCCCACCCCGCCCTCGACGCGCTCGTCGCCGCCGAGATCGTGCGCCCGGCCGCCGGCCACCGCTTCGCCTTCCGCCATCCGTTCGTCCATCGCGTCGTCAGCGACGCGACGGCGCAGGCCTGGCGCGGCCCGGCCGATCAGCGCGCCGCGACCGCCCACGCCGCCGCTGGCGCGCCCGCCGCGCTGCGCGCCTTCCACGTGGAGCGCGTCGCGACCGCTGGCGACGAGGAAGCGATCGCGCTGTTCGAGCAGGCCGCGCACGACTCGATCGCCGCCTCCCCCGCCGCCGCCTCCCACTGGCACGCCGCCGCTGTCCGCCTCGTCCCGCCAGGCAACGACAACCGCCGCGCCCAGCTCCTGCTCCCCCTCGCCAACGCCCTCGCCGCCGCCGGCCGCCGCCGCGAAAGCCGGGCGGCGTTCGATGAGGCGCTCGAATTAATGGAGCCGGCCAACGCGCCTGCGGCGCCGAGCGCAGCCCCCGCGAGCTCGGCGAGCCCCTCCCCAGACGCGCCCGCTGACGGCGCCGCCGTGTCGCCAAACACCACGCCCGCGGGCTCAGCGGTCGACCAGATGCGCGCGAGCGGCGCCACCGCCGCCCGCCTCTCAGCGATCGCAGCGGCGACCGTCTCCGACCTCCCCGCCGGCGCGCTTGCCCCGGCGCGGGCACGGCTCGTGCGGGCGCTCGATCACGCGGTGCCGGCGGAACAGGCGCGGCTGCTGCACTACCGCTCGACGCTCGCGCTGTTCGAGGGCGACGCAGCCGGTGTGAGCGTCTGGTCGGCACGCGCCGCGAGGGAGCTCGACCGTCGCGAGGACCCGCCGCTGCGCGCCGCCGTGACGGCGATGCTGGGACTCGGCGAAGCGTTCCACGGCGAGCCCGCCGACGAGCTGCTGACGCGTGCCGCCACCCGGCTCGACGCGGTCGACGACGCGCAGCTCGCGACGATGGTCGACGCGGCATGGACGGTCGGCGGCAACCTCACGCGGCTCGAGCGCCACGCCGTCGCGGTGCCGATCCTGCAGCGCGGCCTGCGGCTCGCGCGCGAGACCCGCCAGAGCCACCTGCTGCTGCATTTCCACATGCTGCTCGTCAGCTCCGAGCTGCCGCTGCTCGCGCTCGACTCGGCGTGGGAGCACGCCGACGCCGCCGAGGAGGTCGCCCGGCTGCAGCATCAGGACCACGAGCTGGCGTTCGCGTTGACGCGCCAGGCACGCGTGCTCGCGCTGCGCGGCCGGATGGCCGAGGCGGAAGAGGCGGCACGCGAGAGCGAGGAGCTGCTGCACGGCCGCGAGGCCCACGGCGCGACCGCCACGACCCGCGCTCGCAACGCGATCGTGCTGCGCCGCGACGATCCGGCCGCGCTTCTGCGCGCACTGCGGGACGCCGCCGGCAAACGGCTGGAGCGCGTCGACCGCAGGGCAGCCGCCGGCACGATGCTGACCGCGGCCCGCGCCGCACTCGCGTTGGAGCGGCGCGACGAGGCTGAGCGCTGGGCGGAGCTCGCGGCCGCCGCCAGCGGCCCCGCGATGCCGGCCAGCGCGATCCGTGCCCAGCGAGCAGCGGCCGAGGTCGTGCTCGCTGCCGGCGACGCGCCCCAAGCCGCCCGCCTCGCCGCGATCACCGTCGCGAACGCCGCGCTTCAGGGCTTGTTCGAGGAGCAGGTCGAGGCGACGATCCTCCACGGCCGCGCGCTCCTCGCCGGCAACCAGCGCAGACCGGGCCTCGAGCGCCTGCGCGAAGCCGCCGCCGAGGCCGCCCGCTTCGGCGCCGTCACCCTCCGCGACGCCGCCCTCGAAGAGCTCCGCATAACCGGCGTCCGCGACGAGGACCGCCTGGGCGCGAGGTAGGACACTCGACAGCGTCGCGCGACCTGGCCGACGAGCGAGTCGACCGCGCGCACCGCCGCCTGCGCGGCAGCCGCGCGCCCTACCAGCGATGCCCGACGAAGACCGGCTCGGGGACCAGGGCGACGCCGAAGACCCGCTCGACGCCCCCGGCGATCTCGCGCGCCAACGCGACGAGCTCGGCTGTCGTGGCACTGCCACGGTTCACGAGCGCGAGCGTGTGCTTGGTTGAGATGCCGACGCGGCCGCGGGTGTAGCCGCGCTCGAAGCCGGCGCGCTGGATCAGCCACGCGGCTGACGTCTTGACGCGGCCGTCGGGCTCGGGCCATGACGGCGGCTCCGCGTCGATGCCGGCGGCGACAGCCCGAGAGCGCAGCGCGCCAAAAGCAGCGGCGTCGAGCAGCGGGTTGGTGAAGAACGAGCCGGCGCTGACCGAGTCGGGATCGCCCGGGTCGACGACCATCCCCTTCCTGCGCCGCAGCCCCAGCACCGCCTCGCGCACCGCGCCCAACGGCGCCCGCTCGCCGACCGCGACGCCAAGCGACCGCGCCAGCTCGGCGTAGGCGACCGGCGCGCTCAGCCCAGCATCCGCCGCCTCCAACGCGAAGCGCACCGCCAAGACCACCCGCTCGTCGCGCCCCTTGAACGCGCTCGAGCGGTAGCGAAAACCGCAGGCGGCGGCGTCGAGCTCCGAGACCACGCCAGTAGAGCGATCGAGCACCCGCACCGCCGTAACCGTCTGGCTGACGTCCTGTCCATAGGCGCCGACGTTCTGGATCGGCGTCGCGCCGGCCGAGCCAGGGATCCCCGACAGCGCCTCGATCCCCGCGAGCCGCTCCGCGATCGCGCCGGCCACGACCGTGTCCCACGTCTCGCCCGCCTGCACCCACAGCGCATCGCCGTCGCGCTCCGTCCCGCGCGTCGCGATGCGAACGACGGTCCCGTCAAACCCCTCGTCGGCGACGACGACGTTGCTGCCGCCCGCGAGCACGAGCAACGGCTCGCCGTCGGCATCGAGCGAGCGCACAGCCTCCACCAGCTCCTGCTCGCTCGCAGCCGTCACCATCTGCCGCGCCGGACCACCCAGCCGCAGCGTCGTGAGCCGCGCGAGCGGGACCGCGGTCGCTTCGGCGTTCGGCTGGCC
Source organism: Conexibacter sp. (assembly GCA_036499225.1). Classification (GTDB taxonomy): domain Bacteria; phylum Actinomycetota; class Thermoleophilia; order Solirubrobacterales; family Solirubrobacteraceae; genus Conexibacter. The sequence goes on from DASYEC010000026.1 coordinate 5,664, forward strand.
GGACATCGCGGCGACGATAGCGGCCGAGGACCTCGTACGCCCCGGGCGCCGTCCCCACGCCCTCCTCTTCGCCGTCCGCTACGCCCCCTCTTGTTACTCGCGCGCGGAGGCCGCCAGCCGCTTTTTCGCCCCCATGACAGCGATTTCCCAGACGCCGACGGCTGCTTCCACTACCGTATGTAGTAGGTGTCAGCACCACTGAACACGACGCGAGCACGGACGCTCCTGATCGTCGGGGCCGTCGTGCTGCTGTTGACCGGCGCCTGCGCCGGCGTGCTCGCCTTCAGCGCCAGCGCCGCGAACGACAGAATCCCGAAGGGCGTGACGATCGCCGGCGTCGACGTCGGCGGCAAGAGCGCGGCGCAGGCGAGACGGCTGCTGCGCCAGCGCATCGGCCAGCCCGCCAACCGGGCGGTGGTCGTCACCGTCAACGGCAGACGCTACGAGCTGAGCGCCCGGCAGGCCGGCGTGAAGGTCTCCTTCCAACCAGCAATCGAGCGCGCGCTTGCCAGCGGCGACGAGGCCAGCTTCATCACCCGCGGCTGGCGCCAGCTCACCGGCACGAAGACGGACAAGAACGAGAAGGTCGCCGTCACCCTGAGCCGCAAGCGCGTCGCGGCTTTCGTCGACACCGTCGCCAGAGCCGCCAACCGGCCGCCGCAAGACGCCGTCCTCTCGATCGCGCTCGACAGCGTCACCGTGACGAGATCGCAGGACGGCACGAGGCTGCGCGACCCGCAGAGACTTCAACGCCAGCTGATCCGCTCCTTCCGCCACCCGCGCGGCGAGCGCGATGTCAGAGCACAGCTCGCCATCGTCAGAGCCGCGAAGACGACCGAGCAGGTGTGGGAGGCGAATCCCACCGTCGTCACCGTCTCCAAGACCTCCACGACGGTGCGCGTCTTCGTCAGAGGCGAGCTGACGCAGACCTACCACGTCGCCGTCGGCTCGCCCGAGTACCCGACGCCCGCGGGCCAGTACGTCGTCCAGTCGATGCAGGTCGACCCGCCGTGGAACGTGCCGAACTCCGCCTGGGCCGGCGATCTCGCCGGTCAGACGATCCCCGGCGGCTCGCCCGAGAACCCGCTCGTCGCGCGCTGGATCGGCTTCAACGGCTCGGTCGGCTTCCACGGAACCGCCGACATCGGCTCGCTCGGCAGCGCCGCGTCGCACGGCTGCGTGCGGATGGACCCCGACGACGTGATCGACCTCTACGAGCGCGTCTCCGTCGGGACGCCTGTGCTGGTCGCGTAGGATCTCTTGTAGGGGACGACGGCGCTGCGCCTTCGCGGCCTCCGTCACCATTGGGGAACGATGAGCGCACCGACGCACGACGAACCACGCCGCAGCTCCTTGGCCGCCGCTACGACCGCGCCGACGGCTGGCGCTGCCTTCGCCGAGGCGCTCGGAGGCCCCCTCGGCATCGTCGAGTCGGCCCTCCCGGCCGCCGCTTTCGTCATCGCCTACACGGTCGGCAGCCTCGACCCGACGCCGTCGGCGCTTGTCGCGGTCGGGATCAGCGTCGTGCTCGCGATCATCCGCCTGCTGCGCAGATCGACCGTCCAGTTCGCCCTCTCGGGGCTGCTCGGCATCGCGATCGCGGCGTTCATCGTCTCGCGCACCGGCAAGGCGCAGGACTTCTTCCTCCCCAGCATCCTGCTGAACGTCGCCTACATCGTCGGGCTCGCCGGCTCGATCGCACTGCGCTGGCCGCTGATCGGCGTCGCCTTCGGCCTGATCACGCAGAGCGGCACGCAGTGGCACAGAGACCCCGAGCGCGTGCGGATCTACTCGCGCGTGACGTGGATCTGGGTCGGCGTCTTCGCCCTGCGCCTCGCGGTGATGCTGCCGCTCTACATCGCCAGCGCGGTCGTCGCGCTCGGCGTCGCGAAGGCCGCCCTCGGCCTCCCTGTCTTCGCCGTCGGCGTCTGGCTCTCCTGGCTGCTGCTGAAGGAAGAGGGCGCGCTGCAGCCGATCCAGAGAGCGGTCGGCGAGCACGATCGCGATGGCGCGGGCGCCACAGAGCACCCCGCAGAGCGCGACTAGCGCGAAGCACGCCCTCTCCACCCGGGGCCCCTTTACGCCCTCGCTATCTTCGAAGCATGAGCTTTGAATACGTCTGCGCATCCGGTGTCTGCGGCCACGACGTGCCGCCGATGGTCGGCAGCATCCTGACGGGGGTCGGGATGACGCTGGCGCAGGCCGCGCGCGCCACCGAGCGCGGCGAGGAGGTCGGGCTGACCGACGTCCAGCAGCGGCTCGTCGAGGAATGGGCCGAGCAGCAGCTCGGCGCCGTGGCGCGCTGAGCGACCGGACGCCGGACTATCCTGCTGCGCATGGCTTTTCGTGGCGGGATAGACCTTGGTGGGACGAAGATCCAAGCGGTCGTCGTCGATGACGACAACCGCGTGCTCGGCCAGGCGCGCCATCCGACGCCGACGAGCGGCGGCCCCCAGGACGTCACCGAGGCGATGGCCGGCGCGCTGCGCGAGGCCGCCTCGATCGCCGAGGTAGAGACCACCGAGCTGGCCGGCGCCGGCGTCGGCTCTCCTGGCGCGATCGACGCCGCCAAGGGGATCGTCTCGCAAGCGAAGAACCTGCCCGACTGGGACGGCGACTTCCCGCTCGCCGCAAGGCTTTCCGACGCGATCGGCACGCGCGTCGCGCTCGGCAACGACGTCTCGGTCGCGGTCGACGCCGAAGTCGCGCTCGGCGCCGGCAAGGGCGCCCGCTCGCTGCTCGGCGTCTTCTGGGGCACCGGCGTCGGCGGCGCGGTCGTGCTCGGCGGCAGACGCTGGGACGGCGAGGGCGCGGCCGGCGAGATAGGGCACATGGTGGTGAAGATCAACGGCGCGAGATGCGGCTGCGGCCGCCGCGGCTGCATGGAGGCGTACGCGGGCCGCGCGTCGATGGAGGCGCGCGCCCGCAAGCGCGAGGAGGACGGCGAGAAAACCGAGCTCTTCCACCTGATGAAGAAGCACGACAGACCGCGCCTGACGAGCGGGATCTGGGCGCGCGCGCTCGCGCACGAGGACAAGCTGGCGATCGAGCTGATCGATGAAGCGGTCGCGGCGCTCGGCGCCGGCGTCGCCTCGGCCGTCAACCTGCTCGACGTCGAGGTCGTCGTGATCGGCGGCGGCCTCGGCTTGCGGCTCGGCGAGGAGTACCGCCAGCGGATTGCCGACGCGATGCAGCCCCACCTCTTCAACGACGAGCGCCCGCCGGACATCCGCCTGGCCCAGCTTGGCGACTTCGGCGGGGCGATCGGCGCCGCGCTGCTGGTGGCGTGAGCGAGGCGCCGGCCGCGGCTCTCCGCGCCGCCGACCCGCCTCCCCACACTCCACCTGAACTCTGGCGCACCGCTTCGCAGGGTAGGCTCGGGAGGGTCGCAGGCGAGCTAGGAGGCGTTTGGTGAGTTCCGGGTCGGAGGAGTCTGCGGGCGTCGCGACGCTCGCGCCTGATCGTTTCCAGCAGGTCGCGATCGAGATAGAGCGCACGGTCGAGCAGGCGATCGTCGGGCAGCGCGACGCTGTTCGCGGGGTGCTGCTGTGCCTGCTGACCGGCGGCCACGCGCTGCTGGAGGGCGTGCCGGGTCTCGGCAAGACGACGATGGCGCGCGCCTTCGCGTCGGGCCTGACGCTCGAGTACAAGCGCGTCCAGTTCACGCCCGACCTGATGCCGGCCGACATCACCGGCACGATGGTGCTGGCGCAGGACGGCGCTGCCGCCCAGCTGCGGTTTCAGCAGGGCCCCTTGTTCGCCAACCTCGTGCTCGCCGACGAGATCAACCGCGCCGCGCCGCGCACGCAGAGCGCGCTCCTGGAGGCGATGCAGGAGGGCACGGTGACGATCGGCAACGTCACACACGTGCTGCCGCAGCCGTTCACCGTCGTCGCGACGCAGAACCCGGTCGAGATGCGCGGTACCTACCCGCTGCCGGAGGCCGAGCTCGACCGCTTCCTGCTGAAGGTCGTGTTCGTCTTCCCTGACGAGGCCGAGCTGAGCGAGACGGTCACGCGCACGACCGCCGGCGAGCTGCCGCCGCTGCCCCGCGTCGCCGACGCCGCGACGCTCAACGAGATGACGAAGCTCGTGCGCGAGGTCCCGGCGGCCGCGCACGTGATCAACTACGTCAGCCGGCTTGTGCTCGCACTCCAGCCAGACCACCCGGGCGCGACCGAGATGGCGCGGCGCAACGTGAGGCTGGGCCCGAGCCCCCGCGGCGCCCAGGCGCTCGCGCTCGCCGGCCGCGCCGCCGCCTTGATGGCCGGCCGCTCCAACCTCGCCTTCGAGGACGTGAGGTCGGTCGCCCTCGCCGCCCTGCGCCACCGCCTCGTGCTCGCCTTCGAGGCCGAGCGCGAGGGAGTCACCGCCGACGCGATCGTCACCGACGCGCTCGAGCGGGTGCCGACGGAGCGGTAGTCGTGGCGCCGCTCGACGTGCGCGCGACGGCTGGCGCTCGTGTCCGCAGCGGGGCTGGCGCTCGTGTCCGCAGCCGGGCTGGCGCTCGTGTCCGCAGCGGGGCTGGCGCTCGTGTCCGCAGCGGACGCTCAGGAGTGCCGACGGTCGCCCGCGAGCGAGCGCGCGACCGCCTTTCGGCCCCCGGCGGGCGGGCGGCCGTGCGATGAGCGACCGGGCCGACGAGCCGCTGCTCGACGGCGCGACGCTGCGCCAGCTCGAGCGGCTGCGGCTGCGCGACCTCGACGCGATCGTGCGCGGGCTGCTCGGGGAGACCTCGGCTGGCGCGGGCAGCGGCGGCCGCGGTCTCGAGTTCGCTGACTATCGCGCGTACGTGCCCGGCGACGACCTGCGCCGGATCGACTGGAACGTCTACGCGCGGCTGAACCAGCCGTTCATCCGCACCTCGCCGCTCGACCGCGAGCTCGGCCTCGCGCTGCTGCTCGACGGCAGCCGCTCGATGGGCGACCGCGGGGCGCCGGCGCGGCGCCATGCCGAGCAGGTCGCCGCGCTGGTCGGGGCGGTCGCGCTGCTGCGCGGAGGCACCGTCCAGCTGACGATCCTCGCCGACGGCGACGGCGTCAACGGCGAGCCGCTGACCGGCGAGCAACACGTCCCGCTGCTGTTGGAGCAGTTGGACCGCCTGCCGCGCGGCCGCTCGACCGACCTTGCGGCGGGGATCCACAAGCGCCGCCCGCTCGAAGTCGGCGCCGAGATCGCCGCCTTGCTGACCGACGCGCTGATCCCGCTCGAAGCGCTCGACGACGGCTTGAACGCCCTGCGCGGCACCCGCGCCGCGACGCTCTTGCACGTTGCCGAGCCCGGTGCAACGGCCGCGCTGGAGGGCCCGGTCGAGCTGGTCGACCGCGAGTCCGGCGAGCTGCTCGCGCTCGACGTCACCCCCGCCGTCCTCGCCGCCCATGCTGAGGCCCTCGCGGAGCATGCCCGCAAGGTCGAGTCCCACTGCCGCCGCTTCGGCATCGGCTACGTCTCCCTCCCCGCCGGCGGCAACGCCTTCGACCAAGTCACTGCCCTCGCCGACGAGCAAGAGCTGCTGGACCGGGCGCGGTAGCGCCGGACGCCGTCAGCGTCGAACCGGCGCGGCGCTTGCACGCGCTGCTCGGCAAGCCGCGCCCAGCCCGCGCGCTCGCCGCCGCTCCTCCATGCCGCCCCGCTACCCTTGCCGCCCCGCGCGAGCGCGCGGCTGCGGCTGGGGCGTGCGCGGCGGCGCCGCTCTCGTCTGCGGCAACAGCCGCACTGCGACCGCCGCCAAGAACACCCCCGATGCGGCGAGGGCGAGCCACCACCAGAGCGTGGTTCGGCCGCCGGTGAGGGCGCCCGGGTCGTTGGGGTCGAGCAAGCGGCCGCCGGTCGCGGCGGTGAGGGGGCCCAGCGCGGAGGAGCCGGCTGGGCGTGGCAGGTACTCGGCCGGGTACGGGGCCGCGAGCAGGGCGTTCGCGCTCGGGAGATCGCCGTCACGGTCGATGACCGACGCGCGGTAGAGCCCCGGCGCAAGTGGGCCGACCGAGGCGGTGTACGCGCTCGGCGAGGTCTGCGAGAAACGCAGAGGCGCGGTTCTTCTGTCGGGCCCGGTGATCGTCCCAGCGAGGCTTGCGAGGTCGAGTGGCGTGTCGGCCGTCGCGAGCGGGTCGACGAGAACCGTCGCCGAGTCGTCTGCGGCGAGCGTCGGCGTCAACGCGGGCGTTGAAGGCGCCCGCTGCGCCCAGCGCGTCGCGTCCTGCCACAGTCTCGCCTCCCCTGCCCACGGGCCAACGGCCGCCGCGGCGACCCCGGGCGTCCACGCGACCACGCGACCCGAGCCGTACTGCCATTGCGCGAGCACCGGATCGGTTCTGCCGCCTCTGTTGGCGCCGAGCAGGACGACCTGCGCGCCCGGCCGTGGCGTCGTCACGACGTTCTCGCGCAGCGGCGGCAGCGCGCGGCCGGCAAGGCTTTCGACGACCGGGCTGTCGGCGCCGGGCGTGACCGTGACTCGCCCGCGTACTCTCGTCGGGCGGGCGGTCCGGCGGGCGTCTCTGGCGAAGATTCTCGGCAGCTGGTGGGCGTCGGTCGTCTGGTAGTAGCGGCCTCTCGTCGCGCTCGCGATCCGCTGCAGCAGTCTGGTGTCGGCCTGGCCGCCGAGCGCGACGGTCGAGACGGTGACGTGCTCGGACGCGAGCCTTCTCAACAACGGCTCGTAATTCGCGTCCTCGCTGACGCCGTCGCTCATCAGGATCATGTGGCGCTGAGGCAGCTGGCTCTGCTCGATCTGCTCGGCTGCCTGACGCAGGCCGAGGTAGATGTCGGTTCCACCGTCGGCGCGCAGCCCGTCGATCGTTCTCACCGCTCTCGGCACGTCGGCCCTGGGGAGCGGCGCGAGCGGGATCAGGACTCTCGGCGTGATGTCGAAGGAGACGATCCCGAACTGGTCTCTGTGCGCCGCGGCGAAGCGCGCGCCGACGCGCGCAGCCGCCTGCGCCATGCCGATCTTCGAAATGCCGCCGGCGACGTCGGCCATGCTGCCGGAGCGGTCGAGCACGAGCTCGAGCGCGAGATCTCTCTGCTGCTGGTTGCCCGGTCTGAGGCTCGCGACCGGCAGCGCCGCGTCGATCGGCGAGCCGGCGTATCTACCGAGCGAGAAGCTGTCGGGCCCGCCGAACGCGACGAGCCCGAGGCCGCCTCTGACCGCCTCCACGAGCGCGCCCTGGCGGGCGCTCCCAAGCGCCGTCGCCGAGACGTCGTCCAGGACGACCGCGTCAACGCCCGTGTAGAAAGCGGGGTTCGTCGGCAGGTCGGCCGGCGCGACAGCGCTCGCGTTTATCCCATCGGTCGCGAGCTGCTGCGTGAGCGCCGAGTCGCCCTGTGCCGCGACAAGCACGCGCGGCTGCGGCGCAACCCGCACGGCCGCGTCGAGCGTGTCGTTCTGCGTGATCTCGTCGCCGCTGACCGCCACAGACAGCTGGTAGCTGTGCTCGCCGGGCGTTCTCGGCGCGGTCAGCGCGAGCTGCAACGGCGTGTCTCCGGCTCTCAGCGCCAGCCGCTGGCTCCCCGCAGGCGCCCCGTCGCGTCTGAGCGTGACCGTCGCCGTCGCGTCAACGGTCGCGTTGATCGTCGCCTGCAGCGGCAAGGGATCACCCGAATGCACCGCATCCGGCGCTTGCAGCCGAGCGACGGCAGCATCGCGCCGCCCATCCGCAAGCTGCACCCCGTAGACCGCGACGGCGCGTGAGCGCGCGAGCGCGGCGCTCGTCGCCGAATCGCCGCCGGTGACCGCGCCATCGCTGAGCACGACGACCCGTCCGCCCTGCGGGACGCGCCCGAGCGCGAGCGCGAGCGCTCCTGCGAGATCGCTCTCGCCCGGCGCCAACGCCGCGCGTTCCGCGCCGCCGGCGAGCGGAGCGGTCGCGCGTTGCAGCCGGCTTGTCCCGCCGAACACGACGACGCCGTCCCGCGCCACCGGACCGCTCTTGCGCGCTTGCTCAAGCCACTTCGCCTCCCGCCGCCCGGCCGTCCCGTCGATGCTCGCCGAGCGGTCGATCACCAGCATCGTCGGCCGCCCCGACCCATGCGTGAGCTGCGGCTGCGCCAGCGCGAGCACGAGCAGCAGCCCTGCCCCCCAGCGCAACAGCCGCGCCACAAGATCCCGCCGAGTCGCCACCGGCCGCCGCCGCGAGAGCGTCAGCGCCAGCGCGGCGAGTGGCAGGAGCAGCAGCAGGAGCCACGGGTCAGCGACGCGCATCAGACGACGGCTCCCGTGAGCGCGGCCGCGTGGCGGGCGGCACGCGCGACGTCGCCGGGGCGTGCACCGAGCGCGAGAGCAGCGAAGCGCGACAACCGGCCGCACGCGCGCTGGACGAGATCAGGCGATCGCCCGGCGACCAACATCACTCCGCCTCCAACGTCACGAGCGAGCGCCGGCGGCGCAGGACGAGCGCCGACTCTGCGAGGACGACGGCGAACGCCGCCGCGAGCAGCCATGGCGCGAGCGACTGGCGCGGTGACGGGGCGGCTGCGGCGCTTGTTGGGGCGGCGATGTCGATCGGGGCCCCGGGCGGGGACGGGGTCGCGTCGGGCTCGACGGCGAGGGCACGGGTGCGGTCAAGGGCGCCAGTGCGTCTCTGGGTCGCGACGGCGATCCCCGCGGCCGGCGTGAGCGCGACGGTGCGGGCAGCTCTTGGCAGCATGCGCGTTGTCGGCTGGCCCCCGCGGCCGCTCGTCGCGAGCGTCGTCTGCACCGTGCCCGGCGGTTGCTCGACCGTGACGGGGCTGCCCGCGGGCGCCTGCGCCGGCAGCCACGACTGCGACCAGCCGAGCAGGTTGGCGACGAGCAGCGGGAAGCCGGGGAGCTCGGGCAGCGTCGAGTCGGAGGGCTCGAAGCTCAGCAGCGCGACGCGCTGGCCGCGGTCGACGCCGGATGCGAGCAGCGGACCGCCGCGCGCCCAGGCAACCGGCGTCATCCAGCGCGGGAGGCGCACTCGCCGCACGGAGGTCGGGTCGAGCGCCAGTGAGGTGAGGTCGACGCCGGCCAGGAGCGGGCTGCTTTGGTCGACGCCGGCAACCCGCGCGTCGGCAAGGTGGCCGGCGACCGAGCCGCCCGGCAGCCGCGGCGGGTCGACCAGCAGCAGCGCGGGCGCCGCCGGAAGCGGTCCTCTCGGCAGCGCGCCGTCGAGCACAAGCAGGTCGCTCGCGCGCGCGTCGGCGGCTCTGAACGTCGCGGGCGTCCGCAGCCGCACCTCGACCCCGGGCTGCGCCGCGAGCGCTCCGACGAGCGGCACGATCCCCGTCCCGGCCCCGACAACGGTCACGCGAACGGTCGCGCCCGTCGCGCCGCCCGCCGATGGGATCACCGCATACGCACGATCGTCCGCCGGCAGCGCGTCGCTCCCCGCAAGCCGCAGCGTCAGGCGCGCCCCAGCAGGCGCCCGAAAGACGACCGGCGCCGACCCGCCCGCCGGCACCGTCACCCGCGTCGAGCTCGCCACTCTCTCGCCATCGACCACCTCAACCCGCGCCGCCACCGGTTCCCCGCCCGTGCTCGCGACCCGCGACAGCACCTCGCACCCGCCATCGGGCAGCCCACACCGTGTGCTGACGGCGCCGATCGAGCGGTCGTCGAAGCGGCTCCCGACGGCGGTCGCGGAGAACACGCCGCCGGCCGCCGCGCTGGCGCCACCGGCCGCACCGCCGCCACCGGCGGCGGCGCCACCGGCCGCCGCACCGCCGCCACCAGCCGCCGCACCGCCGCCGCCAGCCGCCGCGCCGCCGCCACCAGCCGCCGCGCCGCCGCCCCCAGCCGCACCAGCGCCACCAGCCGCGCCGCTCGCACCGCCGCCCCCGCCCGTCACGTCGGGCACCGCGTTCTCCGGCGCGTGAAGCAGCACGATCGGGTCGGACGGCCGGATGCGGAGGCCGGCGGCGAGCTGGATCGCCGCGCCGAGGTTGGCGGCGCTGTCGCTCACAGGGATCCGGGCGAGCGCATCGGAAGCCTCGTCCGCGCTGCCCGCGAAGCGCAACGACGGGGTCGCGGCAGCGCTCACGATCCGCACAGCGGCGTCGGACGGGAGTGCGGCGAGGCGGGCGTCGAGCGTGCGGCGGGCGACGTCGAAGCGCGTGCCGCCGCCGTCGCGCGCCTGCATCCAGATCGAGTCGTCGAGCACGAAGACGCGCACGGCCGGCCCGCCGCTCGTCGACCGCACCGGTCTTGCGAGGCTGACGACGAGCAGGATCACCGCGAGTGCCTGCAACGCCAGCAACAACGACAGCGGCGGCGGCCGCAGGCGGCGGCGGCGCTGCGCGGGGGCGGCGTCGAGCGAGCTCCAGCCGATCAGGCTCGCCGTCTCGCTGCGCGGCAGCCGTCTCCCCCGCAGGTGCAGCGCGACCAGCGGGACGAGCAGCACGAGCCCGCCCAGCGCCCACGCGCTCAGCAACGTCAAGGCGAGCGTCCTTCGATCAACACGTACGTTGCCAAGGCGCTACCACGACCGCCCCGCGAGCACCGTCAGCTCGCGCAGGTAGTTGAGCAGCAGGCCCTGCTGGTCGCGGCCCAGCGGCGAGGAGGCGGATGGGATGTACGGGAAGGCGCCGCCGGCCGTGCCGCCGGGGCCCGTCACCTGGCCGGACCGGCTGCGGCCGCCGCCGCCGTCGCCCTCGTCCCCCGGCTTCGCGTGGCCGCCTCCCGGTCTGCCCGGCGCGAGCTCGCCCTGCAGCGACAGGCCCAGGCTCCCCTGCGTCTGCTCGTCCGGCGCCGAGCTCGCGGGTTGGTCGCTGCCGCGCTGGTGGCCGGCCTCGCCGCCGCCGGTCGGCGCGCCGCCCGTCGCGGTGCTGTTCGACGACGTCCCCCGCTGCCCGCCGCCCGTCGACTGGCCGCCGCGACCGCCGGCCGGCGGTCTCGCGTTGCCTGCCGATGGCGGAGCCGCCGCGTTGCCGCCGCCGGCGCCCGGGCTGCCAGCCGTGCCGTTCGCGGTCGCGCTCGACGGTCTCGTGACCGGCGCGATCTCGCTGTCCGATCCCGCTCTGCTGCCGCCAGCCGACCCGTCTGCGCCGCTCTGGCCATGCGCCGCGAGCGTCCCATCGGACGAGCTCGACTGTGAGCCGCCGCCTCCGCCGCCGGTGTCGGTTCTGAGCGGCGCGCTGCTCGCGTCGGTGATGTCCGGCCGCAGCCCCGGCGCCGTGTAGCTGACGTGCGGGTGCTTGCGGATCTCGTCGAAGATTCTTCTCGTGTTGCCGTTCGAGTACGGGTTGTGGCCGGAGAACGCGCCGCCCGTGTTCGCGCCGCCGCGCCCAGCTCGGCGCCGGGCCGCCGCTCTGCGCGCGGCCTGAGACTGCGCGCCCGCCGCGCCTCTCCCGTGCCCCGCATGGGACCCCGCGCCGGCCGAACCGGCGCTGCCGCCGCTCGAGCCGCCGACCAGCAGCGCGACGACCGCGACGATGACCGCAGCCACGACCACCGCCAGCCACTCGTGCCGCGCCCGCACCGCCCGCGCCCGCTGCGAGACGAGGCTCGAAGCCAACGCCCCCTCGGCCTCGGCGATCACACGCGCAGCGAGCAGATCGCCGCCGCGACCGGCCCCCTCCAACTCCCAAGCCGTCGCCAGCCGCTCCGACAACGCCAGCCGCTCGTCAAGCAGCCGCGCCGTCGCGGCCAACAACGGCCGGCGCCGCAGCAGCACGCCGACAGCGACGACGAGCACCGCCGACGAGACGGCCACCGCCAGCAAAAGACCCACGCCGACCGCGCACAGCGCCGCGGCGAGCACCAACGCCACGACCAGCCAGCGCCGCATCAAGGCGACCGCTCGGGCTCGCGCGATCCGCGCGCGCCAGCGGCGCAGCCCGCCCTCAAGCGAGAGCGAGACCGAGACCGAACGAGACCCCGCACGAGCCCCCGCCCGGGAGCCCGTCCCCACAAACCCAACCACCGCCCCCGGCTCAGCCAAAAGCCAACGCGCCGCCCCCAGCGCCACGCGGGCACCAGCAGACGATGCGTTTAAAGCACGACGTGGGAGCCGAGCGGCTTGAGCCCGGCTCCCACGTGTGGCGACCATCGGCCGTGCCGTTGTCCGCTCCTACTGGTTACGGGGCAGCGGCACCGCCGCCGCCACCGCCTCCGCCGCCGCCTCTGCCGGCAACGGTCGACACGTATCTCGCGACCGAGTCGATCTGGGTTCTCGACAGCGTGCCCGAGAAGGCCGGCATGCCGCCGCCGCCGTTGATGACCTGTCTCTGGACGTCAGCGAAGCTCGGCATCAGCTGGTCGAGGTCCGGCCCGACCGTGCCGTTGGCGTTTGCGTCCGCGAGCGTGTGGCAGGTCGCGCAGTTCTGCGAGAAGACCGCTCTGCCGGCCGCGACGCTCGCAGCGCCGCCACCGCCACCGCCGCCACCGGCGGCCGCTCTTCTCTCCGGCGCTCTCGTCGCCCCGCCGCCGCCCGCAGCGGCACCGCCGCCAGTCGCGCCGAGCCGGTAGGCGATGATCTGCGCCGCCTGGCCCTTGCCCGCCGGGAAGCTGCCAGCCGAGATGACCGTGTCGTCGTTGACGATGACCGGGGCGTTCGTGCCGGCCGGCAGTCTTCTCTGCCAGACGATGTCACCGGTTCTCGCGTCGAGCGCGAAGATTCTGCCGTCGAACGTCGTCGTCCAGACGAGGTCGTTGGAGACCGTCGCCGCGCCGTAGACCGACTGGTCGAATCTGTGATCCCACATGATTCTTCCGGTCGCGACGTCGAGCGCGACCATCTCGCCCGTGCCGGTGCCGGGAGGCGCCAGCCCCTCGACCTGCTTTCTGACGATGCCGGGCAGGTTGACGATCGGCATGTAGACCGTCGTCCCGTCAGACGCGTACGGCGTCTCGACGCCGCCCAGCTCGCCCGGCAGCACTCTGAAGCTGCTGTTGGGATCCGGCAGTCTCGACCAGTCGCGTCTCATCGCCGCCATGTTGTCGTCGTCGTGGCCGTTGTGCTGGCCGACGGCGGTTCTCCACAGCAGGCTGCCGTCCTCGGCGTCGTTCGCGATCGCCTGGCCGCCCTTGCCGGCGGAGATGACGATCTGTCTGCCGTTCGCCTGCGTCAACAGCGGCTGGTTGTTGAGGTCCCAGTCGTACACGTCATGCGGCGTCAACTGGTAGTGCCACATCATTCTGCCGTTGTTCGGGTCGAGCTTGACGACCGAGTCCGTGTAGAGGTTCGGGCCCGGGCGAGAGCCGCCGAACGCCGTTCTTCTGCTCGGGTTCGGTCTCGCCGGGTCGCTGCCGACGAACGGGGCCGGGTTGGCGACGTTCAGGTAGACGTTGCCGTCAGCGTCGAACGAGGGCGGCTGCCACTGGCCACCGCCGGAGTTGACTCTGGCGTTGCCCCACAGGTCTCTCGGGACCTCTTCCCACTTCCACTTCGTTCTGCCGGTCGCGGCGTCCATCGCCCACAGGATCGCCTGGCCGTTGCCGGCGTAGAAGCCTCTCGGGTTGCCCGGCACGGTCGACACGTAGACAGTCCCGTTGTTGATGCCCGGGGCCATGTCGATGCCTTCTCTGTTGTTGCGGATCAGTCTTCTGCTCCACAACTGCTCGCCCGTCTTCGCGCTGAGCGCGAACGCCGAGTTGTTCGTCGCGCCGTAGACCTTGCCGTCGTCGACGGTGACGCCGTCCGGGCCGGTGTTCGGCGAGTTGTACGACTTCGTCCACAGCACTCTGCCGCTTCTGAGGTCGATCGCCTCGACGTCCGAGGTGAGGTTCTGCGTGTAGACGACGCCGTCGACGACGACCGGCGACGTCGCATAGTTGCCGAACGCGCCGGCGCCTCTGATCGGCACCTGCCAGGCGACGCCGAGTCTGCCGACCGACGAAGAGTCGATCTGGCTCTGCACGTTGCGCGTGCCCGCCATATCCGCGTTGGGCAACGTCCAGCCTGCTGCCGTGTCAGCGGCGGGCGCTGCCGGCGTGGTGGTCGCCTCTGTGGACGTCGACGGTGGCGGGGCCGCTGGCGTTGACGCGCTGGTGGCGGTGTCGTTGTCGCTACCGCCACAGGCCGCAAGCCCGACGGCGACCGCGACAGCGAGCGCACCGGCGCCCAGGCCTCGCATGGCCCCGTTCCGTCTAGGCCATACCGAGTCCGGTCTAGTTCTCACGACGCTCTCTCCCTTCGACTTCACAGGCGACGCCCACATGCTCGCCCATGCCGGGGAGCATGCTAGCGCTTACTTCGGTTGCTAAAGAACTGCCAGGACGACAGTCTTCATCCCGGCACCATGGCGTGCATGAGGGCGCGCGAGCGCGGGTAGAACGGCCAATCGCGCCCCGCTTTCACGGGGCGCTAGAAACCGTCGTCTCGTTCCTCTAGAAGCCGGGCTTACGGCGCGTTCGGCGCAGGATCCTCGTTGTCGCGCTCGGGCGGCTCGGGCTCGCCCTCGCCCTCGTAATCGACGTCGGTGTCAAGCGGCAGCGCGTCCGAGGTGAGCATGTCGGGGTCGTCTGGCGGGTTGCTCGACTGCGCGCCGCCCAGCGAGGCCTCCCCGTGGCCCACGCGGTCAGCGCCTTCATGCGAATGGGGAGTCATGTCCGCATTCTGCCCGCCGCCTCGGCCGGTTAACCGTTCGCTACCCGGATCGACCGCTCCTCTTCTGCTAGCGTAAAAAACGGACCAGCCACTCCGCTTAGAGAAGGACGGACGACACGATGTCAACAGCACCTGCCACAGCCAGGCAGATCGGGAAGCGCAGGGAGACGAACCGGTGGATCGTGCTCGTGCTCGTCTGCGTCGCGCAGTTCATGGTCGTCCTCGACGCGACGATCGTGAACGTCGCGCTCCCGTCGATCCAGACTGACCTGCACTTCTCGTCGGACAACCTTGCCTGGATCATCAACTCCTACACGCTGCTGTTCGGCGGCTTCCTGCTGCTCGGCGGCCGCGCGGCCGACCTGTTCGGGCGCAAGCGCGTCTTCCTTGCAGGCGTCGTCCTCTTCTCGACCGCCTCGCTCTTGTGCGGCCTGTCGGGATCGCAGGGCACGCTGATCACCTTCCGCGCCGTGCAGGGCCTCGGCGCCGCGCTCGTCTCCCCCGCTGCGCTGTCGATCATCATGACGACCTTCGCCGACGGCGCCGAGCGCACGAAGGCGCTCGCCGCGTGGGGCGCGATCGCCGCCTCGGGCTCGGCCTTCGGCCTGCTGCTCGGCGGCGTGCTGACGCAGTCGATCTCGTGGGAGTGGATCTTCATCGTCAACGTGCCGATCGGCGCGCTGGCCTTCCTCTTCTCGCTGCGACTGGTGCCCGAGTCCAGAGGCGAGGGCGAGCACAAGGGCTTCGACCTGCCGGGCGCGCTGCTCGTGACAGGCGGCCTGGTCTCGATCGTCTACGCGATAGTCAAGGCCTCCGACGCAGGCTGGGGCTCGGCGACGACGCTCGGCTTCGGCGCCGTCGGCATCGCGCTGCTGGTGATCTTCACGTTCGTCGAGAGAGTCCACAGAGCGCCGCTCGTGCGGCTGGGGATCTTCAAGATCCGCTCGCTGTCGACGGCCAACGGGGTGATGATCCTCGTGATGGGCGGCCTCTTCGCGATGTTCTTCTTCGCGACGATCTACGTCCAGGAGACGCTCGGCTACTCGCCGATCAAGGCCGGCCTCGCGTTCCTGCCGTTCACCGTCGGGATCATCGGCGGCTCGGTCGCCGCCCAGCAGCTGATCCCGCGCATCGGCGTGCGGGCGCTGATCCTCTCCGGCCTCGTGGTCGCGGCGATCGGCCTGCTGCTGATGACGCGGATCCAGCCCAACGGCTCCTACGTCGGCGAGCTGATGCCGGCCGTCATCGTCCTGTCGATCGGCATGGGCACGGTCTTCGTGCCGCTGACGCTGCTGGCGACGACGAACATCTCGGTCGAGGACGCCGGCCTCGCCTCCGGCCTCTTCAACACCGCCCAGCAGGTCGGCGGCGCGCTCGGCCTGGCGATCCTCTCGACCTTCGCCGCCTCGCGCACCGACCACCTGCTGTCAGGGATCAGCGGCACCGCGTCGAGACTGCAGCACGACCAGGCGCTGGTCGACGGCTACCACCTCGCGTTTCTGATCGGCGCGATCTTCATCGCCATCGGCGCCGTCGCGATCACGCTGCTGGTCCGCAGAAGCGACGTCGCGGCGATCAACATGGACGAGGCCGGCGCGCCCGTCATGGCGCACTAGACCGCTCTGCAGGGGGAGCCCCGCCGCCGGCGAGGCTCCCTCTGTATCGTCGGACGAGGAGACGGACGATGGCGACCATCGACACCACACCCAGCGGCGAGACCCACCACCGCACGCAGCGCGCGGACGCGAGACGCAACCGCGAGCGGATCCTCGCTGTCGCTTCCGAGGCGTTCGCGGAGGAGGGCTTCGACGTCGGCGTCGCGACGATCGCCAAGCGCGCCGGCGTCGGCACCGGCACCCTCTTCCGTCACTTCCCGACGAAGATCGAGCTCGAGCTCGCCGTCGTGCTCGACCGCTCCGCCGGGCTGCGCGCGGCCGTCACGGCAGCGCTCGCGGAGCCTGACCCGTGGACCGCGTTCGAGCAGCTGATGACGACGGCGGTCGAGATGACTGCCTGTGACCGATGTCTCGGGCAGGTCGCGCGGCCGGAGCTGAACTCCGACCCGCGCCTGCAGGAGCTGCGGAGCGAGCTGCTGGGCGGCTTCGGCGAGGTCTTGCGCCGTGGCCGCGAGGCCGGTGTGCTGCGCAACGACATCGCCGCGGAGGACATCCCCGTGCTGATGATGGCGATCGGCTCGACGATGGCCCGCTTCGGCGCCTCCAACCCAGACCTCTGGCGCCGCTACCTCGGCGTCGTGCTCGACGGCCTCCGCGCTGCCGGCACTGCCCCCCTCCAGCCCGGGCCGCCCGCGCCCGAAGAGCTCGACGCCGGCTGCGTGGCGCCCGGCGGCTGAGCTTTTCCGCGCACGCACCGGCAACGGCGCGCTCAGCGTTTACCGCGCACCGTTTACCGCGCGCGCACCGTTTACCGCGCACGCGCCGGCGCCCGCTCCCGCGTGAGCCGACGCCCGGCTACACGGTACGGTGGTGCACGTGGCGGCGGGCGAGGAGAGCGCAGGGCCCGAGGAGGTTCGGCTGACGAACCTCGACCAGCCCCTGTTCGACGGCGCCGAGGCGACGAAGCGGGACTTGGTCGACTACCTCGAGGCGGTTGCCGATCCTCTGCTCGGCGAGCTGCGTGACCGCCCGCTGACGGTGATGCGGGCGCTGCGCGGGCAGCGCCCCTTCATGCAGAAGAACGTGCCGAGATACGCGCCGCCGTGGGTTCGGACGGTGACGATCTGGGCGGAGGCCTCCAAGCGCGACGTCGCCTATGCGCTCTGCAACGACCGCCCGACCTTGCTGTGGTTCGCGAACCAGCGGGCGATCGAGTACCACGCGGCGTTGCGACGGGTCGATCCGCCGGACCACCCGCAGACGCACCTGATCCTCGACATCGACCCGCCGCCAGGCGCACCGTTCGAGGTTGTCGTGCAGACGGCCGCGCTCGTGCGCCAGGCGCTCGCGGACGCCGGCCTCGCGGGCGCGGTGAAGACCAGCGGCGCGAAGGGCGTTCATGTCTTCGTGCCGCTCGCCCAGCCGGCGGCGAGCGAGGACGTCGCCGCCGCGACCCGCGCGCTCGCGGCCCGCGCCGCCCGCCTCGACCCGTCGCTCGCGACGACGACGTACGTCGTCGAGGAGCGCGGCGGCAAGGTCTTCGTCGACGCCACACGCGCCGGCGGCGCGACCGTCGTCGCCGCCTACAGCCCGCGCATCCGCCCGGGGACGACGGTCTCCTTCCCGGTCGGCTGGGACGACCTCGAGCGGATCGCGCCGGCTGACTTCACGATCCACACCGTCCCGGGCCTGATCGGCAGCGGCAACCCCTGGGCCGACCAGCTGCCCGCGCCGCAGCCGCTCCCGCCCGACCTCGTGGCGGAGGGCCACACGATCCCGATCGCCCGTGTCGCCGCGATGCACGAGGGCAAGCGGCGGGCCCGGGCGCGGCGCAGAGACGGCTGAGCGGCGGCCGCGCACGCGACGGACCCGCGGCGCTCGCCGGGCGCGCCCGTGGCCGCCCGCGCCCTCGCCTTCTGTGACCGCGATCACTTCGGCCTCAAAAGGTTTGTGCTCTAATGGTTTGGTACCAAAAGATCACCTCCCACCGAGTCAGGCCGCCTATGTCAGCAACCGCATCTTCCTCACGGGGCACCGAGTCATCCGGCGTACCCCGTCACCTCTGGCCGATCATCCTCGTCGTCGTCCTCGGCATGATCATGTCGGTCCTCGACACGACGATCGTCAACGTCGCGCTCAACGACCTCTCGATCGACCTTCACGCCTCGCTTGACGACATCCAATGGGTCGTCACCGGCTATCTGCTCTCACTCGCCGCCGTCATTCCAGTGACGGGCTGGGCCGCGAACCGCTTCAACATGAAGAAGCTGTACATCTCGTCGATCGTGCTGTTCACGGCCGGCTCGGTCTTATGCGCGCTGTCATGGTCGTCTGAGACGCTGATCTTCGCGCGCGTGATCCAGGGCATCGGCGGCGGCATGCTGACCCCGGTCGGGCAGATGATCCTCGTGAAGGCCTCCGGCCCGAGAAACCTGCCGCGCGTGATGAGCGCGATCGGCGTCCCGATCGTCCTCGCGCCGATCTTCGGCCCGACGCTCGGCGGCCTCCTGCTCGAGCACGCCGGCTGGCAGTGGATCTTCCTCATCAACCTCCCCGTCGGGATCATCGCCGTGATCGCTGCGCTGCGCCTGCTGCCGAGCACCGTCGGCTCGCGCGAGAGAGCCGGCACGCTTGACGTGATCGGCCTCGGGCTGGTCGCGACCGGCCTCGTCGGCGTCACCTACGGCCTCGCGCAAAGCGGCGCCGCCGGCTCGCTGATCGACTCCAGCGTTCTGATCCCCTTCTTCATCGGCATCGTGCTGATCACCATCTTCGTGCTGCGCGCGCTGCGGATCACAAGACCGCTGCTCGACATCCGCCTCTACCTCAACAAGGCGTTCGCCGCCGCGTCGGTGACGACCTTCTGCCTCGGCGCCGCGCTCTTCGGCGCGATGATCCTGATGCCGCTCTACTTCCAGGAAGTCCGCGGCGAGGACCCCGTCCACACCGGCCTGATGCTGATCCCCCAGGGCGTCGGCGCGGCTGTCGCGATGGGCATGTCGGGCAGATTCACCGAGCGCTTCGGCGGCGGCCTGACCGCCCTCGTCGGCGGCCTCATAACGGTCGCGGCGACGGTGCCGTTCGTGCTGATCGGCGCGCACACCCCGTACATCGTGCTGGCCGTCGCGATGGTCGTCCGCGGCTTTGGCATCGGCATGTCGATGATGCCCGCGATGACCGCCGCGTTCAGCGTCCTGCGACCTGACCAGGTCAACCACGCAACGCCGCAGCTGACGGTCGTCCAGCGCGTCGGCGGCTCGGTCGGCACCGCGATCATGTCGGTCGTGCTCGGCAGCAAGATCGCCGACGCCGGCGCGGCCCCCAGCTCGGGCGCCCTCGCCGACGCCTTCGGCTCGACCTACATCATCGTCCTCGTCGTCACGATCATCGCTCTGCTGCCGACGATATTGCTGTCAGTCGTCGAGCGGCGGGCAAGAGCCGAGCGCGTCACTGCGCCGCGTGCCAGCGCTCCCGCCGAGCCCGTGGCAGTCTTGGAGGCGGAGCCCGTATGACCCCCGCCGCAGCCACCGAGCCTCGTCCAGCGCCCGGCGCCGAGCAGGTCGGCGCTGGCACGGGCGCCACGCCTGCGGCCAGCGCGCCGGCCGCGTCCGCCGCGGGCGCCCGTGAGCAGCTTGACGGCGACATCCGTGCCGCCTTCACCGAGCTGCTCGCGGCCGAGCGCCGGCTGCGCAGCCGCAAGAGCGAGCGCGAGGGATCGCTGTCCTACTCGCAGGTGCGCGCGCTGTTCGTGCTCGAGAGAGAGGAGCGGGCGACCGCCGGCCAGCTCGCAAAGGCGGCCGAGCTGACGCCGGGAACCGTCACGGCGCTGCTCGACCAGCTCGAGCGCGAGGGGATGGTCGAGCGCACTCGCAGCACCGACGACCGCCGTCTCGTCTTCGTCTCCCTCACCCCCGCCGGCCAGGCCGAGCTCGCCCAGAAGCGGGCCCGCTGGACGAGCATGTGGGAGGACGCGATGGGCGACGTCTCGGACGCCGAGCTCAAGACGACCCGCGACGTGATGCGTCGCATGGTCCGCGTCCTCGACACGCTCTAGGCGGCTGACAGCTGGGCGGGCGCGCGGAGGCGCCCGCCCAGCCGTTCGTCGCGGGACGCGCGCAACGCCCGCGCTCCGCTTACCGCCGCCGCACGTCTCTCGCGACCGCGACAGCGTGCTCGAACAGCTGCTCGAGCTCGCCGACGTGGTCGAGCACCACTTCTCTTCTTGCCCACCCGAGGCCGGCGACGCCGAGGCGGCTGCGCGCTTGGTCGTCGCGGACGAGCGCGTTCAGCTCGGCCGCCCAGCCGCCGTCGGGGACGAGGCGGCCGCCGTGCTGCTCGCCCATCCAGGCGTAGTCGCCGACCGGCGAGGCGAGCCAGGGCACGCCGACCGCCGCGTACTCCTTCAGCTTCACGTTCGAGCGCGTCTGGTTGAACGGCACGTCGGCGAGCGGCGCGATCGCGATGTCGCAGCGCGCGAGCAGCGCGGGCAGCGCGTCGTAGGGCTGCCATGGCTGGAACTCGTAGCGCGGGCTCGTCATGCCGAGGTCCGCGCCTATCGCCAGCAGGCGCACATGCTGGTGGCGCGTCAGCAGCTCAGCGAGCACCTCGCGCATGCCGAGCGCGTCGAAGTCCCACAGATGCTCGGCCATCGCCGCCCAGCCGACCGTGATCCCACGCCCTGGCACCGTCCGCGGGCGCGTGAACGTCGGCGGCAGCCAGTTCTCGATGATCTGCACGTCGCTTGCGCCGGCGCGCAGGAAGCGGTCGCCGAGCTCTCCGGTCGGCGCGACGACGACGTCGGCGAGCCGCACCATCGCCGCCTCGCTCGCGACCGCCTGCTGGCCGCCAAGGCCCCGCATCGCCCGCGCGACCGCATGGCCCGCCGGCGCCGAGCCAGCGTCGAAGTCGTTGTCGTAGACGACCGCGACGCCCGCGTCGCGCAGCTGTCTGACCAGCCGGCGCGCCGGCTGATGCGAGAGCCGGAAGAGATGAACAGCATCGACGTCGAGCAGCGGCCCGGCGTCGCCGACGGCGTTGCGCTCCTCGACATGGACGCGGTGTCCGCTGACCGCGAGCGCCTGCATCGGGATGATCGAGCGATACAGCGAGCTGGGCGCCCCCTCAGGCACCAGCGACACGATTCTCATGCCAAGCGAGCATGCCCGCGCGGCGGCTGGAAAGCAAGCTGGAACGGTGCCGGGCGCGCGCAGAGCCGGCCGCGGGCCGAGCCGGCCGCGCGCCCGCGCCGGGCCCAGCTAGGCTCAGCCGTCGAGCCGCACGCCCGCGAGCGACTCGAGCACTTCGACGACGGCGGCGAAGTCCTGCTCGCCGAGGCCGCGGCCGGTGGCGGCGGTCAGCAGCTCGCCAGCGGTGGCGGCGGCGGGGAACGGCATCTGCGCGTCGCGGCTCGTCTCGAGCGCGAGGTCGACGTCCTTCAGCATGTGCGCGAGCTTGAACAGCGGCGTGAAGTCGTGCGCGATCATCGCCTCGGCCTTCAGGTCGACCATCCGCGAGCCGCCGGCGCTTCTCGGCAGCACCTCGGCCATCCGCTCGAGGTCGACGCCGGCCTTCTTGCCGATCAGCAAGGCCTGCGCGAGCGCGGTCGCGTTCGCGGCAGCGAGCGCGTTGCTCAGCACCTTGACCGTCTGGCCGTGGCCGACCGGGCCGACGTGGACGATCGTGTCGCCCATCGTCTCCAGGACCGGGCGAACGGTCGCGAGGTCGTCGTCCCCGGCGCCGACCATGATAGTCAGCGTGCCGTCGGCCGCCTTCGGCGCGGAGCCGGTCACCGGCGCGTCGATGAAGCCGACGCCGTGCTCGCCGAGCCGCTGCGCGAGCGATCGCGCCTCGCGCGGCGCGATCGTCGACATGTCGATGCAGATCAGCCCTCGCCGTGCATCCTCGACCACGCCGCCCTCGCCGAGCAGCACCTGCTCGACCTGCGGCCCGTCGACGACGATCGAGATCACGACGTTGCTGCGCTCGGCGACTTCCGCGGGCGTCCTGGCGACGGCCGCGTCGTGCTCGGCAGCCCACGCCTGCGCTGTCTCCGCGGTGCGGTTCCACACCGTCACCTCGTGGCCGGCGCGGCGCACATTGGCAGCCATTCGCGAGCCCATGATTCCCAGTCCGATAAAGCCAACACGCAACATTGGACGTTGATGCTAGAACACCGGTCCCGCGCTTCCGCCGCGCAGTAGTGTCGGCCCATGAAAATCCTCATCGTCGGCACCGGCGGCGTCGGTGCCGCGGCCGCTGCGATCGCGCAGCGACGCTCGTTCTTCTCCCACATGGTGCTGGCTGACGTCGACCGCGGGCGCGCGCAGGCGGTCGTCGACCGCCTCGGCGAGCCCGGCCGCTTCAGCGCCGCGCAGGTCGACGCCGGCGACGAGGCGGCGCTGGTCGCGCTGATGCGGCTCTCAAGAGCGGACGTCGTCCTCAACGCCTGCGACCCGCGCTTCAACGAGCCGATCTTCGCCGCCGCGCACGTCGCGCGGGTGACCTACCTCGACATGGCGATGACGCTCTCCAAGCGCCATCCCGAGCATCCCTTCAGCGAGACCGGCGTGATGCTCGGCGACCTCCAGTTCGCCGCCTCGGAGGCATGGGAGAAGGCGGGCCAGCTCGCGCTCGTCGGGATCGGCGTGGAGCCGGGCCTCTCCGACGTCTTCGCCAGATACGCGCAGGACCACCTCTTCTCGGCGATCGACGAGGTCGGCGTGCGCGACGGGGCCAACCTCGTCGTCGAGGGCTACGACTTCGCGCCGACCTTCTCGATCTGGACGACGATCGAGGAGTGCCTCAACCCGCCCCTGATCTGGGAGCGCGAGCGCGGCTGGTTCGTCACGCCGCCGTTCTCCGAGCCGGAGGTGTTCGACTTCCCCGCCGGGATCGGCCCGGTCGAGTGCGTCAACGTCGAGCACGAAGAGGTCGCGCTGATCCCGCGCTGGGTCGACTGCAAGCGCGTGACGTTCAAGTACGGCCTCGGCCAGGAGTTCATCGACGTCCTCAAGACGCTCAACAAGCTGAGACTCGACTCGACCGAGCCGGTGCGCGTGCGCGGCGTCGAGGTCGCCCCGCGCGACGTCGTCGCCGCCGCGCTGCCGGATCCCGCGACGCTCGGCGACCGGATGTCTGGGAAGACCTGCGCCGGCACCTGGATAACCGGCACCGGCAAGGACGGCAGACCGCGCGAGACGTACCTCTACCACGTCGTCGACAACGAGACGACGATGCGCGAGTACGGCAGCCAGGCGGTCGTCTGGCAGACGGCGATCAACCCCGTCGTCGGACTCGAACTGCTTGCGTCGGGCGTCTGGAGCGGCGCGGGCGTGCTCGGCCCGGAGGCGTTCGACGCCGAGCCGTTCCTCGACCTGCTCGCCGACTACGGGTCGCCGACCGCGCGCGAAGAGCGCCCGGCCTGACCGTCACTGCGGCGGGCCGCTGCCGAGCGTGAGCGTCGTCGTGTAGGTGCCGGTCTCGTCCATGTACCGCACCGAGACCTTCTGGCCCGGCTTCTTCGAGAGCACGTAGCTCCGCACGGTGGTGGGCGATCCAACGGTGCGTCCGTCGAGGGAGAGGATCACGTCGCCGGTCTGGAGCCCGGCCTTCGCGGCGGGGCCGCCGGAGACGACGCCCTCGACCGTGACGCCGCTCTCGTCGTAGTAGCCGTCGCTCGTCGCGCTGAGCGAGACGCCGAGGAACGCGGTCGCGCCGATGTGGATGCGCGCGGTCGACGTGCCGGAGTCGATCTGTTTCGCGATCTTCAGCGCCTTGGTGATCGGGATCGCGTACCCGGACGAGGCCTGCGCGTCGGCGAAGCGGAAGCCGCTGCCGGCCGAGGCGGCGGTCGTCATGCCGACGACGCGTCCGGCCGAATCGACGAGCGGCCCGCCGGAGTCGCCGGGCTGCACCGCGGCGTCGGTCTCGATCAGGCCGGTCAGCGTCTCGGAGCTGCCCTGGTCGTCACTCGCGGTGATCGTCGTGCCGGTCGCGGTGACCGACCCCGGCGCCCGCGTCAGCGAGCCGGTGCCGCCGGCGTTCCCGACCGCGGTCACGCGCAGCCCCGCCGTGACGGGCAGCTGCCGGGCCGAGATCGTCTTCAGGTTCGAGGCGCCGGAGAGCTTGATCACCGCGACGTCGTCGGCGACGTCGTAGCCCACGACCTTGCCGGTGTAGGACTTGCCGGTCGCCGGCACGGTGACGGTGAGCTTGCCCGCGCCGGAGACGACGTGGTTGTTGGTCAGGATCTCGCCGGACGAGGTGAGCACCATCCCGGTCCCGGCCGCGGCCTCACCCGAGTAGGCGAGGCGGTTGTAGACGATGACGATCCCGTTGCCGACGGTCGCGGTGGTCTTCGCGAACGCGAGCTTCGCAAGCACGGCGGCGGTGAGGAGGGCGGCGAGGACGAGCGGCAGGAAGAAGCGGCTGAGATGGCGTGAGGTGCTCATGCGGGCAGTGTTCCCCCGCGACCTAAGAGCCGCATCAGCATCGGGCGGTTCTCAGGAAGTTCTAACTTCTTGCTCGTGGACCGGATCGACGAGCTGCTCGCGCGGGAACTCGCGCGCTTCGAGGAGACGCACCCGCGCTCGCGCTCGCTTGCGGCGCGCGCGCGGTCGTCGCTCCTCGCGGGCGTCCCGATGCACTGGATGGTGCGCTGGGCGGGCGGCTTTCCGGTGTTCGCCGCCGAGGCCGAGGGCGCGCGCTTCCGGGACGTCGACGGGCACGAGTATGTGGACTTTTGCCTCGGCGACACGGGTGCGATGACCGGTCACTCGCCCGCGCCCGTCGTGCAGGCGATCTGCGCGCAGGCCGCGCGCGGGATCACGCTGATGCTGCCGAGCGAGGAC
>DASYEC010000027.1:0-35266 GCA_036499225.1 Conexibacter sp.
AGCCTGGCCCCGCCCCACGCCGCTCGCGGCCGTTCCGGCGACGCGCTAGCCTAAGCCGCCACCTCGGCGAGATAGCTCAGTTGGTAGAGCACACGACTGAAAATCGTGGTGTCCCCGGTTCGAGTCCGGGTCTCGCCATCCAAGAAACCGCCTGCTAGCAGGCGGTTTTTCGTTTCTCGCGGCGGTCGTGGGAGCGCCCGAATTTGGGCACAAGAACGCGTGAAAGCGCCAAACCTGTGCCTAAATTGCCGCGAATCCTCCGCCATCGGAGGTCGTGTAGCGCTCGATCGGGGCCGGAGTCGCCTCATCGGTTTCCGTCCAGCTGTCGCTCGATGTCGGTCTCGTCGGCGGTTGCGTCCGTCGCGCTGGCCTCGCCGAGCAGGTATTCGACGAGGCGCTTGATTCGCGGCTGGATCTCTGAGCGGGACGCCTGCATGTAGTAGCGCTGCATCGTGGTCATGTCGGCGTGTCCGATCTGCGCCTGGACCCAGGACGGGCTGCGGCCCGCCTGCGCCGACAGGGTCACGAACGTCCGGCGCAGGGTGTGCGGCGTGATCGCCGGCGGCAGCACTGAGTCTCCGCGCGCGACCCGGGTGGTCGCGGCGCGCGCGACGGCGGGCGCCAGCACGCGGCGGTTGAGGTTCTGCCGCGAGTGCGGCGTGCCGCGTCTCGTCGGGAACAGCAGCTCGTCAGCGCCGGTGAGCCTCAGTTCCGCGACGTAGACCAACAACTCCTCGCGCAAGAACGGCGACATGTGGACCTCCCGGACGCTGCCGTACGTCTTGCCGTCTTCGATCACGACCCGCCCGTGAGTGAAGTCCAGGTGACGACGGCGCAGATCCGCGACCTCGTGGGCACGCAGTCCAGACAGGCCCAGCGTCGCAATCATCGCCCGGCGAGCGCGCCGGCCGCCGGCGCGCTGTTGCGACAGCCAGATCGCCGTCGACTCCGCGCGACCGATCCGCGCGGCGATGACCTTCCACGCCAGCCGTTCGACCTCGCGCAGATGACGCACGGCCTGCCCGAGCTCCAGCGTCTCAGGGCTTGACCGCTGGTCGATCTCCAGGGCCGCATCGAGCAGATCGAGCAACTCGTCGGCCTCGAGGAAGCGCCGGTAGACCGGCTTCTCGCGCTTGACCTTCAACTCACGATCTCGCGCGCGGTGGTACGCAAGCTCGAAGAGCTCGGACCTCACCGCGCGATCGAGGATCTGCGCGAGCAGCCGGACGCTGGCGTTGACCTGCCGCGCTCCGAACGGCCGCAGCGGTTGCCCGCGGCGGTCGTGGAGCGGCGCGTCCGCCTCGCTTGCTCGCCTGCGTCTGGCGCCTTCGCGCAATCGTGCCGTCCGGTAGGCCTTGATCGCTTCGTAGTCGATCTCCGTCAGCCGCTTGTCGTGGAATGCGGGCAGCAGGTGGTTGGTCAACAGGTTCAGGTAGTCGTCGTATGTGCTGCGATCGAGATCGGCCTCCTTCTCCTCAAGCCAGAAGGTGGCGAACTCGTGGAAGATGGGGTCGCGATCGCCCGGGTCAAGGGGCGGCGGCGCCGGCGGGCGCCAGATCCCGGCCACGACTTCGCGCATCACGTTCTCGAGCTCGAGCTTCGCGCGGTAGTCGTTCCACCCGTCGGCTTCGAGTCCGAGCGGCACCCAGACGCGTTCTCCTTGCCACCAGATCCGCAGCGCGAAGCTCCACTGCTGGTCGCGCTTGCGCCAGTTCTTCTTGACCTCGCCGGCCCGCGGGCGTCCGGGTCTCGCCTCAGGCTTGCCCGCCCGCGATCCGCTGCGCTCAGGCATCGGCGATCGGCAGCAGGCCGCGCTTGAGGCGGGCGGCAGGCCCGCTCCGCGAGCTGGCGGTCTCGCGCGAAGGCACGCGCCCGACATCCCGGCCGCTGGGCACCTCTTGGTCCTCGACCGCCAGGGCGACGCGGTCCGGGTCGAAGCGCAACGGCGCCTTAGGTCCGGAGCCGAGACGGAGCGCCCCCAGTCTGCGGGCGTTTGCATAGACCCAGCTCGGGTGGACCTGGAAGCGACGTGCGACCTGGGCGACCGTGAGCAACTGAACCTCGTCGTCCCCCTGATCGCCGAGCATCTGGAGGACTCGCTGAGCGATGAGGTCGACGAGCTTCGGGTCAGGCTCGGTCGGCATCGTGCCATCCGGCGTGACCGGTGCAGTGTCGTCCACCGAGCCCATGACTCCTCTCAGAGGCGAGGAACCACCGGATGGAGAGGGAGCCGACACCTCACGTTTGTATGGTATTGGCGCCTAATGTGCATTTCTACCGCACACTGTATGTTCGTGCCTCGCGATCGTCAAGCCCCTGGGATACACCGACCCGCCTCGCAGCCATACGCTGATGGTCCGTGTCTTCCGAATCGGCACCCAGCAGAGAGGCGCTCGAGAGCCAGGCGCGCCAGTTGCTGGAACTCGCACGCAAGCGCAGCGGTGCGTCTGTCGAGCGCATGGTCAAGACGTTCGGGGAGTTCCAGCCCCGAGGCGCGGAGACGCGGCGCAGTTGGTACGACTGGCAGGACCGGCCGGAAACCATCTCGCTGCTGACGGGTCTCGCCGCGATCCATGCCCTCGGCCCTGACGCGACCATGGAGCTCCTGTTTGGAGCGGCGGCAGGTCGAGATGCAGGCGCCGACTCCGCGACCACGGACGAGCGCATGACGCAGCTGCGGGACGCCGTCGACGAGGGAACGACGGAGCTCATGCAACTCCGTGAGCGCGTCGAGGATTTCGTAGTTCCCGAGATGCAGCGTCAGGGCGAGTTGCTCGCAAAGATGCTGGAGGACCTGAAGGACGCGGGCATCTCGACGGCAGAAGAGACACAAAAGCCGGAAGACGAGGGACGAGCCGCCGAACGCTGACCTGCAGCTCGTCGCCCTCAGTGGGCGTGGGGCTGCGGCCGGGGCGCTCGTTCGCGATCACCCGATAGCTGGGCACCTGGTAGCGCACAACGTTCCGGCGATTTCGCCGGGGGCGAGCTGGACCGCCCAGATCGGTAACCGCGATACGCAGCGCACAGCCCGCGCCAACAGCTGCGCGAGGGCGATGTCCTGTTGGAACTCACGTGTCGGGCGCGACCGGGCGATGCTCCCGCACGCACGAGCTGCATGTGTACCTGCGCGTCTTTCGCGCCTGCTCACCGGTCGGCCGGCGCGTCGTGATGCACCGCGTCAGGCAGCGGGTGGCGGATCATCCACTCGCGGAGAAGGACGAACACGAGCATGCAGCCGAAATGCAATGCGAACTTCGCGCGGAAGGACCGGCTCAACCACCAGGACTGGAAGCGGCGAGCGCCGGGGAGCGCCCCCAGTACCGCCGCGATCGCAGTCGTGACGAGCAAAGTCCCTAGGGAAATCTACGCCATCAGCGCCCCCACTCCTTGCACGTGCGGTGCGCCGGGCAGCACTCCTGGGCGCCTCCGCCGGGTTCGGCAAGCCCGTGCGCGAGCCGTCATCAACTGACGAGCGCGATCCTGCATTCGGTGTCGGACGGGACGACCACGTCCGTGGGCGAGAAGAACGTTGAGCGTGAGCATCCCGCGTGAGGGCCGACTGGCCGACGTAGCTGCAACAGTGGAGGGGTCCGACGACCTCTTGGGCGAGCTGTGACGAACGTCATCCCATTCGATGGTCGCCCGCGAGATGTCGAGCGGGCTCCGGCGACGGGCATGTCCGCGCTTCGCATCGTGACCGGCATGCCGGTCGACGAGTTCGCGGAGGCCGTCAGCAGGGAGCTCGGCTCGCCTGTGCCGCTGTACGTCTATCTGCGGTGGGAAGAAGACGGTGGCGCGGACCCGCCACCGCGGGCTCTCGACGCTGCGCGTGATGTGGCGCTTCGCAACCCGATCGGTGCGCGCGCGCCCGACGTGAGCCGCCGGCGATTCCTTGGAGGCGTGGTCGGACTCTCCACGCTCGCGGCAGCCGGCTTCCCGATCACCGCCCGATCGCTGGGCGGCGTGCTTGGTACAGGCGGACCAGGGCGCGCATGGCGTGCGAGCAGCGCGACGGCGGATGACTTGGAGACGCTCGTCGGTTCTTATCGCCGCGCGTACGCGGGCAAGACGGCCGCGACCGACCTGCTCTCCGGCATGACCGGTCTGATGCATCTCCTGATCGACCTGGGCAGGCGCGAGCAATGGCCGGCGGGGCCCGAACGACTCGCCTCGCTCGTGGGGCAGGCGGCGCTTGTCGTCGGCCTGCTCCAGCTGATGGGATCGCGTGATTTGCGCGCGGCCAGGCTTCACTACGACTTGGCGCTCCGATCCGCGCGCGAGGCCGGCGACTGGGATCTGGCGTCGTACGTGCTCGGGTCGCTCGCGTTTCACGCGGCGCTTGCGCAACGCCCCGGGGACGCGCGGACGATCGTGGAGGCGGCATCCGACTTGGCACGACGCCACGGCGCGCCCCGCACGCAAGCGTGGGCGGCGGCGCTCGCGTCCGAGTTCCACGCGCGAGCCGGACGTGAAGTCGCCAGCCGACGCTCGCTTGAAGACGCCGCGACTGCACTGGACCGCGCGCGCGAGGATCCGGCTTGGAAGGGCGTGGGATGGTTCGACGAGGCGCGACTCGTCTCCTACGACGGCGCGAGTCTGCTGCTCCTACGCAAGTACGCCGCGGCCGAGGATCTGCTGCGTTTGTCTCTCAAGCGTCTCGACCCGATGCGACTCAAGCATCGATCGACTACCTCGGCCGACTTGGCCCTGGTCCTCGCACTGCGTGGCGAGGTCGACGAGTCGTGCGCACGCGCTGAGGACGCGCTGACGTTCGCCAGGGCCATCTCGCACCGGGAGAGCGTCGATCGCGTGCGCGGCGTCCACTTCCACCTGATGCGGTGGAGGACGCATCCGGCGGTCCGGCAGCTCACCGAGCGGCTCGAGCCACGTAGCTTGTGAGGAGATGACCACGAACGCCGGCCTCGAGTGGCTGCGTCCGGTACTGGATCGCTGTCGCGCCTTGATCGCCGATCACAAGTCGCCGAAGCGCTGGACAAAGTCCGACCAAGGCCGCAGCGAACTCGTGACCGAGGTCGACGTTGCCGTCGAGCGACTGCTCATCGACGCGATCCGCGAGCGCGTGCCCGACGCAGCGATCCTGAGCGAGGAATCAAGTCCCGATCCATCCGCGCTAGAGCAGGACACATGCTTTGTCATCGACCCGATCGACGGGACTGAAGAGTTCGCGGCTGGGCGACCCGGCTTCGGTATCTCGATCGCGCTGTTCGAACGGGGCCGGCCGGCGGCGGCGGTGCTCGATATGCCTGCTCGCGAGTGGCGGTTCGAGAGCGGTGCGGGCGCTGGCGCCAGCTTGAACGGCGAGGCTATCCGACTCGAGCCGGTGAGCGACCTGCCGGAGGCACGTATCGCCGTTAGCGCAACCCAGTACGGGATGGACTCACTGCGCCAGTTCTGGGACAGCGTCGGCGCGGCGGCGTTGACCCCGACGCCGGCCTTCACGCCGAAGTTTGCCGCCGTGCTTGCGGGAGAATGCGACGCGGCGCTCTACCTGCCGATACGCCCGCATCGCACAGCGATCTGGGATTACGCGGCCGCGGCGCAACTCCTGGCGGAGGCGGGCGGCTGGTCCGGCACCACGGAAGGCACCGATCTGCTTGAAGCCTTGCCATTCACGTACTCGGATGGCTGGGTGGCCGCGCCCCCGAGCCTCCGCGACCAGCTTCTCGCCGTCGCTCAACGTCTCCGCGACGGGCCGTCGTCGCGAGCGCCGAAACTCTAGTAAGGCGCAGCGACCAAACCTCTCACGGCCCTATCTCACGACATTAATGAGAGGCGACGGGAGCCGCACCATCGTCGCATCTGTCGTCCTAGCCAGAGCAAGACCCGTGGCCTGCGGAAGAGCCGCTTCTCTCGAGAGCGGAAACCCGCGGGAAGGCTCGCGGCTCCCAGCGGCGCTGTCCACCCAGGCGACGCAGCGCCGCTGGACGACGACGCAAGGCGCGTTTTGGGGCAAAGCTGATCCGAGAGCCGAGTAGCTGCGGGGCGTCGATCTGTCGAGGTAGCCTCGACCCAGAATGGATCACGTCACGACCACCCTCGATGATCTGCGGCGACGACTCGGCAAGTCCCGGCGATCTGTGTGGGTCCGCGTGCTCGTCGCGCCCGTCGATGGTGACCTGGCGCGACTTCTCGCACTGCAGGCGATCGTCGGCCCGAAACCTGACGGTTGGCAGGAGCGGACCTGGGACTACGAGCAGTGCACGTTTGTCTCGGGTCGGGTGACGCCGCGGCGCCTAGCGGATTGGCTGAACGGCGGGGCCCGGAAGTTCTCACTCGGAGCGACGCAGACGACGATCGCGTTCCTCGATGATGCCCAGTACACCTGTGTGCACGTGCCAAGCCTCGCGCGGTACAACCAGGTCCAGCTCTCTTGGCCATCATTCGTACACGCGCCGCGGTTCGTGGATGCCGGCCACGTCAATGACCCGCAGGGGTATCTCGTGGGCGCTGACGCAACCCCGTCGTTTCCGGCATTCGCCGGAGCGTTCAACGCCTTCTTCTATGACCAGTATGCGAGCTCCGGCATGGGCAATCCGCAGCTCAATACGGCGAACATCCACGTTGTCGATGATCGAGCACGCATCCGCCGTGTGCGCGTGCGACCTGCGTCCGTCGATGTCTGGCTTGCGGGCTCTGAGTTGCGCAACACCGTCGTCGAGCTGAACGGTGCCGAATACCGGACGGTCGTGGAGGTCGAGAAGTCGCGCGTTGTGATTCCGCTCCCCGACGGCTTGCCATCCGAGGCATGGATCTGGTTGAAGTCGAGTGCGGAGTGGCTCGACTTCCGCCCGCTCAACCAGTGGGGCAATGTCGTCAGCCCGGACGTGGAGATGGATCTGCCGCAGGATCCCGCCGCGGAACTGAGCCACCTGACGACACGCGGCGAGGGCCAGTTCCTCGAATACAAGGAGAAGCTTCCGGACACGAGGGACGAAAAGCGCAAAGTCTTCAAGACCGTCGTCGCGTTCGCCAACGGCGCGGGCGGGAGCCTCGTGTTCGGGATCGAGGACGAGACTAAGCGCATCAAAGGTCTTCGCGGCAAACCCTCGGTCGAGCGTCGCCGCCTCACGGATCTCGTGCGCGATCTGGTGAGCCCATCACCGCGTGTCAGGATCGAAGACGGCTACATCGACGGTCACCACCTCCTGGTGCTTCACGTGCAGCCGGGTGGCGGAACCATCCACGCGCTTGTCGCCGATGGGAACAAGCCCGAGTACTACGTGCGCCGCGACGGGACGACGTTCTACGCGCGACCTGATGAACTCCAAGCCATCGCTGCTCCGCCCGGCGATGGCGGCGCCAGCAGCGCGGTCCCCTGGATACGCTCGCGCCGCTAGCCCCGAAGCCAGAGCGGTCTTCATGGTCGTCCGGTCCCCCATACCGGCTCCTCCGGCAGAGTCGTCATCAGACCGAGGCCGCGCCCGTGCCCGACGCCGGCGTTTCGCTCCAGCTTTTCAGCTCTCAGGCTGCTGCTGCTAGACGTCGATTCATTTCCCGTGACGTCGCTGCTCCTCCATGTGCGCGGTCGCTCGCGTGCGCCGCCGATCTCGCGCATCTGGGCTGGAGGCTCGCTCTGGGGTGGCACGTAGGATGACCGCCGATGACTGAGCCGAGGAAGCCCCGCAAGGCGTCCTGGCGCGAGCTGCCGCCTGCCGAGATGGCCGCACACCTGCTCGCCACGCCCACGATCAGCGACGGCGTCTGGACGTCAGAGCCTCGCCTGCCCCGCGAGACGCGCTCGGACTTCGTGCGCCGCGTCCTGTTCGGCGAGACGCCGGAGTCCGAGCTGGAGACGCCCGAGGCCGCAGGGCTGGCCGCCGTGAAGCGCGGGTACTACCTTCTCAACACTGATGGGGGCAACCGCGGGGACCCATCGGGCCGCGCGGCGATTGGTGCGCTCGTGCGAACGCGCCGTCTGGACACCGTGGCTCAGATCTCAAAGGCGATCGGTCCTGCGACCCACAACGTCGCGGAGTACCAAGGGTTGATCGAGGGATTGAAGCTTGCGCGCGAGCACGGGATCAAGCGAATCCGGGTCTACATGGACTCCGAGCTCGTGGTGGACCAAGTAAATGGTGTCTCCGCGGTGAGACAACCACATCTCAGTGAGCTGCACGAAGTTGCGCGCAGTCTTGTCGCTCAGTTTGAGAGCTTCCGCATCAGCTGGGTGCCTCGGGAGCTGAACGCCGAGGCAGACCGACTCGTGAACGATGCTCTCGGCGCGCCGGCATAGCGTCCCTACTACTACGCACCAGCTCTCACAACGGTGGACCGAAGAACGGCGTCCCTACACCGTCTGAAAGCCCCAGGCGGTCCACGCCGGTGCCAAAGCCAGCTCGCCCAACCCGTTGCTTCCGGGCACCTTCGTCGAAGCAGCAGTCTCCTTGTCGACCGTCGTTCGTCTCGCGGTTCGGATCGAGCTCTACAGCCCCAAGTTCGTGAGTTGCGCGTCGTACAGGCACCAGGGGTATCCGTCCTCCCAATGGAACGCCAGCTCGCGAACCACTAGCTTGACGTCGTCCGCCGACGGCTCTTGACCTTGTCGATGCTTGAGGATGGCGCGGACGCAGCGAGCGCGGTCGGAATCCGATCCCCACGAGATGTCGGTTGTCGGCCCGGAAAGGACGGCGTCATCGAAGCGCTCTGGAGGGTTGTCAGCGTCGTACGAATACCCCAGGGCGTTGGGGTCGATGTACGAGTAGCTGATCGTCGTCCAGTCGGGCGCGTGCGCCCCGCCATCGTGGTAGGCGCTTTCGTAGTACGAGTCGTCCCAGGCGGGGTGGAAAACCGGCGGGAGTCGTTCGACATTCGCGACGATCACCTGCAGCTCGATGCCTCGCGCACCGGCCGCGCGGGCCCGCGCAGCCGGTGAGAAGTCGTGATTCGTGATCAAGAGGCCCAAATCGGTGTGAACGTCGTCCACGAAGCCGATGAACTCGTCGACTTTCTTTACATCGATGTTGCGCGTGTAGTACTTGCAGTCCACTGCTGCGGTGATCTCGCGCTCCGTCACACCAGCGAAGCGGCCCCTTATCAGAACGTCGACCTGCCGTTCGACTTTGCTGTGTCGGCCCTCGATCTTCTGGTCGAATCGGACGCTGGCCTGGTCGCCAGCCCACTCGGAGAGCCGGTCATAGATGTGATCTTCGTAGTCGCGCCAGGTCAACGCGTCGTCCGACTCCGACATGGCCCTTGATTCTGGCGGGCAAGCCGAAGTTTTGCTCGCCGATGCGAGGTCAGCGTTACGCAGGCTCCTTCTTCCATGCTCTGCGGCGGCGCGGCGAGCGCGAGGTGGCGTGCTGGCCCAACTTCCGCTTTGGCACGCTGCGATACGTCGAGGCGCGGCAATGTCGGCTCTGAGACCGGGCGACAAATGCGCGTCCTCAGAGGGCCATGCGATCCGGTAGCGCTCGCGCATCGATCGCGCGTGTTCGAATCCCGTTTCCGTGCCGACCGGTTGCTGCGTCACGATCGTTTCGGATGGGAACGCCTCAGCACAACATCAAGCGGCTGCTCGACGCGACCACGGCGAGTGTGCTCGGCGACCCTGACGGAGGTCCGGCCGCCGTGGCGATCACGTTCGCAGGTGGCGATTACGTTGTGCCTACGGGCGAGTCGTCGGAGGACCTCGTCGCTCTCCGGCATCTGCTGATGGCGTTCTTCCGTCATCGCGATCCACCGCCCGAGCCACTCCGTGTTGCGGCGCTGCGGCTCGTATTCGCCACGCTCCGGCTGGCCGCCTATGTCAGTCGCGCGGCGGGGATGGACCGGCTTGGACGTCACGGCAGGACCGACGCCCTGCGCCGCCTGCCCGGAGCGCTCCAGCTTTCAAGGAGAGAGCTCGAAGCGATTGCGGGCGAAGATGCGGTCGACGTTCTTGCGCCGCTGCTGACCGACCACGCCGCGGGACCGTGGGAAGCGAAGCCGCTGCTGCGAGATCGTGACGGGTATGTCGTCGTGGGCGCGGCGGTCTTGGTCGTCGCGTTGCGCCATCAGCTGATCGTGCTCGCCGACCGCGCGGGCTGGCGAGTGGAGCTGGCCGAACGGCTCCGGTCGGCCTATGGCATGACAATCGATCGTGCACTCGAGCGCCTCGACTGGCATCCGCCTCGCTACGCGACTCACGAAGACGCAGCCGTGACCCATGAGGTCTGGGGATTCGATGCGGACGCCGCGGCGCTCGTCACAATCGTCGGCGACGATCTAACGGACTACGACACGAGCCAGCCGGAATCGCCGTGGCATGCCGAGCGCTACCTCGAGACGGTCGCAACTTCAGGCAGCGACCTGCTCGGGCACCTGCTCCAGCAACCCAATCCGCCCCAGCGCCTGGCGCACCTCGTCGTGCTCGCCGGCACTGCTCGACCTGCGATGTGGTTCGACACCGCTGCCGACGATGTGCTCCAGGCCCCGCAGTTAAGCTTCTTCGCCGGGGACCTGGAGTCCATCAGCATGGCCGAGCGCGGCGACCCACTTGCGCTGTGGCGATTCGCCCTCGATGCCGACCGCGAGGGACACCGCTTCATCGGCGAAGATCCACTCGAGCTCTTCGCGCTGTGGCGCAGCCACCACCATTCGTTTTACCTGGGCGATGGGCCTCGCCCGATCGCTGTTCCGTCCATCGGCTATGCCGGGGCACTGCGACGCGAAATCGCCGTTGCCCACGACCGTCACGGCCTGCCCGGGCCAGCAGGCCGCGGGTTGATCGAGGTCGTGAGGCGCTTCGACGACCTCGCCGTGCCTATCTACAAGCCCATGGCCTCGGACCTCGCGGGCCTTGTCGTCGACGACGGCGGTCTCCGCTGCTGGGTCCTCGCAGGGACTACGGACCGGACGCACGGCCAACTCGTCGACGCCGTGGCGTTCTGGGTCTGGCAGCTGGCTGGCGATCTCGGCCGCGAGACACTCGAAATCGAAGTATCAGTCGGTCACGCGCTCGAGGTTCGCGAGGTACAGCCCGGACGACTCGAAGTGTCGATCGACCCGACGCAGGCCGTGTTTCGCCGCCAGGACAATGCCGGTGAGCGTGAGCTGGTTCGCTCGTTGCTGCGAGTGGTGACCGGCGACGCGCCGAATGACGTCGTCGAGCGTGTTGCTCCGTTGGGTCCGAAGAAGATGGTGCTGACGTTCGGCCCGTCGGTCGAGCTCGCGCTTGATGGCCGCCGACTGCCTCCCCCACGCTTGCCGCTGCGCGAGAGCGACGATGCCCAAGCGATGGACGAGCTCGGCGTCCATCTTCAGGAGGAGCTCGGCCTGACCGTGGGTCCGATCCCGCAAGAGCAGCGGGTGAGCGTGTTGTGGTCCGCGATCGAGTTCCATCTGGACGCCCTACTCGCGCTACTCCGGGCGCTGAATCCAGATGGGCTGCTCGAAAGTCTGATCGTCGCCAACGAGCAGTTGCTCAACGAAGGTGCGTTCACGCGGTACACCGTGCCGACGCGGATGGCGTGCTTCGGTGAGTTCACCGACATCGAGACGAAGTTGCGGGGAGACCTCGAGCGAAACGCCGCCGCGAGCACAGCGTTGCGATTTGTCATCGAATGCGTCGCTGCTCACCCGCCAAGCGGCGTCCGCCCGCCCACGCTGGCCGTGCAGGACCGGCTCGTAGCCCTCGCGCACCAGATCACGAGCCGCGGCACCGTCTCGGACGCGATCCGCGAAGGGCTCGACGATACGGAGCTGTCGGTGCTTGCTTCGGGACGGCTCGGCGTGAGCCGCGAGGGCCGGTACTTCAAGGGTCGCGAGCGCTTCGCGGAGCGCTTCGCTCGGGCGGAAGTCTGGCGGTCACACCGGCACTTCCCGTCGCTCTGGGTTGAAAACGACGAGCCAACAGCGCAAGTCGTCGCCGACGCCGAGAGAATCGACGCGGCCGCTCAACACGAATGGGGCGCGACGATGGCGGAGATCCTCGAGTTCTTCGGCGCGCTCGTCGAGCTCGCGGACGGGGCGCCAGCGAGCGCGCTCCCCCTGGAGGAGACGTTGGAAGGCCTCGCCGACATGCTGGACTGGCCTGTAGAGAAGGTGCGGACGGTCGTCGATCACTTCGCGCTTGTGCCTCGCGCGAAGCTCCTCGAACCAGAGTCGCCGTTCGGCCCGCACGACGTCTACCCATGGCGCTACGGTCGGCGGCTCTCCGCGATCCGGCGCCCACTGATCATCCGGCCGGGCACGGACGGAGACGAGCTCGTGTACGGATTCCGCTCCGTCGACGCGGCTGGGCGGCATCTGGTGCACGAGATGCAGACCGCACGACTCAAGGTCGAGACCCCCCAGCTGAGGGACGTGATTACAAAGCTCCGAAAGCGCCGGGACATTGAGTTCAACGCGAGGGTGGCGGATCTCTACCGCTCGGTGGAGGGACTGCGCGTCAGAGAGCGCGTGAAGAAGGTGGGCCGTCTAATGATCACGCGCGATGACGGCAACCAGATCGGCGACGTCGACGTCCTCGTGGCCGATCCGTCTCGGCGTGTGCTGCAGGCCATCGATACGAAGAACCTTGCCGCTGGCCGAACGCCGATGGAGATCGCCCGCGAACTCAAGAGAACTTTCGAGAGCGATGGCTCCGACGTGGCCGCGATCGAGAAGCACGCCGAACGAGCCGCCTGGCTCGAACGGCATCTCGCGGCCGTACTCGCTTGGCTCGGGCTCGATGGCGAAGACGCCAGAGCTTGGCGTGTCGAGCCATCGATCGTGGTCGACGAGGAGGTTCCGGCGGCATTCGTCGCCGACCTCCCGATGCGGACGGTGGATTTCGCGATGCTCGCCGACGAGCTTGCTCGATCAGAGCGGTGACCAAGCGCGCCGGTGACGACCGACGGCGGCCAAGCGAGCGATCCCGACGGCGACCGAGTCGACGGCCTCCATTGGACGATCTGGCTCTTCGCTCGCCACGCCACAGAGTGCAAGCGAGATCGACCAACGAAGCGACTACTGAGGTTCCTCCGTCGTGGGAACCTCGAGTTCGATGCGAAACCCGAGCAGGTCGTCGGTCATGCGCTGGCAGATGCCGATGAACTCTTCTCGCAGCTCACGTGGCGTCTCCTGGTTGTGCTGGCGCATGTAGAGCTCATGCAGCGGGTGGGTCAGTGGTCCAGGTGCGATGTCGCTCAACTGCTGTGCGACGTAGACGCCCATGTCTGATCGCCCGCGCCACGGCGTGAGTATGTGGATCGGGTCTTTGTTCGCTAATGCAGAAGAGCCGACCCGCCCGATCGACTCGATCACCCAGCTTCCCTTGTTTTCGTCAGGCTGGTGGGGGTCGTCGAAGTGCGTCCGCACTGTGTCGTATAGACGGCGGAGCTCGCGGGCCGCATCGAGGGCTCCGTGCGCCCATCCGGGTTCGCGGGCGCCGTACCGGCGCGCCGCTTCTAGGCCGGCGTCCGCAAACACGAAGCCGAGTGCATCGACCGTCTCAGCGTCTTGCGCGCCGGGGAGCTTGTGCGCGATCAATGCGCACGCGTCGATGATCGAGTTGTTGAGTTCCGCGTCTCCCTGCTTCGCCGCTCGCCCTGCGAGCTCGCCGAGCAGGTCGACCAGCTGCATCGGCGGATGCGCCGGCTGGACGGCGACAGACCCGTAGATCTGCGCCGGAGGTTTGAGCACGGGGACGAGGTGTTGTCCGAGCCGCTGTACGGCCGCCACCGCTGCGCGAGGGTTCGCGTGCGACAGGGACTCGAGCGCCTGCACAACGGCGTTCACCGGACGATTCTCGTAGATCCGCCGCTCCGCCAACGTCGAGAGGCCGTAGGCAAGCGTGAGCGCCGTCTCGGCCTCGAGGCGCGCCTTCCCCACCTCGCCCAACGCGCGAGCGATCCTCACCTTGCCGTCCTCCGAGCCGTTTCGGTGGGCGCCTTCCTCGAGTTCCAGCGCGTTCTCGACGATCAGCTCCATCGCGGCCGGCGTCAGCTTCGAACTTCGAAGCCTGCGCCCGATCACGTCCAGCGCGGCTCTCCAGGTCCGCATGTCGCCGTTGCGCAGGCCCGTTGCCGCGCCGCTGAACAGCATCTCACTCGGGTCTGTGCGGTACGCGCGCAGCAGCAGGCGCCGAGCCGCCATCCGCCGACGCACGCGGCGCTCGTCGGCGGCGTCCGGAAGCTCGATCTTCATGGGCCAGACTCGTTCGGCCGGGGCAGAATCATCGGGCGGTCGGCTTTCCTTCCACGCGCGGGTCTGCAGGTCGGCGTCGAAGACGTCGTCATCGCGCCACCGCTTGGCCTGGGCGTAGCGGTTCAGACGATTCGGCCGCACCCTTCGGCCGACCGACGAGAGAAAGGTGGCCGGGCGGCCGACCGCCTGGAGGAGATAGACCGCGATTCCAAGCGTCGCCAGGACGCCGAGACCGACCAACACCGATGCGCGCGCCCGTGTGAGCCAATCCGGCACGTCGCCCCGCCCGAAAGACACGAGCATCAGCGCCGGGACGACCAGCGTCGTCGCCGCAGCGAGCGCGAAACGCACACGTGCGACGAACGCGATCGCCACGTCATGGCCGTACCGGTTGTACGCGTGCGAGTAGAACAAACCTCCCGCCGCGAGCAGCAGCGTGATGATCGCGAGGGAGAACGGGGCCAGGCGCAGGAGATCGTTGACCGTCATCGGTGGCCGGGATCCTCCCGGAGGTCGAGGACGACACGGAAGCGAGCACGGGAGCCCAACTGCGGAACCAATACTGGGCGATCGCGCGTCCGCTGGATGTCGTGATCGTCCGCCGCAAGCACAGCTGGGCACGCAATTTCCGCTACGCCTGGGGCAGACGCGCCAGCGGCAGGACCAGCGCGCTGTCTGCAGCAGCTACCGAAGTCACGCACCTACGACCTCATCGGCTCACTGCGCTCAGGAGCCCATCGAAGTCGCCGGCAAGCCCGCTCGATCGATCTCAGCGCCTCGGCGGCGCAGGTGCGCCCCTACTAGTCCCCCAGCCACGCCTCTCGGGCCTTCCGACTGCAGCGCGGCGTATGGTGGAAATTGCGAAATTGCCCCACGCGCGTCTGGAGTCGCAGTGACTGAACTCAAATCGAACCTGCCTGACAGCACTCTGCTTTTCAGCTATGCCGCGAACGCAGCCCTCGACATCGATAAGTGGGCCGAAGTGGATGGGCAGAGGACGTGGGTCGATCGTCGGTCGGCGCTGAATCGCTACGCGCCGATGGTCTGCGAAGCATTCCAAGCTGATCGCGAGCGGCTTCGGGCGCTCACCACAGCTCCGGTGCTGCACGCGAACCACGAGATGGATCAGGTGATGCGGGAGCTGGCCGACGCCGCGATCGCGCTAATAGACGGCCGCTCGACGTGAGCGCCAAGCGACGCAGCTGAGGCCGCTTCGCGGTGGCTGACGCGCCGCGGCTGCTATCGGTACAGATCACGGCGGTTCTACGACGCTGACGGCATCTCCCCTACGCACCCCGACGTGAACGTGGTCGTAGTGGTCTCCGCCCTCCAGGGTCTTCCAGATGATCTGGATTCGCAACGGACCGTGTTGGATCGTGAAGAGCCCGCCTCTGCGCGCGTTCGCTCGAGCTGACTCGACTGGTTCGCCGGCAGCGAGAAACGCGGCGAGCGCGATCTCGTCGCCGTAGCCTCCGCCGCTTGCGGGGAATCCGTTGCGAACTGAGCCGAAGTCCGCGGCGTTGCCCGTCCAATGGTCGGACGGTCTGCCGCTCGTGGTCGTCGGGCTGTGGTTGGACCCCGTGGTGATGATCGGCGGACGCGGGAGCAACTCCGCCATCCGGCGGACGAACCCCACGAGCTCGGGCGCGAGCTCGGTGCCCGGGCGATTGGCACCCGGGTCGAGGATGAACTCGCCGTCACCGGCGGCGATCGCCACGCCCGTGCATCCGCTGCCGGAAGCCTCGTCGGCGACCGGCAGGCCGGCGGGATCGGTGGTCGTCCCGCCAACGAAGCCGTAGAGCTTCGCGCGGGCCATGACCTCGTCGGCGTAGTCGGCGACGCCGTCGGCGCAGGCGCCGTAGTAGTTGCAGGCGGCCTGGTGGTAGGCGGCCTCCGAGCCGCCGGCGGGCGGCGCGCCCTTATCGCGGCGCAGGCCGCGGGCGGCGGCGCAGACGTTGTCCCAGAAGTCCGTGACGAGCTCGCGTCCGTCGTCATTGCCGTCGCACTTGTTGCGGCCCCAGTAGTCGCCGCATGTGCCGCCGACGCCGAGCTGCATGAGTCCTTGGCAGCCCGACGCGTTCACCTCGTTGGTGGTTGGGCTCCGCCCGTGATCGGTCTCCTGCGCGCCGATCGACGCCAAGAATGCGACATCAATGTTCCAGCGTCTCGCCATCGCGACGTAGATCTCGGCGATGTCGGGCGGGATGGCCCGTCTGGCCTCCCGTGAAAGCGTGCCGGCGTTCGCGGCGGCGCCGTCCGGGCACTCATCGCCACCCATGAGGACGACCGAGAGCCCGAGGACGAGGGCGAGCGGAGCCACTACGAGGAGAGCCAGGCGACGAGGCATAGGCGGCCGGTCGGCCTCAGGTGTCGTCGCCGACGGACAAGACGGACCAGCGCCCGTCGCGACGAACGAGGTCGATCGCGAGTGGATAGGTCAGCCGCTCGTCGACGCTCCGCACTCGGACCGTCACGCGAGCGTCGCGCGCGCCGATCCGCTCGAGCCGTGCACTGACGATCTCGTTCCGGCGGGACCTGGACGCCGGCGAAAAGCGCAGCCGGTTGAGCGCGGCGCGCAGTTGCGGGGTTGCACCCGGGACGCGCTCCGCCAGAAGCCGTCCGGCCTGGAAGGCCAGGTATCCGCGGACGAAACGAACGGCGGCCGCCACCGCGTCGACGCGAACGTCAGCGTCGGCCCCGATCGGACGCCCCTGAGACGCTGGCGAATGCGCCGTCGAGGTCGCGGTAGGCGAGCCGTCGTGGGCTCGACAGCCGACCAGCGCGATCGCCAACGCGAGCGCAGCCGCGACTCGGACCACGGCTTGTTCCCTCCCGACGACGAGCTCCCTGTAGGGGGAGGGTCGCGCGACGAGCGCCCAGCTACCCGGCTTGCGCTGGCTGAGGGAGTCCGGCGACGGGCCGGCGCGGTTCGCATCGTTCCGTGAGCGCCGCAGCCGCACAGCGGCGTGTATCAGAGCATCGGCATGACATCTGATCGCGATCTCCCAAGTGGCGCGATTCCCGAACTTTCGCTGCGCTAGACGAGTTCGCCGCGGAGTATGGTCTAATTGCACTATGTGCGGTTCTACCATACGCCCCGGTCGGTCGAGCGTCTCGGTGTTCGAGCAGGTCGCCGGCGCTCGAACGCCGCCGCCGGCCAAGCCACGCATCGGATCGGAGGCTCAATGAGCAACCCGCCGCAGCGCATCGCCGCAACGGCACACCAAGGCGCCGAGCAAGACGAGTTCTCGCCACTTCGCGCCACGGTGAGCGGGAGCTCGCCGCGTCGATCGGAGCAGCGATCGCATGCGCCGACGGCAACGGACTTCACATCGGAGCGGTTGCTGCGGCCCAGGTCGGAGGTTCCGCGTTCAGGGCCGCGGAGGTTGATCTACCTGCTGACCGGCGGACGGGTCAATCTCGGGCCGGGCCAAGCAGAGCTCGCGGAGCGAGACATGGTCGCTCGGGCCAAGGCGCGCGTCGTCGGCTGTCGCCGGATCGCAGTGATGTCGCGCAAGGGCGGCGTAGGCAAGACGACCACCACGCTCCAGCTCGGCCACACCTTCGCATCGCATCGCGGCGATCGCGTCATCGCTCTCGACGGCAACCCCGACGCCGGCTCGCTCGCCTACCGGGTGCGGCGCGAGACCACGGCGACGATCACCGACCTGCTGCGCGATCGCGACGCGATCGCCCGCTACGCCGACATTCGCGCCTACACCTCGCAGGCCGGGACTCGCTTGGAGGTGGTTGCGGCCGACGACGACCCGAGCATCACCGAGGCGCTGCGCAAGCAGGACTTCTACGCGGTCGTCGACCTCTTGGAGCACCACTACAACCTCGTCCTGATGGACACCGGCACCGGCGTGCTGGAGTCGGCCGCGAAGGGGATCGTCGAGCTCGCGGATCAACTGGTCGTCGTCTCGGGCCCGAGCCTGGACACCGCGCGCACGGCGATGAGCACGCTGGACTGGCTCGGCGAGCACGGTCACGCCGATCTCGTTGCCGGCGCCGTCGCGGTGATCAACCAGGTGCGACCCAGAAGCCAGCTCGACCTCGATCGCGTAGAGGAGTTGTTCGCGGAGCGGGTCGCGGCGGTCGTGCGCATCCCCTGGGACGCCGTCCTCGAGGCGGGGGCCGAGGCATCGGTCCAAGAGCTCTCGCCGGCCACACGTCAGGCCTACCTCGAACTGGCCGCCGCGGTCGCGGACGGCTTCACCGCCGACGCACTGCGTCGCTCGATCGCGCAGTAAGCGCATGGGAGGAATCCATGAAGACGCTCCAGCAGCTTCACGACCGCGCCGTGCTGGCGATCAGCCCCGCGGCGCTGATGGTCGCGCAGGTCAGCATCAAACCCGACAAGTCCAAGGCGCCTGGCGCCAAGGGCCTGGAGGAGGTGGTGAACGGCTTCGCGTGGTACGCGCTGATCGCTGCGGCCGCCGGGTTCCTCATCGGCGGCGCGTGCTGGGCGATCGGGGGCAGGATCGGCAACGACT
The DNA here is from genome assembly GCA_036499225.1 of Conexibacter sp. Lineage (GTDB taxonomy): Bacteria > Actinomycetota > Thermoleophilia > Solirubrobacterales > Solirubrobacteraceae > Conexibacter. The sequence continues at coordinate 18,624 of DASYEC010000027.1, forward strand.
ACACGGCCACCGGCGGCAAGGTCGGCATGGCCGTCTCGACCGGGGTTGCTTTCCTCGTCGGCGCCGCCGCGGCGATCCTGAACTTCGCCTACAACACCGGTAGCTCATGACCGAGCGTCGCTGGCCGCTTGTTGTTGCCGCGGTGGTCGCGGCGCTCGCGATCGCTGGGGCGGCATGGGCGGGGAGTCAGGCGGTCAGCGCTCCCCAGACGCCCGCCGGCGGCCACGAGAACGTCGGCGTGGCCGGCGCGGTTCGCACGATCGACGGCGTCGCGGTCGGCGTCCAGCGCTCTCGCGCCGGCGCGCTGGCCGCGGCCGACAACTACGTGGCCCGGGTGACAGAGACGATCGTCCAGGACCGCGCGGCCTACGCGCGCCTGGTGCGGATCGTGTGGGTCCCCGAGGGGCAGGACGGCGCACTTCGTGAGGGCGAATCCATCCGCGAACGGTCGGCCGCGGCAGTCGAGAACTACGCGACGGGTGGACGAGGGCTGGCGATTGTGGCCGCTCGCCGGCTCGACACGTACGACGGCACTCGAGCCGAGATCACCACCTGGACGGCCGGCTTCAACTGGGGTCCGCAACAACGCCCCGGCCAACGATGGTTCCTGACCGAGACCACCCTGCGTTGGGACGGCCAGCGCTGGCGTGTCGAGGCGATGGACGAGGCGCACCGCCCGGCGCCCGCTCCCGCGCGCGTGGGCTACACGGACTCCGCCTCGCTCGAGACCGACACGTTCGACCGCGAGCTGCGCGGGATGACCGCGCCGACGTACGGCGACGACTGATGGGAGATCGACGACTCCTCGCCATCGTCCTGGTCGTCCTGCTGGCGATGAGCGTCTGCGTCGGGAGGGCCGTCGCGCAGACAGGCGGCACCGACCCGGCCGCGAGCCCGGAGCAGAGCAACAACAGGAACAAGGACGACGACTTCGGCGACAAGTGCCGCCCGGGCATCCCCGGCATCGACCAGATCGCAGAGGGCGCGTGCGACGTCGGCAAGAGTGCGATCGACGAGGTGACGGGCGCCCCGACGCGCATCGCCAAGGGCGTTGCGACCGGCGTCCTCAACCAAGCGACGGAATGGATGGTCGACGCTGCAACCTGGACGACCAAGCAGATCGCAACGGGAATCCAGACGACGTCGACGCCGGAGCTGAAGGCCAGCTGGTATCAGCAGCGCTTCGACTCGATGATCGCGCTCGGGCTCGGCCTGGCTGCGCTGGTGGCGATGATCTCGCTGGCCTCAGCGGCGATCAGGCGCGATCCGGAAGCACTGGGCGCGACGGTCTACGGCATGCTCCGCGCCGGGCTCGGAACCGGCTTGGTGCTCGTGCTGACGGTGGTCGCGCTTGGCGTCGCGGACGAGATCTCTAACGCGATGGCCGGCGCGACGATGGGCAAGAGCGCCGGACAGTTCTGGAACGAGGTCGGGGACGCGTGGGGCAAGGACAATTTCGGCGGGTTCGGCTCGTCGGCGATCGCGTTCTTCTTCGCGTTCGTGCAGGTGCTTGCGGGATTGCTCGTCTGGATCGAGATGCTTCTGCGCTCCGCGGCGATCTACATCGCGGTGCTGTTCCTCCCCGCGGCCCTCGCGGCCTCGATCTGGCCGCCGCTGCGCGAATGGGAGAGCCGACTCGTGAAGGTTCTGTTCGTCCTGATCGCGATGAAGCCGGTCGTCATCACCGTGCTGTCGCTCGCCGGCCACGCGGCAGCCGCGGCAATCACGGGCGAAGCCAGCGGCGATGTCGGTGTGCTGCTGGCGGCGATCGTCATCTTCGCGCTGGCCGCGTGCGCGCCGTGGGCGCTCATGACGCTCGTGTCGATGAGCGCGGAAGGCGCGTGGGCAGCGCGCGCCGCCCACCAGGGCGCCCGCGACGGCATGGCGGGCAGCGCGTCCAAGGTTGGAGGGTCGCTGGGCAACGCGCGCAGCGTCGGTCGCCGCATCCACGGCGCACGCGGCGGCGGCAGCGGCGCGAGCGGCAGTCCCGCGGGTGGCCCTCGACGTGGCGGCGGATTCGGGAAGGCAGGCGGTTCCGGCCAGGCGGGCGCGGCGGGTGGTTCAACCGCCAGCACCCGAGCGACAGGCGGCAGCGCTGCTGCCGCGAAGGCCGGCGGCTACGTTGGCACCGTGGCGGCCGCGGCCGGCATCACGTCCGCGGCGGGTAAGGCGGCTGGCCAGCGCGCGGGACAGACCGCGGAGGGGACGTCCGGTAGCGGGTCAGCTCCGCCAACGGGGCCGCGTGATGCCGAGCGCAGCCCATCCACCGGCGACAGCTCGGCGACGGGCGGAGCAAGCCGCGCGCCCTCAGAGCGTCGCTCGCCCGAGGGCGGAGCGGGCTCACCGCCGGGCAACAGCGGTGGCGGGTCGCGGCGAGCTGGTCCGTCTCCGCGCCGCGAACAGCCGCCGGGCGGCGATCCCCCGTCGCGGCCGAGCGGAAGCGAATGACCGGAGGCGCGTGATGAGACAGGACACGACGTACCGTTACGGCCCGCTCGAGCGTGGCGGCGTGATGCTCGGACTGCGGGTCCCGCAGCTCGTCGGCTTCGTCCTGGCCGGGATGGTCGGCCTCGGATTTCTGAACCAGGCGAACTTCTTCGGCTTGCTGCTCGCGGTCGCGACAATCGCGTTGGCCGGCGGGATCCTGCTGGTGCCGGTCCGCGGGCACACGATCGAGGAATGGACTCCGCTGACGATCCGCTTCTGTCTCGGGCGGCTCTCGCGCAAGGCACGCTTCCGCGCGCAGCTTGCGCAGGTCGGCCACCTCGTGCGTGTGCCCGACGGCGGACTGGAGCCCGACCGGCCAGAGGAACCACGGTCCGTGCCTACGGAGCTGGCCGGACTGGAGTTCATGGAGGGCGAACTGGCGGGCTACCAGGGAGCACTGATGGGAGTCGTCGTCGATCGCGGGGCGAAGACGGTCACGGCGGCCCTTCGCTGTCAGGGAGAAGCGTTCGCGTTGCTGGGCGCCGAGGAACGCGAGCAGCGCTTGGCCGACTACGGCGGCGTCTTGGCCGCGCTCGCGCGGGACGACACGCCGCTACGCCGTCTGGCGTGGATCGAGCGCACGCTGCCGGCCAACGGCGACGCGATGGCCGACTACCTCTACGACCACAAGCGTGGTGACGCCTCGCTGGACGCGCCGCCGACGGAGCTCGTCTCCTACATGCAATTGCTCGGACGGTCGCCAGACGTCGCCGAGGATCACGAGCTGCTGTTCTGCGTGCAGCTCGACGCCCGGCGTCCCGCCGCGCGTCGCGCGATCAAGCGAGTCGGCGGCGGCGACCTCGGCGCGCTCGCTGTGCTCGCCGGCGAGGTCGGCCAGATCGCCGAGCTGCTCGACGCGGCAGGGATTGCCGTCACCGGCGTGCTTACGCGGCGGGGCTTAGCGCTGGCAATCCGCAACGCGTACGACCCCTGGGGACGGCAACAGCGCGTCCGCGGCGGCGATGGCGGAATCGCGGACTTCGCCGCCGGCCCGATGGCCCGCGACGAGCACTGGTCGCACATCGCGACCGACGGCGCCGTTCACACCACGCTGTGGGTGGCCGAGTGGCCGCGCATCGACGTGCGCGCGACGTTCCTGCAGCCGCTCCTGATGCAGACGCGCAGCACGCGCAGCGTTGCGATGGTGATGGACCTCGTCGGCCCGGGAACAGCGATCCGCAAGGTCGAGCGCGCCGCCACCGAGGCCGACACCGAGGCCTCGCTGCGCGCCCGCATCGGACAGCGCACGAGCCAACGCCAGCGCCAGAAGGAGGACGCGACGCACCGGCGCGAGCGCGAGCTGGCCGAGGGCCACGCCGAGGTCCGCTTCGCCGCCTACGTGACGGTGTCGGCGCCGGCCGCCGCCGGCGGCGTAGGCGCCGTCGACGAGCTGGAGGCGGCCGTGTCACGAGTGGAGCTAGAGGCCAAGCAGGCGCCGTTGCGACTCGAGCGCATGTGGGGCCAGCAAGCCGAGGCGTTCACCTACGGAGCGCTGCCACTCTGCCGAGGGCTCCGATGAGCCGGGCCGAGCGGCGTGCCGCCGCCGAGGCGCGACGGCGTGCACGTGAGCGGCAGCGTTCGCAGCCACCGCCCGCGCAGGTGATGCGGCTGGGACGTCACGCGGAGCGCCGCGGCCACCAGGCCTCGACCGCGCATGTGCAGTCGGCCTATCCGGCGGTAGCAGAGGCCGGCTTGGGCGCCCGCGGCGTCTACGTCGGCCGCGACCAGCACGGCGGCTCGTTCGTCTACGACCCGTGGGTCCTTTACACGGCCGGGCTGCTGACCGACGCGAACGTGATCGTGATCGGGCAGCTCGGCTGGGGCAAGAGTGCACTGTCGAAGGCGTACCCGTTCCGCCAGCGCGTCTTCGGTCGTGTCTTCGAGAACATCGACCCGAAGGGCGAGTACGGCCCGCTGATCGAAGCGATGGGCGGCATCGTCCTGCGCCTGCAGCCCGGCGGCGGCACGCGCCTGAATCCGCTCACGCGGATCGGCAGCCGCGAGCTGCGTGAGGGCCTGCTCGAGGCCGTCACGCGCGCGATGCTCGATCGACCGTTGACGCAGGCCGAGCACGTGGGGCTCTCCGGCGCCCTGATGGAGGCCGATCGCCGCGCGGACGACGCCGAGGTCTGCATACCGGACGTGCTGGACCAGCTGCGCGAGCCGACGCGCGAGCTGGCGGAGGAGCTCATGGTCCGTTGTCCGAACGAGGCGCGGGAGGAGTTGCGCGACTGCGCGCTGGCGCTCAAGCGCCTGTGCCATGGCCCGCTGGCCGGGATGTTCGACGGGCCGACGACCGCAGGGCAGCACATCTGGGACGCGCCCGCGGTTTCGCTCGACCTCTCTGCGGTGCGGGCGGGTATCGCCGGCGGCGACCTCGCGCTTGGGATCATGATGGTCTGCGCGACCACGTTCCTGGATGCGAATCGCGGCGAGCGCAAGCGCGACATGGAGGGGCGCGGCAAGGCCGTCCCGAAGGTGATCCGGACGAACGACGAGGCCTGGCGAGCGCTGCCGATCGCGGGATTGGGCGAGTACTACCAAGCCGCCTTCAAGCTCGCGCGACAGACCGGCGTGCAGCACTGGCTCGTGCTGCACCGCTTCTCCGATCTGCGCGCCGCGGGCGACGAAGGCACCCGCCAGCAACGACTCGCGGAAGGCCTGCTGGCCGACGCGTCGACCACGATCGTCTACCACCAGCACGCCAAGGAGGCGGTCTTCACCAGCGAGTTGCTCGGGCTGTCGTCGACCGAGAGCGAGCTGATCAAGACGCTCCACCAGGGCGAGGCGCTGTGGCGCGTGGGCAACCGCTCGTTCCTGGTCTACCACGTCCTCTCGGACCTTGAGCGCCGCCTGGTCGACACCGATGGCGCGATGCTGGAACTCGATCCGCGGCAGGAGCCGGAGTTGGTCGATCACTACGCCGCGCGGCACGCCGCCGGGGGTGGCCTGCCGGTGATCGCACCGAACGGAGCGCCGCTGCACACGGACGGGGCGGCCTCGGAGGGCGAGGGGCTCGCTCAGTGAGCCGCGGTCCGCGCTCCCAGCCATCGCACAACGGGGCCGGCGCCGGCGTCTTCCTCGCGGTCGTCAGCGCGGTGGTCGGCGGTGGCTCTCTACTGGTCTGGATCGCCGGCGCGATCGGCGGCGTAGCCGCAGGGCACGGGCCGGTGCTCGTCAGCCTCAGTGACGCCGGGGCGGTCCTGGCGGAGTTGCCCAGCCATCTCGACGACCCCGCCCGAGCGTGGCCGGCGCCCGTGCGCGGCGAGCTTCCGGACCGCACGCCGATGCTCGCCAGCCTGGTCGTCACGCTCGGCCTTCTTGTCGCGCTCGCGGTGACGGCGCTCTGGCTAGTGGGACGCGTGCGCGGTGTTGGTGGCGCGAAGGCCCGGCGTGCGGCCCGCTGGGCAGCGGCGCGCGATCTGCGTCAGCTGCGGGTCAAGGGACCGCGGCGCGGTCGTGTGATCCTCGGGCGCTACCAGCGCCAGCTCGTAGCGAGCGAGCCGCGCACCTCGGTACTCGTCGTCGCTCCGACGCAGTCGGGGAAGACGACCAGCCTCGTGGTCCCCGCGATCCTGGAATGGGACGGGCCCGTGCTAGCGACGTCGATCAAGGCCGATCTCGTGCAGGACACGCTCGCAGCGCGGTCTCGCCGCGGCGAGACGAAGCTCTTCGACCCGACGAACTCCACGGGGCTGCCGACGGCGCCCTGGTCGCCGATCGCCGCGTCGACGAGCTGGAGCGCGGCGCGGCGCACCGCCGCCGGCATCCTGCTGATCCGCGAGAAGGACGCCTTCGCTGCGTCGGTCGACGATCGCCACTGGAAGCCCGCGGCCGCACGTCTGCTCGCGCCCGTCCTACTCGCCGCCGCGCACAGCTCGCGCCCGATGGGCGACGTCCTGCGCTGGTTGGCGCGGCTCGAGGCCGAGAGCACGGTCGACAAGATCGCGGACGTCTTGGCGACGTGCGGCGCCGACGGTGCCGACGTCGCGCTCGACGTTCTGCTGGGACTGCAGGACCGCGATAGCCGCTACCGGTCCTCGGTCATCGCGACCCTCGAGACCGCACTCGACCCCTGGCTCGAGCCGAGTGTGGCGCGCGCGACCGGGATCGCGGGCGGCATCGATCCCCAGTGGCTGCTGGACGGGTCGAACACGCTCTACCTGTCCGCGCCGGCGTACGACCAGCACCGGCTCAGCGGCCTTTTCACGGCGCTGATCAACGCGGTCGTGGAAGCGGCCTTCGCACGCTCGTCACGGACCGGGCAGCCGATCGACCCGCCGCTCCTGCTGTGCCTCGACGAGGCCGCCAACGTCGCGCCGCTGCCGAACCTGGGCGAGATCGCCTCGACCGCGGCCGGCCAGGGCGTGCAGGTCCTCTCGGTGTTCCAGAACCTCAGCCAGATCAGCGAGCGCTGGGGACGCGACCGCGCCGAGACGGTGATGGCCAATCACGTCGCCCGTCTCTTCGGCTCTGGCATCGCCGACCGCGCCACGCTCGACTACCTTGGTGCCGTGCTGGGCGAGGAAGAGATCGAGAAGGTATCCACGCACCGCCAGCGCCTCGAGCTCAACCTCGGCTCGCGCACCTACAGCAAGGACTTCAAGCGCCTCGCCGCTCCGGACCGCGTCCGCCAGGCCGAGCGCGACACCGCGCTGCTGGTCTACGGCAACATCGCGCCGGCGTGGATCAGTCTGCGCCCGTGGTACCGCGACCGCGCACTGCGTGCGCAGGTCACAGCAGCATGCGCACCCGCTCCGGCGGTCGAGCCGTCCGTCGTGGAGGACGTCGTCGCCGAGGACGTCACGTGAGCGATCGCGAGCCTGAACCGCCGGGCGGCGACGCAGCGATGCCCGGCGGCGAGATCGTCCTCGCGGAGGAAGGTGGCGTCCGCGTCTTCTACATCGCCGCGGTCACGATGCAGGACCTTGTCGACCGTCTCGCGCTCGTGCTCGGCGAGCACATGCGCGACAACGACGAGCTGCACGTCACGTACAACGCGATGCAGTCCGGCTGGACCGAGCACCCCGCGAAGAAGGGCCACGTGCTCCGGGCGCCGGAGGAGGGCTGGACCGAGCTTCACTTCGAGTACTCCGCATTCGCGGTGCTGCGCGCCCGCGACCGGCCATCGTGAAAGTCCCCGCGGGAGCGCAGCCGGGGTGTCCTGACCACGTCCGTGGCAGCGTGTGCGTCAGGCCGGCGGCGGTTCGCCGGGAGGGTGAACGCGGTAGTCCTTATCGGCGACGCCCTCTTCGACGGTGCCGCGCGCTTGGTCAGTCCACCAGAATGTGCCCGCAGTGCGCCCGAACAGCGGCCGCTCCGCTGTGTAGGTCTTGAAGTGCCCCCGGCAGAGGTGCAACGCACGCTTCAATCCGTTCCCGGCGATGCCGCCCTCGCGTTCCAAGGCCCGCGTCATAGGGGCGATGTCGAGCATGTGGAAGCTGATCGGATCACGGCCGTGACGACGGCGGTGCTTGGCCACCAGCTTCGGCGGTACGGTGACCTCGCGCGTGCCGACGTTGGTGCAGTTGAGGAAGCAGACCGTCATCAGCACCGCGAAGTCCAGGCTGGCCAGGGCGGCGGTGAAGAGTCGGTTCGTCTCCGCGGGTAGCTCATACGAGCCATCAACCGGCTTCGGCAGCCACGCGACGGCGCGGCGCCCCACCTGAGTCGGCAGGATCCGACCCGTGTCGTCTAACGGCAGCAAGAAGCTCGCCGCATGCCGCGCACCACGGCCCTTCACGGGTTCGATGAACAGCTCGCGCCGGAGATACCAGCGCACGTCGCTCTGCTCCGTCGCGACGTCTCCGTCCGGGTTGACCTGCGGGGTGATGTCGGTCACTAGGGCGCCGAAGGCATGCGCGTGATGCTGGTTCGCGACGCCCCGCACCTCCACCCAAAACGCCGGGTATGGCGGGGCGAGCACGCTGACGATGTCGAACACGTTCGAGTCGAACGGGACGGTCTCGCACCAGCGGCCGACATCGTCGGCGCAAAACACCGGCACGCCGGCCAGCCGCCGCATAACGGTCTCCTCGTCGGGCGCTGTGAAGCGAGGGTCGAGGCGGTCGCGCAGCAGACTGGCCATCGCCGGCCTCTCGCCGTGGGCGGCGACCAGCTCGCTGATGTGCGCGCGCGAACCAGTCGGGGTAGATATCTGAGGCGCGCAGCTCGCGCAGCCCGTCGCTGAGGATGCGATCGATCAGCCGCGACACGGCGCCCTGGATCCTACGCGGGCTGCAGGCGGTGACCAGACCTGTGCGGCCGCTTCGCGCGCGAGAACAAGTCTCCGCACTTTCAGACCGCTGCGAGACCAGCGTGTGCGAACATACGTTCGTGTCTCCGTATCCAGTCACGCGCGCCCGTCTTGATGCCGCCCTCGCCGCCCGCGACCTTGGCTCCGCTCGTGTTGCGGCCCGTGAGCTCCCGGGTGGGATCACGCTTGCGGACGCGGCGAAGCTCTTGATGCTGATGGAGGAGGTCGACGACCCCGCATTCGAGCGCGCCGCGGTTCGCTGGGTTGCGCGCTTTGCGAGCGAATGCCGGGACGTCCGCCTGGAGGACCTGCGGGCTGCCGTCGACGCCGTGGATGGTCTGCGCGCGCCCGGGTCGCATGCGGTGCTGGCCGCACTGCTTACGCGCGTGTGAGCGCGACGTGCTCGACCGGCCGAGCCATGCCCTGACCGGCCGGGGTCGGGCCCGCAGCTCCCCTAGCTTCACCGACGTCGAGATCACCGAGACCCAACGCGTCCACGAGCACGCCGGCTCGCCGATCATCCGCGCCCGCAAGCCGTAGCTCAAGCGCTGCGTGGAGCAGGAGGTCGCGGCGCTCCCGGGACTTCGGGCGCGTGAAGCGTTCGACACCAGCGGCGTGCTCCTCCGCGGCGATCGCCCGATCGAGCGGGTCGCTCGCCGAGCCTTCCGGCTCGAGCAACTCATGTCGGTCTTCTCGGAACGGAACACGCCTGCTGGCGTCTCCCGGCGTATCAGTCTCCCGTGGTGCCAGGCCTGCCGAACCGCGACCGTGATCAGCCAGTTCAAGCCGCGGGAGTCCAGGTTCACATCACTTCGCCGTACCAGTGCGAGCCAGGCGAAGGCGCAGGCGTCAGCGACTACGGTGTCGCCGAGCCCGCGCGCACGCTGGCGCACGGCTCCGGCCACATGTCCGTTGTGCTCCGCGTAGAACGTTGCGAGTTCTCGCGTACGCGTGCGGTCGCTCGCCGTCATCGTTCGCGCAGGTCGCGGGGGACGAGGACGGCGGGCTCGCCCCGCTCCATCGAGTCGGCGATGTAGGCCGCCACGAGGCCGGCCAGAGCAGCGCTGCTCTCGATGTGGCGCTCGACGAGGAACACGCGCCCTTCGTCGTGCGCCGGGATGTCGCTGACCGCGACGTGGCCCTCGATGCGCTCGCCGACGACGATCCGTTCTTCACCGCTGGGCAATCGGTAGCGACCGAGCTCGCGCTGCGTCTCGACCGGAGTCATGACGACGCCCTCGGGTGACGCTGGCTCCAGCGAGCGCTGCTGCCGTGACCGACGATTTCGCCCTCGCGAATCGCCGTCGCGTCGCGCGGGGCCCGGACGCCTTCGAGCTCGTCGGCCTCGATCTGGCGATCGACCGCGTCTTGCCCGTGGACCTGGAGCAGCCGACGGATCTCCGCCGAGGCCTGCGCCTTCGTCTTCGGGTAGCTGAACGTCTGGCCGCGCGAGAGCGCTAGCGACCTCAGCGACCGGAGCTGCTTCGCCGTCGGCGGGTCGACCTGGCCGCTGGTGGGGTGGGGGCTGGACATGCCGGCTCCCAGCCCGTCCGCGGCGCGAACGCACGCGCCACTTCCGACTAGCTACCTGCCCCTACCGATCTCCTGTCGGAAGTGGCGCGGCGGATTGCGCCCTGACGGGCACTATGCCGAGCAGTCCAGACCCCACCCCCCGGTCCGTTCGCGTGCCGGGCCACTCCTGGCTGGCTGGACGCGCGGAGCTCGGACAGCCGCTCGCTGCCGCAAGCACGCGACAACTCTGGGGTCAGAGGCCGTGCCGCTTCGTCCTCGTCGCGCATTCGTGTCAGAGGCCCAAGCGTTTCGCCACGTCATACGACCGTTCGCGTGGCACATCCCAAAGCGGTCTACTGCGTCTGCGGCAGATGAATCGGGAGGCGCCCCGGCCGTGCCCGCCGACGGTCGTCCGAATCGACATGCCAGTCTTCTGGCGCAGATGGCCCGTAGGCTGAGACTGTGGCGCGGTTCATAACTCCCGACGAGCTAGGGCGCCGACCTCCACCAAGCTCCGAGGAACTGGAGCGCTATGGAGAACTACTCGCCCGTCAACCCCGGCGCGACTACCTCGACGCGATTGATTCGGACCGACGGGCCTTGACACTGCGCCTGGACAGCGATCGCTTGCTCCGCGTACCGGACAACGCCAGGCAGTCGCGCACGATGGATCGCATCCGTGACGAGCTCCGGGAGCAGATCCGTGCACAGATGGTCGGCCGCCGGCGATTTCGGGGGCCGGTCTCCGTTGAGATCGACCTCCACGCAGTCGGGATCGTTCAGCCGCCGGCATCACCGCCGTCGGTCAAGGCGTATCTCGACTTGCTCGGCAAGCGCGGCGCCAAGGGACTGGTGTACGAGGACGACGAGCTCGTCCGGCACCTTCGCGTCCGTCGCCACGCTGCTGATCACCCGATTCGCCGTGCGCAGCCTGAGGACTGGCTCTATATGGACGATCCACGGTTCCCCTGGGGCCCCTCGGCCGGGGTACGAGTGGTGATTGTCATTCGCCCGCTCCGCGTGTATGTCGCCGACTATGACCGCTTGTTCCGGCGACGAGAACAGATCTTCGGTGATCACGCGACGGACCGGAACTGGGACGATGACAAGCCGGCCGGTGCGCGGTTCTGGACTCGCGGTTGGGACGACATTCGCGACAGCGATCGCCTTCGTGATCTCCGCTCGGAGGACGCGGACGACGCAAACAGCCGAGGGCGCTTTGCGCCGGGCGGACTCTACGACCACTCATCGGAAATGTCAGTCATGCGCGATGAGCAGCGCCGGCGCAGGCGTCGGGAGATCAAGGCTCTCCTCGACCGCCTGCTGCTCGACCAACGACCGGACGACCTCGACCGCCCCGGACCGGTTGCCGAAGTCGACCGGCTCGCGTGGGCCTCGATTCCCGAATTGCTGGCCATGAAGCGCCACCACCCGGTGATGGCCGGAGTTTTCTACGTCCCATTGCCTCCCAACACGAAGGGCGGCCCGAACTGGTCCCAGACGGTACGGCACGAGATGGAAGCCCACCAAACCAAGCTCGGGATACACGGTCGTCGCCTCGATCTAGACACCCCACTCTCGCTCGACATCTCCGTTCGAGGTGCCGGCGCAGGTCGCAAGGATTACGACAACTTGGCCCATCTGCTCCTTCCTCCGTTCGAGGAGATCTTCTGCGCTGGCCGCCGTGGCACCGTCGTGTCCTACCGCGTGTACGAGAGCGAGGGGAACGAGCCCGGCGTACGCGTGATGCTTACGACCGACTCTCGCCTTCAAGCCCTCGAGGATGCGATCAGCGCGAGCCGCGGCTGGGTACTGCGGCACGGACCGTCGCTCATGCGCGATCGGTAGCTCGAGCTCTCGAGCTGACGCCGCAAATCCGTGACAGCCGGGCCGCCGAGCGAACTGCTGCTTTCTGCGACGAGCAGCGCGTTAGCAGCGATCGCGACTGCTCGTGAATGCGGCAATCACCAGATGCGGCGGCTATGCCGGGATGAACCGCACTGCAAGATCGACGATGCGACCATCGTCTCCTGGCCATCTCATTCGTGCGCGGAGTTCAAGTTCGTCGGCCCCTTCGCATTCCTCAGTAAACCGCGGATGGCTCAGCAGGGCGGCGCGCCCTTTGGCGACGACGTCGGTCAGGTTCTTCTGCTCGACGAACATGACCACAGCCAGCTTCGTGTCCTGCCAGCCGGCGTATCCAAAGAGCTGGTCGATCGTCTTTGTCAGGCTGGCCTGACCAGTCCACTTCTTGCATTCAGCAATGAACAGGTTGCGACCTTCGTATTGGATGCGGAGATCGGTCTTGCCCGTGACGTTGAAGGCCTCCGCCGTGGTGAGGCCGCGGTATTGCCCGTTCAGCGCCAGGAGCAGAACTTGCCGGCGATCCTCTTCGCCCATCCCGGAGTAGGTAGCTCGGCTACGCTCCATGTCTCGCCCCGCTTGTGCGATCGCGGCAAGGATGTCCGGGTACACGTCGTCCGGCAGGGAAGGGTCGAGCGGAATCGGCGCTCCAGCCGAGGCACGCAACGGGAGCTTCGAGGGTCGGCGAATAATCGCTCGGACGATCGGTGGCTTCGAGCCGCCTGTCGGGCGTACTGCGATTCCGGAGCTGGCGACGCGCTCGCGTCTAGTGGTGATTTCTTGGCGGCGCTGGGCAATCGTCGATAGCGCTTCTTGATGCAGCTGCTCGTTGTGCTGTTCCGCATCGTTGCGCGCAAACCCAAGCCACTGCTCGATTGCGCTGGCTGCCGCGTCGACCTCTCTAGCAATGTCAAGCGGCGAGTCATTGGGATACTCGACTGTCACTAGGACATCGGCCCCGCGCAGCTGTCCGTAAGGGGGTCCACTTGCCGTGAAGGCGTTCGGCTTGAGAAGCAGGATCTCGGGATCGCCCGTGAAAGGGATGTGGACGACATGGCGCGTGCCGCGGACAAAGGACTGTCTGCCACTGCGCGGGAGAGCTCGGCTGAACGCCTCGTGACTGACGTCGTACTGGATCTCCTCCGCTTCCTCCATCCAACGCTCAGCCGTCTTCAGTACGGGCACATCGAGCCGGTATCTCTCAGCGAGGGCGTCCGCCCACTCCCGGTCCAAGACCGTGAGGACATGATCGTCCGGAGCGCTGCGAATTTCAGCGAGAAGCCCCTGTCGCTTTTCCGCCGCGAGTTCGCGCAATTCGCGGCGATTGAATAGTTGGTGGAGGTTCAAGGGACGCCGGACGATAGAGGGCCCTCCCACTGAGGCGATGCGAGACGACGAGCGGACGCTCGCGGCCCTGGGCGCGTCGTTGGTCGCGCTCGGTCTCGGTAGGCCATTGCGGCTTGGTCATCACGGACATTCCTGAGCCGAGATGCCGCCTGATGCGGCGTCTGTGCCGCCCCAGCCGGCAGCCGGCAGGCGGCAGGCGGCAGGCGGCAGGCGGCGACAATCTGGCGGTCAGACGTCCGCATCCCGACGGTCGGTCTGTGGAGCGCGTGCGCAGTCGCGGAGCCGCGATGGCGGAGCACGGCGGCGGGACAGCCGCGTCGCCGAGGCCGTCCCGCCAGAGCGCTGGGCATGGTCAGCTTTCGATGGCCGCCTCGCAGCGCTCGTCCGTCGACCCAGCGGACTCCTCGTCCCTGTCGTCGGTCGTCGGCGGGGTCGCCGCTTCGGCAGCGTCGTGCGAGCTCGCGTTGAGCGTGACGATGTACTCGCGGAGGTTATGGGAGCGCTCGGTGTGCCGCCCGTACTGCTTGACGAACTCGCGCAGTGCCTCGAGGCGTACGTCCGGTGTCATATCGGCGAGCCGGGAGCGGAGCTCGGTCTCCGCCTTCTCGGCCGCTCGCTCCTGCTCGGCGAGCCGGTCCTGTTCGGCGCGGGCGCGTTCGCGGTTTTCGCGGACGTGTTCGGTCAGGTGGTCGGCAAGGCGCTCGATCGCGAGGTCCTCGATCAGCTCGACGACCTGGCGGCGCCACGGGAGCCCCTTCTCGGATGAGCCGGGGATGGTGTCGCTCGCGGGGCGATACTCGTGCAGCGACACCATCGAGCGGTTGGACCTGGCGACGCAGTTCTCGTCGGCGAGGACGGCCATCACGGCGAGGGCGAGGCAGCGGCCGGCGATCTCGGAGGCGTTGTTCGCGCCCTCCAGGAACTCGTGGGCCTTGGCGCCGACCAGGTAGCGCTCGAGGTAGTGGTCTTGGTCTTGCCGTTGCCGGTTGTGTCTGCGACGGGCCAGCCGGGGAAGCCGTAGCGGGCGCCGCGGGCGGCGATCGCGTCGAGGTCGTCCTTGAAGTCGATCGCGGTCAGGATCTGGAGCACGCGTGCGTCAACGCGGACCTTGGCGAACGCCTTCAAAACGGCGATCCCGAGGTCAAGGTTGAACGCTTGGGCGCGAGCGCGGGCTTCACGTTCCGCCTCGCGCTCGACACGCCGCCGGGCTCGCGCGTCCTCTTCCGTCTCGACTGCTGACGAGGCACCGGGAGCGTCTCCCCGGTCGATGGCGGCAGTCTCACGGGCGATCCGTGCGCGAGCGCGCTCGCGCTTGAGCTGCGCCTTCAGGAGATCCGGGACGAGTTCGTTGGCGACGTCGTGGCCCAACGATGAGTGCGGAGCGTCCGTGTTCGGAGCTGTGGGCCGCACCGAGCGCCGTCGCGCGTTCGACCATGTCGCGGTCGAAGGTCACGCTAACCTGATCGCGCTCGGCGTAGACGGGGTTGAGGCGCGCGAGGGCAGCGACGGTCTTCTCGCTGTTCAGGCTTGGACAGCGCAAGGTGCGTCCGCCGCGGGTGGTGATGGCGCGTCGGTGCCCGCGCGCGTGGGTTGGTCTGGGGGCGTGCCGTGCGCGTGTCGCCAGACGTGTCGCTTCAGGACGGACGGACACGGCGCGAGAGCGTCCGTCCCCGGGCCGAAGCCCTCGGCTATCCCTTGCACGCGAGGTCGTCGCGCTGACCCGGGTCGGTTCCGCGGATTGGCGTCGCCGGGCGCCGGGATCGGCGCCGCGCCGCCGTCATGTGGGTGCGGCGGTGAAGTGCTGGTGAAGCTTGAGCAGGTTGTGGGTTGTGGCGATCAGTCGCCACTCGGTCCGGGCGGCGGATCGTCCGCGTCTGGCGAAGCGGATGAAGCCGCGGTTGTGTTTGGTGTTGCCGAAGATCGGCTCGATCAGCTGGGCGCGTTGCTTGTAGAGCTCACTGCCGCGGTCGGTCGAGAGCACCGAGCGCATGAAGTCATAGGCGCCGCCGTTCCACCCCGGTCTCGTAGTCGCGTTTTTGCGTCGACTTGAGTCGGGTGGAATCAGGACCGGGATACCTTGGCCGGTGAGCTCGTTCATCTGGTCCAGGTGCCAGTAGCCGGCGTCGGCGAGGACGAGAGCGGGTGGCTGGGTCACGCCGGCGGCGGCGAGTTCGGTTCGGGCGGCGGTCAGCATTGGGCCGAGGTGTCCGAAGTCTGGGGAGGCGGTCATGACCTCGGCGGCGAGGATGAGATGACGCTCGTTGCAGGCGGCTTGGGCGTTGTAGCCCTGGACCCATCCGCGCATGCCCTTCACGAGCTTGGAGTCGGGATCAGTGATGTTGATCTTGCCGTCCGGTAGCGCGGGCGGCGTATAGGGCTTCGGTGGTGAGCCGAAGCGGCGGCCGTTCTTCATCACGCCGCGGGTGCGGTAGGCCTCGTAGCGCTCGTTGGCGTCGCGCTCGACGGCGAGATCCTGCTCGAGCCGGCGTTTGGCCTCCGTGAGCCGCGAAGCCCGCGAACGCGGGATCGGCCGCGCCTCGTGCGCGCGCTGCTGATCGAGACGTTGACGCGCCGCGCGCAGCCAACGCTGACGGCCCTCGGCCGTCGCGACCCCATCCGGGAGCTCGTCGCCGCGAGCATCACCGAGTGCCTCGGTCTCGGCAGCGTCGATCTGGATCGACTCGGCAACGATCGCCTGGGCAATCTGCTTGTAGGTCATCGTCCGGTCGCGGTTGGCGTTGGCGGCGATCTTGGTGCCATCGACCGCGACGATCCCGAGCGTCGCGAGCCCGGCGTCGGCGCACAGGCCCAGGACCTCGCCGAACAGACCGGCCAGGGCGGACTCGTGCCGCTCGACGAAACGCGCGATCGTTGCGTGATCTGGCCGCTGGTTCGCGGCGATCACGCGGCACGCGACGTCTTCCACGCACGCGCGCTCGATCGCGCGCGAGGACCGTGTGCCGCGTGCCCAGCAATACAGCAACAGCGCGATCATCATCGACGGCTCGTAGGCCGCGCGACCGTGACCGTCCAGGCGAAAGCGCTAGCGGGAGTTACGCCGATGGCGCCCGAGGCCGCGGGGGCGTAGCGTTCACGGAGGCAGACGACGAGGAGGTAGCGATGACCGTCAAAGCTGCGCGAGCGCCGCTGAGCGGGCGACGCGCGCATAGACGTGCCG